>NZ_LFQR01000056.1 GCF_001182895.1 Frateuria defendens | reverse complement strand
GTTACTTCTCTTTGGACAAGCAAGAGAAAGTAACTCGCTCCCCGGCAGGGGAGCGAAACCCCGGCCAAAGGCCGGCCAGCATGCGATGGCGCTTCAAGAGCACAGCGAACCTTCCCTCGCGGACACCCAGCAGACAGATCGCGAACACTCCTAAGGCAACCCGAGCCCCTCACGCTGCAAGCCCCCCACCCCACGCGGACGCGCCGCCGGCACCGGCACCTCCTCGGGCCAGGGCGCGTGCTCATAGAGATGCGCCCACAGCCGGTCCAGCGCGGCGTAGCCGTAGGGCAGCATCGGCACGTGCCGCTCGCCGAAGCCGGGCAGCGCGAGGAAGGCGTCGAAGTGCTGCGCGTAGGGCACCTTCCAGTACAGCGGCTGGCGCCCGGCGCGGCGCAGCCAGGCCACGTAGGGTTCGGAGGTGAAGGCGGTGGGCAGCAGGCCGTCGTCGGCGCCGTGCACCACCCACAGCGGCAGGCCGTGGCGCGGCAGGCGCGCGGTGGTGGCGTCCACCGCGGCGTGCAGCGCGCGCGCCTCGGGGGCGTTGCCGCTCCACAGCGCGCGCAGGCAGGTCAGGCCGATCAGGGCCGGATCGGGCGAGAGGTTGGTGCCGCCGTACAGGCCGATGCCGTTGCCGGGCGGGATGCCCGAGCCGTCCGCCCACCAGCTGGCGCGGCTCACCGGATCGGCCAGGCCCGGCAGCCCGCCCGGCCCCATCGCGGCGTAGCGGTAGCCACAGGGCATCGCGGCCGGGCCGCGGCGCAGGTAGGCCGAGGCGTAGGCGGCGCTGATCGCGCGCCACAGGTCGAAGGCGGTGGAGGTGGCCGCCACCGCCATCGCCTCGTCGGTCCAGCCGGCGTCGCGCAGGTGCGCGTGGGCCTGCGCGGCCTGGGCCGCCAAAGTGCTGCCGCCCAGCAGCCCCTGCGCGCGCAGGCTGGTGCAGCGCAAGGGCCAGGTCTGCGAGACGGGCGCGCGGGCGAACGGCACCGTGGCGAAGCGCGCATCCATCATGGCGCACGGCAGCCAGATCGCCGCCTCGCTGGCGTAGTCGTACAGCGCCCGCCCCTGCCCCGGCACGTGCACGTTCGGCTCCAGCGCCACCACGCCGGCGAGCAGGCCGCCCTCGTCCAGCCCCGCCGCCTGCAGCACCGCGCCGCCGCCGTTGGAGAGGCCGGTGGCGATGATGCGCGTGTTCTGCGGCGTGAACGGCGCCTGCTCCGGGAAGGCGCGGTCGAGCATGGCGAGGCCGAAGCGCGCCGCCTGCAAGACGTGGCGGCCCCAGTCCGCCTCCGGGGTGTCGCCCGAATGCGCGTGCTTGACCGCGATGCCGGCGGTCGGCGCGGCCGCCGGCGGCTCGAACTCCAGCGGCGCCGTGCCGCGCCGCGCGCGGGTGCCGTCCAGCGTGACGCCGGTGTCGTCGGCGTAGTCGAAATAGCCCGCGCCGGTGCCCTTGTCGGTATAGGCCACCGCGCAACCGCGCGCCAGGCCCCACGCGCCGGCCAGCGCGATCGCGCCGTAGATGCCGCGCGAGCCGGAGGACGCGGTGACCACCAGGCAGCGCCGCGCCGCGTCGAAGCCGTCCGGCACCTGCACCAGCACGCGGTGCGGCGCGTTCGCGCCGGGGATCTGCGCGAACGCCTGGTACTCGCGCCCGGGCACGCTCGGCACGCCGCCGTAGACGTGCCCGTAGCCGCCCAGCGGGCCGAGGTCGGCGATGCCTTTCCAGCTGGTCTGGATCGCGCGCCGGCGCAGCTCGCCCGGCGTCGGCCACAAGGGATTGACGAACGGCGCCGGCACCCCGACCAGCCCCGCCAGCCCCAGGCCGGCGCTGAGCAGGTCGTCGCCGTGGCGATGCTCGGTGACGCGCACCTCGCCACGGATGAAATCGGTGCCGGACATGCTCTGCCTCCTGGCCGCCGGCTGCGCCGCGCAGGCGGCCAGCACCGGCACGAGCAGCAGGATCAAACGCTGGATACGGTTTCCCATGCGGCCACGATATCGGGGCCGCGCCACCGCGCCATCGTACGATGGTCCAGTCCCCTCTTGCCGCATGGCGGCTCGACGCCGGCACGGCACGCCGCTACCGTCGCGCCATGAGCACGCTGCTGATCGCCGACGACCACCCGCTGTTCCGCACCGCGCTGCACCAGGCGGCCGCCGAGAGCGTGCCCGGGTGCCGCGTGCGCGAAGCGGCGGACCTCGCCGGCGTGCTCGCCGCGCTGGCGCAGGAGCCCGACGTGGACCTGGTGCTGCTAGACCTCAACATGCCCGGCAGCCAGGGCCTCTCCGGCCTCGCCACCCTGCGCGGGCAGTTCCCCGGCGTGGCGGTGCTGGTGGTGTCCGCCCACGACGAGCCGCGCGTAGTGCGCCGCGTGCTCGACCACGGCGCCGCCGGCTTCATCCCCAAGAGCGCCAGCCCCGCGGAGATCGGCGCGGCCATCCGCACCGTGCTCGATTGCGGCAGCTGGCTGCCGCCCGCGCTGGCGCAGGCGGTGGCCGCCCTGCCCTCCGACCCGCACGACGCCGACCTCGCCGGCCGCCTCGCGCGCCTCACCGAGCAGCAGTACCGCGTGCTTTCCCTGCTCGGCGAGGGCCTGCTCAACAAGCAGATCGCCGACCGCCTCGCCATCCAGGAGCGCACGGTGAAGGCGCACGTCACCGCGATCTTCGAGAAGCTCGGCGTGCGCAACCGCACACAGGCGGGGGTGTTGCTGCGGTCGCTGCAGCTGGAGCAGTCGTCCCTCTGACCAGTCAACGCAACGGCAATGCCGGCCGTTGCGCACCAAGGCACCCAGCCTGTACGCACGAGGAGTCGCCTTGGACATCGCAAGACTCGCCACCCTTGGCGTGATCGGCGTCAGCGTAAGCTACGCGAACGCCGTGTACTGGAAGCGCGCACTCGCCAAGCCGGCAGGGTCTCCCATGGACCCGTGGGCCATCCTCGCCGAGATGCGCAAGACGGAGCCGACCCTTGCCCGGCGCTGGCTGGCAGCCCAGTGGATCGGCATCGCCGCGGTGCTCTACCTGCTGATCCGCCCCTGACCGCAGGCCGCGCCCTATTGCACCGTCACTCGACGGGGAGACCGCCCGTCACGCGCTCGCCCGCGCCGCCATCGCTCGCTGCAACACCTGCCGCAGCGCCAGCGGCTTGAGCGGCTTGTAGAGCACCAGCAAGCCCGCGTCGAGCAGGCGCTGGCGCAGTTCGCCGTCGCGGTCGGCGGTGAGGATCACGGTGGCCGTGCCGTCGGCGTCGCCGAGTTCGCGCAGGGCGTCCAGGCCGGTGAGGTCGCCGTCGAGGTGGTAGTCGAAGATGCGCAGGTCCGCCTGCCATGGCGCGCCGCGCGCCTGGGCGAGGTCGCGGGCGGCGTGCACCTGCCAGCCCCAGCCGGCGAGCAGGGTGGACAACGCGGCCAGCGCGGCCGGCTCGTTGTCCAGCAGCAGGGCGCGGCCCGCCGACAGCGACTGCGCCGGCGCGGCAAGGGACGTTGCAGTGGCCGGCAGTCCCGCCGCCACGCGCGGCACGTCCAACTCGAACACGCTGCCGCGCCCGGGCCAGGAGCGCAGGCCGAGCGGATGGCCGAGAAGGCGCGCCATGCGCCGCGCGATGGCGAGGCCGAGCCCCAGCCCCTGCCCGCCCGCGGTGCTGCCGCGGCGGAATTCCTCGAAGATCGCGCGCTGTTCTTCCGGCGCGATGCCGGGGCCGGTGTCCCACACCTGCAGGCGCAGCTGCGCGCCCGCGCGGCGCACGCCGAGCAGCACGCGGCCGCGCTCGGCATAGCGCAGCGCGTTGGAGAGGAAGTTCTGCAGCACGCGGCGCAGCAGCTGCGGGTCCGAATGCACCCAGGCACGGCTGCCGATCACCTCCAGCCGCAGGCCACGGTCGGCGGCCAGCGCGCGGAATTCGGCGGCGAGCGGGTCGAACACCTCGGCCAGCGCGAAGTCGCGCGGCTGCGGATGCAGGCGCCCGCCCTCCAGCCGCGCGATGTCGAGCAGGCCGGCGAGCAGGCCCTCGGTGGCCGCCAGCGCGCCGAGCAGGTTGCGCGCGGTGGCCGGCTCGCCGCCGCGCTCGGCCAGCGCGTGCGCGAACAGCTGCGCGGCGTGCAGCGGCTGCAGCAGGTCGTGGCCGACGGCGGCGAGGAAGCGGCTCTTGGCCGCGTTGGCGCGCTGCGCCTCGGCGCTGGCCCGCGCGAGCTCGGCGGTGCGCTCGGCCACGCGCAGCTCCAGCGTTTCGTTGGCGAGGGTGAGTTCGTGCTCGGCCTCGCGGAAGGCGGTGACGTCGGTGAAGGTGGCGACGTAGCCGCCGCCCGGCATCGGGTTGCCGCGGATCTCCACCACCGTGCCGTCGGCGAAGCGTCGCTCGGCGAGCAACCCTGTGCCCGCGCGCATGTGCGCCAGCCGGCGCGCCACCGCGGCCTCCACGTCCACCTCGCCGACCAGGCCGCCGGCCACGTTGTGGCGGATCAGCTCGGCCACCGGCCGGCCGATGCGGAGCAGGCCGGCGGGGTAGCCGAACAGCTCCGCGTAGCGGCCGTTCCACGCCACCACGCGCAACTCGGCGTCGACCACGCAGATGCCCTGGCTCATGTTCTCCAGCGCCGCCTCCAGCACGCGCTGGTTGAAGCGCAGGTCCTGCACCGCCTCGCCGACGATGGCGGCCACCGTGTCGAGCTCGTCGCGGCGCTGGCGGCGCACCACTTCCAGCAGCAGCCGCGCGGAGCCGGCGCCGATCACCGCCGCCAGTTCGTGCTCCACCGCCGCCACGCGCTCGGGGCCGGCCAGCCCCTGCGCCGGCGCCTGCGCGAACAGGTGCGCCACGCGCTCGCCGGGCAGGAAGCGGTGCGCCAGCGCGCGCAGCTCCACCACGTCCACGTCGCCCACGCTGGCCGGCCGCTGCACGCGGCCGTAGCGCGAGTTGGCGACCAGCAGCAGCACCGCCGCATTGGCCGCCAGGCTCGCCGCCACCGCGCGGCCCAGCCGGCTCCACTCGCCGAGGCCGAACAGGCCGTCGGGCGAGAGCCAGGCCAGCCCCCACGGCCCGCCGCGCAGGAAGGCGGCGGCCGCCGGCCACAGCGAAGGCAGCAAGGCGTACAGCCACACCACGGTGCCGCAGGCCAGCCCGCTCATCACCGCGCGCGGCCCCAGCTGCGGCCGGTACACCGCGGCCAGCAGCGCCGGCGCCAGCTCGGCCAGGGCGGAGAACGAGAGGCCGCCGATGTCGGCCAGCGATTCGTTGCTGGCCAGCGCGCGGCTGTACACCCACGCCAGCAGGATCACCGCCAGGATCGCCACGCGCCGCTGCGTCAGCACCTCGCCGCGCAGGTCGCCGCGCTCGCCGCGACCCCAGCCCGCGCGCACGCGCAGCGGCGCGATCAGGTGGTTGACCACCATCAGGCTGAGCGCCAGCGTCGCCACCACCACCATGCTGGTGGCCGCGCTCAGGCCGCCGAGGAAGGCGGTGAGTGCCAGCCCATGCTGGCCGCGCGCCAGCGGCAGCGCCAGCACGTAGAGATCCGGGGGCACGCCCACCGGCGCCAGCCACGCGTCGCCCAGGCGCGCCAGCGGCAGCAGCGGCAGCGAGATCAGCAGCATGTAGAGCGGGAACAGCCAGCGCGCGGTGCGCAGGTGGCGGCCGTCGCGGCACTCCACCACGCCGGCGTGGAACTGGTGCGGCAGGGTGAACATCGCCAGCGCGCCGAGCAGGATCAGCGCGGGGAAGCCGGTGCTGTCGTGCGGCGAGGGCGCCGCCGGCGGCAGGTTCGCCGGCAGCGGCACGAGCAGCAGCGAACCCAGCGCCAGCATCGCGCCCAGCTTGAACAGTGACTCCACCGCCATCGCCAATACCAGGCCGCGGTTGTGGGCCATGGTGGAGGCGCGGCGGGTGCCGAACAGCATGGCGAACAGCGCCATCAGCAGCGCCACGTACAGCGCGCTGTCCTGCCACGGCTCGGCCTCCGCCAGCTGGCCGTGACGCAGCATGCCGTAGCTCATCGCCACCGCTTTGAGCTGCAGCGCGATGTACGGCACGATGCCGATCACCACCACCAGCGTCACCAGCGCCGCGAGTCCCGAGTGGCGGCCCAGCCGCACCGCGATGAGGTCGGCGATGGAGCCCGCGTTGTACTCGCGCGCCAGCTGCACCAGCCGCCGCAGCAGCGCGATGGCGAACACGTAGACCAGGATCGCGCCGACGAAGGTGGGCGGCAGCCACCAGCCCGAGCGGCTGGCCTGGCTCACCGTGCCGTAGAAGGTCCAGGAGGTGCAGTGGATCGCCAGCGACAGCGCATAGACGATGGCCCAGCGCTTCTCCAGCACGTGCGGATGGCGCTCGCCCAGCAGCGCGGCGCCGAACAGCAGGCCGAGCCAGCAGGCGGCGGCGAGGGCAATCAGGCTGGTGCTCAGCATGGCTGCGGACCTTGGCGGGACAAGCGCCACGCCACACCGCGGCTACAGCGCGCCGCTTTGCTCCCTCTCCCCATCGGGGCACGCGGGGAGGCGCCATGGATGGCGCCGGCTTTGAGGAGCGAGGAGAGGGTTGGGGTGAGGGGCGGGTGCTCGCGGGAACCTGGCTCGCGCCGTAGCTTTTGCTCGCCACTTTTGCGCAGGCTGGACAAGCGCGCAGTGCGCGGAATGTCCGAAGGGCGGCCCCGCAGGGGCGAGCGAAGCGAGTCACCCGGCGCCTCACGCCTTGGTTGAAGCGAGGCGTCATTGCGATCTGGCCGGCCGTTGGCCGGAGGTTTCGCTCCCCTGCCGGGGAGCGAGTTACTT
>NZ_LFQR01000055.1 GCF_001182895.1 Frateuria defendens | reverse complement strand
GCGTCACGAACTATCTCCCCAGTGAAAAAACGGATCCATCACTCGTAAATTTTTACGAAATCACCACGAGCATTCCCACGGCGCAGTGCTTCAGCACTCGCCTTCAGAACTGAACAGCCAAATTCTGCTCATCAGGGGCTTGGTGGTGCTCGCAGGCCAGGGACCTGGCCCTCATTCAGTAGATCGCAATACATTGCGATCGTCAACGGATTCGTAACATTTGCTTCGCGCAAACAATACGCACTGCCGCGCAATCACGCGCAGCAAAGCCCTCGAGAGAGGCCGGGCCCCCACATGCAAACCGCCTAAAGAAGAGCTCAGCGGTACATCATCCCGCCGAAGTTCTGCCCATCCTTGGTCTCCTCCACCTCCACGCCCTCCAGCCCCTGCGACAGGGTGTGGGCGTCGCCGCCCTGGGCGAGCTTGATGCGCAGGCGCACCTCGTTGGAGCTGTCGGCGTGGCGCAGGGCGTCCTCGTAGGAGATCTCGCCGGCGTGGTAGAGCTCGATCAGGCTCTGGTCGAAGGTCTTCATGCCGAGGTTGGTGGATTCCTTCATCACTTCCTTGAGCTTGTGGATCTCGCCCTGGCGGATGTAGTCCTGCACCAGCGGCGTGCCCAGCATCACCTCCACCGCCACGCGCCGCGCCTTGCCGTCGGGGGTGGGGATCAGCTGCTGCGCCACGATGCCCTTCAAGTTGAGCGAGAGGTCCATGAACAGCTGCGCGTGGCGATCCTCCGGGAAGAAGTGGAGGATGCGGTCGATCGCCTGGTTGGCGTTGTTGGCGTGCAGCGTGCACAGGCACAGGTGGCCGGTTTCGGCGAAGTTGATGGCGTACTCCATCGTCTCGCGCGTGCGCACCTCGCCGATCATGATCACGTCCGGCGCCTGGCGCAGGGTGTTCTTCAGCGCGTTCTCCCAGCTGTCGGTGTCGATGCCGAGCTCGCGCTGGGTGATGATGCAGCCCTCGTGCTTGTGCACGTACTCGATCGGGTCCTCGATGGTGATGATGTGGCCGGTCGAGTTCTGGTTGCGGTAGCCGATCATCGAAGCCAGCGAGGTGGATTTGCCGGTGCCGGTTCCGCCCACGAAGATGATGATGCCGCGCTTGGTCATCGCCAGCTGCTTGATGATCGGCGGCAGGTTGAGCTCCTCCACGCTGGGGATCTTCGACTCGATCCGGCGCAGCACCATGCCCACGCAGTTGCGCTGGTAAAAGCACGACACGCGGAAGCGCCCCACGCCCTGCGCCGAGATGGCGAACTGGCACTCGTGGGTCTTCTCGAACTCCTCGCGCTGGCTGGGCGTCATGATGTTGAGCACCATGTCGCGCGACTGCTGCGGCGAGAGCGGGCTCTGCGTCACCGGCACGATGCGCCCCTGCACCTTCATCGAGGGCGCCACGCCGGCCGTGATGAACAGGTCCGACGCCTTCTTGTGCACCATCAGCTTGAGGAAGGAGGTGAAGTCGAAGTCGCTCATAAGCCCTCCGGGCTGGGAGTCGGGAATAGTGAATGGGGAATCGGAAGAGCGGTGCGGGACGCTCGCAGTTTTTCCTATTCCCTATTCCCCATTCCCGATTCCCGGTTCATTTGAAAACGTCTTTGTTGCGCGCATACGCCGCCGCCTGCTGGCGCGTCACCTGGCCGCGCTTGACCAGGTCCTGCAGGTTCTGGTCCAGCGTCTGCATACCGTACTGCTGGCCGGTCTGGATGGCCGAATACATCTGCGCCACCTTGTCCTCGCGGATCAGGTTGCGGATGGCCGGGATGCCGACCATGATCTCGTGCGCCGCCAGGCGCCCGCCGCCCACTTTCTTCAGCAGCGACTGCGAGATCACCGCGCGCAGCGACTCGGACAGCATCGAGCGCACCATCGGCTTCTCGCCGGCGGGGAACACGTCGATGATGCGGTCGATGGTCTTGGCGGCCGAGGAGGTGTGCAGCGTGCCGAACACCAGATGGCCGGTCTCCGCGGCGGTCAGCGCCAGGCGGATGGTCTCCAGGTCGCGCAGCTCGCCCACCAGGATGTAGTCCGGGTCCTCGCGCAGCGCCGAGCGCAGCGCCTCGTTGAAACCGTGCGTGTCGCGGTGCACCTCGCGCTGGTTGATCAGACACTTCTGCGAGGTGTGCACGAACTCGATCGGATCCTCGATGGTGAGGATGTGGCCGTACTCGTTCTTGTTGATGTGGTCGACCATCGCCGCCAGCGTGGTGGACTTGCCCGAGCCCGTGGGCCCGGTCACCAGGATCAGCCCCTGCGGCTGCTCGATCAGATCGCGGAACACCTTGGGCGCGCCCAGGTCCTCCAGCGTCAGCACCTCGGAGGGAATGGTGCGGAACACCGCGCCGGCGCCGCGGTTCTGGTTGAAGGCGTTGACGCGAAAGCGCGCCAGGCCGGGAATCTCGAAGGAGAAGTCGACCTCGAGGAATTCCTCGTAGTCGCGCCGCTGCTTGTCCGACATGATGTCGTAGACCAGCGCGTGCACCTGCTTGTGCTCCAGCGGCGGGATGTTGATGCGCCGCACGTCGCCGTCCACGCGGATCATCGGCGGCAGGCCGGCGGACAGGTGCAGGTCCGAGGCCTTGTTCTTCACCGAAAAGGCGAGCAGCTCGGCGATATCCATCTGGCGTTTTCCCCTTCAACCGATCGTCGGGATGGCATGTGCGGGCCGCGGGCGACGCCGGCGAAGGCGGGTCGAACGGCGCTCCGGCATCCACCGCGAGCACCATGACTCGGCACAGAATCCGGAAATCCCCCAACAGCGCGGCCGATACTACTCGCGGCGGGGCCGGCGCGACCAGTATTCCCTTCGGCCATGCGCAAAACTGCGAACCGGGTAGCCGCCCGCGCGGCGCCGGTTGGCCCGCGCCGCCCTGCCATGGCCGCGCCGCTCCGGTTAAGGTATCGCCTCGACGACCACGGAACGTTTCCCGCATGACACGACTAGCCTTCATCGGCGGCGGCAACATGGCGCGCAGCCTGATTGGCGGCCTGCTCAAGACCGGCCTGCCCGCCTCCGCCATCCGCGTGGCCGAGCCGCAGGCCGACGGGCGCGAGGCGCTGGGGCGCGAGTTCGGCGTCTCCACCTTCGCCGAGAACCGTCTCGCCGCGGCCGACGCCGAGGTGGTGGTGCTGGCGGTGAAGCCGCAGGTGATGCCCGCGATCCGCATCGAGCTGCGCGAGGCGCTGCAGCGCCAGCACCCGCTGTTGATCTCGATCGCCGCCGGCGTGCGACTGGACCAGCTGGAGCGCTGGTTCGGCGCCCTGCCGATCGTGCGCTGCATGCCCAACACCCCGGCGCTGATCGGCGCCGGCGCCACCGGGCTGTGCGCCAACGCCCGGGTCAGCGCGCCGCAGAAGGCGCAGGCGCAGCACATCCTCGATGCCGTCGGCCTCACCCGCTGGATCGCCGACGAGGCGCAGATGGACACCGTCACCGCGCTGTCCGGCTCCGGCCCCGCCTATTTCTTCGCGCTGGTCGAGGCGCTGGAGGACGCCGCGGTGGCCCAGGGCCTGCCGCGCGAGGCGGCGCGCGCGCTGGCCGCGCAGACCTGCCTCGGCGCCGGGCGCATGCTGGTGGAGGGTGGCGAGGATCCCGCCGTGCTGCGCCGGCGCGTCACCTCGCCCCACGGCACCACCCAGGCGGCGCTGGAGAGCTTCGCCGCCGACGCGCTGCCGCGCGTGGTCGCCCGCGCCGTGGCCGCCGCCACCCGCCGCGGCGCGGAACTGGCCGCCGAACTGGACAAACTGCCGTGAGCTACCTCCTCAACGCCTTCGCCCTGCTGATCGAGATCGCCTTCGACGCGGTCGCCACGCTGTTCGTGCTGCGCCTGCTCGCCGAGGCCTGCCGCGTGGATTTCCACAACCCGCTCAGCCAGTTCATCTACCGCTACTCCAACCCGGTGCTGGCGCCGATCCGGCGCGTGCTGCCGAACTGGCGGCGCATCAACCTGGCCGCGCTGCTGGTGGCCTTCGCGGCGATGCTGCTCAAGCGGCTGGTGCTGCTGGCGCTGGTTGGCCTCGCCCCGCGGCCGCTGGGGCTGGTGGTGATGGCGCTGGCCGACCTGCTCGACTTCGTGCTGCTGCTGTACCTGGTGCTGGTGTTCGGCTGGTCGCTGCTCAGCCTGTTCCAGGTCGACTACCGCCAGCCGCTGCTGCGCCTGGCCGGCACCATCGTCGAGCCGCTGCTGCGGCCGCTGCGCGGCAAGCTGGTGTTCGGCCAGATCGACTTCTCGCCCACCGTGGCGATCATCGTCCTGCTGCTCGCGCGCATGCTGATCGCCGCGCCGCTGCTCAACCTCGGCGCGCAGTGGGCGGGCGGCTAAACGCCGCACCGCCGATCCGTTGACGGCGCCTCACTCCGAGCCTTGACACGAAGCGGAAGCAACGCGCTAACTGTTGCGGCGCACCACGCATGCGGTCCAGCCCGCCCCGGGCCGGACGACCCGTGACAAGGCTCCGGTACAGGCACATGGAACCAGCCGTTCTCTTCCCCTCGGACCACCGGCCCGACACGCCCCCGCCCCTCCTCGCGCTGCACGGCTTCGGCGTGGCCTTCGGCCAGCGCACCGTGCTCGCCGAGATCGACCTCGACATCGGCACGCCCGGCGTCGTCGTGCTGATGGGCCCCAGCGGCACCGGCAAGTCGACCCTGCTGCATGCGCTGGCCGGGCTGCACGCCTCGCCGCTCAAGCGGCAGTGGGGGCAGGCCCGCTACCTGGGCGAGGCGCTGGAGGACGGCGCGCCGGCGCCCTCGCTGGTGCACCAGCAGCCGCGCGACCTGGGCACCAGCGTGTTCGAGGGCTTCGCCTCCGTGCTGCGCGGCCGGCAGTCGGCCAACCCGCACGCCTTGCGCCGCCATATCGTCGAGCGGCTGGAAGCGTTCGGGCTCGACGTGCTCGCGCAGCGCCTCGACGCGCTGCCGATCGACCTGCCCACCGTGCAGGCCCGGCTCGCGGCGATCATGCGCGCCGCCTTCACCGGCAGCCCGCTGCTGCTGATCGACGAGCCGACCGCGGGGCTGTCCGGCGACGACGCGGCCAAGATCCTGCGGCTGATCCGACGCCTCGCCGGGGACCACGGCTGCCTGGTGGTGCTGCACCACCAGCGCCAGGCGCGCGAGCTTGCCGACCGCGCCATCCTGATGGCGGGCGGTCGCATCCAGGTCGACGCCGGCGCGGCGGACTTCTTCGCCAACCGCGACGGCCACCCGGTGCTCGCGCAGTTCCTGCGCACCGGCAGCTGCCACGTGCCCGCGCCCGATGCGACGCAGGACGAGTTGGCCGAGGACGTGCCGCCGCCGGCGCCGCTGCCGGCCTACGCCAGTGCCGCGCTGGCCGCCCCGCAGGTGTCGCCGCTTTCCGACGTGCCGGCCAGCGCGCCGGCTTCGCCTGCTGCACCGGCCAGCGCGTCCGCGTCGCCGCCCCACACCGCCGCGCCCGACGTCCGCGGCCCCACCGGCTTCCACTGGCTGGTGCCCGGCCAGCTGGCCGGCTGCCCGATGCCCGGCGTGGTGGCACCGCTGGACCACGACCTGGCCCTGCTGCGCGCGATGGGCGTCACCCTGTTGATCAACCTCACCGAACGCGAGCTGCCCGCCGAGGCGCTCGCCCGCCACCGGTTGCGCAGCTACGGCCTCACCATCGAGGACCGCCGCGCGCCGCCGCTGCTGTGGGCGAAGCTGCTGCTGGTCAAGATGAAGGCCTTCATCCGCGAGGGCGAGGTGCTGGCGGTGCACTGCCTGGCCGGGCTCGGCCGCACCGGCACCATCCTCGGCGCCTGGCTGATCCGCGAAGGCCTCACCGCGGACGAGGCCCTGCGCCGCCTGCGCGTGGTCGAACCCGGCTTCGTGCAGACGCAGGAACAGGAAGACCTGCTGCACGCACTGGAAACCAACCTGCTCATCCGCGCGGCCCCCTGACGTGTGACGTCCAGCGCACATTCGGCGCGCGCCTCGTCCCTATGCTGTTGCGGCGCACCATGGACGTGCGCATCACCAACCACAAGGGGCAAACCTTCATGGCAACACTCGAAACCGCGCTGCAGCAGGCGATCTCCACCGTGCCCGAATGCGTGGCCGCCGGCTACGTGGACATCGCCTCGGGCATGCTGCTGGCGATCAAGACCGTGGACTCGCACCCGCGCGAGGTCATGGACCTGCTCGCCGCGGCCACGGCGGACATGTACCAGGGCCCCAACGTCTCGATGATCGAGAAGCTGTTCCGCCAGGCCCGCGGCCTGCCGCCAGACCAGAGCGTCCACTACTTCCAGGAGATCCTCGTCAACAGCGAAAACCTGATCCACGTGTTCATGCGCGGCAAGCTGCACCCGGAATACGTGCTCGTGTTCGTGTGCCGCCGCACCGCCAACCTGGGCATGGCGCTGACCAAGGCGCGCCTCGCCCTGCCGCAGGTCGAAAGCACGCTCTGACCGGGGCATACCGCCTCGCCTTCCCCACTCCCACCGAAGACCGCGCGATCCGGCCCAAGCGCGCCGGGTTGCGCGGCGCGCGCCCCGACGCTTCAGCGCGGAAAACCCCACCGCCCAGCCCCTCGAAGGATGCGCCGCGCGATCGAGCCGCGCCCCGCACGGCGGATGCGCATCGCCGCGCTCAACGCCGCGCCCAGCGCTCGATGATGGCGGCGATGTCGCTCAGGCCGTCGAACAGCGCCGCCGGCCCCGGCTGCAGGATGCGCGGCGACTCGATCTCGTGCAGCTCGCCCGCGCGCACCGCCGGGATCGCCTCCCAGCCCGGTCGCGCGGCGACCTTCTCCGGCCGGAAGCGCTTGCCGCACCAGGAGCCGAGGATGATGTCCGGCGCGCGCCGCACCACCTCGTCGCCGTCGGCGAGGATGCGCTGCTTCGCCAGCGGCGCGCGCGCCAGTTCGGGGAAGCAGTCCTCGCCGCCGGCGATGCGGATCAGCTCGGCCACCCAGCGGATGCCGGTGATCGGCGGCTCGTCCCATTCCTCGAAATACACCTTCGGCCGGCGCGGCAGCCGCGCCGCCGCCGCGCCGACGCGCGCGAGGTGCGCCTCCGCTTCGCGCGCATAGGCCTCGGCCTTCCCGTGCGCGCCGACCATCGCGCCGAGCCGGCGGATGTAGGCGAGGATGCCGTCCACGCTGCGATGGTTGCTGATCCACACCTCGACGCCGGCACGGATCAGCTCGCGCGCGATGTCGGCCTGGATGTCGGAGAAGCCGATCGCCAGATCCGGCTCCAGCTTGAGGATCTCGCCGAGCTTGGCGCTGGTGAAGGCCGACACCTTGGGCTTCTCGCGCCGCGCCTCGGGCGGCCGCACGGTGAAGCCGGAGATGCCCACGATGCGCGCCTGCTCGCCGAGCGCGTAGAGCACCTCGGTGGGTTCCTCGGTGAGGCAGACGATGCGATGGGGGAAGGGGTCGGGCATTTGGGTTTGGGGCAGGGAGTCGGGAGTCGGTAATGCGGCGCGCGCCGGGACTAGCTTCCCATCACCGTCACCGTGACCCGCCGCTGGTGCGGGTCCGTGCGATGCTCCCACAGGTAGATGCCCTGCCAGGTGCCGAGTTGCAGCCGCCCGCCGTGCACCGGCACGCTCAGGCTCACCCCGGTGAGGATGGCGCGGATGTGCGCGGGCATGTCGTCGGGGCCTTCGGCGTCGTGCTGGAAGATGGCATCGCCGTCCGGCACCGCGCGCGCGAACCAGCGCTCCAGGTCGCTGCGCACCGAGGGGTCGGCGTTCTCGCTGATCAGCAGCGAGCAGCTGGTGTGATGGGTGAAGACGTGGGCGAGGCCAACGTGCACGCCGCTGGCGGCGACCGCGGCGGCCACCTTGTCGCTGATCTCGGTGAAGCCGCGGCCGCGCGCATGCACCGCGAACCCGCTCTGCGCGACGCGAACGACGGGGGCTGCCGTATGCATGGCGATCACCTCGCTGTGGGAGCGCCCGGGCGGGTCTCAAGGCCCGCCCAGGTACTCAAGGGTAGAGCAGCCGGCTGGTCCAGGTCTGGCCGTGGCGGCTCCAGCGCACGCGCTCGTGCAGGCGGAACTCGGCCCCGTACCAGAACTCGACCATGTCCGGCTCCACCACGTAGCCGCCCCAGTGCGGCGGCCGCGCCACCTCGCGCCCGGCGAACTCCTGCTCGTAGTGCGCCAGGCGCTTCTCGAAGGTGTCATGGTCGGGCAGCGTCTGCGACTGCAGCGAGGCCCAGGCGCCGAGCTGGCTGCCGCGCGGGCGGGAGGCGAAGTAGGCGCCCGACTCCTCCGCCATCAGCTTGCGCGAGTGGCCTTCCACGCGCACCTGCACGCCCTCGCGCAACGTCTTCCAGTGGAAGCACAGCGCCACCTGCGGATGCGCCTCCAGTTGGGCGCCCTTGTCGCTGTGGTAGTTGGTGAAGAAGCGGAAGCCGCGCTCGTCGGCGCCCTTGAGCAGCACGATGCGGGAGCTGACGCGGCCGGCGGCGTCGGCCGTGGCCAGGTTCATGGCGGTGGGGTCGGGTTCGCCCGACGCGGCCGCCTCGTCCAGCAGTTGCAGGAAGGTATCCAGGATCTCGCGTTTCAGCATGGCTCTTGCATCATGGCCGTCACGCGCCATCATGGCGCGCATGAACAACGATGCTAGCACGCAGAACGAGGCCCTGGCCGGCCACCTGCTGGACCACTACGCCGGGCGCATCGCACGGGCAAGACGCCCTTATCTGCTGGGTCTCTCGGGCCTGCAAGGGAGCGGCAAGAGCACGCTGGCGCGGGTGATGAAGGCCGAGGCGGAAACGCGCGGCTGGCCGACCGAGGTGCTGTCGCTGGACGACTTCTACTACTCGCGCAGCGACCGCGAGGCGCTGGCGCGGGAGGTCCACCCGCTGCTGCGCACCCGCGGCGTGCCGGGCACGCACGAGATCGAGCTGCTGATGTCGGTACTGGCCGCCTTCCCGCAGGCCTCGGAGAAACTGCCGGTGTCCTGGCCGCGCTTCGACAAGGGCCGCGACACGCGCCTGCCGCCCTCGCGCTGGCCGCACACCGCGCGGCCGCCGAAGCTGGTGATCCTCGAAGGCTGGGCACTGGGCATCCGTCCGCAGACGCTGGCGACGCTGGAAAGACCGATCAACGATCTCGAACGCAGCGAAGACCCCGACGGCGACTGGCGCCGCTGGGTCAACAAGCAGTTGCGCGGCTACCAGCCGCTGTGGCGCAAGCTGGACGCGCTGGTGGTGCTGCAGGCGCCGGGCTGGGACGTGGTGCGCCGCTGGCGCAGCCAGCAGGAAGAAGCGCTGCTGGCACGCGGCGCGCCGCTGGCGATGGATGCCTCGATGATGGACCGCTTCCTCGCCCACTACGAACGGCTGAGCCGGCACGCCCTGGCCACCTTGCCCGCGCTGGCCGACAGCGTGGTGGAGTACGACGCCGATCACCACGTCACCGGGCTCAGCCACGACTGAAAAGCCCGCACCGCCAAGCGCCGGAACCGCCTCACGCCCGAAGCATCGCCACTGTAGGAGCGCGCCTTGCGCGCGACCGCAGCGTCACGGCATTGCCGCTGCGTAGGCGGGTCGCGCGCAAGGCGCGCTCCTTATGTCTACATGGACGTCCCGTCCATTCACGCACCGAGCAAGGCCGCGTAGCCCGCGCGCGCATCCGGCCAGCGGAACGCGAAGCCGCTGGCGCGCAGCCGCGCGTTGCTGAGCCGCTTGCTGCCGACGTTGGCCGGCGCCGGGCCGTCCGCCGGCGGCGCGACGCCGAGCAGGCCTGCGAGGTGGTCGTACAGCACGTCCAGTGGCAGCGGCGTGTCGTCCACGCCGAGGTAGAGCGGTGCCGGGTCGGCGAGGTCGAGCAGGTGCACGATGGCCGCGGCGGCATCGTCCACGTGGATGCGGTTGGCCCAGTGCGGCGCCGCGCGCGGCACGCGCACCGTGCCGGCGCGCAGGCGCTCGGCCAGCTGCAGGCGGCCGGGGCCGTACAGGCCCGCCAGGCGCAGCGCCACGCTGCGCAGCGGCTGGCCGGCCAGCCAGCACTCCGCCTCCCGCAGCACGGCGCCGTTGAAGCCGAGCGGCGCCGGCGGCGTCGCCTCGTCCACCCATTGCCCGCCATGCTCGCCGTATACGGCGCTGGAGGAGACGAACAGCACGCGCGCCAGCCGCGAACGGTCGAGCGCTGCGAGCAGGTCGCGCAGGCCGTCGCCGAACACCGCGCGATACGCCGCCGCCTCGCGCGCCGCCGGCGCCGGCAGGTAGACCAGCCGGTCGAGGCCGGCGGGCAGGCCGTCCGCATACGTGGACGGCCGGGCGAGATCGCCGCGCAGCCAGCGGATGCCGGCCGGCGCGTCCGCCGGCGGCTGGCGGCGCAACGCGAACACTTCGTCGCCGCGCGCGAGCAGGCGCTGCGCCACGCGGTGGCCGAGATCGCCGCAACCGGCCAGCAGGATCCGTTCGGCCATCCGCGGCCTCCGCATGCAAAGAGCCCCGATTCTACGCGCGGGCCCTCCCCCCCGGTGGCGTTCCGGAACCGCCGATGGCATGCGCCCGCCGCCTCGGCATCGTCCGATGGCGAGCCCGCGCGAGGCCGTTTCCATGCACGCCATCGATGCCTTCGCCGCCATGGCACGGGCGCGCGAGCGCGGCCCGGCGGCCCGCGCCGGCCGGCCGCGTCGCCGCAGCGGGCAGACAGTGCCGGCGCCGCCTGCGTAGAATTCCGGCCGATCGTCTCTCAAGTCCGTGCATGAACCCTTCACGCAACCTGTTCCTGATCGGCCCCACCGGCGCCGGCAAGACCTCGATCGGCCGGCGCCTCGCCGCGCACTACGGCCTGCCGTTCGTCGACCTCGACCAGGAAATCGAACGCCACACCGGGGTGGAAGTGAGCCGCGTGTTCGAGCTGGAAGGCGAGGCCGGCTTCCGCCGCCGCGAGAGCGCCCTGCTCGACGCCTTGAGCGCTCGCGCCGGCGTGCTGCTCGCCACCGGCGCCGGCGCCGTGCTCGACCCGCTCAACCGCGAGCACCTGGCCGGGCGCGGCTACGTGCTGTGGCTGGACGCCACCGTCACGCTGCAGCTCGAACGCCTGGCGCGCGACACCAAGCGCCCGCTGCTCGCCGGCGAGGACCGCGAGGCCAAGCTGGAGGCGATGGCGGTGATCCGCGAACCGCTCTACCGTGAGATCGCCGACCTCGCCATCCCCGCCGGGCGCGAGGACGTACCCGCCGCCAGCCTGCGCTGCATCGAACTGCTCGACCAACACTGGAAACGCCAGCACAACGCATGAACGCCTCCCATCCCCAGACCATCGACGTCGCCCTCGGCACCCGCAGCTACCCGGTGTGGATCGGCCGCGGCCTGCTCGGCGACGCCGCCCGCTGGCGCGCCGCGCTGCGCGGCCGCCACGCCCTCATCGTCAGCAACACCACCGTGGCGCCGCTGTATCTCGACAAGGTGGCGCAGGGGCTGGACGGCGTGCGCTGGTCCTCCTTCCTCATCGACGACGGCGAGGCGCACAAGACCTTCGCCAACGTCGGCCGCGCGCTGGAGGCGCTGGCCGCGCTGGGCGCCACCCGCGACGCCTGCGTGATCGCGCTGGGCGGCGGCGTGGTGGGCGACCTGGCCGGCTTCAGCGCGGCCTGCTGGATGCGCGGCATCGACTTCATCCAGATGCCGACCACACTGCTGGCGATGGTGGATTCCTCCGTCGGCGGCAAGACCGGCGTGAACCTGCCGGCCGGCAAGAACCTGGTCGGCGCCTTCCACCAGCCGCGCGCGGTGGTGGCCGACATCGACACCCTCGACACCCTGCCCGCACGCGAGTACCGCACGGGCCTGGCCGAAGTGGTGAAGGGCGCGGCGATCGGCGATCCGGCCTTCTTTGCCTGGCTGGAGGCGCACGCCGGCGCGCTCGCCGCGCGTGAGGACGCGGCCCTGGTCGAGGCCATCGCGCGCAAGGTGCGCTACAAGGCCGGCGTGGTGGCGCGCGACGAGACCGAACAGGGTGAACGCGCCCTGCTCAATCTGGGCCACACCTTCGGCCATGCGCTGGAGACCGCCGGCCACTACACCACCCTGCTGCACGGCGAAGGCGTGGCGGTGGGCATGGTGCTGGCCGCGCAGCTGTCCGAGCGGCTGGGCATGAGCGCGGCCGCCGACACGCAGCGCCTGCTGCGGCTGCTTGACGCGCTCGGCCTGCCCACCGCGGTGCCCGCCGGCTACGACCCGCAGCAGCTGCTGGAACTGATGCGGCTGGACAAGAAGAACACCGCCGGCACGCTGCGGCTGATCCTGTGGCGCGGCATCGGGCAGGCGGAAATCGTGGGCGGCGTGGACGAGGCGCAGGTGCTGGCGGTGCTGCGCGCGGCCACCGGCGGCTGACCCGTCGCACACGGGCGCGGCATGGACAACTTCGTCAAGACGCTCGCTACCCTGCTCGGCGCCGCCGTGGACGCCTGCACCTATCTCAAGACGCCGGCCATCCTCGACGCGCTGTGGTACGGCGCATTGTTCAACCTCGGTCGCTGGACCCTGCTGGGGCTCACACTGGGCCGCTACCCGCGCGGCACGGCAGCGGATCGCCATCCGCATGGGATCGCCCTGGTCGGCCTGGCGCTGGCGACGCTGGCCGTGATGTCGGCCCTGCATATCTGGTAGCTCGCGTCCCACGGCGCGCGCCCTGCCTGATACACCCACCACGGCGCGGCATCGAGCCATTCCGAAAAGTCGCAAGCGCGCGGCATGGATGCCGACCGGCACCGGGCATATCGCCCGCGCCGTCCCTCCCGCGCCCTCGCTACCTCGCCGAGAGCCTTCTAGGAGCGTGGGCGGCAGAAGATTTCCGGGTTACCGATAGCACGAGATTAGGCAGATGAGCGCTGCCTATGCTCGAGGGGGTCTTGCTTGGCCCGGCCATGGCCGATC
>NZ_LFQR01000054.1 GCF_001182895.1 Frateuria defendens | reverse complement strand
ACGGGAAGCTCCTTACGGAATTGTTAGACCTTGGCTTCGAACGAGTCATGATACGAGACCGTCCCAAAGGGCAGTGAACCGTTGAACGAAATCGCTTGGAAGTACTCTGCCGGAACGCCAGGCAGTACCAGCGAAGGCTCCGCATTGAAGCCAAAGCGCGAGTAGTAGCCAGGCTCTCCAAGCACAACGCATCCGGCAGCGCCTAGCGTGCGTAACTCCGCCAGTGCGTGCTCCATGAGCTGAGCGCCAACTCCCTGTCCTTGGTGCTCTGGCGTTACGGAGATTGGCCCAAGCCCATACCACCTTTCCGCACCACTCGAAATAGTTACGGGCGACACTGCGACATGCCCAATAACCGAGCCATTGTCCTCTGCAACGAGAGAGACGATGAGCTGGCCGGAGTTGCGCAGCGCCCTGACAATAAATTGCTCGGCATGGTTGGTGTGAGCGGCGTTCTGGAATGCCGCGATAGTCGCGGCCTCAACAGCTGCGGTATCCGAGGGGCTCTCTTTTCGGATTCTCATGATGCTTGCTCTAAGGTCTAACGCCTGAATTAAGCCGAGCCGCGAAGCGGCTTCGGCTTGAATGAATTGTTAGCCGTCAGCCGACGAACCATGGTGGCCATCTCGATCTTGGCGATGTCTGTGTCGAATTGAACCTCTCCAACCGAGGTGAACCCGGCGTTTGCATAAAATCGTTGCCCGCCTTGGTTGGATGTAAGTACGTTTAACCAAATGGCCGCCTGGTCACGCTTGGAGGCCACAGAAATAATATGCTCAATTGCCTTAGAGCCATAGCCCCTGCCGGTAGCGGAAGCGCTGAAGTAGATTTTTTGCAGCTCTGCGCCAACGATGCCAGAAATCGGCTCTTGCTTGTCCCAATTGATCTTGGCGTAGCCAACAACTGAGCTGCGTGAGTCTTGAACAAGCAGCCACAAATGTTGTGGCGAAGAAAGCGACTTTTGTAGGGCTGGATCCGAGAAGTCACGAGAGAGGAACTCTTCGAGACCCTGGGGGGACCAGATGGACGCGAAATGCTCACGGTAGGTCTTACACCCAATCGATTGGATGACTGAAAAGTCGTCAGTTGAGGCAGTTTTTATCACGACGCTTTCGTTGAGCTTCATTGGCGGCTAACACCTATTAGACCCCACATCGGGGCATATGCATGAAATATTCAGCTTTAGGTCATGGCTCGTCAAGTGGGAAAACCCTACGAATCAACAGGGATTTTCCGGATGGCGGCTGCGGCGCGGCGGAACAAGGATAGTCTTCGCATATCTCACGGATCGAGGCGCCATGTCTTATGACCCCAGAAACGCAGGAATAAACCGTATGGTCAGTGGCCCGTCTGCGCCGCGGTTGCTGGATGAAGTGCGACGTGTGTTGCGGTTGAAGCATTACAGCCTTCGCACCGGGACGGTTTATGTGGCTTGGGTCCGTCGCTTCATTCTGGCCAATGGCAAGCGGCATCCGCGCGACATGGGCGAAGCCGAGGTCGAGAAGTTTCTGTCGGGACTGGCGGTTCAGGGCAAGGTGGCGGCGGCCACGCAAAATCAGGCCTTGGCGGCACTGCTGTTCCTGTACAAGCAGGTGCTGGGTATCGAACTGCCATGGATGGAAGGGGTGGTGCGGGCCAAGCGGTCACAGCGCGTGCCGACCGTGCTTTCGCGTGACGAGATCACGCAGGTGCTGGCAAGGATGGACGGACGCTCCTGGCTGCTGGCGAGCCTGCTGTACGGCACCGGCATGCGGTTGATGGAAGCGTTGCGGCTGCGGATCAAGGATGTGGATTTCGGGCGTAACGAAATCACCATACGCGATGGAAAGGGCGGCAAGGATCGGCGCACCATGTTGCCGCGGTCTCTGACTGAAGCATTGCTTCGTGAAATCGAGCGCGCCCGCCTGTTGCATGAAGCCGATCTGGCGGCGGGGTTCGGCGCGGCATGGTTGCCGCATGCGCTGGCGCGCAAGTATCCAAATGCCTCGCGCGAAATTGGTTGGCAGTATGTGTTCCCGGCTGCACAGCGCTCATCTGATCCGCGCGACGGCATCGAGCGTCGGCATCATGTCAGCGACGCGATCCTCTCGCCTGCATTGAAGGCAGCGTGCCGCGCAGCTGACATCACCAAGCCCGTGAGCGCGCATACACTGCGCCATTCGTTCGCCACGCACTTAACTGGAGGCTGGGTATGACATCCGCACCGTGCAGGAACTGCTCGGCCACAAGGATGTAGCTACCACGCAGATCTACACCCATGTGCTCACCCGTGGCGGACAAGGCGTGCTGAGTCCATTGGATCGTTGAGGTTCAGCTCGGGCAAAAAACGTCGCCACGACTGCCGCTCTTGCCGACGCCCTGCCTTCGCTACCGGCCACGTGTCCCTACTTCGCCCGCCTTGCCTTGGCGCCGGACGCATTGAGGGCAACCGCGGCGCGGACGAGCGCCTTGAACGCGGCCGCGTCCACCGCTTCGCCCTCGTGGATGTCGATCGCGCGCCGCACGTTGCCGTCGAGGCTGGCGTTGAAAAGCCCGGTGGGGTCCGCCAGCGAAGCGCCCTTGGCGAAGGTGAGCTTCACCGCTGTCTTGTAGGACTCGCCGGTGCAGAGGATCCCGTCGTGCTCCCAGACGGGCGTACCCATCCACTTCCACGTCTCCACGACCTGCGGGTCGGCCTCCTTGATGAGCCGGCGCATCCTGCCCAGGGCCTCCCCGCGCCAATCGCCGAGCCCGGCGATCCGCTCGTCGATCAGTTCGGCGGCCGGGCGGCCTTCGGTCGAGTCCGACTTCTTCATGTTCCCCTCCCCCGCGGATGGAATCCGGTAGTCGGCCTCGCATCCGCTCCGGGCCAAGCCTGAGAGCCGGCGCACTAATCGCTCAACGATGTGATGCCTCAGGTCTTTGCCTGCTTCGCACGGGATGCGAGCCGCCCCTTGCGAAGCAAACGCTCCGAGCGCATCACATGCATGATGAAGACCTTGTGTCCGTCGTGGCGATAGAAGATCCGGCAAGGCGGCTCCACGATCTGGCGGTAGCGGGATCGCCCGAGCTGCGGTGGCGGGGCCGCGCGGCGGCTTGAAGGACACGAAAGTCAGGCCACTTGCTTCACCCTCCGACAGCGCAGCCCTGCGCCGAACGACCTCATTGCACAGGGTGTCGAAGTCTTCGCTACGCGGCAGGTAGCTTGCAGGGATGGAGAGTCTGCCGCCAGGGTGAATGAGGACAAGAAACGTGTATCTCCGGACGACGCGCAAGGTCGCGCTTTGAATGTCGGAAAGCCTGACGACCGTGGGGCGTGAAAAGACCAAAAACTCGGCACCGCGATAGAGGCGGCGGAAAGAACCAGGTAGCGTTTGGACAGCAAGCCAACAACGGCCGCAGGTATATGAACCACGGCAAATGCAACGCCAATGGCCACGATGCACCAGTAGAAGGCTGTGGCGCCTTGAGGATCAAGGCGGATCATGCCATCGATGATGAGGCCCCTGGTGTTGGTGGAGGCTTGGTGCACCATGAGGGCCATACCAGTGAGAAGGATGGCGATGGCGAGCACTACGATCCAAAAGCGAGGGCGGTAGCGATAGCTCAGTGTCTCCAACGGAATGTCCTCCCAAGGCAACGCTTGCGTTAGGCGGTGCCGGAGGCATCCGCCCTGAATGCCTTGGGTACCGCAGCCACAACCCGCCCGCGGATAGGCACGAGAATGAAGAGGGCAATGTTGAGCAGCAAGGGGATGGGGCGATGAGCTCCACCGAACCAGGCAAGCGCCAGGACAACAATGGATAGGCTCGCAGGAACGGCGACGGGCCACCAACGGGTATCGTCCTTGAACCATATGCGATAGGCGCCGAAAGCATACAGGGCGCCGAGCACGAGGCCAAAGCTCGCAGCCAGGGAGGGCTTGCCTAAAACTAAAAGCAGGATGCCGCTGGCAACGTTTGCCAAAGCCGAATAGGCCATGAGGCCAAAAACGGCCATCGACAGCTTGCGCTCACGTGCCTCCAACATGCGGCGGCGATTGCGCATGGCAATTTCGGCCCGGCGGTCATTTGCCTTGCTGGTTTCATCCACGATGGATCTCCCTCTGATGTGCCTAACGCTCGAGTTAAACGGCGCGCGTCAGCGTCTCCGCCAAGGCGAAGCTGTCAGCCACGCCGCGAAGCAGCGTCGGCTTGGACGAATGGTCAGCGCCCGTGCCCGCCAGCCCCTGACTCGTAAAATGCGCGGATGTCCTTCAAATCCTGAACAAACTCGGGGTTCTGTTCCAGGTCAAACGCATGAGCATTCATGGTGTCCACCCACTTCAAGCAGCTTGCGGCGGCTGGCGGAGACCCAGGCAGCGATTCCGCGGCGATCATGGAGGCTTTGTCGGAAAAGACGCTGTACGTGTTGCTGATAAATGCGTCTGCGACCTTGGGCCCTTTCTGCCGTGCGATCTGGGATCTCACATAGTCCATCCAGCCGTTGGCCGCATCAGCGTAGGGCTTATTGCGAACGACCCACTGGCGACTAGCCTCGGAGAACTGTGGGGCGGCCTCGGGAACCGCCGCGCAGGATTTTTTCATCCTTTCCACCGTGGCGGTCATGGTCAGGGCAAAGCCTACGGCCGCATTTCGCTGCTCGGTTACATCCAGCGAAGCGGGTGAGCTTGCACCGGCCACCGGCGTCGCGGCCAGAAGGAATGCAATGAACATCAACCTCATCCAATGCCTCCAACAGGCGTTAACGCCTGAATTGAGCGGCGCGGTGCTCTCGCCCGCCTGACGTGCTTGCCGGCCCCATGCACCCCGATCGACGCACATGGGAAAGCGCTCTTGACGGTGCGATGAGCGCCGCACCCTCTCGCGCCGTCTCCAGTGCCGGCAGGATGCGCTCGCAGGCACAAACGTATTCACCCCATCGATGTGCCTTCGAATTCCTGGTGCGTCGTCCATGACGTTTCCCCCAATTCTTCTTACCGTCGGCCGCTCAGGGCGGTCCGGGCGGCAGGCGTTGCGCCCCGCCCGCTCATCCTAGCATCAGCCCCTGCCGCTCGATAAAGCCGATCACCTCCTCCAGCCCCGCCCCATGCCGCAGGTCCGTCATCACGAAGGGCTTGTCCCCGCGCATGCGTTTGGTGTCCTCGCGCATGACGTCGAGGGAGGCGCCCACGTGCGGGGCGAGGTCGGTCTTGTTGATGACGAGCAGGTCCGAGCGGGTGATGCCGGGGCCGCCCTTGCGGGGGATCTTCTCGCCGCCGGCGACGTCGATCACGTAGAGGGTGAGGTCCGACAGCTCCGGCGAGAACGTGGCGGCGAGGTTGTCGCCGCCCGATTCGATGAACACGATGTCGGCGTCGGGGTAGCTGTCGAGCATGCGCTCGATGGCTTCGAGGTTGATCGAGGCGTCCTCGCGGATGGCGGTGTGCGGGCAGCCGCCGGTTTCCACGCCCATGATGCGCGCGGGCTCCAGCGCGCCGGCCACGGTGAGCAGGCGCTGGTCTTCCTTGGTGTAGATGTCGTTGGTGATCACCACCAGGTCGTAGCGCTCGCGCAGGGCCTTGCACAGGGTTTCGAGCAGGGTCGTCTTGCCCGAGCCCACCGGGCCGCCGATGCCGACGCGCAGCGGGGGCAGGGGTTTGGTGCGGGGTTGGCGTACGGCATTCATGAGCGGAACAGCCTCGTGTATTGGGTTTCGTGCCGGGCGGAGAGGATGCCCAGCATGGGGGCGAAGTTGCAGGCGGATGCCGGCACGGCGGGCGTGGCGAGCACGTGTTCGATCAAGGCAGGCAGGCGGCCGCCGAGGCGGCGCAGGATGGCCTGGCCGGCGGCCTGGCCCAGCGGCACCAGCTTGATCGCCGCGGCGGTGAGGTTCTCGGCCAGGCTCCAGGCCAGCGCGTGCAGGCCGCCGCGCTCGTCGAGGCCCAGCACGCGCGCGGCGACGGCGTGCACGCTGGCCCAGGCGGGCGGCTGCAAGGCGTCGAGCAGGGCGCGGTGCGCGGCGGTGAGCGCGGGCAGGTCGGGCAGGCCCTTCAGCCACTGCGCCAGCGAGCGGCCGGTCTGCTCGCCTTCCAGGCGCAGCTCGGCGGTCTCGCGCAGGGCGAGCAGTTCGTCGTTGTGCCCGGCCAGCGCGGCCGCGTCGAGCGCGCCCCAGGCGGCGTACTGGGCGCGCCACAGCGGCGCCTCGCCCTCGGCCCAGACCAGGGCGAGGTAGTCGGCGATCCAGCGCTCCGCGCTCGCGGCATCGCGCACCGCGCCGGCTTCCAGCGCCGCTTCGAGCCCCAGCGAATGGCTGAAGGCGCCCACCGGCAGCGCGGCGGAGGCGAGCTGCAGCAAGGCGGGCAGGTTTGCGAAGTCAGTGGTCGTGGTCATGCGGATGATCGTGGCTCGTCCCGTGCCCGCCCGCGTGCGGACGGGCGTGCGCGGCGGCCGGCGCCGGCTCGTGGCGATGGAACACCGCCTGGGCCAGCGCGTAGTCCTCGGCGAAGGTGGCGTCGTGGCCGTGCTTGTGGCCGCCACCGTAGGCGCCGGTCTCGGGCTGGAACGGCGCCATCAGCGCTTCGACGTGCACGCCGAGCTGGCCGAGCATGTCGCGCAGCACCGGGTCGGGCTCGATGGCGAGGTAGCCCTCGCCCACCTCCACCGAAATGTGCCGGTTGCCGAGGTGGTAGGCGGCGCGGGTGAGCGCGCGCGGCGTGTCGGCGGTGATGCGCAGCACGTGTTCGGCGGCGGCCTCGACGGCGAAGCGCTGGCCGCCCTCGGTCTCCAGCCGGTCGCCGGGTTGCAGCACGGTGCCGGGCGTGAGCACCCAGGCCAGTTCGCGCCCGTCCGGCAGGCTCCAGCGCTGGCGGCTGCGCTTGCGGATGTCGAACGGCAGGCTCAGCGGTTCGGCCAGCGGCGCGTCGGCGGCGACGTCGGCATGGGGCTGGTGGTGGCGGATCAACAGCATGGATCGGACTCGCAATCAGACGCGGCGGCCGGCGTCTCGTGCGCGGCCGCGGCCTCCACCTTACGCCAGTAGAAACGGTTGTCGACGGCCATCACCGGGAAGGCCGCCGGCAGGGCCTCGCGTGGGAGGACGGTGAAGCCGTGCTTTTCGTAGAAGCGGTGCGCCGCCAGGAATTGCTCGGTGGTGCCGAGGTAGATCTCGTGCACGCCGTGCCCGGCGCACCAGTCGAGCAGCGTGCCCAGCAATCGTGGCGCCACGCCATGCGTGGCGCCGCGGTACGCCTCGGCCACGAACATCTTGCGCAACGCGCCCCGGCCTTCGCCGATGTCGAGCAGGCCGATGCTGCCAACCACCTCGCCGCCGGCCAGCGCCACCCAGAACTGGCCCTTGCCCTGCTGGTAGAAGCCCGGGATGTCCGTGAGGTCCGGCTGCGCGTCCAGGGTGATGGGGATGGCGAACTCGCGCTGCTGGATGGGCACGATCAACGCGGCCACGCCTTCGCGCCAAGCAGGCTGATAAGGATGGATCTCGATCATCGGATCGACGCGCCGCCCCACGCTCAGAACAGGAAATACCGCTGCGCCATCGGCAGCACCTCGGCCGGTTCGCACCACAGGCGTTCGCCGTCGGCGGTGACCACGTAGGTTTCCGGGTCCACCTGGATGTCTGGCGTGGCGCTGTTGTGGATCATGTGCGCCTTGCCGATGGCGCGGCAGTCGCGCACCGCCACCAGCGGCTTGGCGAGGCCCAGGCGCTGGCCGATGCCGGCCTCCAGCGCCGCCTGCGAGACGAAGGTGAGCGAGCTCTGCGTGAGGTTGCGCCCGAAGCTGGCGAACATCGGCCGGTAGTGCACCGGCTGCGGCGTGGGGATGGAGGCGTTGGGGTCGCCCATCGGCGCGGCGGCGATGCTGCCGCCCTTCAGGATCAGTGCCGGTTTCACGCCGAAGAACGCCGGCTTCCACAACACCAGGTCCGCCCACTTGCCCACCTCCACCGAGCCCACCTCGTGCGCGATGCCGTGGGTGATGGCGGGGTTGATGGTGACCTTGGCGAGGTAGCGCTTCACGCGGCCGTTGTCGTGCCGCGCCGGGTCGCCGGGCAGCGAGCCGCGCTGCAGCTTCATCTTGTGCGCGGTCTGGAAGGTGCGGGTGATCACCTCGCCCACGCGGCCCATGGCCTGCGAGTCGGAGCTGATCATGGAGAAGGCGCCGAGGTCGTGCAGGATGTCCTCCGCGGCGATGGTCTCGCGGCGGATGCGGCTCTCGGCGAAGGCCACGTCCTCGGCGATGCCCGGGTCGAGGTGGTGGCACACCATCAGCATGTCCAGGTGCTCGTCGATGGTGTTGACGGTGTAGGGCCGCGTGGGGTTGGTGGAGCTGGGCAGCACGTTGGGGCGCGAGGCCGCCTTGATGATGTCCGGCGCGTGGCCGCCGCCGGCGCCCTCGGTGTGGTAGGTGTGGATGGTGCGGCCCTTGAACGCCGCCAGCGTCACCTCGACGAAGCCCGACTCGTTGAGCGTGTCGGTGTGGATGGCGACCTGGGTGTCGGTGTCCTCGGCCACGCGCAGGGCGGCGTCGATCGAGGCGGGCGTGGTGCCCCAGTCCTCGTGGAGCTTCAAGCCGATGGCGCCGGCCTCGATCTGTTCGGTGAGGCCTTGGGTCAGGCTGGCGTTGCCCTTGCCGAGGAAGCCTAAATTCATCGGGAACGCCTCGGCGGCTTCGAGCATGCGCTGCAGGTGCCAGGGGCCGGGCGTACAGGTGGTGGCGTTGGTGCCGGTGGCCGGGCCAGTGCCGCCGCCGAGCATGGTGGTGACGCCGGACATCAGCGCCTCCTCGATCTGCTGCGGGGCGATGAAGTGGATGTGGCTGTCGATGCCGCCGGCGGTGAGGATCAGCCCCTCGCCCGCGATGATCTCGGTGCCCGGCCCGATCACGATGGTCACGCCCGGCTGGATGTCCGGGTTGCCGGCCTTGCCGATGCCGCTGATGCGCCCGCCCTTCAGGCCCACGTCGGCCTTGACGATGCCCCAGTGGTCGACGATCAGCGCGTTGGTGATCACGGTGTCGGCGCAGTCGCGGCTGGCGCGCTGGCTCTGGCCCATGCCGTCGCGGATCACCTTGCCGCCGCCGAACTTCACCTCCTCGCCGTAGATCGTGAAGTCCTTCTCCACCTCGATCACCAGGGCGGTGTCGGCCAGGCGCACGCGGTCGCCGACGGTGGGGCCGAACATCTCGGCGTAGGCTTGCTTGCTGATCTTGGCCATCACTCCTCCGAACTCTTCGCCCCGCCCCCCTGCCCGCAGGGAGGCGGAGAGGGGCTGAACCCTTGCCACAAGCTGGCAGGGCTTCACCCCACCCTGGCCCTCCCTTGCTGCACGCAGGGGAGGGAACAAAATCTCTAAAGCTTCCCCATCACCGCGCCGGCGAAGCCGTAGACCTCGCGCGCGCCGGCCAGCTCCACCAGCTCCACCGCGCGCACCTGGCCCGGCTCGAAGCGCACCGCGGTGCCGGCGGCGATGTTGAGGCGGAAGCCGCGGGTGGCGGCGCGGTCGAAGCGGAGCGCCTGGTTGGTTTCGAAGAAGTGGTAGTGCGAGCCGACCTGGATGGGGCGGTCGCCGGTGTTGGCGACCTCCACGGTCAGCGTGCGGCGGCCGGCGTTGAGTTCGATCTCGCCGTCGTCGATCAGGAGTTCGCCAGGGATCATCGCCATGCTCCTCATGCTGCCACCGCGCCGAACAGCAGCGCCGCGCCGGTGAGCGCGGTGCCGGCGCCGGCCAGGCGCGTGGCCCAGTCGGCATGGCGCGCCGCGAGCCTGCCGGCCAGCGCGCCGCCCAGGTGCAGCAGCGCGGTGGCGGCCACCATGCCGGCCAGCCAGTGCGCGCCGGCGGCGCTGGCGCCCAGGCGGCACGTGGCCGGCATCTCCGCGCCGTGCGCATAGCCGTGGAACAGCGCGAAGGCGCCGGCCACGCCGCAGGCCACGGCCAGCGGCAGGCGCTGCTTGGCCAGCAGCAGGCCGCCCAGCACCACCAGCGACAGCGCGATCACGCCCTCCACCACCGGCAGCGCCAGCACGCCCGTGGCACCGAGCAGGGCGCCCAGCAGGGTGGCGCCCGCGAAGGCCAGCGGCACCGCCCACCAGCGCCGCGCCTGCGTGACCGCGCTCCACCAGCCCACCGCGGCCATCGCCAGCAAGTGGTCGAGGCCGGTGAACGGATGCGCCAGGCCAGCACCGAGGCCGTCCGTGCAGCCCCCCGGATGGGCGAGCGCGACGGCGGGCAGGGCGAGCGCGGCAGTGAAGGTCAGGCGGCGGGAAAGCGCGCGATGCATGGCGATACCTCGTCGAAAAACGTTGATGCGGAACGGCTCAGCCGATCGGGTCGTGCACGGTCACCAGCTTGGTGCCGTCGGGGAAGGTGGCTTCCACCTGGATGTCGGGGATCATCTCGGCCACGCCCTCCATCACGTCGTCGCGGCCGAGCAGGGTGGTGCCGTAGTGCATCAGCTCGGCCACGCTGCGGCCGTCGCGGGCGCCTTCCATGATCGCCGCGCTGATGTAGGCCACCGCCTCCGGGTAGTTGAGCTTGAGCCCGCGCGCGCGGCGGCGCTCGGCCAGCAGGCCGGCGGTGAAGATGAGCAGTTTGTCTTTCTCGCGCGGGGTCAGTTCCATAGGAAAAAGCTCTTTTGCATTCGCCTCCTCGCCCCACCGGGGAGAGGCTTGAGGTGAGGGGCGGGGCTTGCGGCGGCGGCGATCGAAACGCGCTCCGCGATGCGGTGCGCTTGGCATGACTTCAACCGCGAGCACCCGCCCCTCACCCCGGCCCTTCCCCGGCGGGGAGAGGGAGAAGGTCTATGTGTTCCAGATGCGCGGCCGCTGCGGCGCGCGCGATGCGGTCCACGGCCGCAAGGTATGCCACAACGCTTCGAGCAGCGCACGCACCGCGTGCGCGCCCTCGCCCACGGCGCGGATCACCAGCAGCTCGGCGGGCGCCGCCAGCCAGGTGATGCCGCACGGCACGTCGTGCGCCTCGGCCACGGCGCGCGCCGCCGCCAGCGCGGCCTCGCGGTCGGCGTCCAGCGCCGGCGAGGCGGCCCACGCGGTGGCGAACACCGGGTGCCCGGCCAGGCCCAGCGGCGAGGCCCGCAGCGGGTCGTCCGCTGCCAGCCGCGCGCGCTCGATCCACACTGGCCGGCCCGCGCGCGTCACGCGGAAGTGCTGGTGCCAATGGCCCGTGCGCCACGCCTCGCCGGCGGCGAGGCGGCCGAGCTGCACGATGTCCCAGCCGAACGTCGCCGCCCGCGGCGCCAGCGCGATGGTGGCGTGCTGCGCGGCGCGCGCGCCGTCGAACAGGATGGCCTCCTGCGGCAACCATTCCAGGCAGGCGCCGTCGGCCACCGACAGGTGCACGTCCTGCCGCGCCCCGGCTGCCGCGGCGCGGTACCACTTAGCCGCGCCGGGCGTGGTGAGCAGGGCGCGCGCGCCCTCCTCCAGGGCCACCGCGATGTCCAGCCGGTCGCCGCCGGCGATGCCGCCCGGCGGGTGCAGCAGCAGGGCGTGGCAGCACGCGGGCCCTTCCGGATACAGCATGCGCTGCACGCGCAGCGGGCCGTGGTGGCGGCGCTCCACCGCCCGCGTCGCGGTGCCCTGGCGGGCGAAGCGCAGCGCCAGCGACGCCTTCCATCCGGACGTCTGGACGTCCGAACGCGGCCCCGCCTCCGGCGGCGAAGCGGACTCGTCGGGCAGGGGCAGGCGGGGTGCGGCGGCGGACGGCATGCCCACGACGCTACCTGCATCGGCGCCGTCCGCCAATACGCTTGACACGATGCAGCAAAAGTCGTGTATTCGAACCGGCTGCCTCCTGCGTGAGCGACGGCGCGCCTTGACGGCCAAGGCGGCGCAGGCGGGCAGGCCATCCTTTCTTGTCGCCCCGGCCGCCTCGCGCGCGCCGGCGGCCGTTGTTTCGGAGCCCGCATGTCCGCCGTTCGCCAGCCCGTCCTCACGCCGCCCCGCGACTGCAGCTTCGACCCCGCCGACTGGGCCATCCTGGCCCGGCACTGGTACCCGGTGGCGCGCGTGGAGGACGTGGGCGAGAAGCCGCTGGCGGCGACCCTGCTCGACATGGCGCTGGTGGTCTACCGCACGGGTGCGGGCATCCACGTGGCGCGCAACCTGTGCCCGCACCGCGGCGTGCCGCTGTCGCACGGCTGGGTGGAGGGTGAGGAGATCGTCTGCCCCTACCACGGCCTGCGCTACGCCGCCGACGGCCGCTGCACGCAGATCCCGGCGCATCCGGAGCTTGCGCCCTCGGCGCGCTTCACTTTGCAGGTGTTCCCGGTGAAAGTGCGCTACGGCCTGGTGTGGACGCGGCTGGACCGCGACGCCGACACTGTGGTGCCGCCGTTCGAGGCGTGGGAGACGGCGGGCTATCGCCAGGTGCTGCCGCCCTACGTGGACATCGGCGGCTCGGCCGGCCGCCAGGTGGAGGGCTTCGTGGACGTGGCGCACTTCGCCTGGATCCACCACGAGGCCTTCGCCAGCCGCGAGAACCCGGTGGTGCCCGACTACACCGCCGCGCTCACCGACTACGGCGTGCACGCGGAGTACCGCAGCGACGTGCCCAACTACCCCAAGGGCGTGGAGGGCGATGCGCCGGCGGGCTTCGTATGGCTGCGCGAGTTCGACATCCACGCGCCGTTCACCGCGCGGCTGATCGTGCATTTCCCCAACGAGGGCAAGCTGCACATCCTGAACGCCGCGAGCCCGGTGTCGGCGCGCAGAACGCGGCTGTTCGTGCCGATCGCGCAGAACTTCAACTTCGACGTGCCCACGGAAGACATCCACGCCTTCAACGCGCAGATCTTCGCCGAGGACCAGGCGATCATCGAGATCCAGAAGCCCGAAGACCTGCCGCTGGACCTCACCGCCGAGGCACACTTCCCGGCCGACCGCTCCTCGGCCGCGTACCGGCGGTACCTGTCGAAGATGGGGCTGAGCTTCCGCTACACGGCGTGAGCTTTACGCCCTCTCCCCCGCCGGGCCTGATTGGCATCAAGTCTCTCGGCGCCCCTCACCTGCAGCCCTCACCGTCATTCCGGCGCAAGCCGGAATCCAGTGCCTTTCTCGCCATGCCAAGGCGCTGGATCCCGGCTTGCGCCGGGATGACGAGCAGAAGAGGCTGGCCGAGAGGCTCGATGCCAATCAGGCCCGGCGGGAGAGGGAGCAAAGCAACCACTACGGCGAGCATTCACTCCCCAGCCACTTGACCAACCCCTTCGCCAACGCCACCCGGTGCGCCGAGAACGGGTGGTCGTCGTCGTAGGTCAGCGCCTGCAGGTGGCTCGCGCCGGCCTGGTGCAGGGCGGCGGTGAAAGCCTGGTAGGTGGCGATGTCCATCGGCGTGCCGGTGTCGGCGATCACCAGCAGGTGGCGGTCCTTGAGGTCGGCGGCGTGGGCGACGACGTCCCACTCGGCGCCGTGCGCCGCCAGCTCGGCCTCCAGGTCGCCGGCCTTGGCGCGCAGCGGGCCGGCGTCGGGGTCGGTGGTGGCGCGGAAGTAGTCGGCCATTTCCTTGCCCTCGGCCGGCTCGGCCTTCCAGCGCGCGGGCGCGCCGCCGAAGTTCCACGCCGCCAGCGTCGCGGCGCAGGTCACGCCGGGGTCGCGCGCGGTGGCGAGCAGGGTGAGGCCGCCGCCCATGCTGTGGCCGACCAGGGCGATGCGCCGGGGGTCGATGCGGTACTTGGCGGCGTTGGCCGGATCGCGCACGAAGGCCAGCGCCGCGGCCACGTCCTCCAGCGCATTGCCGAAGGAGAACGTGCCGCCGCTGCCCCAGCTGCCGCGGTAGTCGAAGTAGAGCGCGTTCCAGCCCGCGCGGCGCGCGGCCTGGGCGAGGTCGAGGTTGCGCTCGTTGCCCGGGTAGCCGTGCAGGAAGATCGCCAGCGGATGCGGCCCCGGCCCGGCGGCGGTGTAGAGAAAGCCGTTCATGCGCGCGCCGTGGCTGGGGATGGCCAGCTCCGCCTGGCCGGGCGGGAACGTGCCGCGCGGCGGGTCGGTGACCAGCGGATCGGCGGCCTGCGCGGTGCCGGCGGCGAGCAGGGCGGCGAGCAGCCAATGCCGGGGGCGGAAACAGATCGCGGGCTTCATGGGGACTCCGGGAAAGCGTGGCCGATGGCCGTGGAAAGGGATCTCGAAACCGCGTGCGGCGCCTCGGCCTGCCGCTCCCTCCCCTGCGTGCAGGTGCAGGGGAGGGTTGGGGAGGGGTGAACACTTGCCTCGAGGCCAGGTTTCACCCCCTCCCAGCCTCCCCCTGCAAGCACTGCAAGCAGGGGGAAGGCCCAAGTATTACGGCAAGGCCGGAGCGGGCGGAAACGACCCGCCCCATGCACTCACACCGGCTCCGCGCCCTCTTCCAGCGTCGCCACCGCCTCGCCGCGGCCCAGCCCGTTGAACCAGGCGTTGAGCGCCACCGCCGCCAGCGTGGCGAGCAGGATGCCGCTGTGCAGGAGCGGGCCGAGCGCCTTGGGCAGCCGGTCGAAGAGGTGCGGCGCCACCACCGGCGCCAGGGCCAGGGCCAGGCTCACCGCCACGATCATCAGGTTGTGCCGGCGCCCGGCGAAGTCCACCTGCCCCAGCACGCGGATGCCGTTGGCGGTGACCATGCCGAACATCACCAGCCCGGCGCCGCCGAGCACCGCCGGCGGGATCGCCGCCACCAGCACGGCGAGCTTGGGAATCAGCCCGAGCAGGATCAGCAGCGCGCCGGCCAGTACGCACACCCAGCGGCTCTTCACGCCGGTGAGGCTGACCAGGCCGATGTTCTGCGAGAAGGAGGTGTCGGGGAAGGCGTTGAACACGCCGCCCAGCACGGTGGCCAGGCCGTCCACGCGCAGGCCGCGCACCAGGGTGGCGCGGTCCACCGGGCGCTCCACGATCTCGCCCAGCGCGAGGAACATGCCGGTGGATTCGACGAACACGATGAACAGCACCACCGTCATGGTGACGATGGACCACGGCTCGAAACGCGGCAGGCCGAAGTGGAACGGCTCCACCCACGCCAGCCACGGCGCGGCGCCGAGGCCGGCGAGGTCCACCCGGCCGAGCAGCGCCGCCAGCACCATGCCGGCCACCAGCCCCAGCAGCACGCCGATGTTGGCCACGAAGCCGCGCGCATGGCGCAGCAGCGCCAGCACGCCCAGCAGCACCGCGGCGGCGATGGCGAGGTTGGCCGGCGCGCCGTAGTCGGGCGCGCCCACGCCGCCGGCGGCCCAGTTCACCGCCACGCCGATCAGGGTGAGGCCGATGGCGGTGATCACGGTGCCGGTGACCACCGGCGGGAACAGCTTGAGCAGCCGGCCGATCAGCGGCGCCGCCAGGATGCCGATCACGCCGGCGACGAGGTTGGCGCCATACACGTAGGGCAGGCCGAGCTGCGGGTTGCCGCCGATGGCGATCATCGGCCCCACCGAGGCGAAGGTGGCGGCCATCACCACCGGCAGGCGGATGCCGAAGGCGCCGAGGCCGAGCGACTGCACCAGGGTGGCGAGGCCGCAGCAGAACAGGTCCGCGCTGACCAGGAAGGCGGTGTCCACGCGCGAGAGGTGCAGCGCGCCGGCCACGATCAGCGGCACCGCCACCGCGCCCGCGTACATCACCAGCACGTGCTGCACGGCCAGCACCAGCCAGGGCAGGGGCGCAGGCAGGGCATCCACGGCGGCTTCGCGGGCGGGACTTGGCATCGGGGTCTCGGACGTCTGGACGCCCGAACATAACGAGGAATACTGCGACGCACAACCGCAAGAAAAACCCGGCGCGCGCGGCCGCGTTTTTCGGTATGGTGCAGAGTCACATGATCGACGCCGGACCCGGTGCCGCTCCCGCCCAGGCGGGCACGAGCGCCGGCTGGCGGGGCGAGGGCCCGTCCCGACACGCAAACGGCAGCCGCGGGCAGCGGCACGTGTCGCAGGTGCCCGCCCCGATCCTCGAGCCACCCGCCCCATGCCGGGTGCCGGGCTCCCTTTGCGGGGGCGCCGGTGCCCGCCGGCGCCGGCCATGCCCAGACACTGACGGAGACCCCCATGGGCCGACTCACCACCCATGTCCTCGACACCGCGCACGGGCGCCCGGCCGCCGGCCTGCGCGTGGAGCTGTATGCGCTGGACGGCGAGGCGCGCCGCCCGCTCGGCGCCTTCACCACCAATGCCGACGGCCGCGGCGACGGCCCGCTGCTGGAGGGCGCGGCGCTGCGCCCCGGCACCTACGAGCTGGCCTTCCACGCCGGCGACTACTTCGCCGCGCTGGGCGTGGAGCTGCCCACGCCGCGCTTCCTCGACGTGATCGTGCTGCGCTTCGGCCTCGCCGACACCGCCAGCCACTACCACGTGCCCCTGCTGTGCTCGCCGTGGAGCTACAGCACCTACCGCGGCAGCTGAGGCCTCGCGCATGTCCGACTACCTGATGGAATCGATCGGCCTGCTGCTGCGCTGGCTGCACGTGATCGCGGCGATCGCCTGGATCGGTGAATCGTTCTACTTCGTGGCGCTGGACAACGGCCTGGAGCAGCCCCGGCCCGGCAGCGCGCCGGCCGGCGTGGCGGGCGAGTCGTGGTCGGTGCACGGCGGCGGCTTCTACCACAAGCAGAAATACCTGGTGGCCCCCGCGCGCATGCCCGAGACGCTGCACTGGTCGAAGTGGAAGGCCTACACCACCTGGCTCTCCGGCTTCGCACTGTTCGGCGCGATGTACCTCTCGCAGCCGCAGCTGTACCTGGTCGACCCCGCAGTGGCGGCGCTGCCGCCGCACCTGGCGCCGCTCCTGGCGGTGGCCTTCCTGGCCGGCGGCTGGCTGGTGTACGACGCGCTGTGCCGGCTGATCGGCTTCCGCGACGGCGTGCTCGGCGTGGCGGTGGGCCTGTTCGTGCTGGCGGTGGACTACGCGGCCACGCACCTGTTCGGCGGCCGCGCCGCGTTCCTGCTGGTGGGCGGCGTGATGGCCACCATCATGTCGGCCAACGTGTTCGTCGTGATCATCCCCGGCCAGAAGAAGATGGTGGCCGCGCTGGCCCGTGGCGAGACGCCCGACCCGGTGTACGGCAAGCGCGGCAAGCAGCGCTCGGTGCACAACACCTACTTCACCCTGCCGGTGGTGTTCGCCATGCTGAGCAACCACTACGCCTCCACCTTCGCCCACCCGCAGGCGTGGCTGATCCTCGCGCTGTGGATGCTGGCCGGCGCGCTGATCCGCCAGTTCTTCGTGCTGTGGCACGCCGGCCGCCGCGCGTGGGCGCTGCCGGCGGGCGGCGCGGTGCTGATCGTGGCGGCGCTGGCGTGGATGCGCCCGAGCGCGCCCGCGGTGGCCGCACCGGCCACGCCGGCCACGACGCCGGCCAGCGCGACGGCCGCCCCCGCGGTGAGCGCCGACGATTTCCCGCTGGTGCAGAAGGTGATCGCCGAGCGCTGCGCCGGCTGCCACGCCGACCACCCCACGCTGATGGCCAGCGCGCCCAAGGGCCTGTCCTTCGACAACCCGCAGACCATCCTCCAGCACGCCCACGGCATCTACCACCAGACCGTGCAGCTGAAGATCATGCCGCTCGGCAACATCACCCACATGAGCGAGGCGGAGCGTGCGACCATCGCGCGCTGGTACGACGCCCAATCCTCCAAGCCCTGACACGACCGCCCGCATGACTCTCACTGCCACCGCCCCCGACGCCCCCGCCTTCGCCCGCCTCGGCGTGAACCTCGCCGACGCCCGCCTGGGCGCGCAGGCACTGGTCGCCAGCGACGACTTCTTCGCCGCCAAGGAACGCATGCTCGACCCCGCGCCCGCGGTGTTCATCCCCGGCAAGTACGACGACAACGGCAAGTGGATGGACGGCTGGGAATCGCGCCGCCGCCGCCACGGCGGCCACGACTGGTGCATCGTGCGGCTGGCGCGGCCGGGCCGGCTCTACGGCGTGGACCTGGACACCAGCCACTTCACCGGCAACTACCCGCCGGGCGCCGCGCTGGAAGGCTGCCTGCTGGCCGGGGGCGAGCCCGATGCCGACACCGCCTGGACGCCGCTGCTGCCGGCGGTGGAGCTGGGCCCCGACCGCCACCACTACCACGCCATCGCCGACGAGGGCACGTACAGCCACCTGCGCGTGAACATCTACCCCGACGGCGGGCTGGCGCGGCTACGTGTGTATGGACGTCCATCCTTCGATGCGCAGCTCACCGACGCCCACGGCCGCGTGGACCTCGCCGCCGCCATCCAGGGCGCGCGCGGCGTGGCCGCCAACAACGAGCACTACGGCCACGTCGGCAACCTGCTGATGCCCGGCCGCGGCGTCGACATGGGCGACGGCTGGGAAACCCGCCGCCGCCGCGAGCCCGGCCACGACTGGTGCCTGATCGCGCTGGCCGTGCCCGGCGCCATCGAGGCCGTCGAGGTGGACACCGCCCACTTCAAGGGCAACTTCCCCGACCGCTGCTCGCTGCAGGCCGCCTTCGCGCCCGGCGTGCCCGACCAGGCGCTGATCACCCAGAGCATGTTCTGGGCCGAGCTGCTGCCGGCGCAGGCGCTCGCCGCCGACAGCCTCCACCGCTTCGCCGCCGAGGTGCAGGCGCTCGGCCCGGTGACCCACGTGCGCTTCAATATCCACCCCGACGGCGGCGTCTCGCGCCTGCGCCTGTTCGGGCGGCCGACGTGACGCCGCTGCCCGTCGAGCCGCTGACGCGCGAGGCGTTCGCCCCGTTCGGCGAGGTGATCGCGGCCGACGCGGCGGCCCGCCACTACCCGATCAACCAAGGCACCACCGAGCGCTACCACGACCTCGCCACGGTCGACGTGGGGGCCGAAGGCGGGCGCACGCTGGTCAACATCTTCCGCGGCCAGCCGCGCGCGCTGCCGTTCGAAGTGCGCATGATGGAGCGCCACCCGCTGGGCAGCCAGGCCTTCATCCCGCTGGGGCGCTTTCCCTACCTGGTGGTGGTGGCCCCGCCCGGCGAGCTCGACCCCGCCGCCCTGCGCGCCTTCCTCGCCACCGGCGGCCAGGGCGTCAACTACGCCCGCGGCACCTGGCACCACCCGCTGCTGGCGCTGGGCGAGGTGTGCGACTTCCTGGTGGTGGACCGCGGCGGTGCCGGCCACAACCTGGACGAGCTGGACCTGCCGGCACCGCGCCTGCTCGCGCACATCTAGCCGCTGCGCCGCGAGCGCGGGGCCACGCCGGCATGCGAGGAAGCGTGAAGCCCACCGGATGCCGGCGAACCCTTAGCTTCACCGGACGCCCGGCCACGCGCTGCGCGGCGGCCGGGCACATCCGACAGCCCCGCGCCTACGGGGCTCCGGCAGGGCTTGATCCGCCCCCTCCGGCCGCAGCGTCCTGGCTTGCCGTCCGCTGAGACGGCCCGCATGTATGCTCGGGTCAGTCCTGCCCATGCCGGGCCCTCGCCATGCCGAACGCGCCTTCCACCGACACGCTGCTGGCCGGTTTCCACCCGGCCGTCGCCGCCTGGTTCCGCGGCGCCTTCGCCGCGCCCACCGCGGCGCAGGCGGGGGCGTGGCCGTCGATCCGCGCGGGGCAGCACACGCTGGTGGCCGCGCCCACCGGCTCGGGCAAGACGCTCACCGCCTTCCTCGCCGCCATCGACGCGCTGGTGCGCGAGGGCGTGGTGCGCGGCGGCGCGCTGCCGGACGAGACGCGGGTGGTCTACGTCTCGCCGCTGAAGGCGCTGTCCAACGACATCCACGTCAACCTGGAGCTGCCGCTGGAAGGCATCCGCGCCGAACTGGAAAAACTCGGCCTGCCGGACGTGGCGATCCGCACCGCCGTGCGCACCGGCGACACCCCGCAGGCCGAGCGCGCGCTGATGCGCAAGCACCCGCCGCACATCCTGGTGACCACGCCCGAATCACTCTACATCCTGCTCGGCTCGCCCTCCGGCCGCGCGGCGCTGGCAAGCGCGCGCACGGTGATCGTGGACGAGATCCACGCGCTGGCGAACAGCAAGCGCGGCGCGCATCTCGCGCTCACGCTGGAACGCCTGGAGGCGCTGTGCCAGCGGCCCTTGCTGCGCATCGGGCTGTCGGCCACGCAGAAGCCGATCGAGGCGGTGGCGCGGTTCCTGGTCGGGGCGGGCGAGGATGCCGCGCTCGCCGCGCTGGCGCCTTCTCCCCGCCGGGGCGCGCGAGGAAAGGAACAAGTGCGCTGCGCGATCATCGACGTGGGCCACACCCGCCCCCGCGACCTCGCCATCGAGGTGCCGCCGGTGCCGCTGGAAGCGGTGATGTCCAACGACACCTGGGAGCTGGTCTACAACCGCCTCGCCAACCTCGCCGAGGCACATCGCACCACCCTGGTGTTCGTCAACACGCGGCGACTGGCCGAGCGCGCGGCGCGGCATCTCTCCGAGCGCCTCGGCAAGGACGCGGTGGCCGCGCACCATGGCAGCCTGGCGCGCGAGCAGCGGCTGGACGCCGAGCAGCGCCTGAAGCGCGGCGAGCTGAAGGTGCTGGTGGCCACCGCCTCGCTGGAGCTGGGCATCGACATCGGCGACGTGGAGCTGGTGTGCCAGCTCGCCTCGCCGCGCTCCATCGCCGCCTTCCTGCAACGCGCGGGCCGCTCCGGCCACGCGGTGGACGGCACGCCCAAGGCGCGCCTGTTCCCCACCACCCGCGACGACCTCGCCGAATGCGCCGCCCTGCTCGACTGCGTGCGCCGCGGCGAACTGGACGCGCTGGTGCAACCCTACCGCCCGCTCGACGTGCTGGCGCAGCAGATCGTGGCCGAGGTGGCCTGCACGGAGTGGGACGAGGATGCGCTCTACGCCCTGGTGCGCCGCGCCCAGCCCTACCGCGACCTCGCCCGCGAGGATTTCGCCGCCATCGTGCGCATGCTGGCCGAGGGCTTCACTACCCGCCGCGGCGCCCGCGCCGCCTACCTGCACCGCGACGCCGTGCACGGCCAGCTGCGCGCGCGGCGTGGCGCGCGGCTCACCGCCGTCACCTCCGGCGGCACCATTCCCGACACCGCCGACTACCTAGTGGTGCTGGAGCCGCAGGCCACCATCGTGGGCACCGTGAACGAGGACTTCGCGGTGGAGAGCCTGGCCGGCGACGTGTTCCAGCTCGGCAACCGCAGCTACCGCATCCAGCGCATCGAGCCCGGCCGCGTGCGGGTGGAAGACGCGCAGGGCATGCCACCCAATATCCCGTTCTGGCTGGGCGAGGCGCCGGGGCGCAGCGACGAGCTGTCGCTCGGCGTGTCGCGCCTGCGCGAGGAGATCGCCGCCCAGCTCGACGCCGGCGGCGTGGCGGCGGCGGTGCGCTGGCTGCGCGACACGCTCGGCCTCGGCGAATCCGCCGCGCAGCAGCTGGCCGACTACCTCGCCAAGGCCAAGGCTGCGCTCGGCGTGCTGCCCACCCAGCACACACTGGTGTTCGAGCGCTTCTTCGACGAATCGGGCGGCACCCAGCTGGTGATCCACACGCCCTACGGCAGCCGCCTCAACCGCGCCTGGGGGCTGGCGCTGCGCAAGCGCTTCTGCCGCCAGTTCAATTTCGAATTGCAGGCGGCGGCCACCGAGGACGCCATCGTGCTCTCGCTCTCCACCAGCCACAGCTTTCCGCTGGAAGAGGTGGCGCGCTACCTGCACTCGGCCTCGGCCGAGCACGTGCTCACCCAGGCCCTGCTTGACGCGCCGCTGTTCCCGGTGCGCTGGCGCTGGAACGCCACCACCGCGCTGGCGCTGCCGCGCTACGCCGGCGGCAAGAAGGTGCCGCCGCCGCTGCAGCGCATGAAGAGCGAGGACCTGCTCGCCACCGTGTTCCCCGACCAGGTAGCGTGCCTGGAGAACATCGTCGGCGAGCGCGAGATTCCCGATCACCCGCTGGTGGCGCAGACCCTGCACGACTGCCTGCGCGAGGCGATGGACACCGACGGCCTGCTGCGCCTGCTGCACGGCCTGGAGGACGGCGCCATCGCCGTGGTGGCGCGCGACCTCACCGCGCCCAGCCCGCTCGCCAGCGAGATCTTGAACGCCGCGCCCTACGCCTTCCTCGACGACGCGCCGCTGGAGGAGCGCCGCACGCAGGCCGTGCAGGCGCGGCGCTGGAACGACGTGGAAAGCGCAGAGGATCTTGGCCGGCTCGACCCCGAGGCCATCGCCGCCGTGCGCGCGGAAGCCTGGCCCGAGGTGCGCAGCGCGGACGAGATGCACGAGGCGCTCCATGGGCTGGGCGGCCTCACCGCCGGGGAAGCGGCGGCGAACGCGGGGTGGGAGGGGTGGCTGGCGACGCTGGCCAAAGCTCGCCGCGCCGCGCGCTTGTCTCCCTCTCCGCGTGCTCCCCAAAGGGGAGAAGGGGCAACCGTGCCGAGCGGTTTCGCGCCATCGAGTGCAAACGGTAAGCGGCGAGGCCCGCCGCTGGATGATGCGGCGGGTTTATGGATCGCCGCCGAACGCCTCCCCCTCTGGCAGGCCGTGCACCCCGGCGCCGCGCTGCACCCCGCCATCGCCGCGCCCGCCGAATACGCCGCGCAAGGCTGGACACGCGAAGACGCCCTCCTCGAACTGGTGCGCGGCCGCCTCGGCGGCCTCGGCCCGATCACGGCGGCGCAGCTCGCCGCCGCGCTTTCGGTCGGGGTGGACGAGGTGGAGCCGGCCCTGCTGCGCCTGCAGTCGGAAGGCTACGTGATGCAGGGCCGCTTCACCCCGGACGCGGCCGCCACGGAATGGTGCGAGCGCCACCTGCTGGCGCGCATCCACCGCTACACGCTGGGCCGGCTGCGGCGCGAGATCGAGCCGGTGAGCCGGCGCGACTTCATGCGCTTCCTGCTCGACTGGCAGCACGTCACGCCGGCCACCCGCCTGAGCGGCCCCGACGCGCTCACGGCGGTACTCGCGCAGCTGGAAGGCTACGAGGCCGCCGCCGGCGCCTGGGAGAGCGAGCTGCTGCCCACGCGCCTCGCCGACTACGGCAGCCGCTGGCTGGACGAGCTGTGCCGTGCCGGCCGCCTGGCCTGGAGCCGCCTGCGCGGCGGCGGCGGCAGCGGCCCGGTGCGCGCCACGCCGATCGTGCTGCTGCCGCGCCGGCAATTGGCCGTCTGGACGTCCATTGCATCCGGCGAGCAGGCGCAGGAATCGCTGCTTTCCTCGCGCGCCCAGGCCGTGGCCGACGCGCTCGCCGCGCTGGGCGCGCTGTTCTTCGACGAGCTGCTGGACGCCACCCGCCTGCTGCGCACCGAGCTGGAGGACGCGCTGGGCGAGCTGGTGGCCGCCGGCCGCGTCAGCGCCGACAGCTTCGCCGGCCTGCGCGCCCTGCTGCTGCCCGCCGCCCAGCGCCAGGCCAGCCGCCACCGCCGCCTGCGCCGGCACCTGATGACCGAGATCGAGGACGCCGGGCGCTGGGCGCTCGTTCGCCAGCCTTTCCTTCTCGCTGCCGGGGAGAAGGTGCCCGACAGGGCGGATGAGGGGCGGGTGCTCGCGACCGAATCGCCTAAAGCCCGCCCCCTTCCCCAAAAGGACGAAGACGCCAGGGACGAAGCCATCGACCACCTCGCCCGCACTCTCCTGCGCCGCTACGGCGTGGTGTTCTGGAAGCTGCTGGAACGCGAGGCCTCCTGGCTGCCCACCTGGCGCGAGCTGCTGCGCGTCTACCATCGCCTGGAAGCGCGCGGCGAGATCCGCGGCGGGCGCTTCATCAAGGGCCTGGTGGGCGAGCAGTTCGCCCTGCCCGAGGCGATCCCCGCACTGCGCGCGGTGCGCCAGCGCG
>NZ_LFQR01000053.1 GCF_001182895.1 Frateuria defendens | reverse complement strand
TGTTCTTCGTCGTCTGTTGTCGGACGACAGATAAACACCGCATCGTTGGGCGACTTCGCCCCCCTGATTTGCCGCGTTTCAGCGCGGCAGCGCGCTCGGCGGGCGCACTTATCCTGTCGTGGCCAGCAGGTGCTTGCGGACCATCCACAGGTTGCCCAGCGCGAATAGCGTCAGCACCTGCGCGCCGTTTTTGGCCAAGCCGCGATAGCGTGCCTTCACATGACCAAACTGCCGCTTGATCACCCGGAACGGATGCTCAACCACGGCGCGGATCGAGGCCTTGAGATGTTCGACCTGCTCGGTCAGATCACGCAGGACCTCATCCTCAATCGCCTTGACCTTGCTGCGCTTGGCCGCGATATGCCACTTCCGCCCACGCTTGGCTGGCGCGTGTTTCTCCGCCCCCGTGTAGCCGGCGTCGCCAAACACGACGTTCTCTTTGCCGTGCAGCAGGTCTCGCACCTGGGTGACATCGCCCACGTTCGCCGCCGTCGTCACCACGCTGTGGACCAGGCCGGTGGCCTCATCCACGCCGATATGCGCCTTCATGCCGAAATACCACTGGTTGCCCTTCTTCGTCTGGTGCATTTCCGGATCACGCGCCTTGTCCCGATTCTTCGTCGAGGACGGCGCGCCAAGGATGGTCGCGTCCACGATCGTGCCCTGCGAGAGCTTCAGCCCCTTGTCGTGCAGATGCCGGTTCACCGCCTTGAACAGCTCTTTGGCCAGCCCGTGCTTCTCCAGCAGGTGGCGGAACTTGCATACCGTCGTTTCGTCCGGCGCCGGCTCGCGTCCCAGATCAATCCCCACGAATCGCCGCATCGACGCGGAGTCGTACAGCGCTTCCTCCACCGCCGGATCGGACAGCGCATACCACTGCTGCAGGAAGTGGATGCGCAACATGCGCTCCAGACCCACCGGGCGGCGCCCGCCTTCGGCGCGTGCCTTCGGATAGAACGGCTCGATCACCGCGCACAGCTCGGCCCACGGCACCACCTTGTCCATCTCGGTCAGAAACACATCGCGCCGCGTCGGCTTGCGATGGGTCTCGAATCCACCATCGGCCTGGGTGGCCAAGGTCAGCTGCTCGGGCATCTTCTACACTCTGTCGGCGGGGGCTTCGCTTCGACCGCGGGGCAAAATCAGAGTTTTATATGGACGCCTCCCGTTTGGCAAAGTCCACTTTGAGGTGATGTCGGAACAGGAAACGACTGCAGTTTTATATCCGGCCTTTGATGCAGGTCAGATACCTGCTGGCCCTGATGGAATTCGCTGACCCGTGCCTCATTTCCCTAAAGGGCTCAAAACCCTAAACTCTGATCAGGCTTGGCGGATCACGGTCCGACCTGTTTGCCATCACTTCTTCACGTACCTTGCGCAACTTTTCAGCAGACCCTCCTTGGGTTGAAGTGGAAGTCGCGTGTGCCGCCGACTTACGCCGGCTGACTCACATACCCGGGTTGGTACGCTCGCTGATGAGCCAAGAGTGCCCACAGCGTGCGTGCCGTCTTGTTGGCCATGGCTACCACCGCCACGTTGACCGGGCGCCGCTTAGCCAGATTCATGGCCCACTCGGATGGCTCTTTGCTGCGCGCCAACACCACGCGGGCGCCGTGGATCAGCAACGTACGCAGATAGGTATCTCCGCGCTTGCTGATGCCCAACAGCTTGACCCGACCGCCGGTTCCGACCTGACGAGGTACCAGACCCAGCCAGGCCGCGAACTCGCGTCCGGATGTGAAGGCTTTCGCGTCGCCCATCGTCGCCACTGCTGCCGTAGCGGTTAGCAGGCCGACGCCAGGGATCTCCGCGATGCGCCGACAGGCTTCGTCCTGCCGCTGCCAGATCTGCAGCCGCCTCTCGATTTCGGCTACCTGCTCGTCAAGCTGACCGATCCGTGCGAACTGCTCGCGCAAGGTCTCGATCAACATCGTTGGCAACCGATCCGCCAGGCATGCCAGAACTTCCGGCAGCGCCTTGGCTATCGCGTGCCGGCCTTGCGGCATCACCTCGCCGTACTCGGTCAACAAGCCGCGCAGCGCGTTGATCTGGGCGGTGCGAAACTTCACCAGTTGCTGGCGCATCCGATGCATCGCCAGCACTGCTTGCTGCGCTTCTGTCTTCACGGCGACCGCTTTGATGCCTGGCTGCTGGACCGCCGTCCAGATCGCCCTCGCATCAGCCACGTCGTTCTTGTTCCCGCCGACAAAGGGTCGAACCCGTTTGGCCGGCAGCAGCTTGACAATGTGGCCCAGCGCGATCAGTCGCCTCGCCCAGTGCTGAGCGCCACCGCATGCCTCCATGCCGATCAGGCATGCCGCCCGGTTGACGAAATGATTCAGGAATTTCTCGCGCTTGAGTTGCACGCTCACGATTTCACCCGTCGTCATATCGACCTCGTGCACCTGGAATACCCGCTTGGCGATGTCCACACCGACCACGTTCTTGGTAACGTTCATCTCGGACCCTCCGGTTGCCTGGTGGAGACCCTGGTCTACCACGCCTTGGGCACTTTGATGCCGTCGGCCCGGAGGGTCCACTCTTAAGCAGTCACCTTCACCTTGGTGAGAAGGGAGGCGTCCATCCCATTTCCCTAGGAGCAAGGTGTCCCAGGTGGATTCACGAAGCGCATCCCACAAAGCAATATCGATACGGCCCATGCGCTTCTACGCATTCACTCTGCGGGCTGGCAGTTTGGCGGCTGTCGTTTGCATCATGCTCGGAAGATATCCACCTTCGTTTCAAGGCACTTGCGCAGGCTCAGATCGTTCGCGCCCACCTCGAACCACCCCCCAGGCTTCTGGTAGAAGTCCAGTCCTCGCCCGATCTTGATGACCCAGCCATTATCCAGACGGATTTCGCGGTCATGGATGTTCGGGTTGAGCTTTACCTCCAGTTCGACATCCAGCTCCAGCAGACTCTGTTTCAGCTCGTCGAGCTTCTCAGCGATGTCAGCCAACTGGGTCTTGTCGTCGTAGCCGGTGATTAGGCTGATCTTCTTCACGGTACCGGCCTTCAGTACCGTTTCGCAGAAGCGCACGAAGTTCTGAATCTGGTGCTGCAGCCGGATGTACGGGTCTTCGATGACGACCGCCTTCGCGCCCTGCAAGTAGGGGCCAAGGATCGATTCATAGCTGTAACCCGTGTCGCCATAAAGGATGCTGAAGTGCTGCTCCTTGAGCTCCACTGCTGGTGGCGCAACCACTGGTGGTGTTGGCGGAATCGGCGACAGGGCCGTTGAAGGTTCTGCCGCAACGATAGGCGCGGGCTGCACGGCTGGCTGTGCTTCGACTGTTTCGCTGGGCTGCTCACCTGCCTGGCTCAAACGACGGCGAGCCGGTTCTTGTGTTGCCGGCGCATCCTTCGACTCCGGGCAGAAAACCACTACCTCCTCGCCGCTGACCTTGAAGTAGGACAGATTGATGCGCGCAAACTCGTCATCTGGTTTGCGCTTGTTCATCTGCTCCTTGACGCGGCGCCGGCACTCGGTCGCGTAGGCCACATATTCTTCGAACTCGTCGTCAGTCGGTGGGCCGTTCGGGTGCAGCACCTTCAAGAATGCGCAGACGGTCTTCTTGATGCCTTTTTCGTCGCGCCCTTCGATGGCCTTGCCGAGTCGAATGCGTTTACTGACCTCCTCATACCGGTTCGTGTGCTTGAACTGATAGTGGAAGGCTTCTGCTAGGTAGTCGGTGATGAACCCGTAATTGCTGGTCAGGAACTCGCTGCTGTTCTTCGGCATTTCCCAGCCTGGGATGTACGCGGCGAAACGGTCCATCACGGCCAGGTCGAGCTCTGGCGGAAGTGGTTGGAATAGGTCGTGCTCGTTGGAGTTGACCACCTGCTGCACTGACACATCGATGTTGCCGACAAAACTCAGGCTGGCATCGGCAATGACTTCGGCCCCGCGCGAAAAGCGCCCGTTGGCCATGAAGTCCTTCATGATTTGGATGGTGTCCGGATCGCGCACCTTGATTCCACCGACCTCGTCAAAGGCGACCGTGTCCCAGAAGCCGACCAAGCCCACCTTGCGGCGCGCGTTGTTGTAGAACAGCGTTGCCTTGGTCGCCTGGCCGCCCGAGATCAAGGTGGCGTAGGGTGAAAACTCGCTGAAAAAGTAGGATTTGCCGGTGCCGCGTGGGCCCAGCTCGATGTAGTTGTAATTGGGCTCCACCAGCGCGGCCAGCCTGGCGATGAAATGCATCTGCACGCGTTTCGAGAGCTTGCTGGGTTCCAAACCGACGGAGCGCAGAACCGCTGCGATCCACTCATCGCGAGTGAAAGCTGCCCGGCCTTCTGCATAGCGGTCGAAGTCGAAGCGCGTCAGTTGAATTGGGCGCAGGTCCTCGATGGAGAACGCGTAGTCGTCCTCATCGATGTCGTTGTGCGCCAGGGTGACTTCGGCCCAAATGCCGCCTTCCAGCAGCCTGTCGTTGTCACGGTAGAACTTCTCGCCAATCGCGATACGTTGCGAATTGAAGTTTTCTAGCGATGCCCAGTGGCGCTTCTCTTTCTCGACATAGCGAACGTGAACCTTGTCGATGAACCGGTGCTTGCCCTTGGTGGCGACCTTGGACTGCGCGGCATTGGCCTCGTCTGGCCGCACGTAGTTCTCCTGCAGAGACGAGAGCACGGCCTCCATGCCGGCATCCATCTCTGCCTGGTCATTGCTGGCGCAATACTTGGCGAGCAGAAACTCCAGGACGAACGTCGGGACGTTGGTGCCTTTTTTGATCCGATGCAGCAAGTCCTTACGAAGGACTTTGCCGTCAAAAGTGGCGTTTAGTTTTTGGTCGAGTTCGTCCATAGGGCTCATTCCGTATAGTCGGTTTCAAGCGCCAGATTGCTGTAGGCGGCCAGGGTCGTCGGGTTAAGCGCCTTAACCGAGAACTTGCCTCTGAACTCATCATCCATCCGCAGTGCAATCTGTTTGCGCTGCCCTGGCATCAGGGTCACGGTTCTGGTCGCAGGGTTCACATCCCCGCCTGGGCGCGGCTCTCCCACTACGTTGCCCTTGCTGTCCTGCGCTTCCAGCAGGATCTCCACGTTCATGTCTTGCGAGAACATGTCGTCGGCCACCAGTATCACTTCGATGACCGGCAATCGCGTAGTGATTCGTTTGGCGCCGTTCTTGTAGCTCAGATCCACCACCACCTTGCGCAATTCCGCATGGGCGGCGGTATCCAGCCGCGCAACCAGGACCGGCACAACGGCCTCCGCCAGGGATGCCCCACCGTGGAAATACAGATGCCCCGCGCGATAGGGCGCCATGCTGCGCGGTAGCGCCACTTGGGAGAAATCGCCCCGAATGCCTACCTTCTCTGCGCTCACGACCAGGCTGTGTCCATCTGCCGTGCCATCACCGAGCATCATGCGGTCGTGCGCATTTACGGGCCACTTCCCCTGCGGCTTGACGCACACATCGCCGGCCTCCGCTTGCGCGTTCAGGAAGAAGCCATGGTCTGTGACGATCACCGCTTCCTTGAAGCCCATGCCGCGCAGCTTGTGGAGTGCGACACGGATCAGCTTCAACGTGCCAGGGATCAGCCCGAGCGTTGTCTCGGGGTTGCTTTCCAGTTGGCTGTCGATTTCCGTGGAGCGCAGCACCAGCAGATCGACGGTCTCCGCGATTTTCGGCTTGCCACGCACAAAATCATTGAGCGGCATTTCGGCGAAGCGATCTCCATACCGCTTGGCCAGCACATTCATGCGCTGCGGGACGTTGCCCACGGGCGCCCCCGCCAGCTTAGGTAGGAGTGAGTCGTTCTCCAGCGCCAGGGTCAAGCCCGTGCGTGCACCAGGCAGCAAGCTCGCCATACCCACCAGGGTGATGGTCGGCAGCTGTGCATAGGCAGATTGCAGTTCGACCGGCCCATCCTCCGCCAGCAGTTTTTCGAGAGCCACACCTAACTCATAGCGCAGGGCGTCCACCATCAGGTAGGCCACCTTGCGCCCGCTTTCCTTGAGGCGATCTGCCACCAGTCGATCAAAGGCATCGGCGTTGGCCAATCGTCCAGTGGGTGGCCAACCAGCGGTCTCGACGTGCTTCACGAACACGCCCTGGACCTTTTCGGCCAAGCGCCGATAGCGCGCCCGAGCCTGGCTTATCACTTCATGCATCAACCCGTGCTGGTCGAGGAAGTCGCCTGCGGCTTGCTCAAACTCGCGCTGCAAGCGATCTGCTTCACGCAGACTGCCCAGATAAAAATCGACCAGCTCCGCCTGAGAGCGGGCGTGATCTGGCAACTGGCGTTCAAAGTCTTCGCAGGCCTCCACCAGACTCAGCCCGGAGCGCACCAACTCCCATTGGGCCTGGCTTTCTCCCTTGCCCAGCCATACCGAACTCTTGTGGCGGGTCAGCACCCGGCGTGTGGCATCGGTGTCGCCGCTGACGATGCCCTTGATCGCCGTGCGCAGGAAAGTCCGCTCCTCGAAGGGGAAGGTATCGCGCTCGCCCAGGTCTTCAATCGCCCCGCACAGATCGGTCAGGTTGAGCTCCGCCTCGATGGCTTCCGCCCGCTCGATGTACACCGCGCGTGATTTCGGGTCGCTGCGCAACCGGTCGCACACATCCTCGACGATGGGCCTCGCTTCCATCGGTGCGTGCGGCACTCCCTTCAGGGTGTCCGGCAGCGCCACCGGCAAATCGAACACGAACTCGCTGAACAGCACATAGCGCCACAGCTCATCCGCCAGCGCGGACCACGTCTTGCCGCGCGTCTTCACGCTCAGCCCCAAGGTGGCGCGGAGGAAATCGCGTGCCTCCTGCACCCAGCCTTCCTGCCCTTTCAATGCTTCGGTCTGGCTGATACTCGGGGCTAACAGTGCCGCGAGAATCTCGCGGCCAGACTCCACCCGCAGAGTGGCTCGCAACTGGGGCCAGCTCACGCCACCGCCGATCGCGTCGATCACCGCGAAGGTCGGCCCTAAAGGAGACCCGGCGAACACTCGGCGGATTTCGGTAGCGTGATCCGGCCGGGCGCGCAGGCAAAGGCTTAAGTATTCGTCGCCATCGTCTTGTGGAAACACCGCGCCGCATCCCGCGTACAGGGCGAACGGGTCAGCCTGCTTCTGCTCGTCGGTTTCGGGGCGCTTGGTGGGCACATAGATCAACACACCTTCCAGCGGTGCTTTGGGTTGCCCCACCTCGCGCAACGCCCGCAATGCCGCCTCACGGCTTTCAATGCTGCTTTCAGATGCGTCGATCACGCGCACCTTGTCGGCCGCCAAGTCGAAACACTGTCCGCGGTAGCGCTTATCGGCGTCGTATACCACCAGGGCACCAGCTTGCTTCAAGCGCGGCCGCAGCACGCTCTCGCGGATAAATTCAGCAATACTCATTCATCACCCCCAGCATTCTTCTTGCCGCGCGCCTTCTTCGGTTTGGCCTCGGGCTCGATGTAGAGGTCCTCCAGCCCATGCGCTATAGCCAGAGACTTGTCAGTCTTACACTTCTCGCGAACGCGATCGGGCCAGTAGTTCATGGCGAGGTGCGCCCAGTCGTAGTCGCCTTTCTCCAGCTTGGCCCATGTGTCCTTGAGCACCTTCTGCCAGGGCTTGTGCCGGAACAGCGGCCACAGCGGTGCGGCGCTGATTTGCACGCCATCGTCGTGATTGGGCTTGTAGGTGGGTGCGAGCTTGAGCAAAGTGTCGCGCAGCTCGATCAACTCCAGTTCGAAGGCTTGCAGGGCCTCAAACTGCTTCTCGTCGTCGCGAGTGCGGGCCGAACCCTTGTTGCGCAGCGCCGTCACGTCATCGCCAACTTGTTTAAGCTTGGGCTCGACGAAGTCGTTGACCGCGGTGTACAGCGTCTGGCTGCTGAGACTGGGGTAATAGACCCACACCGTGTAATCACCTGAAGCTGATGACAGTGGCCAATAGATCGGAGCCTGTCTCCCGCTAAGTGAATACTGGGCCAAGTGCTTAGAAAAGAATCCGTTTGGTCTTTGTATGTAATCGGCGAGTTTTTGGACTCGAAGTGAAGCGCAGAGATCATTCTCCCATGCTCCAGATTTCCCATGGAAAAACTCATCAAAGAGGTGTCTCACCCTTTCAACAAGGCGATTGTTCGCATCAGAACTCGACTCGCAAATACCGCCGAGTTCCACGACGTCAGGATGTTCATTGGCGATGTTTGGAAGTCTTTTTACCTCAGCACGGATATCAGCTTGACCGGGGGCAAATTTAGGGATGGCTGCAAATGCATCCGGTATCGACAGACCTCCCTCGCTCGCGGTTCGAGAAATCTGCTCAGCGAAATCCCATCGGCCAAACACGCAGCCAATTGCGTACGAAAGAATAGTCGAAGCGACTACTTCGATAGAGACATCATGATAATCTGTTGATTCTCCATCAGCGTCATCATCGCCCGCCCGATCTCCATCAACAGGTTCGCCAAGAAGCTCATCGGCCCAACTTAGATCGTCTATGGAATATTCGCTCGATAAGAGTTCGCTTGCGATGGAAATCGCGCGATCGTGAGATCTACTCTCTTCGGAAGCCATATTCTGTAGAGCAGTTGTTGTTGCCGCCAATGACTCGCAAAGATGTGGCCCGAGAAACCGGGGGGATATTTCACGGGCACTAATTCTAAAAGTTAGCGAGGCGTCTACAGCGACCTTCGAGGCGCTCTCAATTTGAGCAACCACTTCATCACCTGGCACAACCCATGGCAGCCGCTTGAGCGAACCAGTCGAATAGTCGCCGAAATTTGATTGGAGATGAATAAATCCTCGAACCAAGCGACTATTGATCCAACCCAGCAAGTACAGTGAAGAAAATTCGCTTGTGCTAAGTACGGCCGGGCCATTGCTAGTGAAAATGGTATCCGCAGGCAAAACCCTAGCACTGAAACCTTTTGCGCTACGCTTTGAATATGTCACCCCAGGCATGTACCAGTAGTCAGATGCTTGCCGGACTTGGGCGGTGGACCCGTTGAGGCTACGATTTATTTCCTTGAGTTCAGCGCCCTCATTCGCCCAATTGAGAAGCAAATGCGTATCAAGGTAGAAGTATGAAAAATCTCCGCCTTTACTAAACCGCTCCCACGATTTTCCTCGCCCAATACGCTCTGGCTCGACCTCCCACCAGAGGCGGATGAATCGGAAGTTATCGAATGACTTCATGCCTTCTCGCGCTGTTCCAATAGCGGGCTCAAAGTACGTACCGGACGATAGAAGCTCTCTTACACGCGCAGGCGCTGCATAAAGAATCTTCGATTGAGGTAAGGCAAGAAACCATTCCCTTCTGAAAAATGATGCCCCCTCGGATGCAATAGCTGCATTCAACGCAGATTCACGATTTTCAGTCACCTTTCTTAGGTCGATGACTGAAAAATCACTATCGCCCACTGGACCAAGAACATATGCGGCAGCTTCAACGTGAGCGTCATCCATTACTCCAAGGCCAAAATCTGCCAGGCAAATGAGCCTTGGGAGGATTACTTTGCTACGGAATTGCTCAAGGCGCGGGGACATCAAAAAGGAGCGAGAAGATATGCACCCCACAAACCCGGAGCTCGACAACTCGTTCGCTCTTGCTACAAAGCTTGCATAGATGTCGTTATGAAAGCCTGAGTAGTTCTTTCTAATGTATTCGTACGTGTTTTCGGTTGGTGCCCCAAAAGGGGGATTCATTACCGTTACGTCGAATTTCTCCCGAATCAAATCGATTAATCGAAGTCCTTCGAGTGCATCCAATGCAAACAGGCGCCCCTGATACGCCGACTTGGCTGCCTGGGCGAATTCAGTGAGCGCCGTGCGCAGACGAGCCTCCGCCTGCTGCCAGTTCTCTTGCTCCTGTTGGGCAAACAGGCCGGTGCCTTTGCCCACATAGACCTGACGGATCAAATGCGGCAGCTCGCGCTCGACCTGTAGCAGCACACCCAGCTCCGGCAGGCCCTTAAGCAATTGCAGGGTCTTCTCGAACAGCTCGGCGTCGCGCTGATCGAGGTTGGCCACGAACTGCTGGCGCAACTCACGCTCTGCCGGGGGCGCAATGGCGGCAACCACATGGCCCCGCCCAATCAGCGGGCGGTCTTTGGCTTTGACACCGGCATCGTGCCAGGCACGCTGGGCCCGCAGCCACAACGCCAACGAGGCGATCTGGGCGGCGCGTGGGTCGATGTCTACGCCATAGATATTGTGCTCGATGATCAGACGCGGCACGTCCCGCAGAAATGCCGCCTCATCTTCGTAGGTCTGGCTCAGTGGCTTTAGCGCAGCCTGGGGCTGGGTGGAAACATCCAGTGAGCCTGGGCCGTGTTCTTTCTCCCAGGCCCAGGCCTCGCGATAGATCTCGGCGAACAGATCAAAGGCATACAGGCCAAAGTGCATGGAGCCGCAGGCCGGGTCCAGCAGCTTCAGCGTGCGCGAGTCGCGCAGCTTGGTGGCGGCTTCGGGCGTCTCTTCCGGCTTCACCAGCAGGTACTGGCAGCGCTCCCGCAGGCCGGTGGCCCCGCCGGTGGCGTTGAACCACAGTCGCCCCAGGGTGTTATCGACCAGAAACTCGACCACGTAGCGCGGCGTGAAGAACTGGTTGCGCACAGCCAGCTCGCGACTGTTGCGCGGCGCCTGCGACGCATCGCGCATCGCCTTGCGCTCTTCTTTCGAGTTGAAGTACTGGTAGATCCAGCCGATGGTTTCGTCCTCGCTCCACAGCGGGGCGATGTCGGCATCGTTGATAAGGTTGAGCACTTGCAGCAGCGCGGCTTCGCGCGGGAACAAGCGGCCCTGCGGCGAGTAGCGATCGAACAATCCAGGCAAGTCCTGGCTCAGCTCATCGAACACACTGAACAGGTAGGTGCGGTAGGCATCGCCGGTTTCGCCCAGGCCAGTGCCGGCCAGGCGCGCGTAAAGTTGAAAGCCCTTGGCTTGGAAGCCGTTGCCCACCGACTCGACCAGCAGGCCACGCGCCTCGGCCATACGCAGCGCCGCCAAGCGGTTGAGCACGGTAAAGGCCTGCTCGCGGACGATACGGTCCAGCCCCTGGCTGGCATTCATGTCGCCGCTGGCGGTGTAGTGCGCCAGGGTATCGCGCAGAATGCGGGCAGATTCGCGCTGGGCGTCATTGATATGGCGCAGGCTGGTGAGTTCCGCCACGGTGCCTGCATTCGGGTCCATGCCGTAGTCGTTCTGGAGCTGGCGGGTGAACTCCTCCTCCAGCACACGGCGCGCGTCGTTGACGAAGCGCTGTAGGCGGTTTCTTGTTGTTTGGTCGAAGGCCATTTACTGATCGCCTCCCTTGCCAACCGAGAACGTCACTTCGATCTCTGCATAGAGGCCGATCTGTGCCTTAATCTCGTGGAGCTGCTGAATCAGCGAATCGATGTCTGCAGCCGAAGTCACCTTCATGGGCACCGCGATCGACTTGGTGAGCTTGGCCGGTCCTTTATCACCCGTCTTGGCGCGCTCTTCTTCCATGCGCTGGCGTAGACGTTCCTGGCCCTGGCGCTGAATCGAGCGCTTGAGATCTTCGAGGGTGCTGTTGATGTCGTAGTCACGGGCCAGGAGCTTTTTGAGTCCGGCCAGGTCCTGCGTGGCTGCCAGGGCGAGGCCATCTAGTCGGTTGACGGCATTGCCGCGCTCCTCTTGCGTGAGCTCTTCCCACTCGGGGATGCGCTGCAGGTCCTCAACGCCTTCCTTCAAGCGCAGCTTCTGCTGCTCAGACAGGGTGATGACGGCATCGCGCACCCGGCCCTTCAGGTGCGTGAGCTGCGAATTGAAGTCGGCGGTGTGCTTGTAGAAGTCCTCTTTGCCCAAACGCTCCGACAGGGTGTCCAGGTCTTCGCTCAGTTCGCGTCGCAGTTCGCCAGGCACTCCAGTGTCCGGTAAGGCCTCGATGTCACGGCGATGGGCCTGCAAGTCCCGCAAAGTGGCGTCGAGCCCGTTGTCGAGCACGCGCTTTACTTCGAGCGCCCACTTGAGGTTGTCGTAAATGGCGGATGTTTCTGCGCCCAACCGCTGAGGCGCGTCGGAAGCGTCTGTGAACAGGACGTCGGCAATGTCCTGGTTCAAGGTGCGAATGCGGTCACTGCCCGCCAGCCCGAGGCCGCTGAGCTTTTCGGCCAGGGAGCCGTAGTCGTGCTGGAAGCGCGGGAAGTGCTTCGCCGCCGCCTTGCTGATTTCTTGCTCCAGCGGAATGACCATGTCACCGACCAGCTCGGTGAGTCGCTCTGCGGCGCGACCGAGCGTTTCGATAGACGGACGCTCGTCGCGCAGGGCGACACCGATCTGCTTGAAGGAGTTGTTGGTCTTCAGGGCATCGATTGCCTGCTGCCCAGCGGCCGTGACTTCGCGTCCCGAGACCTTGAGCTTGATCTCGCCGGCCATGAGCATGGCGGCGACGATGTAGCGCGTGGTGTCCGGCGACCAGCCGAACGGGTCGCTGCTGAAGTCGTCGAGCAGGCGCTTGCCATCGACCGTGCCGCGCTTGTCGATGTAGTCGCGGATGCTGATCATCGCCTTGTGGTCGGTCTTAAAGGAGGCGCGACCTGCCACGGTTTGCACCAGGCCGAGCGGGTCCAGCGCGCTGCTGATGGCAGCGGGGTTGGCGACTTTCAGGAACTTCTCGGCGGTGTCCGTGCCGGCGCGTACTGGGGCTTCGACATAGCGGTCGAAGACTTGGTCGGCCACATCGGAGAGCAGCTTCTTGGCTGCTTCCAGTAGGTCGCCGTCCAGCGCCGACACCGCCGTAGCCTGGCCACGGAAAACAAACGAGCCTGCTTGCAGGGTTTGCTTGATCTTGCTCTGCAGCTGGGTAGCCAGCTTGGCAGCACGGTCGAGCTGGCCGGTGCAATAGTCTTTGACCTCTTGGTCAGGCTCGTTGCGATGCAGTTCGGCAATGCGCTGGCAGCGATAGATTTCGTTCGCCAGGTCGTCGAGTTCGGAATTGGCGCGGGCCAATAGCCCGATGACGTTCCGGCCCGCACGGCTACGGGAGTCATCCAGCATCCGGTTCTTGGCTGTGTCGTAGTCGCTGGCGGGCACCAACTCCACGACAGTTTGAATAGTGCTCTGATCGCCGGCCAGGCTGGTGATAGCGCTGCCGGCCTGGACCTTCAGGCCCGTAGCAACGGCCATCGTGCCGTGGAGGCTGACGCGGGGCAGCGGATCGAAGGACTCACGCAAGGCATCGTTGAAGATGCGCTTCACGTCCACGGTGCGCAGCGCAATGGCGCCACGCTCTTGTTCGATGTCCCGCAGCTTTTCGCTGAGGAAGACGAGGTTGCCGTCCTTCTCACCGAGCGGCACATGAACGTCACCCAACATTTCTTCCACAGCCTTGCGCACCGTATCGAGCTGCGAGGACGCAGTGATCGATGGGTGCATCAGGCTGGCGACGTTCTGCGCCGACACCGGCAGGTTGCCGAGAATCTGCAAAACGGCGACGGACTTGGCGATGTCCTGGTGGAGTTGCGAGTCTGGGAAGCGAATCTGGACTTTGCCAACCGCCTGGTGGATGGACGTGAAGGCGCGACGAATGTCCTTCTCCAGCTCGTCATAAAGAGTGACGGTGGTGGCCAGCCAGCCTACGGGCTGATCGGCCATTGCCTTGGAGCCGCCTTCGCCTTTCAGGACGTCCTGGATCACCTTGATCGCAGAGCGCAGGCCGATGCCGCCAGTGGACTTGGCCAGGGCGCCCAGCAAGTGCAGCAGGATGTCGAAGTGAGCCGGCAGGAACGGGTAGAGATTGGTGAAACTCTCTTTGCTGAAGTCCGCGTCGTAATACTTGGCGTCTTGCAGCTTGGTGTTGTGCCGCAGCGCCTGGCCGTGGGCCTCGAACAGCTTGCCGAGCTCAGTCTCACCAGCTGGTGACTTACCGAGCAGGCGGCGGTAGCAGATCTCCTTGATGTCGCTCGATTCAAGGTCGATCTGGATCGGGAAGCGATCTTTCAGCTTGTAGAGCTTGTCCGAGTTCAGCGCTGCGCGCGGGTCGTCCTCGGTAAGGGTCTGCTGCGCGGTGGAGATGATCCAGGCCTTGCCGTCGCCGAGCCGCTTGAGGTTCTTGGCCAGGCCATCGAGGTTAAGGATCAGGTTGTCGCGCGAGGCCACGTACTGGCCGACTTCGTCGACGATGAAAATGATGTTCTGCTTGCCACTCTTCTCGCGGACGATGTCGATCATCTCTTGCACGCGCTGGTCTTCGAACTGGAAGAAGCCTTCGGTGCTGGACGAGAATGACTTGGCCTCCGGGAAGAGTGCCGGGTACATCTCATGGGCGATCTTCGGGATCAAGCCATCGATGGCCAGTGGGTTGTTCTGCACGCGAGCCCAGGTGGCACCTGGTAGCGCCTGGGCGATGCGCTCATGGAGTTCGGGCGTGCGACCGTCCTTCTCGACCATGCGCTCAAAAGCGGCAACCTTCAGGTTGCGCGAGTAGCCGGCCCACTGCAGCACCTTGAAGTAGAGGACGGTGGAGACGTCTTCCATGGTGGCGCCGGCGAGCATTTCACTCGCCAGGTCCAGCATGACCACGGCGGCCGGGAAGCGCTGCGCCACGGTGCTGAGGAGGGCCTTGGTCTGCGGCTTGTGCAGGCGATCCTGCAGGTACTTGATGAACGGAGTGCCGTCGATGGTGCGCTGATCATCGAACGCCAGGCCGAGGTACTTGGTGAACGAGCTCTTACCGGAACCATAGAAGCCCGATACCCAAACGCCCACTTCATTCTCGCCACCGGACTCCATCGCCAGCTGCATGCGATCGAGGAGCTTGCGGAACTGCTCCTCAATGCTCTCGGTGACCACGTACTCGGAGATCTCAGCCTTGAGGCGACCTTCTTGCGAGGCGCCATAGGTGATGACCTTCTCGATGGTCCGGTAGATGTCCTTGCTTGGGTCGAAGAGTGAGCGAATGGTCATAGGTTTGTCCCAGGGTTCTTTTGTCTGTTCAGCCGCCGACGTGGACGGAGCGGTAATTGCCGTCTTCCGGGTAGAAGCCGAGAAACTTCAGGCGTGTCTTGCCGGTTCGCACGCCGGGGTACAGAAAAATCGTCGGCACGTGAAACTTGCCCTGGAGCTGGCTTTCGATGGCGCCGATGCGCATAAACGGATGCAGTGCCTCAAGATCCGTTACCAACAGCAGCGCGTTCTGCTGGTCTTCGAGCGGCTGCAGGGCATCCTCCAGTCGCTTCAGTAGGCCGTTATCCGCCGTCAGAATGTCCGCCAGCGCCTTGTTGGTACGCGGCCAATCCAGCGGAGCGGACTTGTCCTCCATCACGCACAGCGACCAGAACGGGTCGTCTTTGAGCAGGGCCCAGATCTGTTCAGCGATGGAGAACGTGTACACGTTCCAGCCTTCCTGATGCAGCTTGGCCACCCAAGCGGGCGTTTGCCGCTTCACCTCGAGGATCTGCTCTGGTGGGAAGACGAGGTAGTAAATCGGCTCGAAGCTCGCATGACCGAGCTCACGCCCGTGGCGGATGCGCTCGCGCAATTCGTCGAAATCAGCTTTGAGTGAGGACATCGCAGAGCGCCTCCATGTCTTGTTGTTTCCAGCTGATGCGGATCACGTCGCCAGCAGCCTGGACGATGAGCAACCCCTTCAGCGAGAGTCGTTTGATTTCCTCCAGCACGTCTTCGCGCGCCAGGCCAAATAACTGCCAGTCTTCGTGCGTCAGCAGAGCGTTGTCACCGACGCCGGAAAAGTGCAGTTCGTAGGCCAAGTAAGCGGCCACGGATGGTGAAATACGGAACGGCAGGATGCGACGGCTCGAACGCAAACCGCGCTCAAGCATTCCGTAGTCGGCGCAGCATCCGGTCAAATAGGCGGAGACACGCCGCACAGTGGTTTCCGACCAGCGTTTGATGGTCTTGCCGTCATCGATGCCGCGCTCAACAAAGGTGCGAGCGTCGTCATTGGTGATCTGTGTATATCCACCGGCATATCGAGCCCAGTAAACGTGGCGCACGAAGTCGCCAAGAATAGGGTTGGCCCGACTCGTAAATACGAGCATGAGCTGCGTCAGGTCAGCCGTGGATATCGTTGCGGACAGCCGCTTGAGATGTGCTGCTGGTGCACCACCTGCCACGAGATAGCGTGGAGCGAAGCATTCGACGACGATGTTGCGAAGTCGGCGCGCGGTAACGGTGGGAAATCGACCCGATTCCAGTGCGACCTGATGCAACTGGTTCGCCGACATGCCAGGCGACCACAGGTCGAGCAGCGTCTTGGTCTCGTTGACGAGCCCAAGGCCTGCTTGTAACTGAGTCGTATAGGGCGTGTTGTCGGCCACGATCACCCCACCAGATACGGATAAGTTTTGGCGTTCTGTGTGAACGCCGATAGATAGGCCGCAGCGATAGCCTTCAGGGTGTCGGTGGAATCGAGGTCCTTGATGCCCCCGACCGCCGTTGGACCGACGCTGGACGCACCGCCTGTGGCGGCCAATCGCTTCAACGCATCCAGTGCAGCCTCTTTGCTTTGTGGTGCCTGGCTGGCGAGTTCTTCTCCCACGCTGCTTTGCACGGTCGCGTGCAGGTCTTGCTCAACCTCCTCGGGCAACCGAAACAGGTGGTAGCTACCCACACTCAAATGCTCGTCGTGCAATCGCCTGGCTGCTTCCAGCACACCGTGGTACTGAGCAAGGCGAGACGTTTTCGAGAAGACCGGCTCCAGGAAGAGCTTGCTCGATGACTCATAGAACGCCGTGGGCCACCAGGCGCACTGAGCACGCTCGCCAAGGAAGCCGACGAGCATCCTCATCTGCAGTAATGTCGGTAGGTAGGATTCCTTCATCTCATCTCTCTTTTTTCATTGGTTCTACCGACGCAAACGGCGTAAGGCAGAGGCATCCGCATTTCAGTCATATTCCGCTCCAGCTCCAGTGGCTTCTGGCGCCGCATACCCTGGAGCCAGCACGGCATTGCGAACACCGTAGATGGCGAGGTGGTCTTTCAACCAAAGCCGGTACTCATGGCCACGCAGGCTGTGATCCGGGGAGCAGTCGACACTCCATTTGCGCAGGATGTATCCGGCCGTGGCGGCACGCAGCTTCATCCGCAGCAGGCCGTCGCGCATGCCGTAATCCATCTCGGTGATCTCCGGCCGGGGTTGATCTGGGTGCGGCACCAGCTCCAGCTCAACGATCCGGGTCCACTGAATGTCCTGATCGCTCATCTCGTGGGGTGCCACTGGCTGGCCCTTGAGCACCACGGGTCGCTTGATCCGGGTGATGACGAAATCCCGGAACCCCTGCGACTTCCTATCGAAGGCGCGGACGTGCCAACGGAGGCCGTTGTCGATTAGCGCGAACGGGACGATCTCCCGCTCGGTGCGGCCACTGGAGATCGAGTGGTACTCGATGCCGAGCGGACACTCCTGGTGGATCGCCCGGGTCACGCTCGCCAGCACATCCAGATCCGGATGCGTGAGCCGTGACGGGCTCTCGCTGGCCACCCACGCCTTGAGCCGCATCGGCTCACCATCGCCAAAGCCCTGGGTCAGCCACGACAGCACCCGCTCCGGTGGAAAGTCGAAGACGGGCCGGAAGTCCGGCCCCAGGACGTAGGACTTGCCCTTGGGGTCGTAGTCGATGTTGCCCGGGGCCAACTCCTTGTACAGCGCCAGATCCCTGGATGCGGCGGCGGACTGGATGCCAAACCGCGTGACCAAGTCCTGACGGCGTATCTCCCCGATGAAGCGCACGCGCAACTCCACGAACGCGAGCCGGTCGCGTTGTGGCTGGGTTAGATCTGCAAGCTGTTCGTTCGACATCCTGGCTGGCTCGTTCGGGTTAGCGAATGCTTGTACGGATTATTGCGGAAAGTATATGGTATGCCCTAGAATCTGTCCATGCCTCTATTTTGATTTGCATGTACGTCGTATTGTGATAACTACGTGGTAGTGACCCGCCACTTTGGAGCACGGGAGTGAAAGCAGACAAAGCCATCGCGACCTACCGGCGCATGCGGGCGCAACCGTTGTGGCGCCTGCTTGCCTCGAACACTGGACCTACCGTCATTGGCCTGCTCCAAGCCCATCTCTACGAGAGCGAGCGGAGCCTTCCTGCCTCCATTTTTCACGAACGAATCGCAAGGGATCTGGAAGAGCTGCGCGCACATGGCGAAGACTTTCCCCAAACCGCACAAGCGTATGTCGCCAGCTGGCTTGCCGATGGGTACTTGGAGCGACGCTTCCCGGCTGGGGCTTCAGAGGAGGAATATGAACTCTCCACGGCCTCCGTCGAAGCCATCCGATTTGTCTCTGGCCTGGAGCAGCCGCACTCAGCCGCGACCGAAAGCCGCCTGACGCTTGTTATCGAGGCGCTGGCCCGGCTTGCAGAGGACACCGACACCGATAAATTCCGCCGCATCGACCGGCTCATGGCAGAGCAAGCCCGAATCGACAAGGAGATAGACGCCATCCAGAAGGGGCAGATGCGCGTGCTGCCCCATACAACGGCGTTGGAGCGTACGCGCGAAATCATCACGCTGGCCGACGATCTTGCGGGTGATTTCCGTCGTGTCCGCGACCAGTTCGATCAGCTAAATCGAGATCTCCGTGAACGCATCATGGACAACGATGGCAATCGGGGCGACGTGCTGGATTCGCTGTTTGCCGGAATCGACCTGATTTCAGAAAGCGACGCGGGAAGAACTTTCGCTGCTTTCTGGCGATTGCTAACGGACCCACAGCAGGCCGCCACACTTGATCAGGCTCTCGATAGCGTCATGTCGCGGGAGTTTGTAGGTCAGCTCGAAGCCAAGGAGCGTCGATTCCTACTTCGGCTGACACGAACCCTTCTTGAGCAGGGCGGCATGGTCCACGAAGTGCTCCAAACGTTTGCCCGCAGCCTGAAGCATTTCGTCCAGAGCCGTGAATACCTCGAGCAACGCCGACTCAATCACCTTCTGAAAGACGCTCAGCGAGCAGCACTCGCTCTGAAGGACGAAGTCAGGGCCACAGAAACTCTACAGTACACGCTTGAGCTCACGAGCAGCCGTTTGCGCTCCTTGTCTCAATGGGTGCTGTACGACCCCTCCCTACAAGCCTTGCCCGGTCAAATGGCGGAAGGTGACGCCCCACCAATCGACCTGGAGTCTGTCAGCGAACTGGTCGCCCAATCCGAGATCGACTTCCGAACATTGAAGGCCAACGTCCTGGCTGTCCTGGAGCAACGGTCTCAGGCATCCATTGCTGAAGTGCTGGAGCAGTTCCCCGCTGCACAGGGTTTGGGCAGCGTCGTCGGCCTGCTTGCATTGGGCAGTCGGCATGGTTTCAAAGCCGACCATAGCGAAACCGTAGGCTGGGTTGGCGGCGACGACGAGCGTCGTAACGCCCGAATTCCAAAGATCTTCTTTTTGAGGGAGCGGGCCAATGAACTGGTCTGAGAACGACGAAACGGCGATGCCAGCCAAAGTACAAGCACCAGATCCTGCGCAGGAATCTGCCGCCCATCTTTTCATGGGTGACAGCGGCGAGTTGGCGCTGGATACCCGGCGCGCCCTGGTGCAGCTACTTGCGGGACCTTCGCTCGACGGACGTCGACATCCAAAACTCTGGCCGATACTAGTGCGAGACGAAGCGGTGATACGTCGGCGCCTTGCCGAACTGTTTCTCGAACTAGTCATCGACCGGGACGTACAAGTTGCCTTCACCCGCCAGGCAGATACCGGCGACCTCGAAGTGCCACTTCTGCTGCGTCGCGCGCAGCTGACCTTCATTGACTCCATTCTGCTGCTCCACCTTCGCCAGCGATTGACCCAGGCGGACTCGCAGGGCGATCGTGCCGTGGTATCGACGGACGAGATGATGGAGTTTCTTACCCTCTATGAGCGAGCTTCCAACACCGACCGCGCGGGATTCGCGAAACGGGTTCATGCATCCATCGAGAAGATCAAGAAGCACAGCATCCTCCAGAAAATTCGCTCGAGTGAGGATCGCTTCGAAATTTCACCCACGTTGAAGCTCCTCTTCTCAGCAGAGGAAATACAAGCTCTTACCCACTTGTATCAGCGCATGGCTGCCGGAGAGACGCCAGGGCAACTGGTTCAGACTGAGCCTGATGAGGAGGCCGACCAATGATCTCGGAACCCCAAACCGCCTCCTTGTTCGCCCGGGAACAGTTCCGGATGACTCGCCTGCAGGTCTACAACTGGGGCACTTTTTCTGGCCTGCATGACGTACCGATCAGCGAACGAGGCTTTCTGTTTGTCGGTCGATCGGGGGCTGGGAAATCGACTCTTCTCGACGCTTTTTCGGCGTTGCTGGTGCCACCTCGCTGGATCGACTTCAACGCTGCCGCGCGCGAGGCTGACCGCAGCGGTCGTGACCGAAACCTCGTCTCCTACGTACGTGGTGCATGGGCCGAACAGAAGGATGGAGATTCAGGTGAGATCGCCACCCGTTACTTGCGCTCGGGGACAACGTGGTCAGCCTTGGCACTGACTTACCAGAACGCATTGGGCCAGTTTGTGGTGCTTGTTCAAGTGTTTTGGCTGCGTGGTAATGCAAATGGAAACACCGACGTCAAACGCCACTACCTTGTCCTGGAGCGGGCCTTTGACCTGCGCGAGTTGGAGGACTTCGGCCAATCCAACTTCGACATCCGAAAGCTCAAGCAGTCATTCCCCGAGGCGTTCGCCCGCGACGAGTTTCGTCCCTATTGCGAACGATTCTCCCGCTTGCTCGGTATCGAGAGCGAAATGGCGCTGCGTTTGCTGCACAAAACACAGTCGGCCAAAAATCTCGGCGATCTCAATACCTTCCTGCGCGATTTCATGCTGGACAAGCCAGAAACCTTCGAGGTGGCCGATCGCTTGGTCAGCGAATTTGGCGAACTCAATGCGGCCCACCAGGCGGTAGTGACAGCTCGCGAGCAGGTTCAAACACTTGCGCCAGCGCGGGAGCAGTATCAGCGGAGAGATTCGTTGATGCTGCAGCGCAATGGCCTGGATGAGCTTCGGCTGGGCGTTGATGGCTACCGGGAAACCCGCCGCGTTGAACTCCTCAAGCGGCATATCGAGTCCCTGGAGGTGCAAGCCAGCGGCTCGGAAGGTGAAGTTAGTCGACGCCAGAGCATCCTGGATAACCACGCCACAACCTTGCGCGATCTGGAGCGACAGCACCGTGAAGCCGGCGGTGATCAGATCGAGCAATGGGAGGCAGAGAAATCTGGTCTAGAAGGCCAGCGCACGGATCGTCTGCGCAAACGCGGCCAGGCTGAAGAAGCATGCAAGAAGCTTGGCTGGAGCCTCCCGGACTCGCCTCAGGAATTCGCTGAGCTGTTGGGCAACGCGCGGCAGGAAGTCGAAAACTGGGAGCAACGTAGCAGCGAGAACCGCGAAGAACAGTTCCGCTTGGCAGCTCAAAAGAAGGACGCCGAAACCGCATTTTCGCAAGCGGTGAAGGAGGTGCAGGCACTCCAGCGCCAACCATCGAATATTTCAGCCGATATGCTGGAAATGCGCCGAGACATCGCCTCAGGCATCGGGATCTCGGAGTCGGCGCTGCCCTTTGTTGGCGAACTCATCGAGGTAAAGCCTGACGAGGCCGAGTGGCAAGGTGCCATCGAGCGCGTACTGCACGGATTTGCGCTCTCACTCTTGGTGGACGAGCGCCAGTATTCGGCGTTGGCCAATCACATCAACAACACCCACCTTGGGCAGCGCCTGGTGTATTACCGGACTGGCCGGCCGGAGACGTGGCAGGCCAAGCCCATTGGTGCCAATTCACTCGTCCTCAAGCTGAACGTCAAGGAGGGTACGTATGCCGATTGGCTGCAGGCCGAGCTACGGCAACGCTTCGATTACGCGTGCGTCGAGTCCATTCAGTCGTTCAGGAGCGCTGATCGAGCCATCACCCGCGAGGGGCAGGTCAAGCACAGCAAAACCCGGCATGAGAAGGACGACCGGAGAAGTGTCGGCGACCGACGAAACTGGGTGCTCGGGTTCGATAACCGCGAGAAGCTTGGGCTCTTTCAAGCCCAGGCCCGGGAGCTGGCTGCGACGATTACGCGCCTCGGGCGAGAAATCGAAACCCTCGCCGACCAAGACAAGAATCGTGCGACCCGAGCGATGCAGTGCCAGACCTTGGTGAATCTCCAGTGGCAGGAAATCGATGTAATACCGTTGCTAGACCGCATTTCCACCATCGAGCGGCAGATTCGCGAAGCGCGGGAAGGCAATACAGCCTTACTGCATATCAGTGAGCGGATCGACAAGCAAAAGCACTCGGTTGATCAAGCAGACGAGGACCTCCGCGAAGCCAAGGTCGCGCATGACTCCGTTCTCAAGCAGATCAACGATAGCACGCAGAAGCTTGAATCCCTCCTCCAAGATGCTTTCCGGGTTCCATTGACTCCCCATCAGATCAAGGGACTCGACGAACGTTTCACCAAGCAGTCAGACGCGATCAGGCTCGAAAGCCTCGACAAGGTAGCAACCGCTGTTGAGAGAGGTCTCAACACAGAAATCAGTGAGATCAAAGATGAGATCGGCGATTGCGAGAAGGAAATAGAAGCGCGCTTCGCCGCATTCAAACGGCAGTGGCCTATGGACGCTGGCGACATGGACACGAGCCTCGCCAGCGCACCAGACTTTTTCGCCAAGTTGGTTCGACTGGAAACGGATGGCCTGCCCGCCTACGAGCAGCGATTCTTCGAACTGTTGCAGAACCAAAGCCACCAGAATCTAGCAGCACTCTCCACCTACCTGAACGACGCTCGTAAAGCCATCCTAGAACGAATGGATCTGGTCAACGACAGTCTTGGCCAGGTGCCGTTCAACCAAAGCGTCAATCAACGCACCTATCTCCACATCGACGCCAGTGACCGGCAACTTGCTGACGTCAAGGAGTTCAAGCAGGAAATCCAGCAGGCACTTAGCCATGCGTGGACGGAGGACCACGAGTTTGCCGAGGCGCGGTTCCTGGCCCTGCGCCGACTTGTTGATCGACTCGCCAGTCAGGACCCCGAGCAAAAACGCTGGCGCGAGACTGTGCTCGACGTTCGACAGCATGTTGAGTTCATCGGACGGGAGATCGATGAAGGAGGTGTCGAGGTCGAGATCTACCGAAGCGGTGCGGGTAAGTCTGGAGGCCAGCGCCAGAAGTTAGCCACCACGTGCTTGGCCGCAGCCCTGCGGTATCAACTGGGCGGAAACGAGCACGGCGTACCGATGTATGCACCCGTCGTGCTTGATGAGGCATTCGACAAGGCTGACAACGAGTTCACCACTTTGGCGATGAACATCTTTACCAATTTCGGATTTCAAATGGTCGTCGCTACGCCGCTGAAGTCCGTCATGACCCTCGAACCATTCATCGGTGGCGCCTGCTTCGTAGATATCAGTGACCGGCGAGTGTCAGGCGTCCTGCTGATCGAGTACGACGGTGACCGTCAGCGGTTGAAGCTGCCGGAGCATGCTCGAGAGGAGGCTAGCGTTGAAGCTTCCTGAAGATGTCCGACAGTTTCTCGTCCGTCGCTTTCAAAGCAAACAACGCGAGTGGCTGATTGGCGAGGTTGGCGAGAGCCAATGGCCGCTGGAAGTTCCGCTCAGCATACCGACGGAACAGGCTGCGCTGAGGCAAGTCGACGGCGTTCGCGCTTGGGTGAGCGCATGGCAAGGTTGGCAAGGAGTCGGCACCCTGTCCTGGTGTGAGCGCCGGTGGAAAGCGCTCGGCGTCCAGCGACTGCCAGAGAAACTGGCGCTACGAAGCCCTGAAGATGTTGCCTTGTGGATCGGAGAATCTGCACGGTGGGCCCGTGCCCAATCTCGCTATCAGACGCTCACTGCTCGCTGGCCGGTACTGGCGCAGCAGTTGCCGAGATATTTTGATGTCCTCGCTGACTACGGCGATGCCGATTTTCGTCGGCTGGCAGAGATGCTGGGGTGGATCAATCTCAATCCGAAATCGAATCTCTACCCGCGACAAATTCCGATCGCCGGCGCCGACAGCAAATGGCTGGATTCTAGAAAGGGTCTCATCTCTGACTTGGTTGCGACGCTCCAGGGTGACCCGACAGGAGAGCGCGACTTCTTTAGGCGCTGCGGTTTGAGGGCACAGCCGCAGTTAATACGCATGCGCGTTCTAGACCCAGAACTGAGAGCCCGTTTGGGCGGTCTTGGCGATATCTCTGCTCCTTGTGAGGAAGTGGCAAGCGTTGGCATTCGACCAAAGAATGTATTCGTTGTTGAGAACCTTCAAACTGGGCTTGCGTTTGATGACCTGCCAGGGGCGGTTGTGATCATGCGCCTGGGTTACGCGGTTGACGTTTTGGAACAGCTTCCATGGCTACAACAGGCGCAATGCATCTACTGGGGTGACATTGATACGCATGGCTTTGCCATTCTGAATCGAGCCAGAACATACATCCCTAGCCTGAGAACTGTGCTTATGGATGAGTCAACGCTGATGAGTCATCGTGATTTATGGGTCGAAGAGAAAGATCAGCACTCTTCCACAGAGCTCCCACTACTCACCAGTACCGAACAAAAGCTCTATCAGTCAATCAAGGGAAATGCCTGTGGTCAACAAGTCCGCCTCGAACAGGAGCGGATACGCTGGGATGTGGCGTGGAATGCCATACAGGCAAGTATTCGATGACTCAGGATTAGGGAAGTCAGTCGTGAGCGGAAATCGATGGGATCAGCCGAGGGTGCCCCACAAAGGATGGCACTGCGTGGACGTGGTCGACCTGCGGGCCGACGGCGAGTCGGCGGACGAAACCGATTACGCGACCTGCCAGATGTGCGGCAACGAGAAGATCCGCTACGTCCACATCATGGAGCATCCGGATCTGGACGAGAACTTCGACGTCGGGTGCGTCTGCGCCGAGAAAATGAGCGGGGACTACGAGGGGCCGAAACGGCGTGAGGCCAAGTTGCGCAACCGAGCAGCGCGCCGGACCCGATGGCTGCAGCGCAAGTGGCGGGTGTCCGCCAAGGGGAACAGCTTTCTAAACGTCGATGGGCACAACCTCGGTGTCCATATGAACAAGTTCAAGCGGTGGGGCTACCGGATCGGGAGCCGGTTCAGCACCAAGACCTACGCAACCAAGGACGAAGCCAAGCTGGCCCTGTTCGACGACTTCTGGGCCGCGACCCAAGATGACGAGCGACTGTGGGCTTCGGACTGATTCCAGCCGGCTGGCGGACCAGTCGTAGACCAGGACACATCAAACAATAAAAACAGACTTGATCGAAAAGTACGCGCCGATTCTTTGTGGGTCGACGCCTCCGGTGGTGCGCGATCCGCGCCTGTTGATGGACTCAAGCGGCGACGTGCAGATCTATTACGCGCCGTTCGAGTACATCAACCCCAGTGCGCGGATCGTTCTGGTCGGGATCACGCCGGGCCCCACTCAGATGGTCAATGCCAACAACGAGGCGCGGCGCGCGCTTCAGGCCGGCAAGCCCAGCACGGAAGCGATCCAGGCCGCCAAGAGCGTCGGCGCGTTCAGTGGCGAGCCTTTGCGGAGCAACCTGATCAACCAGCTCAACCATTGGGGCTTTCATAAGTGGCTCGGCCTAGGAGCGTGGGCGGTAG
>NZ_LFQR01000052.1 GCF_001182895.1 Frateuria defendens | reverse complement strand
GGCCGAGACGGTGCACAACGAATCGAAGTACTCGGCCAGCCAGGTGAGCGTGAGCGGCGGCAGCTCGATGGGGAGCAACATCGCCGGGGGCATCGGCGCGGCCTTGAGCCTGGCGACGCCGCAGCATGGCAACGCCAGCAGCGACACGCGCTCGGGCATTGCCGAGGGCACGGTGACGATCCGCAACAACCCGGGGCAGGACCTGGGCGACATCGACCGTAACCCAACGCTGGACAGCCAGGCGCTGAAGAACACCTTCGATGCGAAGAAGGTGGCGGAGCGGCAGGAGCTGGGGAGTGTGGCCGGGCAGGTGGGGATGCGGGCGGCGGGCGATATCGCCGGCTACATGGCCGATCACGCCACGACGAATCAGGAGCGCGTGGCCTGGAGCGACGGTGGTGTGAACAAGGCCCTGCTGCACGGCCTGGTCGGCGCGGCGACGGCGGCGCTGGGCGGCGGCAATGCCTTGCAGGGCGCACTGGGTGCGGCGGCCAGCGAGAAGGCCAGCCAGGCAATGGAGAACTATCTGGTCGATCACAGTGTGCTGCCTGGATCGAAGTTGTTCGACACGCTGATGCAGTTGGGGAGTGCTTCGGTCGGCGCGGCCGTGGGGGGTGGGGCGGGTGCCGGCACAGCGCTGCAAGGGCAGCAGTTCAACCGGCAGATGCATCCGGAGGAGAGCAAGCTCCTTGCAGGCAAGCTGGCGGCTCAATACGCGACCCAGCACCCGGGCATGAGCGAGGGCGATGCCTACAAAGCCCTGGTGCGCGAACTGCTGATCGAGGTGGACAACACGTGGGCGCAGAAGCTGGGGCCGGTCGATCCGGACGCCCAGGCGTTCCTCGCTTCGCAGGTGATCAGCACGGCCCTGCCGGATGGAACGACGTTCTTCCACGCCAGCGATGCGCAGAAAGCGGACCCCGGCGTGTATGCGGTGGCAGCCGATAGGGACTACCTGACGAAGACGGCCATTTGGGCGGCCTCGGGCCAGACCCAGGCTGGGGCGGATGGCCGGACGCTGATGGGTGTTGGGCAGGGGCTCTACAACTACGGCGCTGACACGGCCAAGAGCACCTGGTCAGTGGCCTCGGACAGTGTCGCGACGCCGTATCCGCTCTGGTTGGCCAAGCTGGGTCTTGCTGCGGGGAATGCCGCCTCGCAAGGGGCGAAGAGCCTGACGCAACTGGCGGCGGACCCGGCGGCAACGCTAGGTGGCTGGTATGCTTCGACCACGAAGTCCTACGCGGATTGGCAGACCCAGCAAGCGGTCAATGACCTGTACGGAAACCAGCAGGCGAACTCGGCACAGGTGACGGAAGCGGCGGCGGGCTTTTTGCCCTGGGGCCGGGTGTTGAAGGGTTCCACGATCCTGAAGGACGCGGCCGAGGCGGTCGAGCAGGTGGGGAGGGATACCCCGAATGTGGAGACGGGCAAGCCGCCAGCGTTGCCGAAGTCAGGGCAGCCCAATGAACTGCCGAGTGAGCAAACAGCAAACACCGATCTTTCTGGGCGTGGTGTCGGAGGGGCGGCAAATGGCAGTCAAGCAAATGCTTCTAATCTCGTGTCTGAGTTACCGAGAACGGACGCAGTTACTATTAGTGGAGTCCGTCCAATTGATCTCGGCCAAAGCTATGAAACTGCAGTGCGCGGGATGTATGGCAATGCCACATTTGGAGAGCGTGGTTATACGGCACTGGTCAATGGTCAGTGGGTAGAGGGCGTTGCAGACGATGTTACGGTTGTCAACGGTAGGTCGACTGCTGTCGAAGCAAAGTATGTTGATGATTGGTCAACGTCATTGCGTAATCCGGATAGCCCAAGTGGTGCGAAGCCATGGGCTGCTACAGAGCAACAGGCCATGATTGATCAGGCTGCGAAGTATTCAGCGGGCTTTGACGGCGGCGTCATCTACCATACTAATAGTTACGAGTTGGCAGCCTATTACACCCAGTTGTTCAATCAAGCGGGCATAACAAATTTTCGATTTGTGATTACTCCTGTGACTAAGCCTTGAGGTGAGTGTGATGAGTGAGTTGGGGAAGCTGGAAAAGGATCTTGGTGTGACGATTGAGAGAAAGAGTGATCGGGTAATACCGGGATCGGTTGATGTTGGCGGGCAAGAGGTTGTTTACTTCTCTGATGATGGGGGTGATGCGCCCCGCATTCAGTTTCAGCGACTTACCCGGCGGATTAACCCCCCCTTGCTCAAGGCGGGGGGGGCGTCAGAGTTGGGGTGTGCTATATATCTGCCGGACGGGCTCAAGTTTCATGCCATGTCTTATCATGGTGACATTGATGGTTGGCGCAAACAGATCTCTCAGGGGGCGCAGGAGTTGGGTTTGCTAACGGCATCGATCAAGGGTAATGGTATTGTTATATCTGATGGCAGGGAATTTTTGCTTTCGGATTGCAGGGTTGAGTTTTATTGAGGTTTCCCGTCCATACTTTCCATAGCCCTTTCTTGCGAAATTTCGGATGATTTTTGAGGCGGTTTCCAGCGAGAGGAGGCATTCGCATTGTCCCGTCCGCCGTGTCCACAGCCACTTTCGTCAGCATTTCGGGTGATTTTTGTACAACGCCTTACAAATCGAGTTGCCAAAAATCACCGCGAAGCGGTCGTGACGTGCCGCAGTCAGCGCTTTCGGCACGCCTCGACACCGTTTCGCGCCGTCATCGCGCAGCCTGCCCGTGGACAGTCCAGTCCTTCACTTGCTGCGGTGGGTGGTGTGCTTCCGCCGGCGCGTTATGGCGGAAAGAACCACCTGGTGAGCCGTCCCTCCCACACGCTGACGAAGCGAGGCTTCCCGGTGGCTTTGGCGATGCCACGCCACGCCTCGGCAGGCGTTCTTCCATGCAGGTGCTGGTGAGGGCGCGCATGGTTGTACCAGGCCCGAAATTCAACCAGCTTGGTACGCAACTCGCCCTGGCCGGTAATGGCGATCTTGTCCAGATGGTGCTTGAGCGTGCCGAAGAAGCGCTCGATGCGTCCGTTCTGCCAGGGGCAGTGCAGGTCGGTGGTTTGCAGGCGGATGCCGAGCAGGGCGAGCGTGGTTTTCATCAGGCGACTGTTGAAACAGGCTTCGTAATCAACGCGCAGGCGTTGCGGAATACCAAAGCGTCGGCATGCGATCACCCACTCGCGCAGGATGGTGACGCTGCGCTTGTCAGCCAGCGCACTCAACCGCAAACAGGCGCGCGAGCCATGATCGAGCAGGCCGAGCATCAGGTGTTGCTGGCCGCTGAGATCGGCTTTGCCGGTCAGGTCCATCGCCCACACGCGATGTGTCGGCATGGGGCGAGGCACACGGTGCTTGCCGTCGTGGCGCAGGCGGATGATCTCCGTCGTGGCCTGTCGTAGCACGTTCGCGACGTAGGACTTGCCGACTGTCATGCCACGTTCTGCATGCCGTCGGTTGAACACCTCCGCCAGCACGCGGCAGCCGAGGTCGGGCGACCACGCGCGCAACCGGATCAGTTCGCGGCGTACCCACGGCGGTTTGGGTCGGCAGCGTTGGCGGGAAGGTGGCACGAAAGCGGGCATGCTGATGCGCTGGCGCCGCCATGCCAGCAGCCATCGCCATAAGCCGACCAGCCATGCGATCCACGTTTGCATCCTTGATGGTCCCACTTGGTGTTTGGGGCTAGCCCGCGTAGGTGGTGCGGAACTGCGGAGTGCACAAGCCATCCACGTGACGGCCGAGCAGGTGGCCGCGCTCACGCAGGACATCGTGTGGCTGGTGCAGCAGAACGTGGATGGCCACGAGGTGCTGGTGCCGGTGGTGTA
>NZ_LFQR01000051.1 GCF_001182895.1 Frateuria defendens | reverse complement strand
GCGCCGGCGCAGCGGCGGCGCCCTCGGCCTCGATCAGCGCGATCACGGCGCCCTCGGACACCTCGTCGCCGACCTTGAGCTTCACATCCTTGACCGTGCCCGCGAACGGCGCGGGGATCTCCATGGTGGCCTTGTCCGATTCCAGCGTGACGAGGCTCTGGTCTTTCTCCACGCGGTCGCCGGGTTTCACCAGCACCTCGATCACCGGCACGTTCTCGTGTCCGCCGATGTCGGGTACGCGCGCTTCTTTGGGGTCGGCCATGGGATCTCCTGGGGTGGGGCGGGGGCCGACTGGGGATATCGGCTACCCAAGGCCTCCCATGATAGCGAAGGGACCGCCCTTCCGCGCAGTGCTGGCACGAGCAAGCGACGCCGCCAGGCCCCGGAGGGCCGCGCAGGTTTCTGCGCGTCGCCCGGCCGGCCCGGCGTCTCCCGATGGGCCACCCACGCCTGCCGCCTTGCGGACGGACAGGGGCAAGGGCGCGGGCCCTTACGCCTGCGGCGGCGTACCGGCCGGCAGCGTGCCCTGCACCACGGTCAGCTCGCGCTGCGGGAACGGGATGCTGATGCCCTGCTCGTCGAAGCGCTCCTTGATGGCCCGCAGCAGGTCCGTCTGCGCCGCCCACAGGTCGTCGGTGCGCGACCACGCGCGCACCACCAGGTCCACCGAGCTGTCGCCGAGGTTCACCGTCCACACGCCGGGCGCGGGGTCCTTGAGGATGCGCGCGTCGGCCTCGAACAGCTGCCTGATCTCGGCCATCGCCCGGCCGATGTCGTCCTTGTAGCCGATGCCCACCTTGAGCTCGAAGCGGCGCATACCGCGCTGGTTGAAGTTGATGATGGCGTCCGCGCCGATCTTGCCGTTGGGCACCACCGCCTCGCGGTTGTCCGCCAGCAACAGCCGCGTGTACATCAGCGAGATGCCCTCCACGGTGCCGTCGATGCCGCCCACGGTCACCAGGTCGCCGACGCGGAACGGCCGGAAGATGATCAGCAGCACGCCCCAGGCCAGGTTGGACAGCGAGCCTTGCAGCGCCAGGCCGATCGCCAGGCCGCTGGCGCCCAGCGCCGCGGCCAGCGGCGCCTGCGGCACGCCGGCCTGGATCAGCGCCGTGACCACCAGCAGCGCGATCAGCACGCCGTAGACGAGGTTGCGCAGGAAGCCGCTCAGCGTGGGGTCCACCGACGCACGCTGCAGCGCGCGCTGCACCACGTTGGCGACCCGCGCGGCCACCCAGAAGCCGACCACCAGGATCAGCAGGGCGAACAGCAGGTTGAGGGCGAAGCGGAGGGAACTCTCGGAAAGATGCAGATCGGCGAGCAGGTCATGCATGAGCGGACTTCCAGTGTGACTCGCCCTTCAGCCTAGCAGCCCGCCAAGGAAGACTCTGCACAACCGATGCACAAACCCGCCGGCGCCCGTGCCGCCATGCGCGCACTGTCCTCGCCGCTCAGCGCCGGTGGTCCTCGATGCCGGCCACGCGACCGTCGACGATGGTCACGGTGATCACGTGGTCGCCGTGGCGGTATTGCCAGCGTTCGCCCGCGCCGCCCTGCACCACCCCGCCGCGATGCCGGCCGTGCCGCCCGCCGCCCTGGCGGGACTTGTACGAGGGCCGGCCCAGCAGTTCCTCCGCACGGGCGGCGCTGTCGCCCGTCACCAGCACGCGGCTGCCCACGCGCAGGGTGTCGGTGGCGTGGACGGCGAGGCTCGCGGCCAGGGCGAAGGCGGCGGGAATCAGGTAGCGGATGCGGACCATGGCGACTCTCCTTGTCGAACGACGATGACTTCCCAGCCCCGCGGCATGACCGCGGGGTTCCCAAAACCTATGGAGCGAAAAGCGGACGGCGGCCCCTGGCGGGCGCTGCCGCGCGCCGGGTCAGCGGCGGCGATCCTCGATGTCGCCGACCTTGCCCGCCACGATCGTCAGCGTGACCACGTGCTGGCCGAGCGGGTACTGCCAGCGCTCGCCGCGGTAGGCCCCGAAGCGGTTCTCGATCGGCTCCTTGTAGGCCGGCGTGCCGAGCAGCTCCACCACCCGCGCGACGCTGTCGCCGGTGACCAGCACCTGGGTGCCCATCCGCAGCGTGTCGCCGGCCTGCGCGGCCCCCGCCATGCCCAGCAGGGCAAGGCCCGCAACGACTCCGAGACGACGACGGAAAGCTCGCATGGCAGACCTCCTCCGTGACGGCAATGCTGTCTAGAAACCCGTATCCGGCTGCGCCAGGTAGGCGCGTTCCTCGTCCGTATCGATCCGGCCGAGCGCGGCGTTGCGGTGCGGGAAGCGGCCGTAGCGCGTCACCACTTCGCAATGGCGCAGAGCATAGTCCAGGAAGCGGCGGTAGAGCGCGGCCTCGTTCGCCGGCGCCTGTACGGCAAGGGCGCGGAAGCGCGTCACCGAATGCTGCTGCAGGCGCAGGTCCTCGGCGTGCTCGAGCGGCAGGTAGGCGAACATGCGCCACAGGCGCGGCAGGCGCAGGTCGTCGCCGCGGGCAAGGCCGGCCATCGCCAGCGCCTGTGCCCGCACGTCGCCGGCGAAGGCGCGCGCCGTGCCGCGATGGATGTTGCGGCCGAACTGGTCGAGCACCAGCAGCAGCGCCAGCCAGCCTTCGGGCGTCCCGGCCCAGCCGTCCAGCTCGCCGCGCAGGGCGGCTTCGAACGTGTCGGCGAAGCGCTCGCGCACCGTGTCGTCGAAGCCGGCCTCGGCGGCGAACCAGTGCGCCGAGGTGTCGTCGGCGTACCAGAAATCCAGAACCTCCCGCGGGCCGGCGAACACGGTTGCCATCTCAACAGCGGCCGTCGTGGACCAGGCTGTCCATGTCGAGGTGGATGCCCTGCAGGCGCGGCAGCAGGCGGCGCAGGTCCACCGCCGGTTCCGGCGACGCGCGGTCGATGGCGTGCTCGAAGGCGTGCAGCAGCGCCGCCTCGTTGCGCGCCAGGCGCAGGATCAGCACGTGGTCGTGATGCGCGCCGGGCGGCAGCAGCCAGCTGCCCAGCCGGCGGCGCAGCTCGGTGCCGAACGGGCCGCGCTGCACCGGCTGCCCGCCGAGGCGGCGCACCTGCCCCTGCAGGTCGATCACCAGTTGCTCCAGCGTCTGCGCGTTCTCGTCCAGCACCGCGCGCAGGCCGGGCTCGTGTGCGTGGGCCGCGGCATCGCGGTAGAGCGCGCGCAGCTCGATGCTGCGGCGGGTGAGGCTGTTGTAGACCGCGTACGGAAGGCGCGCCACGGCGAATTCCTGCATGGGCATGGGGAACACGCCACCATGCTCGGTCCATGGCACTTAGCCGGGGATTAACCCGCCTGGCCGCCGTGTCCGGCCGCTCAGCGGGCGTTGCTCAACGGCCGAGTTCGACCAGGTCCAGCGGCCGGCCGCTGCCGTCGCGCACGCCCTCCTGCAACTCGGCCAGGCGGCGGATCGACGGGCACAGCGCCTGGATCTGCGGCCGCAGGGCCTGCATGCGCTGCTCCAGGCGCGGCCGCAGCCGGGTGGCGAGGTCGGCCGCGCGGTCGCGCAGGCCGGCGGCCCCTTCCAGGTCGCCGCCGACGGCGGCCTGCAGCGCCTGCTGGCCGAGCGCGCCAGCAATCAGCGGCACCACGTCGCCGGCGATCTGGTTGGCGTAGGCGTCGGCATCCTGCCAGTCGTGCGTGCTCTGGCTGGCGGCGATACGCGCTTTCAGCTCCTGTGCGCGCTGGGCAAGCCGGTGGTCCAGTTCGGCCAGGGTGGCGGCGTCGAGGCGCAGCCCCGCCGCTTCCTCGTGCATGGCGCGCGCGGCGAGGTCGACGCCGTTCTGCCCCACCGTGCGCACACGCGGCGCCAGCGCGCGCAGTTCGCGCTCGAACACGGCCAGCCGGTCCTGGTCCTCCGCATGGAGGCGCACCGGCGTGCCGTCCGTGCGCAGCGCGCCGTCGTGCAGCAGCACCTGCCGCGGCGCGGGCTGGGCGCGGTCGAACAGCAGGCCGTCGGGCCGCAGGGTGAGGTCGTAGCTGCTGCTGGCGTGGCAGACCTCGGCCAGGTCTTCGGCGTGCAGGCCGAGGGCGGGCAGTACGCCCAACAGGGCGGCAAGCAGGTGGCGCGGGCGCATCGACGGGCGTTTCCGGATGGAAGGAGGCGCACAGCGATAGCCACTCGCGCAGCAACCCTCGCTGAACCCGGCGCGTCGCGGCGTTGCGGTGCCGACGCCGGCGCGAAAACGCCCCGCGGCCGGGCCGTTTCGTGCCATCACCGGGGAAACGCCGGGCTCAGCCTGGGTGGGGCGGCGCAGCCAGCTGCAGGTCGCCGCCGACCAGGTAGACGCCCCCGTCCGGCAGCGCGTCGCCGCCGGCCACCGGCTTCTGGTGCAGCCACGGCACCGGCTCGCGCGGGCCCGGCACGTAGGCCTCCCACTGGCCGTAGCCGGGCAGGCCGGCGCCGCGCTCGCGCAGGCGGAACGCCACCGGCACCCGCACCACCCACTCCTTCGCGCCGGCCCGGGGGCCGGCGGTCGGCGGCTCGAAGTGCCAACCCCTGGCCGCACCGAGCGCCGCCTGGGCGAGCACCTGCCGCCAATGCGCCAGCTCGTTGTCGCTGGCGACGGCGCCGAGGTTGACCTGTTCGGCGGCCTCATCCTCCACCCGGCCGTCCCGGCCCACGCGCAGCAGCAGGTAGACCGTGCCGGATACGCGCGCCATCACGGCCTCGCGCGGATAGGCCGGGGCCCTGCGGTCCTGCAAGGCGGGGCGCTCGCCCGGCGCATCCTGGCCGAAGCGGGTGTCGCGGATGCTCACGGTATAGCGGTCGCCGCCGAGCTGGTCGGCGACGACGCGCAGGCTCATCGCGGCCTTCGCCGTCGCCGGCCTGCCGTCCACCTGCACCGGCCGGAAGCGCCACTGCGGCGCGCTCTTGCCGACCAGCTCGACCACCGCCGGCGGCAGCTTCTCCGGCTGGTCGAGCGCATAGCTCTGCACGCTGCCGTCGGGCGCCACCACGATCGAGCCGGTCACCAGCATGCTCGCCTCCACCCGCTTGCGCACCGCGCCAGGGCCGGCGGCCTGGACCGCGGAAGAGAGCACCGACGCTGCGAGCAGCGCACCCAACCCTCCAAGCAAGCGCTTCATCCCTGATCACCCCGCGAGCATGTGGAACCCGAATCTAGCCGGGCCGCGGCGGCACGTGCAACACGCGATGCACTCAGCGCCGGCGGCGGAACTGCGCCGCCACCGCGGGCCGGCCCAGCCACCACGCCAGCCACAGCAGCAACGGCAGCAGCAGCGCCTTGAACACCAGCGAGAGCAGGTAGGCGCGCTTGGCCTGCTCGATCATCGCCAGCAGCACGCCACTCAACTCGGGCTGCGCCAGCGCATGCTGGCGGGCCTGCTCGAACTGGCCCCAGCTGGCGAGCACCAGGGCGGCGCTCACCATCACCCACACGGCCAGCGCCAAGGCGACCAGGCGCATCGGCTGGCGCGCCCAGGCCTGGCGCAGCACGCAGCCGGCGCTGACCACGATCACCGCGAAGCTCGCCCCGAGGTAGGGGTAATCGCCATGGCGCAGGTACTGCACGCCGCCGAACGCGGCCAGCAGCAGCACGATCCAGCAGCCGATGCGCCAGGCCACGAAACGGGGCACCGCGATGGTGCCCGCAGGTGTCGCGGACGCCATCAGCCCGCCGAAGCCTTGAGGCCCTTGAGGTCGGTCAGCACCTGGGCGGAATTCATCTCCGGGTCGACGTCCTCGTACACCTTGGCCACCTTGCCCTGCGGATCGATCAGGAAGGTGGTGCGCTTGGCGTAGTGGAAGCCCACCTTGGAGGTGAGCACGCCGTAGGCCTCGGACACCTTGTGGTCGGTGTCGGCCAGCAGCGGAAACGGCACGTGGTACTTGGCGGCGAACTCGGCGTGCGACTTCACGTCGTCCAGGCTCACGCCCACCACGTCGGCGCCGGCCTGGCGCAGCTTGGCCACGTCGTCGCGGAAGGTGCACACCTCGGTGGTGCAGCCGGGAGTGAAGTCCTTGGGATAGAAGTACAGCACCAGCCAGCGGCCGTGGTGATCGGCCGGCGTCTGCCAGTGGCCGTGCTGGTCCTGCAGGCGGAAGTCGGGTGCGGGCTGGCCCGCCTGCGGCACGGCGGCGAAGGCCGGGCCGAGCAGGCCGAGCGAGAGGACGAACAGCAGCGTTAGGCGGCGCATGGCACGACTCCGACAATGGACAAGACCCGAAGTGTACGCCGCCTGCCACGCCCCGGCCTGCTGGGCGCCGCGCCGCCTCGACGCGGCGCCCCTCGGCCTCGATCATCGGCCCGCGCAGGGGCCGATGAAGCCAGCCCGACAAGGCCCGCCAGCGGCTCAGCGGGCCAGGCCGTCCAGCACGGCGAAATCCTCGTCCGACAGGTCGATGCCCGCCGCCGCCACGTTCTGCACCAGATGCTCCGGGTTGCCGGTGCCGGGGATCGGCAGCATCACCGGCGAGCGCTTGAGCAGCCAGGCCAGCGCCAGCTGGCCGTTGCTCACGCCCAGGCGCCGGGCGATCTGGGCGAAGGCCGAGCCCGGCCCGGTCAGTTCGCCCGCCGCCAGCGGATACCAGGGAATGAAGCCGATGCCGTGCGCCTCGCTGTAGTCGAGCACGGCCTCGCTCTGGCGGTCGGTGAGGTTGTAGCGGTTCTGCACGGTGGCGACCGGAAAATACTTCTGCGCCGCCCCGATGTCCGCGACGCCGACCTCGGAGAGGCCCACGTGGCGGATCAGCCCTTCCTTGCGCATCCGCGCGATGGCGTCGAACTGCTCGTCGCGCGGCACCTTGGGGTCGATGCGGTGCAGCTGCCACAGGTCGATGCGCTCCACGCCCAGCCGGCGCAGGCTCATCAGCACGCACTGGCGCAGGTATTCGGGCCGGCCCACCGGCGCCCAGATGTCCGGCCCGTGGCGGGTCAGCCCGCCCTTGGTGGCGATCAGCAGGCCCTTGTAGGGGTGCAGCACGTCGCGGATCAGGTCCTCGCTGACGAACGGGCCGTAGCTGTCGGCGGTGTCGATCAGGTCGACGCCCAGTTCCGGCAGGCGGCGCAGCGTCTCGCGCGCGGCGGCGCCGTCGGCCGGCTCGCCCCAGATGCCCCTGCCGGTGACGCGCATGGCGCCGAAGCCGAGGCGGTTGACGGTGATGTCGCCGCCGACCTTGAACTGGCCGGAAGCGGCGGCGTTGATCGCATGACTCATGGGAAATCCTCGATGCCGTGGGGGGAAGACCGCAGCGGCGAACCGCATGCACCCTGCTGAAGTGCGGCATCCGGCGCACAGTTCAACCGCGGCGCCGCAAACGGTGCGGTCGATGGTGCCGGGAGGGCGGCCTCCACGCCGCGCGCCGCCCATAAAAATGCCCGCAGCGGGCTGCGGGCATCGGGTCGCGCGGGCACCGGAAGCGGCGTCCGCGGCAAGCGTTCTCAACGGCGGCTGATGGTGAACTTGCCCGCCGAGACGCCGAGGTTGATGCCTTCGCCGGTGCCGGTGAGCGCCAGCGAGGTGGTGCCCTTGGTCAGCACCTGGGCCTGCGAGCTCTTGACCACGCCGGCTTCCGCGCCGGCCTGCGCATAGTCGCCGAACACGTCGGCGATGCTGTGCACGTGGGTGATCTCGCCCTTGCCGTTGTCGATGTGGTACTTGCCGGCGGTGAGGCCGCCGCCGACCACGCGGATCTTCACCCGCGCCGACTGGCCGTTGTCGCAGCTCACCGTGCCGCTGCCTTCGGCGTGCTTGTAGATCACCGACCAACCCGACAGGTTGAAGCGGAGGTGGCACTTCACCTCGGCGTCGGCAGCGCGGGCCGGGCTGGACGGCACGGCCGTCAGGGCGCCTGCGCAGGCCAGCAGCAGGCCAGCCAAAGCGAAACTGCGCTTGCTCATCGTCAATCTCCTCTATCAACGGTACGGATATGGTGCGGCCGCAGTCTGCGAGAGCCAGACTGAACGCATGGACGCATGACCGGCGCGCCGTTCAGCATGGGCAGCGGCGCGTGAGAAATCCGTGAGCCGGGTTTGACGGATGGCTTACGCCGCGCGGCGTAGCGTGAAACTGTCACCGCTGCCAAAGGACGGATGCCATGAACCCGCCGATGATCCGCAACACCGCATTCGCCGCCGCGCTGCTGGCCGGCCTCTTCACCGGCCCCGCCCTGGCCCAGAGCACCCGCCACACGCGCACCGTCTGCGAGGACGTGGTGGTGCGCGACCAGCCCAAGGACAAGCACCAGATCGCCGGCACCGCGATCGGCGCGGTGGCCGGCGGCCTGCTGGGGCACCAGGTGGGCGGCGGCAAGGGCAAGACGCTGGCCACGGTCGGCGGCGCGGTGGCCGGCGGCTACGCCGGCAAGAAGGTGCAGGAGCACCAGCAGGACAAGCGCGCCAACACCCACGTCGAGCGGCGCTGCCGCGAAGTGCGCGATTGACGCGGCGCGCCGGCGGCGCATCATCGGACCCGACGGAGCACGGGTCCTGCGCGCAAACAGCTTCCGGCGCGGGCCATGCTGAGAGTTGGAACAGATTCCAAGGGGCATCGCCATGGTCAAGTACGCGCTGGTCGGCTACGACGGCTCGGATTCCTCGCGCCGCGCCTTCCGCTTCGCCGTCGAACAGGCGCGCGCCGGCCACGGCCGGCTCCGCGTGGTGATGGTGCTGAAGATCGCCGAAGGCATGGCCGACGGCTGCGCGCTGCTGATGGCCGACAACGGCGAGCAGCGCGCGCGCGACCTCGAGGAAGAACTGAAGGCGCTGGCGCCCGAAGCCGGGCCGCTGATGGACGTGGAGCTGGTGCTCGGCAACCCCGGCGATGCGCTGCTGGAGCAGGTGCGCCGGCACGGCATCGACCACATCGTGATCGGCCATACGGCGCACGGCGCGCTCGCGCGCTGGTTGCTGGGCTCGGTCTCCGGCGACGTGCTGGCGCGGGCGCGGGTGCCGGTCACGGTGGTGCCGTAGCGCCGCCTTGCCGCCTGCCGGCACGCGCCGCGCCCCCGCAAGATTTCCCGAACGCATCCCGAACATGCCGGGGCGCCCGGCGCTCACGGAACGCCATCTGGCGAGGCCGCCGCGCGGCGTCTCCGCCGATGGCTGAACGGTCACGGCAACGCGGGCCAGCCACGGCGCCGCGCCTGACCCGTCGCCCCGGACGCTGATGTCATAATCCGGTCACACTGCCCACCGCCCCACGCCGACAGGAGTCGAGAGTGAGTTACGCCGCATCGCTGCCCTGGACCCTCGAGAGCTTCGATTTCGACCGCATCGAGATCCAACGCATCCGGCACAACGAGGACCTTTTCTTCCTGCTTTGCAGCGCCTCCTTCGTGGAGAGCGGCTCGGACCTGTACACGCACAACCTGGTCGACCACTTCGCCGGCGACGAGGCCTTGCAGGGCTGGCTCAGCCAGCACTGGGAGCACGAGGAACTGCAGCACGGCCGCGCGCTGGCCACCTACGTCAAGCATGTGTGGCCGGAGTTCGACTGGGAGGCGGCGTTCAAGTCGTTCTGGGACGAGTACGGCGCGGTGTGCACCAGCGAGCAGCTCGAACCCAGCCGCGGGCTGGAGCTGGCCGCGCGCTGCGTGGTGGAGACCGGCACCGCCAGCCTCTACCGCGCGCTCAACGACATCACCGACGAGCCGGTACTCAAGCAGCTCACCAACCACATCAAGAGCGACGAGGTGCGCCACTACAAGCACTTCTACCAGTTCTTCCGCCAATACCGGGAGAAGGAAGGCTTCGGGCGCTACAAGGTGTTCCGCGCGCTGCTGCGGCGGGTCAACGAGATCAAGAGCGAGGACGGCGACATCGCCCTGCGCCACGTGTTCGACCGCTGCTACCCGCACCTCAAGGGCAACCGCGCCGAGTTCAAGCGCATCACCGGCAAGGCCGAGGGCCTGCTGCGCCGGCACATCCCCGCCGAGATGACGGTGAAGATGCTGCTCAAACCGCTGGACCTGCCGGCCCGGCTGCAGAACGCGCTGGAGAAGCCGCTGGCCAAGCTGGCCGAGAAGCTGTTCCTGCACTGAGAGCCCGCTCACGATCCTGTCGACGCAACCCGTCGGCGACGCGCCTCGCGCGACCTCGTTGCCACAGTGTTTGCCGCGCGCAAGCGCGCTCCCGCACCTCGGCGGCGGCGGCGCGCGGCGAGGCGCGCGCAGCGGCCAAGGCTGCGTGAAGGCGCAGGTGCGCCCTAGGCCGTGCCTTCCCGTTCCGCCTCGCGCGCCTCCGACGCCGGCTCCGGCCAGTGGTACCAGTCGCGGTGCGGCGCGAAGCGCTTGCAGGCGAGGCAGGCGGTGATCTCCCAGCGGTAGGCGCAGCCCGGACAGACGCCGCCGGTCCAGAAGGTGTTCCACAGGGTGCTGCAGCCGCCCGTACGCGGCGCGCACCACCAGCGACTTCTGCCCGGCGGGCGCCAGGCGCAGTGCGGGCAGTGGATGTCCGGTTCCTGCATGCGCGGGTCCCTCCGCCGATGGGGTCCGTCAGTAGCCGTTCGATGCGGCCGGGGCCGGCGCCTCGCCGCGCTCGCGCGCCTCGACCGGGCGCTTTTCGGCCTGGGCGGCCTTGAAGCGGGCCAGGTCCACCGGGCGGATCTGCATGATGGTGCAGGGGAAGTTGCGCCGGCCGGTGAGCACCTTGTCGAAGCGCACCATCACCTGGTGCAGGTTGGAGGTGAGGCCGATGGTGTTGGCGAACACCAGGTCGCGGCAGCCGCCGTCCACGTCGAGCAGCCACGCCTCGCTCGCCCGCGGGTAGACCACCAGCTGGGTGTCGTTGAGCGGCTCCCAGGTGTACAGGTCGAAGAAGCGGAAGCTCTTCACCGGCTCGCCGGCCGCGGCCCGGTAGGCCGCCTCGCGCTGGGCGATGCGCGCATCGCGGGCGGGGTTGGCGCAGGCGGCGAGCAGGGCCGCGAGGCCGCATCCGAGAACGACTCGCAGGACAGTCATGGCATCGATCCTCCTACGCAAGTTGCCGCCCGGGTCGCCGCCCGGCGCGCGCTACTTCTTGCCCTTGGGCAGCGGCTTCCACTTTTCGGGGTCGAAGCCGCCCACCTCGTACACCAGCGTCTCCTTCTTCTCGCCGTCGACCCGGGTCACGTCCAGGCTGATCTTCTTCGCCTTGGCGAGCAGGGCGACGAAGGCCTTGTCGTCGCGGATCATCAGCGCCGGCTCGCCGCTGGGCGGCGCGAACACCTTGATGCCGGTCTTCCTGCCGTCGACGACGGCCGGCAGGGTGCAGTTGCCGCGGCAGACGAAGCCGTGCCCGCTGCCGTAGAGGAAGGCGTTCTGCCCCCAGGCCGTGTGCCGGCGCAGCACCAGCTGCACGCGATTCTCGCCGGAGGGCGGGTTGGAGTAGATGGTGGCGGTGGACTGGGTGCCGCCGGCCATCGGCGTCACCTGGTAATACCACAGCGCGGCGAGGCGGTTCTTCTCGCGCTCGCTCTTCCAGCGCTGCTCGATCGCCGGCAGGGTCTGCTGCACTTCCTTCGCGGCATCGGTATTCGGGAAGTGATCGAGGATGTCGTGCCCCTGCTGCACCGCCAGCTCGTCGTTGTGGATGCGCAGCAGCTGGCGGTAGGTGTCGAGCTTGCGCGAGACGTCCGCCGCCGAAGGCTGGGCCGGCGCCGGCGCGGCGGCCTGATCGCCCTGCTGCGAGCACCCGGCCAGCGCCAGCACGGCGGCCAGCGGCACGGCGACGGAATGGCGAAGCGGACGGAACATCTTCATCGGCGGCTACCGTGGCAGGGACAGGCCGTTAGAGTGGAGCGGGCCGCACGACCGCGCAACCGCCGCCGCCTTCGGCAACCGCTGCGCCGGCACGGGGCCGGAGGCGCCTCGCGCGCCGGCGTCCTCCCGCGCGGCCGGGCAGCCCGTCCTCCGATGTACCCGCTCAGGCCGCCGGCGCGCCGGCCTCGCCGAAGCGCTCGCGCAGCGGCGTGCGATAGCGCCGGCTGCACGGCACCTGGGCGCCGTCGCGCAGGGTGAGGCGGGCATCGCCGGTGTCCAGCGGCTCGATCTCGGCCAGGTAGTCGAGGTTGACCAGGTAGCTGCGGTGCACGCGCACGAAGCGCGCCGGGTCCAGCCGCTGCTCGATGCCGGCCATGGTGGCGCGCAGCGGGTAGTCGCGGCCGCGCACGTGCAGGTTCACGTAGTTGCCCGCCGCCTGCACCCATTCCACCTCGCGCGCGTTGACCAGGAACTCCTTGCCCAGCTTGCGCACCAGGAAGCGTTCGGGCCGGTCGATGGGCTCCACCGGCGGGCCTTCGTCGGGCTCGGCGAGCAGCCGGGCCTCGCCTTGCAGGCGCAGCAGCCAGAACCGGTAGAGGTCGATCACGCCAAGGATGAAGAAATAGGTGCGCACGTCCTTGAGGTATTCGTAGCCGAACTGGCGCCACCCGTTGCCGAAGTCGTAATGCCCACCCGCCAGCGCGTAGGCGGCCTTGCGCAGCAGCACCATGCCGGTGACGTGCAGCACGCTGAACACGAGGCTGGCCGCCACGTGCACCGGCAGGTGGCGGCGCCAGCTGTCCCAGCGCAGCGGCCAGAGCTGCTCCGCTTTTTGGATCGCGGGCAGCAGGGCCAGCACCACCGCCGTGCTCGTCCATTCCCAGACCCATGGCTCCCAGGTCTGGGCGCGCGGGTGATCGGCCAGCGAGACGACGATGTTGAAGGTCGTGTTGAGCCCGATCGCGATCAGCCAGAACCCCACCTCGAAGGGTTTCCGCCAGGGCTTGAAGCTTTCGTAGAAGTCGCGGGGCTTGTCCATCGCGGCGATTCTAGCCGCCCTGCCGTCCCCGGCCTCCATGCCGGCCCCACCGTTCGTCCCACCCAGCCGCCGCTTGTCCCAAATCCCCTGCGGACAATCACTTGGCGCGGGACAAACACCGCCCCCGCGCCGAGGCTGGGACCTCCCCGCCAGGAGTTCCGCCATGCCCCGCCGCCACGACATCGACGCCCTGCGCGTCTTCGCCTTCGGCCTGCTGATCCTCTACCACGCCGGCATGCTCTACGTGGCGCCGGTGAGCGACTGGGGCTTCAACCTCAAGAGCGGCCACCTGGCCGAATGGCTGCAGTACCCCATGCTGTTCCTCAACCGCTGGCGGATGGAGCTGCTGTTCGTGATCTCCGGCCTGGCGGTGCATTTCCTCCGCGGCAGGACGAGCCTGCCGGAACTGGCCTGGAAGCGCAGCGTGCGCCTGCAGCTGCCGCTGGCCTTCGGCATGCTGGTGGTGGTGCCCATCCAGCCCTACGTGCAGGGGCTGGCGGAGCGGGCGGTCGCGCCCGGCTTCGGCGCCTTCCTGCTGCACTACTGGACTCACGGCTACCGGGACTACGGGCTGACCTGGAACCACCTGTGGTATCTGTCCTACCTGTGGCTGTACACGATGCTGCTGCTGGCCCTGCTGCCGTTGCTGGCGTCGCCGGCTGGCCGGCGCGCGTGCGCGGGCCTGCGCCGCCTGCGCGGCACCGCGCTGCTGCTGGCGCCGGCGCTGCCGCTGTGCCTGGCGGGCGTGCTCTGGCGCCACCGCTTTCCGGAGACCCACGCCTTGGTCGGCGACTGGTATGCGCATGCCATCTACGCCACCTGCTTCCTCTACGGCTACCTGCTTGGGACCGACGCCGGGCTGTGGGAGGCGCTGTCCGGCCTGCGCCGGCGCGCCCTGGCGCTGGCCCTGGCGAGCTTCGGGCTGTACCTGTTCCTGGACAAGTTCGCCGGCGGCCTCCTGGCCGGGCGGCCGTTGTCGCCCGCCACCCTGGTCACGGCCAGGCTGATGATCGACGCGCTGCGCTACCTGTACTGCTGGACCGCCATCGCCGCCGTGCTCGGCTGGGGCCACGCCTACCTCAACCGCCCGTTCCGCTGGCTGCCCTACGCGCGCGAGGCAGTGTACCCGTGGTACGTGCTGCACCAGAGCGTGCTGCTCTTCGTGGCGTGGCGGCTGTTCCCGCTGCACCTGGGCCCGGTGGCCGAGCCGGTGCTGGTGCTGCTCGGCACGGTGGCCGGCTGCGCGCTGCTGCATGAGTTCGCGATACGCCGCGTGCGCTGGCTGCGGCCGCTGTTCGGCTTGGAGACGGCGCCGCGTCCGACGCCGCCCACGCGCATGGCCGACGAGGCGGCGTGAACGGCGGTGCGCGCGGGCAGCCGCGTCCTCGCGAAGCAGGCGGACACCCGTGCGCGCTCAGCTCTCGCCGCCCAGCGTGGAGTCCAGGTGCTCGACCGCGGCGATCTGATCGAGCCAGACGTAGCGGCTCCAGCCGGGCACCGCCGGCCGTTCCAGGTGCACCACGCCGTTGATGCCCTCGTTCTCGTCCGGGTCGCGGAACATCTGCACGTTGGGGCGCTCGCTGATCACCCCGTCGCACAGGTCGCCGTCGCGCAGCCGCAGCCGCACGTGGCCGTTGGTCGGCAGCTCGGCGACCAGGGATTCCAGGCGGCGAATGTCCGCCTGGGCGGTGTAGACGTGTTCGGCCGTGCGGCCCATCGCTGTCTCTTTCGATCGCATGCGGCGACGTTAGCCGCCACGGCGGCAAGCGCAGGTCAAGGCGAAGGAAGGCGGGCGTCAAGACGGGCACGCTTTGTTCTGCGGCGCGGCGGCGTCGATAATGGCGGCTTCCCGCAAGGATTCCCCATGCCGCCCTCCCCCACGCCGCCGGCGTCGGATTCGCTGCTGCGCCATCCCGCCTTCGTGCAGTTCTGGCTGGTCCGCGTGGCCTCCAGCTTCGGTTTCCAGATGCTCTCCGTCGCGGTGGGCTGGCAGATCTACGCGCTCACCGGACGCGCGCTCGACCTCGGCCTGATCGGCCTGGTGCAGTTCGTTCCCTCCGTGCTGCTGGCGCTGCCCGCGGGCCACGTGGCCGACCAGTTCGAGCGGCGGCGCATCGTGCTGGCCGGGCAGGTGGTGGAATGGCTGGCCATCGCGCTACTGGCCGCGCTCACGCTCTGGCACGGCATCCACGAGGCCGGCATCCTGGCGCTGGTGTTCGCCATCGGCGTGGCCAAGGCGTTCGAGTTCCCGGCCATGCAGTCGATGCTGCCCGCGCTGGTGCCGCCGGCGATCCTGCCGCGCGCGATGGCGGCCACCGCGGCGGCCGGCCAGGCGGCGATGATCATGGGCCCCGCGCTGGGCGGCTTCCTCTACGTGGCGGGGCCGGGCGTGGTCTACCTGGTCGCGGCGGCGCTCTACCTGCTCTCGGTGGTCCTGGTCGGCCGGCTGCGCTACGAGCAGGCGCCGCCGCGGCGCGAGCCGGCCACGCTGAAGACGCTGTTCGCCGGCGTGCATTTCATCCGCGCGCGGCCGGACGTGCTGGGCGTGATCTCGCTGGACCTGTTCGCCGTGCTGCTGGGCGGTGCCACCGCGCTGCTGCCGATCTTCGCCCGCGACATCCTGCACACCGGCCCGTGGGGCCTGGGCCTGCTGCGCGCGGCGCCGGCGGTGGGCGCGCTCTTGATGTCGGTGTGGCTGGCGCGGCACAGCCTGCAGCGGCGGGTGGGGCTGATCATGTTCGCCTCGGTGGCCGGCTTCGGTGCGGCCACCGTGGTGTTCGCCTTCTCCACCGTGCTGTGGCTGTCGCTGCTGGCGCTGGCGGCCGCCGGCGCGTTCGACATGGTGAGCATGGTGATCCGCGGCGCGCTGGTGCAGTTGGACACGCCCGACGACATGCGCGGCCGGGTGAGCGCGGTCAACGCCATCTTCATCAACACCTCCAACCAGCTCGGCGAGTTCGAGTCGGGCCTGCTCGCCGCCTGGCTGGGCGCGGTGGGCGCGAGCGCGCTGGGCGGCCTCGGCACGCTGGTGGTGGTGGGCCTGTGGATGTGGCTGTTCCCCACCCTGCGCCGGCGCCAGCGCCTGCAGAGCACCGCGCCGCCGGTGGACGAGCCGGCCGCGCAGACCGCCTAGCGGAGCCTCTACACTGCACTCACGCCATCGCCGGCAAGCTGGCCGGGCACGATAAGGAGCCGTCCATGAGCAGAACCGATGAACTCGAACGCCACTACAACGGCGTCCGCGAGCGCGTTCGCGACTATGCGGGCAATGCGGCGGAGACCGCCGGCGACCTGGTCGCCCGTGGCCGACGCGCCACGCTGCGCTTCGGCAAGCACGGCAGCTACCGCCGCCAGCTGACCCGCCTGGCCGAGGACATGGCCGACGAGGCCAACTACCAGTACCGCCGCGCGCGCCGGCAGGTGCAGCGCCACCCGGTGGCCACCGCGGCGATCGTTGCCGGCACCGTCGGCGCGTTCTTCCTGCTGCGTCACCTGTTCCGCTCCGACGAGGACTGAGCGGGCCACCGCGCCCTCCGCTGCGCCCTCCAAAAAAAAGAACCCGCCTCGCGGCGGGTTCTTTCGTTGCAGCGGTGGCCTCTCACGCGGTGAGCGGGTTCGGCTTCTCCGGATCGAGCTTGTACTCCTTGATCGCGCGCGCCACGTCCTTGGCGTTCACCTTGCCCTCCTTCGCCAGCGCCGACAGCGCGGCCAGGGCGATCCAGTAGCGGTCCACCTCGAAGAAGCTGCGCAGGTGCGCGCGGGTGTCCGAGCGGCCGTAGCCGTCGGTGCCGAGCACGGTGTAGCGCATGCCGTCGGGCAGGAAGGCGCGGATCTGGTCGGCGTACTCGCGCACGTAGTCGGTGGCGGCGATGGCCGGGCCCTGGCGGCCGGACAGCTGCGCGGTGACGTACGGCACGCGCTGCTCGGCTTCCGGGTGCAGGCGGTTCCAGCGCTCGGCGTCGAAGCCGTCGCGGCGCAGCTCGACAAAGCTCGGCACCGACCAGATGTCGGCGCTGACGCCGAAATCCTTCTCCAGCAGCTCGGCCGCCTCGATCACCTCGCGCAGGATGGTGCCCGAGCCGAGCAGTTGCACGCGCGGCTCGCTCTTCTTGGCCTTGCCCGCGTCCTTGAACAGGTACAGGCCCTTGATGATGCCTTCCTCCACGCCCTTGGGCATGTCCGGATGGCTGTAGTTCTCGTTCATGACCGTGAGGTAGTAGTACACGTCCTCCTGGTCTTCGATCATCCGGCGGGTGCCGTCCTGCAGGATCACCGCCACCTCGTAGGAGAAGGTGGGGTCGTAGGCGCGCACGTTGGGGATGGCGCCCGCGAGCAGGTGCGAGTGGCCGTCCTCGTGCTGCAAGCCCTCGCCGTTGAGCGTGGTGCGGCCGGCGGTGCCGCCGATCAGGAAGCCGCGCGAGCGCATGTCGCCGGCGGCCCAGGCCATGTCGCCGATGCGCTGGAAGCCGAACATCGAGTAGTAGATGAAGAACGGCAGCATCGCCACGTTGCTGACCGAGTAGCTGGTGGCCGCGGCCATCCAGGCGCCCATGCCGCCGGCCTCGGAGATGCCTTCCTGCAGCACCTGGCCCTTCTGGTCCTCGCGGTAGTACAGCAGCTGGTCGGCGTCCTGCGGGCGGTACTTCTGGCCGAACGGCGCGTAGATGCCGATCTGGCGGAACATGCCCTCCATGCCGAAGGTGCGCGCCTCGTCGGCCACGATGGGCACCACGCGCTGGCCGATCTGCTTGTCGCGCAGCAGGAGGTTCATGCCGCGCACCAGCGCCATGGTGGTGGAGATCTCGCGCTCGCCGGTGCCCTTGGTGATCTGCTCGAAGACGGCCAGCTCCGGCGCCTTGAGCTTGGCGTCGGCGTGGCGACGGCGCTGCGGCAGGAAGCCGCCCAGCGCACGGCGGCGCTCCTGCATGTACTGCACTTCCGGCGAGTCCTTGCCGGGGTGGTAGTAGGGCACCTCGTGCAGCTTGTCGTCCGGCACCGGGATGTTGAAGCGGTCGCGGAAGTGGCGCACCGCCTCGTCGTCCAGCTTCTTCTGCTGGTGGGTGGGGTTCTGCGACTCGCCGGCCGCGCCCATGCCGTAGCCCTTCACCGTCTTGGCGAGGATCACCGTGGGCATGCCCTGGGTGTTCACCGCCGCATGGTAGGCGGCGTAGACCTTGTGCGGGTCGTGGCCGCCGCGGTTCAGGCGCCACACGTCGTCGTCGGAGAGGTTGGCGACCATCGCCGCCGTCTCCGGGTACTTGCCGAAGAAATGCTCGCGCGTGTACGCGCCGCCGAAGGCCTTGCACGCCTGGTACTCGCCGTCGACGGTTTCCATCATCAGCTTGCGCAGCACGCCCTTGCTGTCGCGGGCCAGGAGCGGATCCCAGTAGCTGCCCCAGACCAGCTTGATGGCGTTCCAGCCGGCGCCGCGGAACACGCCCTCCAGCTCCTGGATGATCTTGCCGTTGCCGCGCACCGGGCCGTCCAGGCGCTGCAGGTTGCAGTTGATCACGAAGATGAGGTTGTCGAGCTTCTCGCGGCCGGCCAGGGAGATGGCGCCGAGCGTCTCCGGCTCGTCGCTCTCGCCGTCGCCGATGAAGCACCACACCTTGCGGTCGCTCTTGGGGATCAGGCCGCGGTGCTCGAGGTACTTCCAGAAGTGCGCCTGGTAGATCGCCTGGATCGGCCCCAGGCCCATCGACACCGTGGGCACCTGCCAGTAGTCGGGCATCAGCCACGGGTGCGGGTAGGAGGACAGGCCGCGGCCATGGCCGGCCACTTCCATGCGGAACAGGTCGAGCTGGTCCTCGCCGATGCGCCCTTCGAGGAAGGAGCGGGCGTAGATGCCGGGGCTGGAATGGCCCTGGTGGAACACCAGGTCGCCCGGATGCTCGGCGCTGGGCGCGCGCCAGAAGTGGTTGAAGCCCACGTCGTACAACGTGGCCGAGGAGGCGAAGCTGGCGATGTGGCCGCCCAGCTCGCCCGGCTTGCGGTTGGCGCGCACCACCATCGCCATCGCGTTCCAGCGCACCAGCGAGCGGATGCGCCATTCCATCGCCGCGTCGCCCGGGCTCTTGGCCTCCAGGTGCGGCGGGATGGTGTTGACGTACTCGGTGGTGGGGTCGAACGGCAGGTAGCCGCCGGAGCGGCGGGTGGAATCGACCATGCGCTCCAGCAGGTAATGCGCGCGCTCGGTGCCTTCGCGGTTGATCACCGCGGTGAGCGATTCCACCCACTCCTGGGTCTCGGTGGGGTCGTTGTCCTGATGGAGGATGTCGTCGAACTGGTCCATCGAAGAATCTCCGCGGCCTGGGGCCGCCTACTAGAAGTGGATGCGCGTCGCTGGGGAGGGCGACGGTATGGGGCATCGTTCCGGCGGGCGGACCGGGCCGGGAGCCGGCTGGTACGTTCGCCCCAGGACGAGCGATCCACCGATTCTAGCCGGCGCGCGGCGGCGCACCAAACACGTTTCCATGCTGCAACGCAGCATGGAAACGTCCCGGCGGGCGGCGATCAGGCGCGCCGCTGGCCCTGCGCGGCGCGCAGCTGGGCATCCACCGCGGCCACCGCGGTCATGTTCACCACGCGGCGCACGGTGGAGGCCGGGGTGAGGATGTGCGCGGGCTTGTCCACGCCCATCAGGATCGGGCCGATCGCCACGCCGCCGGTCATCACCCGCACCATGTTGTAGGCGATGTTGGCGGCGTCGAGGTTGGGCATCACGAACAGGTTGGCGCGGCCGCTCAGCGTGGTGTGCGGGAACATGCGCTTGCGCAGCGCCTCGTCCAGCGCGGTGTCGGCCTGCATCTCGCCGTCCAGCTCTAGCTTGGGCGCGCGCTTCTTGAGGATCTTCCACACCTCTCGCATCTTCGCGGCGCTGGGGTTGTTGTGGCTGCCGTAGTTGGAGTGCGAGAGCAGCGCGATCTTCGGCTCCACGCCGAAGAGCTTGAGGCGGTAGCTCGCCTGCAGGGTGGCCTCGGCGATCTGCTCGGCGGTGGGGTCCACCTGCACGTGGGTGTCGAGGAAGAACCAGCTGCCGTGCTCGTTGATCACGCCGGTCATGGCCGAGGTGGACTGCACGCCCGGGTCCAGGTCGAACACGCTGCGCACGTAGCCGAGCTTCTTGTGGTAGCGCCCGACCAGGCCGCAGATCATCGCGTCCGCCTCGCCGCGCGCCACCATCAGCGCCGCGATCAGGGTGGTGCGCGAGCGCACCAGCTCCTTGGCCGCCGACGGCGTCACGCCGCGCCGCTCGGTGAGCGCGTGGTACTGCTGCCAGTAGTCGTTGAAGCGCGGGTCGTCGTGGATGTTGGTGAGCTCGAAGTCCACGCCCTGGCGCATGCGCAGGCCCAGGCGCTGGATGCGCATGTCGATCACCTCGGGGCGGCCGATCAGGATCGGGAAGGCCAGGCCCTCGTCGATCACCGTCTGCACCGCGCGCAGCACCGTTTCCTCCTCCGCCTCGGCGTAGGCCACGCGCTTCTTCTCGGCGCGGGCGCGCTCGTACACCGGCTTCATCAGCAACCCGGTGCGGTAGATGAACTGGGCCAGCTGCTCCTGGTAGGCCTCCATGTCGGCCAGCGGGCGCGTGGCCACGCCCGAATCCATCGCTGCCTGCGCCACCGCCGGCGCCAGCTTGGTCAAGAGGCGCGGGTCGAACGGGCGCGGGATGAGGTACTCCGGGCCGAAGGTCGGCGCGTCGCCGGCGTAGGCGCCGCCCAAGTCGGAGGCCTCGATCCGCGCCAGCTCGGCGATGGCGTGCACGCAGGCCACCTTCATCGCCTCGTTGATCACCGTGGCGCCCACGTCCAGCGCGCCGCGGAACAGGTACGGGAAGCACAGCGCGTTGTTGACCTGGTTGGGGAAGTCCGAGCGCCCGGTGGCCACGATGCAGTCCGGCCGCGCGCGCCTGGCGTCCTCTGGCATGATCTCGGGGCTGGGGTTGGCGAGCGCCAGGATGATCGGCCGCTCCGCCATCGTCGCCACCATCTCGGGCTTGAGGATGCCGCCGGCGGAGAGGCCCAGGAAGATGTCCGCGCCCTCGACGATCTCGGCCAGCGTGCGCTTGGCCGTGTCGCGCGCGTAGCGCTGCTTGTCGGGGTCGAGGTCGGTGCGGCCGGCGTGCAGCACGCCGTCGCGGTCCATGGCGAGGATGTTCTCGGGGCGCAGGCCCAGCGCCACCAGCATGTTCACGCACGACACGCCCGCCGCGCCCATGCCGGTGGTGGCGAGCTTCACCTCCTCGATGCGCTTGCCCACCACCATGAGCGCGTTGACCACCGCCGCGCCCACGATGATCGCGGTGCCGTGTTGGTCGTCGTGGAACACCGGGATCTTCATCCGCTCGCGCAGCTTGCGCTCGACGATGAAGCACTCCGGCGCCTTGATGTCCTCCAGGTTGATGCCGCCGAAGGTGGGCTCCATCGCCGCGATGATGTCCACCAGCTTGCCCGGGTCGCGCTCGGCCAGCTCGATGTCGAACACGTCGATGCCGGCGAACTTCTGGAACAGCACGCCCTTGCCCTCCATCACCGGCTTGCCGGCCAGCGGGCCGATGTCGCCCAGGCCCAGCACCGCGGTGCCGTTGGTGATCACCGCCACCAGGTTGGCGCGGGCGGTGAGCGTGGCGGCCTGGTTCGGGTCGGCCACGATCGCCTCGCAGGCGGCGGCGACGCCGGGCGAATAGGCCAGCGCGAGGTCGCGCTGGGTCACCATGGCCTTGGTGGGTACGACCTGGATCTTGCCGGGGCGGGGCTGGCGGTGGTACTCGAGCGCGGCTTGGCGCAGTTCTTCGGGGAGGCTCATGGGCGGCGACGGCGTGTGGGGAAAGGCGGGGCCGGAGCGGGCCGGCATGGCGCGGAATGGTAGCACCGCGTCCTGTGGCACCCGACCGCAGCGGCGCGGCATTCACGGTCCCGCACTCGAAATGTGCCGTAGGCCTGTAAGGAGCGCGCCCTGCGCGCGAAAAGCCTGCCCAGCGGTGACGCTGCAACGCCGCGGTCGCGCGCAAGGCGCGCTCCTACAGGCTCAAGGTCAGCTCGTCGGCCTGCACCTTGTCCATGTGGATGCGGTTGATGAAGAGCGAGAACGCCAGCTTGCCGGCCAGCCCGTGCATCTGCTGCATCCACGGCGGCAGCCAGCGCGGCGGCGCGATGGCGCCGGAGGCGAAGTGCGGTTCCAGGCTCAGCACGTCGTGCAGCGCCAGCTTGCCGGCGAACAGGTTGCGCAAGAGGTCCATGCGTTGCTGCCGGAAGGCCCAGCGGAAGAAAGTGTGCACGGCGAGCAGGCCGGAGAGGTACACGTTGTCCTTGGCGAAGGCCGCGCCGCCGATCGTCGGCACGCCACGGAACACGCGCTGGGTGGAGTGGAAGCTGTCCGCCACGCTCTGCCCGTGCTCGCGGAAGTAGTGGTAGACCTCGACGAAATCCGCCCCGGCCAGCGCCATGTCGATGGCCAGGATGCGCAGGCTGATGCGCTTTAAGCGCGCGATGTCGATGGCGCCGGAGATCAGCTCGGCGAACACCGCCAGCCCCTCCTGCGTGGCGGTGACCCGCGGCGAGGTGCGCCCCAGCGAGGCCAGCACCGGCTGCGCGCGGCCGTTGAGCGCGGTGAGCGAATGCACGAAGGCCTCGTGCGCCAGCAACTGGTGGCGGTCGTAGTCGGAGAAGCTGGCGCCGCCGCGCAGGCGCACGCGGGTGGCGCCGGCCGCGGCCTTGGCGGTGAGCTCGTCGTCCACCTCCACGCGGATGATGCCGGCGCCGAAGAAATCGTCCAGCGTGCCGGCCAGCTCGCTGCGCAGCGACTCGGCCGGCAGGTGCGGGGACACGTCCACGGTCTTGAGGTCCGCACCCAGTTCGTCGGCCAGCTCCACGAAGTAGCGCGCGGCGTCGAGGTTGCTGGTGTCGCTGCCGGGGATGGCGTCGCCCGGCCGGCCGTACAGCACGATCGAGGGCGCGGTGACGCCGCGCGTGCCCACCGCCTCCAGCATCTCCGCCGCGATGCGCCAGGATTCGGCGGTGCGGCACAGGTATTCGCCCAGCGGATCGTGGTGGCCCGCCTCGCGGCCGATCGCCGCCAGTTCCTTGCGCACCGCGGCCAGGTCCGGCCGCACATAGCTCACCTCCGGCAAGGCGTAGCGGCCCGCGGCGTAGTCCACGATCAGCCGGTTCTCCAGCGAGGCCGGCCACGACACCGTGGGCAGGATGCGGATCGGCCGCACCGCCTCCAGCAGCCGGCGGTCCAGCGCGGCATAGCGCTCGAGGGCGGGATCGAGGCGGTCGGCGGCCGCGCTCACGGGCGTGTCCGGCGGGGCGCCGCGCAGGGCCGGAGCGACGCCGCCACCCCGGACAACCCGCGCGGGACGGCGGGGCGGATCAGGGGAGAAGAACGTCGTCGCATGCCATGGCTCCTCGGTGTTGGGATCGACCTATTCCCGCTCGCGCTGGCCGCGGTGCCCGTGCGGCCGCTCCACCGGCCGGCCGCCGCGCTGGCGGCGCAGGCGCGCCTCCAGCATCGAGGCCTGCTCCTCGCGCTCGTCGCGCAGCTTGAGGTAGTTGCGCCAGCGCTCCGGCGCCAGCGCGCCGCTGGCCAGCGCCGCCTGCACCGCGCAGCCTGGCTCGCCGCCGTGGCCGCAGTCGGCGAAGCGGCATTGCGCGGCCAGCTCCTCGATGTCGGCGAAGAGGTCGAGGTTCTCCTCGCCGGTGAGTTTCAGCTCGCGCATGCCGGGCGTGTCGATCAGGCAGCCGCCGCTGGGCAGGGCGAGCAGCGCGCGGTGGGTGGTGGTGTGGCGGCCGCGGCTGTCGTGCTCGCGCACCGCACTGGTGGCCATCTTGTCCACGCCCAGCAAGGTGTTGGTGAGGGTGGACTTGCCGGCGCCGGAGGAGCCCACCAGCACCGCGCTGTCGCCGGGCTTGAGGTACGGCGCCAGCACCGCCACGCTGGCCGGGTCCTTGCCGTTGATGGCGTGGATCGGCGTGCCGGCGGGCAGGCGCCCGCGCAGCTCGGCGATGCGCGAGACGGCATCTTCGTGCAGATCCGGCTTGCTGAGCAGCACCACCGGCCGCGCGGCCGAATCCTCCACCAGGGAAAGGTAACGCTCGATGCGCGCCGGGTTGAAGTCGCCATCCAGGCCGGTCAGCACCAGCACGTAGTCGATGTTGGCGGCGATCAGCTGGCGCTGATAGCGCTCGCCCGCCGCCGCCCGCGACAGCACGGTGCGCCGCGGCAGGATCTGCAGGATATGCGGCGGGCGGCCCGGCTCCACCTCGACGAAGTCGCCCACCGCCGGCCGCTCGGCCGGGTCCAGCCCGCGCTTGAGGAAGTGCCCGGCCGGCTGCGCGTTGAACAGCTTCTCGCCGTCGTGCAGCTCATAGCCGGCCCGGTGCTGGGCCACCACGCGCGCCAGTTGGCGCCCCGCGGCCGGCAGCGCGTCGCCCCGCCAACCGATGCGGCGCAGGCGCTGGATCGTCTCGGCATCGCTCATGGGGACCGATTATGCCCCAGGATTGCCTCATCCAACGCCTGCCGCCGCCTCGCCGCGGGACCGCCGCAGCTGCTAGCATTTGGCCATCCATTCAGCCGCACGGCGGCCTTCTTCGGGATGCAGGCGTTGTCTTCGATCAAACCCAGTGCGCACCTGGCGGACGTGCGCTACGAAATCCGCGGCGCCCTCACCCGCCGCTCGCGCGAGCTGGAAGCCGCCGGGCTGGACATCATCAAGCTCAACATCGGCAACCCCGGCCGCTACGGCTTCGAGACGCCGGCGCACCTGCGCCAGGCCATCGCCGCCCACCTCGCCGACAGCGAAGCCTACGGCCACGAGCAGGGCCTGGAGGCCGCACGCGAGACCATCGCCGCGCAGCAGCGCGCCCGCGGCGCCACGGGCGTGGCGGTGGAGCGCATCTTCGTCGGCAACGGCGTCAGCGAATTGATCGACCTGGCCCTGCGCGCCCTGCTGCAGCCGGGCGACGAGGTGCTGCTGCCCAGCCCGGACTATCCGCTGTGGAGCGCCGCCACCATCTTGAACGGCGGCCGGCCGCGCTACTACCGCTGCCTGGCCGCCAACGGCCACCTGCCCGATCCGGACGAGATCGAGGCGCTGATCACCCCGCGCACCCGCGCCCTGGTGCTGATCAACCCCAACAACCCCACCGGCGCGGTGTACCCGCGCGCACTGCTGGAGCGGCTGGTGGCGATCGCCGCGCGCCATCGCCTGCTGCTGCTCAGCGACGAGATCTACGACGAGATCCTCTACGACGGCGCGATGTTCCAGCCGCTGGCCGAGGTGGCCGGCGAGGTGCCGTGCCTGTCCTTCGGCGGCCTGTCCAAGGTGTACCGCGCCTGCGGCTACCGCGTGGGCTGGATGAGCCTCTCCGGCGCCCCTGCCTGCACCGCCGAATACCGCGACGCACTGCAGCTGCTGGCCGCGCTGCGCCTGTGCGCCAACGTCACCGCGCAGTGGGCGGTGGAGCCGGCGCTCGCCGGCGCCCCGACCATCCAGGCGCTGACCGCCCCGGGCGGGCGCCTGCACGAGGCGCGGCGCGCCATCGTGGAGGGCGTGGCCGCCAGCGACTACCTCGACCTGGTGGCGCCGGGCGGCGCGCTGTACGCCTTCCCGTCCGTGCGCGCGGACCGCATCGCCGCCTTCGACGACAACGATTTCGCCCTGCGCCTGCTCGAAGAGGAGCACGTGCTGGCGGTGCCCGGCAGCAGCTTCAACGTGCCGCAGAGCCGTCACCTGCGCCTCACCCTGCTGCCGCCGCCGACGCAACTGCGCGAGGTGTTCGTGCGCATGGAGCGCGTGCTGGCGCGCATGGCCGCCGAGCAGGCCGCGCAGCCCGTCGCCGCGATGGCTTAAGCGGAGCGGCCGGTGCGCTACCTCGCCCTCGGCGACTCCTACACCATCGGCGAGGGCGTGCCCGCGGACGGGCGCTGGCCGGCGCAGCTGGCCGCGCGGCTGCGCGCGCAGGGCCGCGCCCTCGACGAGCCGCAGATCGTGGCCGTGACCGGCTGGACCACCGACGAGTTGTCCGCCGGCATGGATGGCAGCACCTTTGCCCCGCCCTACGACCTGGTCAGCCTGCTGATCGGCGTGAACAACCAGTACCGCGGCCGCGGCGCCGAGGACTACCGCGGCGAGTTCCGCCGCCTGCTGGCGCGCGCCGTCGCCCTGGCCGGCGACCGGCCCGGCCGGGTGGTGGTGGTGTCGATCCCCGACTGGGGCGTCACCCGCTTCGCCCGCGAGGGCGGCCGCGACATCGCGCGCATCGCCGCCGAATTGGACGTCTATAACGCTATCGCCCGCGCGGAGGCCGCGCAGGCCGGCAGCCGCTTCGTCGACATCACCGGCCTCTCCCGCGCGCATCCCGACGCGGTGACGGACGACGGCCTGCACCCGTCCGCCGCGCAATACGCGCTGTGGGCGGCGGCCATCGAACCGGTGGCGCGCGAGGCCCTGACCTCCTGAAGTCGGCGCCGCGGCGAAGGCGATGCCCCGTCGCCCGCAACCTCGCTGCAACAGCACTGCCACGCCCCGGTGACCTGACACACCCACACTGGCAGCACGGACAGCCACCGGAGCGCCGTGCCATGGCGACCTATCACTGCCGCAGCGCCTTCATCTCCGACGTGCACCTGGGCACACCCGACTGCAAGGCGGCCTACCTGCTCGACTTTCTGCGCCGCCTGCGCTGCGAGCGGCTCTACCTGGTCGGCGACATCGTCGACCTGGAGGCGCTGGCGCAGCGCCAGTGGTGGCACCCCGACCACAGCGCCGTGCTGGCCGAAGTGCTCGACCTGGCGCGCCGCGGCGTCGAGGTCACCTACATCCCCGGCAACCACGACGCCGCGCTGCGCGGCCTCGCCGGCCAGGCGTTCGGCGGCGTGCGGATCGCGCTGGACGCCGTGCACGAAGGCGCGGACGGGCGCCGCTACCGCGTCAGCCACGGCGACGAGTTCGACCCCGAGCACACCGGCCGCCGCTGGATGCTGTGGCTGGGCGAGGCCATGCATCGCTTCGCCTGCTGGGGCAACCGCCGCGTGCACGCCGTGCGCCAGCGGATGGAGCTGCCCTACCTGCCGCTGTCGATCATCATGAAGTCGCGCATCGGCAAGGCCATGGCCTACATCCACGCCTACGCCCAGCGCGTCGCCGACGCGGCCCGCGAGGGCGGCTACGACGGCCATATCTGCGGCCACATCCATTACGGTCAGGTGCGCAGCCTCGACGGCGTGCTCTACCTCAACGACGGCGACTGGGTGGAGCACTGCACCGCCCTGGTCGAAGACCATACCGGCGCGATGGAACTCATCCACTGGAGCGAGCAGCCGACCCCGCTCGGCCGCGCCAGCCGCGAACTGGTGCTGCCCTCCCCTGCCGCGGCCCTGGCGCTGGCGCCGCTGGCCCGGCGCCGGCGCGACCTCTCCGAGCTGCGCCCGGCGGCCTGAGGCCCGTTCACTGTGTTCATGGATGCTGGGCGCCAGGGACGGCACCACCGATGCGCCCCGGCGCGGCCTTGAACTGGCGCCTCACGCCGGCATATGGGGACATATATCATTGGCCCTCTTTAGCCGGAGTTTCTCCATGTCCCTCGACAGCGCCACCCGCGACCGCATCGCAACCCTGCTCAAGGACCACCGCGTGGTGCTGTTCATGAAGGGCACCCGCCACCAGCCCATGTGCGGCTTCTCCGCCGCCGCCACCAACACCCTCAACGAACTGCTGCCCGACTACCACACGGTGAACGTGCTGGAGGATCCGGCGATCCGCGAGGGCATCAAGGCCTACGGCGACTGGCCGACCATTCCGCAGCTGTACGTGGACGGCGAGCTGGTCGGCGGCGCCGACATCATCCGCCAGATGTACACCAGCGGCGAGCTGCACCAGCTGTTCGGCGCCACCCCGCCCGACCGCACGCCGCCGGAGATCACCATCACCGACAAGGCCGCCGAGGCGATCCGCCAGGGCACCGCCAATGCACAGGGCGTGGCCCTGCACCTGGAGATCGGCCCCGACCACAGCGCCGGCTTCCAGCTCGCCCCGGCCGGCGAGCACGACATCGTGGTGGTCGCCAACGGCATCGAGGTCCACTTCGACCCGGGCAGCGCCCAGCGCGCCAAGGGCATCGTGATCGACTGGGTCTCCACCATGCAGGGCGAGGGCCTGAGCCTCAAGTTCCCCGGCGCCAACGAGGTCAAGTCGATGAGCGTGCACGAACTGAAGGCGCGCCTCGCCGAGGGCGGCCTCGTCCTGGTCGACGTGCGCCCCGCCGCCAGCCGCGCCCAGGCCGCCCCGCTGCCGCAGGCGCGCATTCTGGAAGAGGAAGGCTACGAAGCCCTCGCCACCCTCCCCAAGGACACGCCCATCGCCTTCATCTGCCACCACGGCATCTCCAGCCAGGGCGCCGCCGGCCGCTTCGCGGCACACGGCTTCAGCCAGGTCTACAACGTGGAGGGCGGCATGGATGCGTGGGCGGCGGAGGTCGATCCGAGCGTGCCGAGGTACTGAGCCATTCCCGCCGCCAGCCGACTGAAAGGAGCGGATTCCGAGGGGCACCCATAGTCGAGCGCAAGACCAAAAAAACCGCCACCCGTAACAGTGGCGGTTTTTTTGTTCCATCAAGCGAAGCGGTTACAGGCTGAAGTCGTACTCAGCCTCCAACTGAAACACGCGCGGGGTTTCATAAGTACGCCCCACTTTGTAGAGGCGATAAGGCGTCACACCCGTCACACCGGCTCCGCCGCCGCCGGTTTCAGAGGTCTCGTAGACGGTGAGCGGCTTGACATTGTTGAGCAGGTTCGTCGCGCCCGCTCGGAACGTCAGGCCCTTGGCCCAATGCGGCATGTAGCTGACATTGGGGCTGAGCACATAGGTCCAGGGAGTACGGCCGGACGTGCCACGCTGCGAAATCTCACCATTGCAGACATGGAAGCCATTGGCATAACCGATATAAGCGGAAACGTCCGCCTCGCCCGGTAGCGAGCCCAAATAGCCTTGGCAGCTGATCGGCGCACCCGAGGCGATGTTGACCGTCAGCCCCAGCTGCCACTCGGGCAGAAACTTCCAGGCGCCGAAGACATTGATCACATGGCGGTGATCGTTGGGCAGGTAGCCATTCGCACCGCGCATCAACTCGGGGTAATCGAAGGCCTCGGTGGTGCCCGCATCGGCCTGGCCCGGACCCACGTCGGTGGCCACCATGCCCTCGGTATTACCGCGCGACTGCGACCACACGTAGGAACCCTTGAGGTACCACACGTTGTCCCACTGGCGCTCGAAGGTGAAGGTTGCCGCGTTGTAGGTGCGCTTGGCCTTCGGCGAACCGATCTCGGCCGCGCTCAGGTGAACCGGCGTGGCCACGCCGTTGCCAGTCAGGTCCACGTTCCAGGTACCGCCCGAACCGGGATTGAACAGAAAGCAGCCGCCCTGGTCGAGCGGAGGATAGCCCCCATTCACACCCGTGCCCGCCGCGTCCATCGCAGCACCGTAACCGTGCGCGGCCCCCCAGGCGGCGAACGGGCGCCAGTCGCAGAAGTCGTCGATGGCGGTCTTGAGGCGGCGATGAGTCAATTCGAGGCCGAGGATCCAGCCGTCATCCAGTGCCTGCTGCGCCCCCAGGCGGTACTCGTCCTGCGTGTAGGGCTTGAGCGACTTGTTCGAATAGCTACCCGGCAGAGGCGCCACACCGCTCTCGCCATTGATCGGGTAGGCGGTCGCATAGGCGGCGCCGGGCGGCGGCGAGCCAAGGTTGAGCGGGCGCCCGGTGGTCGGGTCCACACCCGAATAGCTGAAGTCCTGATAGGTATAGATGGACGGGCTGCCCGAACGCAGGGCCACGCCACTATCCACCGGCAAGGCGTAGCGACCGGCGCTGGCATAGAGCTTCAGCGAAGAGTCGCCATGCACATCCCAGCTCAAGCCGAGCCTGGGCTGCCAGATGTGCGCCATCTTGATGTAAGTGTCGCCGGTGCCGTTGTAGTTCGAGAACTTGTCGTAGCGCAGGCCATAGTTGAAGAGCCAGTTGTCGGCGATCGTCCAGGAGTCCTTCAGATAGGCCGAGGTGGTGTGAATGCCCACGCTGGCACTGGTCTGCTCGATCACCTGCTCGGCGTAGTCCTGGCCGGCATCCGTGGAGTAGTAGTCGTACTCGGCACCGCCCTCGGTGGTGGAACCGCCCTTGGAGGTGAAGCTCTCCTTGCTGCCGCCCAACACGATGTCGTGATTGCCGATCACATATTCCAAGTTGAGCGTGCCGCTCTTGCGGCGGTCGATGGCATTGCCCGTGGAGAGGTTGCCCGCCACGTTGCAGCCCTGAATGGGCGCGACCGTGCCGGCCAAGACACTGCCGCGCTGATCGGTAATGACCGGACAACCGGGCTGGTTGGCATCGCCCAGCACGCCATTGTAGGTCTCGTTCACGCCATTGGCAGTGAAGGCCGACTGCGGGTTCCCCTCGTTCGGGTTGTAGTACTTGGACTGGCCATAGATCGCGGTAAGGGTGAGGCCGTCGGTGATCTGCCACACGTCCTTGAGGATATTGACCTTGCCGCCCTGCTTGTAGTTGAGCGTGCCGTCCCAGGCGCCTGCGTGGGGGTCGCCGTTGCGGTAGGTGAGGTCATACACCCGCGTCGCTTCGTGCGAGACGTCGCTGACGAAGGTATAGGTCGCCGTGTTGTTGTCAGTAATGTTCCAGTCCAGGCGGCCCAGGTAATACGGTGCCGATGTGCGCGACTTACCTGCGCCGGCGTTGATCGGTGTGGTATAGCCGGCGGCGGGCAACAGCGAGCTGGGCGAATAGGACGAGTAGTTGTTGTCCTTGGTGCGCGTGAACTGCGCAGCGCCGAAGAAGAACAACTTGTCCTTGATCAGAGGACCACCGATCCATGCGCTATAGGCGTCCTTGGAGGTGGAGTTGGTACGCGAAGAGCTGACTAGGCGCCCCGCATTGTCGTACCGCGCCGGCGTATGACCCTGCCAAGCGTCAGGCGTGACCTGGTAGTCGACGCCACCTTGCCAGGTATTGGTACCCTGCTTGGTATTGACGCTGACTACGCCACCGGTGGAGAAGCCATACTCCGGCCCGTAGCCACCCGTCTGCACGTCCTCCTGCGCGATCGCAAACCAGGGAACGGTGTTGAAGGCCAGGCTGTTGTACATATCGGTGACATTGAAGCCATCGATGTAGTAGCTGTTCTCGGCCGAAGAGCTGCCGCCGAAGGACGGCGCACCAAAGGTCGAATTCTGCACCGTACCGGGCGTCAGCTGGGCCACGGCCAGCACATCGCGCGGTATCGGCAGAGACTTGAGCTGATCCGCGGTGAACACGGTGCGTACCGCGGTAGCCTTGGTATCGATGGCATTGGCCGAGGGGGCCGTCACCGTGACCGCCGCCAAATTCTGCGTGGCCGCAAAATTCACCTGAATGGAAGAACCGGCCACGACCACGGCGTCCTTGGTGCCGACGGTATTGCCGGCTTCGATCAGCGTCACCTGATAGCTGCCCAAAGAAAGACCGTTGGCGACGTACTGCCCATTTGCGTTAACCGCCACATCCTGACTGCGCCCAGTCGATTGGGCCGTGATGCGCACGACATCCCCGGGTTTGGCAGAACCGTACAAAGTGCCATAGGAGGATTGGGCGTGCACCGGACTGACGATCATCATGCCGGACAAGCCCAGCGCTCCCGCTATGGCCATACCAAGCGCGGAGCGTGCGATGCGGTGCCTTTTTCGAGTAGAACCTTTGGACCAACTCATTTATTTCTCCCCAAAAGGAATTGCCATCAACAAAATCAATCAGGCTTCCAATGCCATGACACGAAGGATCGACATTCGATATCGATCACAAAAATAAAGCCAGCTTTATTCCATAAGTAAAAACACCACCAGACCCGACCCTTGCGATTACGTGCACGCCAGAGCACCCACAAGCCCGACATCGACAGCGGACCGACTTACGCTAAGTCGGTCCATAACGAAAAGTCAACGGCAATTAATTGCGCAATTAACGCACGATCGCGGCGAATATTAATTCGCGACAACATATTTAATTTCGAAATTTTTATGGGTATTTTCAAATACATAAGGCCCACACGCAGTTTATTTCGAGCCATCGGCCGCAAGCCGCAAAAAACTAAGCGGCTAAATTCCTGACACAGAGACCAGCCAGCACCTGTGCCAGCGGCAGCGAAGACAAGTCATCACCGCCCTGCTATGTTCGCCCCGCAACGACAAGGGGGCGAACCATGCGGATGGGAGTGGCGATCGATGCGGCCTGCGACCTGCCGCAGGCGTTCCTCGAGGAGCACCGGGTCGCGGTGATGCCGATCACCGTGCATGTGGACGGGGCCGAGTTCAAGGACAACCGCGACCCGGCCGAGATCCGTCGCTTCCTCGACCTCAAGCTGGGCAGCCGCAGCCATGCGGCGGAGACGGAGCCCTGCTCGGTGGAGGAAGTGCAGCGGCTGTTCCTGGAAAAGCTGGTGCTGGAGCAGGACTGCGTGTTCTGCCTCACCATCACCGCCACCCGCAGCCCCATCAACGAGCACGTGATCAAGGCCAGCTTCGCGGTGCTCAAGCAGTACCGCGAGGCGCGCGAGCGCCACGGGGTGGTGGGGCCGTTCCTGATGCGGGTGATCGACACCCGCAACCTGTTCGCCGGCAGCGCGCCGGCGGTGGTGGAGGCGGCCCGGCTGATCAAGGCCGACGAGACGCCCTCGGCGATCCGCGAGCGGCTCACCTACGTCGCCAACAACAGCTACGGCTACATGCTGCCGCGCGACCTCTACTACCTGCGCGCGCGCGCCAAGAAGAAAGGCGACCGCAGCGTGGGCCTGTTCAGCGCCATGCTCGGCTCGGCGCTGGACATCAAGCCGCTGCTGCGCGCCTACCGCGGCGAAACCAGCCCGGTGGGCAAGGTGCGCGGCTTCGAGCAGGGCGCGGAAACGCTGTTCGACTACGTCGCCCAGCGCGTCCACGCCGGCCTGCTGGTGCCGGCCGTCTGCGTGAGCTACGGCGGCGACCTGGAGGAACTGCCGCGCCTGCCCGGCTACGAACGGCTGCGCTCGGCCTGCACCGAATGCGGCGTGAGCCTGCTGGAGGCGCCGATGAGCATTACCGGCATGGTCAACGTGGGCGAGGGCGCGGTGGTGGTCGGCTTCGCCGCCGAAGAGCACCTCGCCGAGTTCTGAGCACCCGGCCTCGACGGCGCCAGGCCTAGAATCCGCGCATGCGCTGCTTCCTCCTGCCGATGCTGCTGTGGCTGACCTGCGCGATGCCGGCCGTCGCCACGACGGTATACAAGTGCACTGCGGCGGACGGGCGCGTGGTCTACCAGGACGCGCCCTGCGCCCGGGGCCAGCGGCAGCAGCGGATCGACCTGCCGGCCGAGACGACGGCCGCGCCGCCGCCCGCCGCTCCCGCGACACCCGAAGCGCCGCCCGCACCCTCGGTGCCGCCTCCATCCGCCGCGCCGCCGGAACCGGCCGCGCCCTTGCCCGTCCTCTACACCTGCGTGCGGGCCACCGACGGCAAGAGCTATCTCAGCGAGAACGGCAACCCCGCGCCCTATCTCGTCCCGCTGGGCATGCTCGACTGGCAGCACTCGCTATCGCAGGCCTATGGGCCGGACCGCGGCGGCGGCGGCATCTCCGCGCCGGAGGCCAACCGCGGCCGGGTGACGCCGGGGATGGTGAGCGGCGCCTACACCTGGGCGCAGGACAGCTGCCGCCTGCTCGGCCCGCAGGAAACCTGCCAGGCGCTGCGCGATGCCTACGACGAGAATGCCCGCAAGCTGGGCCGCGCCTTCAAGAGCGACCGCCCGCCGCTGGAACGCCGCGACGCGGAACTACGCGCCCAGTTGCGGGGCTGCTGAACGCACGCTGCGCAAAAGCTGAGCAAGCCGTCGCAAGTACGTGCTCGCCAAGGCGATCGACGACTTGCCCACAGGCTTGCCCCCAGGGTTTCCCCAGCGCTTGTGGACAAATCGAAGCGATCGCCGGGCTCAGGCATCCTCGCCCGACGGCGAAACCGGGCGCCCTCGACGGCGTGGACTTGAGGCTTCCGCAGCATGAGGATTTCGAGTGGCCGGAAACCTCAGGACCAAGGCCTGTCCTGCGGGTAGGCGCCGCAATCTCACCGGCCTCGGAATCCGCCCACGACCTTGTTCCCGAAAACAGCCGGCGCCGTGGAGCGCGCTTCGCGCGCGACTGGCCCACGACGGCAACGCGACCGCGCCACGGTCGCGCGCAAGCGCACTCCTGCAATGGCGGCAACGCCTCGCAGGGAGCGCGGCCAGGCGCTCAAAACCCGTAAGGCAGGAAGCCCCCGTCCACCGCCAGCACCTGGCCGGTGATGTAGCTCGACGCCGGCAGGCACAGGAAGGCGATCGCCGCGGCGACCTCCTCCGGCTCGCCGATGCGCCGCAGCGGCGTGCGGTCCAGCACCTCGTCGAGGTAGTCCGGGTCGGCCAGCGCCGGCTCCGAACGCTGGGTGCGGATGTACCACGGCGCCACCGCGTTGACGCGGATGCCGTCCACCGCCCATTCCACCGCGAGGTTGCGGGTGAGCTGGTGCAGCGCGGCCTTGCTCATGCCGTAGGGCGCGCCGGTGCGCACGTGGGTGGCGCCGGAGACCGAACCCACGTTGACGATCGCCGCGTTGGCGTGCTGCACCAGTTGCGGATGCGCCAGCCGGCACATCTCGAAGGCGGCGAACAGGTTGAGCTCGAAGATCGCGCGGTATTCCTCCGGCGCGTAGTCGAGCGCGGCCTTGGGCACGTTGCCACCGGCGTTATTGACCAGCAGCGACAGCGGCGCGCCGAGATCGGCGATCCAGTCGAACACCGCCAGCCGTTCCTCCGCCTCACTGAGGTCCGCGCCGAAGGCGCGCACCGCGATGCCGGGGAAATCGTCGGCCAGTTCCAGCCGCACCTGTTCCAGATAATCCTCGTCGCGGGCCACCAGCAGCAGGTCGGCGCCGAGCCCGGCCAGCTCGCGCGCGGCGGCATAGCCGATGCCCTTGCTGGCGCCGGTGACGAGTGCGGTATGCCCTTGCAACTGCCAGGCGTCGATGCGCGTGTTCATGAGGTCGAGCTTAGCCGATCGGTCCGCTTTGCGGCCGGCTCGCTTGCCCGTGCCGGCGCGTCGCAGGACACTCGGAACCCTCCCAACGGGGAACGCCTCGATGAAACGGCTCGCCCTCCCGCTCTGCCTGCTCGCCCTCGCCGCCTGTTCCGGCAAGCCGCCCGCGCCGCAGGCCGCCCCCAAGCCCGAGGCCGCGCGCGTGGCGACGCCCTGGGACGACATGAAGAAAACCGAGCAGCGCGCCAAGGACGTGCAGCAGGCCGTGGACAAGCAGGCGGCCGAGCAGCGCAGGCAGATCGAGCAGGCCGAGCAATAGGCACGGCATCACGCGAAGCCCGCGCTTTTCTTCCTCTCCTCGCCAGAGCACGCGGGGAGGCGCCATGGATGGCGACGGCGCCGGGGAGCGAGGAGAGGATCGCGGTGAGGGGCGGGGGCTCGCGACAGCGCTCGTTATTGAAAAGAGCGCTTCCTTGAAGCACGTCGCCGCCTCGCACCGCAGGCGTTCCACCCGATGCGGAAAAGCCGCTTGCCGCGCCCGCTCCCGATAGGCAAGGTAAGGGCATGAACCGCCCCGATGCCTCTCCCCTCGCCGACGGCACCGACGCCCCGCTGCTGGAACTGGACCAGGCCAGCGTGATGCAGGGCACCCGCCTGGTGCTCGATCGCCTGAGCCTCGCCATCGCCCCCGGCGAGCACACCGCCCTGCTCGGCCCCAACGGCTCGGGCAAATCCACCCTGGTGAAACTGGTCACGCGCCAGCTCTATCCGCTGGCGCGCAAGGACGGCGCCGCCAGCGTGCGCCTCTTCGGCCGCGCGCGCTGGCACGTGGAGGAGCTGCGCAGCCTGCTCGGCATCGTCTCGCCCGCATTGCAGCTGGACTTCACCAGCGACGCGCCGCTGGAGGTGTTCGACGCGGTGGCGTCCGGCTTCTTCGCCGCGCGCGGGCTCGGCCTCGATCACCGGGTCAGCCCCGGCATGCGCCAGCGCGCCGAAGAGGCGCTGGCGCAGATGGGTGCGACGCACCTGGTCGGTCGCCCGATGGCAAGCCTCTCCACCGGCGAGGCGCGGCGCGTGCTGATCGCCCGCGCGCTGGTGCACCGGCCGCGCGCGCTGCTGCTGGACGAGCCGTGCACGGGCCTGGACCCGGCCACCCGCCGGCATTTCCTCGACAGCCTGCGCGCGCTGGCGCGGGGCGGCACCACCCTGCTGCTGGTCACCCACCATATCGAGGAGATCCTGCCGGAGATCGACCGCGTGGTGATGCTGCGCGAGGGCCGCGTGCTGCGCGACGGCCGCAAGGCCGACACACTGACCGGCGAGGCGCTGAGCGAGCTGTTCGGCCTGCCGGTGCAGGTGCACCGGCGCGGCGACTACTACGCGGCGAGCCTGTAGCCCGCGCCGACTCGCGTTCTTCCGCGCGGGCGCCCCACCGCGCCGCGCGGACTCATTTGGACGTCTCTACGTCCATCCATCAAAACGCCCGTCACTGCGGGCTGCAGAAGCAGTACGCATAGACGTTCGGCCGGCCGGCCTGGGCGGTGCGCAGCAGCTTCAGCTCGGACGGCAGCGGCGGCAGCTCGCCGAGCCAGGACGGCAGCAGCTGCAGGCCGTGCGCCTGCGCCACGCGCACCAGCGCGCTCTGGCTCATCGAGACGAAGAACTGCTGCAGGCCGCCCATCGGCTCCTCGGCGTAGCGCACGTGGTAGTCCTTGCCCAGCTTGGCGCGGGCGGCGGCGTCGGCGACGGCGGCGTCCAGCCCGCCGAGCTGGTCGACCAGGCCGCGCTCCAGCGCCTGCCGCCCGGTCCACACGCGGCCCTGCGCGATGGCGTCGATGGCCGCGAAATCCTTGCCGCGCGCCTTCGCCACGTTGCCCACGAAGTCGCGGTAGCCCTTGTCGATGATCGCCTGGATCAGCGTGCCGGTCTGCGGCGCCAGCGGCCGGGTGATGTCGAACGCGCCGGCCAGCGGGCCGGTGCCCACGCCGTCGCTGCGCACGCCGAGCTTGTCCAGCGTGCCGGGCACCGTATAGAACATGCCGAAGATACCGATCGAACCGGTGATGGTGTTGGGCTCGGCGAAGATGCGGTCGGCGTTCATCGAGATCCAGTAGCCGCCGCTGGCCGCCACGTTGCCCATCGACACCACCACCGGGATGCCGGCGGCGCGGGTCAGCGCCACCTCGCGGCGGATCTGCTCGGCCGCGTACACCTCGCCGCCGGGGGAATCCACCCGCAGCACCACCGCCTTGGTGCGCCGGTCCTCGCGCACGCTGCGCAGCAGCGCCGCGGTGGATTCGCCGCCGATGCTGCCGTGCGGCTGCTTGCCGCCGCTGATCTCGCCCTCGGCCACCACCACCGCCACCCCGGACTGGAACGGGCTGTCCTGCTCGAGGTTGGCGACGTAGCGCGAGAGGCCCACCTGGCGGATGCCGCGGCCGTTCTTGCCGGCCGGTACGCCGTCCTTGCGCAGCATCGCCTCGACCTCGGCCGGGGTGGCGACGCCGTCGATCAGGTGCTGGCCGAGCGCGAGCTGGGCGAGGTCGCCGTGGGCGCCGGCGATCTCCTGCGGCAGGCCGTCGAGCGCGCTGCGCAGCGCGGCCGGGTCGAGCTTGCGCTGCTTGGCCACCTCGTCGAGGTAGCTGTCCCACAGGCCGCCCATCCAATAGCCGTCGGCCTCCTTCGACTCGGGCGAGGCGTGGTCGAGGATGAAGGGCTCGGCGGCGCTCTTGAACTGGCCCACGCGGAACAGGTGCACGTCCACGCCGAGCTTGTCCAGCAGGTTCTTGTAGAACAGCCGGTAGTTGGCCAGGCCGGTGATCAGCACGCCGCCCTGCGGGTCGAGCAGGATGCGGTCGGCGTGCGCGGCGAGGTAGTACTGCCCCTGGTCGAGGTTGGGCGCCCACGCCAGCACCGGCTTGCCGGCGGCGCGGAAGCGGTCGAGCGCCGCGCCCACCTCGTGCAGCGCGGCGAAGCCGCCGTGCAGGTCTTCCGGGTCGAGCAGGATGCGGCTGATGCGCGGATCCTTGGCCGCGGTATCGACGGCGCTCACCAGGTCGCGCAGCTGGATCTGCCGCGGCGGGTTGCCGGAGAGCGAGTTCAGCACGCGCTGCAGCGGCTCGATGCTGTACTGCTCCACCAGCTCGCCCTGCGGCTTGAGCACCAGCACGCTGCCGTCGAGGATGCCGTGCTCCTGCCGGCTGGCCGCGATGCCGAGCGCGAACAGCAGCACCAGCAGCAGCAGGAAGGCGAAGAACACCAGGTTGATGATCACCAGCCGCACCGCGTTGAGGCCGCGTCCGATCACACGGAGGAAGGCCCAGAATCCATTGGGGCGGCGGCGCAGCGGCGGGGGTGTCATGGCCGGAAAGTCCTTGGGGGGTTCAGTCGGTCAGGGTAACCGCTCCGCGCGTCTCGGTCATGTCGGCCGCGGCCGGCGCACGCCAGCGCGCACGGCGCGCGCTGTGCGCGAAGCGCGCGAACAGGAGCAGCGCGGCCATGCTGAGGCCGGCGATCAGGCCCATCCACATGCCGCGCGCGCCGAGCCCCTGCGGGAAGGCCAGCCACCAGCCCACCGGCATGCCCACGCCCCAGTAGGCGAGCAGGGTGATCGCCATCGGCACGCGGGTGTCCTTGAGGCCGCGCAGCGCGCCGTTGGAGGCCACCTGGATGCCGTCGGAGAACTGGAACAGCCCGGCCAGCCGCATCAGCTGCACGGCCAGCGCGATCACCGCCGCATCGTGCGTGTACAGCCGCGCGAGCAGGTCCGGCACGCCGAGCATCAGCCCGGAGGAAAACAGCTGCACGCCGAGCGCCAGCGCGATGCCGCAGAAGCCCGCGTAGCGCACCCCGACCGTGTCGCCGCGCCCCACCGCATGCCCCACCCGCACGGTGATCGCCATCGACAGGCCGAGCGGCACCATGAAGCTCACCGTGGCCACGTTGAGCGCCACCTGGTGGCTGGCCACCACCGTCTCGCCCAGGGTGGCGATCACCAGCGCCACCGCCACGAACAGCCCGCCCTCGGCCAGCAGCGAGACCGCCATCGGACCGCCCACCTTGACCAGGTCCAGGATCATCCGCGGCCGCGGCCAGGCCAGGCCCGCGCGCAGGCCGAGGTCGCGGTAGCGCGGGTGGCGCGCCACGTACACCGCGAAGCCCAGCACCTCCAGCCACAGCACGGCCGCGGTGGCGATGCCGCTGCCCAGCGAGCCCAGCGCCGGCAGGCCGAGGCGGCCGTACATCAGCACGTAGCCGAGCGGCGCCAGCACCAGCAGGCCGCCGAAGCTGAACAGCATCGAGGGCCGCGTCATCGACAGGCCTTCGGACAGCCCGCGCAGCGCGAAGTAGCAGGTGAGCGCCGGCGCCGCCCAGCTGATCGCGTGGAGGAAGCGCACCACGTCATCGCGCAGCGTCGGCACCACGCCGATCAGGTCGAGCAGCGGCGCCGCATGGCGCACGCCGAACCACAGCACGGCGCCCAGCGCCAGCGCCAGCCACAGCGCCTGCACGAACACCGCGCCGATCTCGCGCCGGCGGCCGGCGCCGTCCAGCTGCGCCACCGAAGGCGGCACCGCCATCATCATCCCCAGGCCGCTGACCAGCGCCAGCGCCCAGATGCTCACGCCGGTGGTCACCGCCGCCTGCACGTGGGCGTTGAGGTGCCCGGCCAGCACCGCATCGACCACGTTGGCGCCGACCGCCGCCAATTGGGCGGCGATCAGCGGCAGCGCCAGGCGCACGGTGGCGCCGAGCTCGCGCGCCGCGCGGGCGCGGTCGAGGGAAGGGAACAGGCTCATGGGAAAGACGGGCCTCGCAGGGCCGTCCATTCTAGCCGAGCCGGCACTGTGGCGGCCCGGCGGCCTATGCCAACATCGGCCGCCAACTTGGGGAGCCTGCGCATGAAAGACATCGGGGAAGCGGGGACGCTGCATTGCGCCAACTGCGGCACGCCGCTGGAGGGCGAGTTCTGCCACCACTGCGGCCAGTCCATCCACAGCGTGCTCAAGCCCGTGCACGGCCTGCTGGAGGATGGCGCCGACATGTACCTGCACGTGGACGGCCGCATCCTGCGCACGCTGCCGCCGCTGCTCTTCAAGCCCGGCTTCCTCACCCTGGAGTACTTCGCCGGGCGTCGCGTCCGCTACGTGGCGCCGTTCCGGCTGATGTTCGTGCTGTGCCTGCTGGCGTTCTTCGCCTTCCACCTGGCGACGGACCTGATGACGGAGAGGATCGAGGCCCGCACGCATGCCGGCGTGGTTGTCGACGAGCACGAGTTCGACGACGCCGACAGCGCCGTGGAGGTACGCAGCCAGCTCAAGGAACAGCTGGATGACTTAGCGGAAAGCCGTCGCGTGCCCGCCCTGCCGGAGGCGGCGCGGCAGCAGATCGACCAGGCCGGCTACCGGTTGCGCGAGCAGGCCAACCAGCGCCTGCTCGCGCTCGGCGCCGCGCCCATGCCGACCGCCTCGCTGGCCCCGCCCGCTGCCGTGGCCCCGGTGGCGGCAAACACCACGCCTGCACCAGCCGCCAGCGCCGGTGCCGATGCCGGCGCATCCGCCGAAGCGGATTACGGCTCGTATGGCACGTATGCGCCAATACACATCGCCTGGCTGCCCGATTTCGCCAACCAGCGGCTGGCCCGGCTCACCGAACACCTGCGCGCCAACTGGCACAACGTCCTGCATGGCGACAAGGCCGCCCGCAACGACGCCCTGGAGCGCATGAGTAGCGGCGTCTTCGGCGTGCTGCCGCAGGCGATGGTGGTGATGATCCCGCTGTTCGCCCTGCTGCTGAAGCTGTTCTACGTGTTCCGCCGGCGCCTTTACATGGAGCACCTGATCGCCGCCCTGCACAGCCACGCCTTCCTGTTCCTGGCCCTGCTGCTGGTGACCCTGTGCGGCATGCTCTCCACCTGGCTCAGACCGCACGCCGCCTGGGTCGGCTATGCCATGGGCCCGGTGCAGGGGGCCGTGATGCTGTGGATACCGATCTACCTGCTGATCATGCAGAAACGGGTCTACCACCAGGGCTGGCCGATGACCGTGCTCAAGTACTGGCTGGTGGGCTGGTGCTACCTGTGGCTGCTGGGCATCGTGCTGACCGGCGCCCTGATGCTGGGCATGGCGCATTGACCGGCCGCACGGGCGTCGGCTCGCGTTTTGCACAGCGTCACAGGGCTGTCAAGAAGGACGGACACTTGGTGACGACATCCATGAACGCACGCTAACGACAATCCGTAATCAACTGAAAAACAAGGCTTATTTTTCAGTGCCTAAAACTTGCGCAGAGCGTGCGGAGGCGCCTGATGCCGGGCCTCGGCCCCTGCCGTCCCCGGTACATCCACAGACTTATCCACAGCTCTTGTGGATAAATGAAAATTCCCCGGCAGACAGGCCACTTACCGGAAACACCTCAACTCCCGGCCAAGCAATCGTCACCGGGCGCGCCCGCGCCGGCCGGCTTCAGGCGTGCGGTTGCTACACTGGCCCGCCCTCGAGGTGTCCATGCCCGCCGTACTCCGCGTCGCCCTGCCGGTACCCCTGCCCAGCCTGTTCGACTACCTCCCGCCCGCCGCGGGCGAGGCGGTGGCGGGCAGCCGCGTGCTGGTGCCCTTCGGCCGCGGCCGCGCGGTGGGCGTGGTGGTGGCGGCCGGCGTGGCATCCGCGCTGCCGCCGGCGCGGCTCAAGCCCGCGCTGCGCCTGCTCGACGACGCGCCGCTGCTCGACGCCGAGCTGATGGCCACCCTGGCCTGGGCCGCCGACTACTGGCTCGGCGCCCCCGGCGAGGCCTACGCCAACGCCCTGCCGCTGGCCCTGCGCGAGCCGCGCCCGCTGCCCGAGACGCGCGAGGAAGCCTGGACCCTGACCGTGGCCGGCCGCAGCGCGCTCGACGCCGGCAGCCGCCGCGGCGGCAGCCGCGCCCTGCTCCAGGCGCTGGCACCGGCGCCACGGCGAGCCGCTGAACTCGAACTTCGCCTGCCGGACTGGCGCGCCGCCGCCCGCCGCCTGGCCGCGGCCGGGCTGATCGAGCGCACCGCGCCGCCCGCGGAGGCCGCCCCCGCCCCGAACGCGCCCGCCCCCGCGCTCACCGACGAGCAGCAGGCCGCGGTGGCGACGGTGGGCGGACACCTCGGCCGCTTCCAGCCCTTCCTGCTCGACGGCGTCACCGGCAGCGGCAAGACCGAGGTCTACCTCGCCCTGATCGCGCAGGCGCTGGCACAGGGCCGGCAGGCGCTGCTGCTGGTGCCGGAGATCGGCCTGGCCCCGCAGACCGTGCAGCGCCTGCGCGCGCGCCTGGGGGTGCCGGTGGAGGTGCTGCACTCCAACCTCGCCGAGGGCGAGCGCGCCCGCGCCTGGCTGCGGGCGAGGAGCGGCGAGGCCAAGGTGATCCTCGGCACTCGCTCGGCGGTATTCACGCCGCTGCCGCAGGCCGGGCTGATCATCGTGGACGAGGAGCACGACGGTGCCTACAAGCAGCAGGAAGGCTTCCGCTACCACGCCCGCGACCTCGCCCTGGTGCGTGGCCGCGCGCTGGGCGTGCCGGTGCTGCTGGGCTCGGCCACGCCCTCGCTGGAGACGCTCGCCAACGTCGAGGCCGGCCGCTACCGCACCCTGCACCTGCGCGCGCGGCCGCGGGCGAGCCGGCCGCCGCAGGTGCAGATCATCGACATGCGCGCGCAGCGACTGGAGCACGGCCTCTCCCCCGCCCTGCTCGCCGCGGTGGCCGACACGGTGGCGCGCGGCGAGCAGGCGCTGGTGTTCAAGAACCGCCGCGGCTACGCGCCAGTGCTGTTCTGCCACGCCTGCGGCTGGCATGCCGAGTGCCCGCGCTGCGAACACCCGCTGACCCTGCACGCCGGCCGCCGCCGGCTGGTCTGCCACCACTGCGACCTGCAGGCGCCGGTGCCCGCCGCCTGCCCCGCCTGCGGCGCGCCGGACTTGAAACCCCAGGGCCAGGGCACCGAGCGGCTGGAGGAAGCGCTGGCCGCGCAGTTCGCCGGCACGCCGGTGCTGCGCATCGACCGCGAGACCACCCGCCGCCGCGACGCCTTCGAAGACCTGCTCGGCGGCCTGCGCGCCGGCGGCCCCGCGATCCTGGTCGGCACGCAGATGCTGGCCAAGGGCCACGACCTGCCCAACCTCACCCTGGTGGCCATCGTCGGCGTGGACGCGGGCCTGCTGAGCGTGGACTTCCGCGCCGGCGAGCGGCTGGCGCAGCTGGTGGTGCAGGTGGCCGGCCGCGCCGGCCGCGCGGCCAAGCCGGGGCGCGTGCTGCTGCAGACCCACCACCCCGATCACCCGCTGCTGCGCGGCCTGCTCGCCCAGGGCTACGCGGCGGCGGCGAAGGAGCTGCTGGCCGAGCGCCGGCAGGCCGCCCTGCCGCCCTACGGCCACCAGGTGCTGCTGCGCGCCGACGCGCACCGGCGCGAGCACGTCGATGCCTTCCTCGCCGACGCACTCGCCGCCCTCCGCGGCGAGGCGCTGCAGGTGGCCGGCCCGATGCCGGCGCCGATGCCGCTGCGCGCCGGACGCCACCGCGGCCAGCTGCTGGTCGAGGCCACCAGCCGCGGCGCGCTGCATGCGGCGATGCGGCCGTGGCAGCAGGCGCTGGCGGCGCTGCCCTCGGCGCGGCGCGTGCGCTGGTCGCTGGACGTGGACCCGGTCGATCTCTACTGAAAAAGCGGAATACCCACGACATCGGGCACCGGCGGCGTGCGAGGCCGATGGCATCGGCCCCAACGCCTTTCCACGCATGCCGGGGCGCTTCGGCCGGCTGGACGTCCAAACGCCAGGCATGCCGATCGCGCGCCGGCGCAGGCCGCCCGTTGCCACCCGCTCACGCCGCATGCGTCAACATGTCCCGCACCGCATGCCTGCACAGCACGGAAACAGCCGCCTATGCTTGAGGACTTTGCTCCGCACGGTGAACGCGACACGATGGCTGGCCCCGACACACGCCCCCACTTGGTGATCCTTGGAGGCGGCTTCGGCGGCCTCTCCGCCGCCCTCGCGCTGGCCGACGCGCCGGTGCGCGTCACGCTGGTGGACCAGCGCAACCATCACCTGTTCCAGCCGCTGCTCTACCAGGTCGCCACCGCGAGCCTGGCCGCGCCGTCGATCGCCGCACCGCTGCGCCACGTGCTGCGCAAGCAGCGCAACGTCACCGTGCTGCTCGACGAGGCGCAGGACGTGGACCTGGACGCGCGCCAGGTGCACTGCGCGGACGGCACCCTCGACTACGACTACCTGATCGTCGCCACCGGCGCCACGCACGCCTACTTCGGCCGCGACGACTGGGCGCCGCTGGCGCCGGGCCTGAAGACCCTGGAAGACGCCTTCGCCATCCGCCGCCGCGTGCTGCTCGCCTTCGAGCACGCCGAGCGCGAGGACGACCCGGTGCGGCGCCAGGCCTGGCTCAACTTCGTGGTGGTCGGCGGCGGCGCCACCGGCGTGGAACTGGCCGGCGCGCTGGCCGAGATCGCCCGCCACACGCTGCCGCGCGAGTTCCGCCGCAGCGACCCGCGCCGCGCCAACGTGCTGCTGGTGGAGGCCGGCCCGCGCATCCTGCCGGCCTTCGAGCCGGCGATGTCGGCCAAAGCGCAGAAGCAGCTGGAGCGCCTGGGCGTGCAGGTGCGCACCGGCATGCCGGTGACCGCCATCGACGCGGCGGGCGTGAAGCTCGGCGAGCAGCCGATCGCGGCCCGCACCGTGCTGTGGGCCGCGGGCGTGGCCGCCTCGCCGCTGGGCCGCCGGCTCGGCGCGCCGGTGGACCGCGCCGGCCGCGTGCAGGTGGAGCCGGACCTCAGCCTCCCCGGCCACCCGGAGGTGTTCGTGGTCGGCGACCTCGCCAGCGCCATGCAGGCGAACGGCAAGCCGGTGCCCGGCGTGGCGCCGGCGGCCAAGCAGATGGGCAAGCACGTGGCCGGGCGCATCGACGCCCGTCTGCGCGGCGAGGCCGGCACGGAGCCCTTCCGCTACCGCGACGACGGCGCGCTGGCCACCATCGGCCACATGGCGGCCATCGCCCAGTTCAAGCGCGTGCGGCTTTCCGGCGCGCTGGCCTGGTGGACCTGGCTCGCCGCCCATATCTACTTCTTGATCGGCTTCCGCAACCGCATGGTGGTGCTGCTCGATTGGGTGCTGGCCTTCTTCACCTACCAGCGCTACGCGCGCATCGCCACCGGCGAGGACGAACGCCAGGCAGGCCGCCGCTTGCCCGACGACGCTCAACGCGGAGAATAAGCCGGACCCCGAACGACCAGACCGGAAGCGAAGACGTGTCCCAACTCGAACAGCTGCGCCAGTACACCACCGTGGTCGCCGACACCGGCGACATCGAAGCCATCGCCCGCTACAAGCCGGTCGATGCCACCACCAACCCCTCGCTGCTGCTGAAGGCCGCCGGCATCCCGGCCTACGCGCCGCTGATCGACGAGGCCGCCGCCTGGGCCAAGGGCCAGAGCAACCGCCGCGAGCAGCAGGTCGTCGACGCCAGCGACCACCTGGCGGTGGCGGTGGGCCGCAAGATCCTCGAGCTGGTGCCCGGCCGCGTCTCCACCGAAGTGGACGCGCGCCTGTCCTTCGACACCGCGGCCAGCATTGCCAAGGCCGAGAAGCTGGTGGGCCTGTACGAGGCGGCCGGCGTGGGCCGCGAGCGCATCCTGATCAAGCTCGCCTCCACCTGGGAGGGCATCCGCGCGGCGGAGAAGCTGGAGCAGGCCGGCATCCACTGCAACCTCACCCTGCTGTTTTCCTTCGAACAGGCCGTGGCCTGCGCCGAGGCGGGCGTGTTCCTGATCTCGCCCTTCGTCGGCCGCATCTTCGACTGGTACGTGCAGAACACCGAGCAGAAGAGCTATACGCCGGAGGAAGACCCGGGCGTGAAGTCGGTGCGCCGCATCTACGACTACTACAAGCAGCACGGCTACCAGACCGTGGTGATGGGCGCGAGCTTCCGCAACATCGGCCAGATCCAGGCCCTGGCCGGCTGCGACCGCCTCACCATCAGCCCCGACCTGCTGGCCAAGCTCGAAGCCGAGCAGGGCGACCTGCCGCGCGCCCTCGCCAACGCCGGCCAGCGCGAGCCGGCGCCGACCAAGCTCGACGAGGCCGCCTTCCGCTGGGGCCACAACGAGGACGCCATGGCCACCGACAAGCTCGCCGACGGCATCCGCAAGTTCGCCGCGGACCAGCGCAAGCTCGAAGCGCTGCTGGCGGAGAAGCTCTAAAAAAACCGCCGCCGAACCGAGGCACCGCCTCCCTGCATGCGACGGCATCCGGGAGGCGAACCCGCCCGGCATCTTCGCCTCCTCGCCCCGCGACGAGAAGGTGTCGTTGCGGTCACGCTTGTACAGTGCGTTATGGAGCGCGGCTTTTTTTCGGCCAGAAACGCTAACGGGCCGGCGGTCCAAAGGGCGGTTGTCCACAGCAGTGCCCCCGGATCGTCCGGGATGCAAACGATGCGCGACGCAGCCTCCGCGGCAGACCAGGCATCGCCACCTGGCCAGCGGCAGCGTTGGCGATGCGCTGCGCTTCGCGCGCCGATAAAGTCCGGCTCCGCCTAGCCACGCCGTCTGGACGCTTGCACCGGCATGCCCGGCAGCCCCGCCGCGCATGTCGATGGCGGAGGCCGGCCGGAGACAGCCCTCGACGCCCTCTCTGCCTTAGCCGGCCCGGCCGCCTGCCGCGGCCATGCGCCCGTCGCCCGCCTCCCACCCGCCACCCAGCGCCCGGATCAACTGCACGCTCGCGCGCAGCTGCCGCGTGGTGAGGTCGAGCAGGCTGCGCTGCGCGTCCAGCGCCATGGTCTGCGCCTCCACCACGTCGAGGTAGCTCGCCGCGCCCTGCTTGTAGCGGTCCAGCGCCAGGTCCAGCGCGTGCTGCGAGGCGTCGGCCGCATCCTTCTGGTCGCCGCGCGCGGTGCCCAGGTGATCGAGCAGGGCAAGGTTGTCCTCCACCTGCTGGAAGGCGCCCAGCACCACGCCGCGGTAGCTCGCGCCGGCGGCGTCGGTGGCCGCCTTCGCCGCGGCCACGGTGGCCTTGCGGTAGCCACCGTCGAACACGTCGAGCAGCAGCGTGGGGCCGATCGCCCAGAAACGGTTCGGCGCCGCCACCAGGCCGCCCCAGCCGGTGCTCTGGTAGCCACCGGCGGCACCCAGGGTGAGCGAGGGGAACCAGGCCGCGCGCGCCACGCCCACGCGCGCGTTGGCCGCGGCGGTACGGCGCTCGGCGGCAGCGATGTCGGGCCGGCGCTGCAGCAGGGTGGAGGGCACGCCTAGCGGCACCGCCGGCAGCTCGATCGCCGCCGTTTCCGCCGCCAGATGGAAGTCCGAGGCCGAGGCGCCGACCAGCGCCGCGATCGCATGCTCGATGAGCGCGCGCTGCGCCTGCGTCTGCGACCACAGCGACTTGGCCGAGGCCAGCTGCGCCTGCGCCCGCGTCACGTCGAGCCCGGAAACGATGCCACCCTCGTGCCGGCTCTGGGTGAGCTGCAGGGCCCGGCGGTAGGCCTCCATGCTCTGGTCGAGCAGCTGCACCTGCTGGTCGAGGCCGCGCAGTTGCAGGTAGTTGTCGGCCAGCATCGCCTGCAGGCTGAGCTGCACCGCGGCGAGGTCCGCGGCCGCCGCCTGCGCGTCGTCGCGGCCGGCCGCCGCGCCGTTGCGCACGCGGCCCCACAGGTCGACCTCGTAGTCGAGCTGGGCGCCCAGCGTGTAGTTGTCGTAGTAGCTGGGTGAGCCGGCGCCGCGCAGCGGCCGGGTGTCGGACTGGCGGTTGCGCTGCGCGGCGGCGCCGACGCCCAGCTGCGGGAACAGCCCGGCGCGCGCCTGCGCGCTGAAGGCCTCGGCCTGCCGGTAGTGCGCCAGCGCGGCGGCGAGATCGGGATTGTTCGCCAGCAGCTGCTGTTGCAGCCGGTCGAGCTGCGGGTCGCGGTAGAGCCGCCACCAGCCCTCGCGCGGCAGCGGCGCGGCGGGCGCGGCCTGCACCCACGGGCCGGTGTCGGCGTAGTGCTCCGCCACCGGCACCGCCGGCGCCTTGTAGGCCGGCGCCAGCGAACAGCCGCCGAGCGCGAGGGCGGCGGCGATCAGCAGTCCCGACTCAAGCTTTCTCATGGGACTTCGCCGCCGCCGGGTTGGCGATGTTCACCGCGTCGCCGTCGCTGAGGCCGTCGGGCGGGCTCTCGATCACGCGGTCGCCGGGCGCCAGCCCCGAGCCGATCTCCACCGTCTTGCCATAGTCGTGCAGGATGCTCACCTTCTTGAAGGCCACGCGCCCGCGCCCGTCCACGGTGGCCACGCGCAGGCCCTGGTTGTCGAAGATCAGCGCGCTGGCCGGCACGCGCAGCGCGGCGGCGCTGGCTGCCAGCGCGAAGCGCACGTTGGCGAAACCGCCGGGCATCAGCTGGTTGTCGACGTTGTCCACCTGGAGCTGCGCCAGCGTGGTGCCGGAGGCGGCGTTGACCGCATCGGCGGAGGCCATCACCTTGGCCTCGAAGCTGCGCCCGGGGTATTCGGGCACGCTCAGCGTGGCGGCGGCACCGGGGCGGATCGAAGGGCCGTAGTTCTGCGGCACCTGCACGTAGACGCGCAGCCGGCGCGTGTTCGACACCACGAACAGCTGCGGGCCGCTGCCGCCGCCGGCGTTGATCAGCGCGCCCACGTCGGTGTCGCGCGCGGTGACCACGCCGTCGAACGGCGCCACGATGCGGGCGAAGGCCTTGGTCGCGGCGAGCCGGTCCACGTTGGCCTGGGCCGCCTGCGCCTGGGCCTGGCGGGCGGCGTAGTCGCCGGTCTTCTCGTCCACTTCCTGGCGCGACACAGAGTCGCTGCCCAGCATCGACTGCCAGCGCTTGGCGGTGACCGCGGCCAGCTGTTCGTTGGCCTTGGCGCTGGCGAGGTCGGCGCGCGCCTGCAGCAGCTGCTGGTCGAGCTCGGGCGTCTCCACCTCGGCCAGCAGCTGGCCCGCCTTCACCGGCGTGCCGATGTCGGCCTTCCAGTTCTTGAGATAGCCGCTGACGCGCGCGTAGATCGGCGCCCGCGTGTAGGCCTCCAGCCGGCCCGGCAGCTCCAGCGCCGCGCCGTCGCCGGCGCGCTCGGGCGCGGTGGCGTTGACGGTGGGCACGGCCTGGGTCTCGGTCCAGGTCTTCAGGCTGCGCGCATCGGTGGCGCGGGTGACGAGGCCCGTCGCCACAATGACGACGGCGATCACCGCGGCGACCAGCGCCGCCAGGCGCAGGCCGCGCCGGGACGGCCGGACCGGAGTGACGGTGGTGGCTTCAGAGGACATGGGCGGGATCTCCGGAAACGGTGGCCGGGCTGGAAGCGCGGCCGGAACGCGCGTGCACGATGCTGAACACCACCGGCACGAACAGCAGGGTGGCGGTGGTGGCGAACAGCAGGCCGCCGATCACCGCGCGGCCGAGCGGAGCGTTCTGCTCGCCGCCCTCGCCGAGGCCCAACGCCATCGGCGCCATGCCGATGATCATCGCCAGCGCCGTCATGCACACCGGGCGAAAGCGCACGAAGCCCGCCTCCAGTGCCGCCGCCGCGGCGTCGCCGTGCTCGGCCAGCCGTTCGCGGCAGAAGCTCACCACCAGGATCGAGTTGGCCGTGGCCACGCCCATGCACATGATCGCGCCGGTGAGCGCCGGCACCGACAGCGGCGTGTGGGTGGCGAACAGCATCCACACGATGCCGGCGAGCGCGGCGGGCAGCGCGGTGATGATCACGAACGGATCGCTCCACGACTGGAAGTTCACCACGATCAAGAGGTAGATCAGCGCCACCGCGCCGAGCAGGCCGAACAGCAGGCCGGCGAAGGCGCTGTTCATCGTCTGCACCTGGCCGAGCAGCGCCACCGAGGAGCCGCGCGGCAGTGCCTTGGCGTGGGCGGCGATGATCTTCTGGATGTCCGCCGACACCGCGCCGAGGTCGCGGCCCTGGGTGGCGGCGTAGACCTCCACCATCGGCTGGATGTTGTACTGGCTCACCACCGCGTTGCTGGCGCGCCGCTGGAAGCTCGCCAGGCCACCCAGCACCTGCGCGCCACTCTGGCCGCCGCTGCCGGTGATCGGCAGGTTGGACAGCTGCGAGAGCGTGTCCAGGCTGTACTGCGGTGTCTGCATCACGATCGGGTAGGACACGCCGTTGACCGGGTTGAGCCAGAACGTGGGCGCCACCTGGCTGGAGCCGGCCAGGTTCACCACCAGGCTGTTGGTGACGTCGCGCTCGGTCACGCCCACCAGCTGCGCGCGGGTGCGGTCCACGTTGATGTCGAACACCGGGTTGGCCTGCGACTGCTGGATGCGCGCGTCCACCACGCCGGGCACGCGGCGCAGGTCGCGCAGCAGCGCGTTGGCGTAGGCGAAATTGCCGGCCAGGTTGTTGCCGCGCACCTGCAGGTCGATCGGCGCCGGCGAGCCGAAATTGAGGATCTGGCTCACGATGTCGGCCGGCGGGAACGAGAACACGATGCCCGGGAACTCGCGCGGCAGCTGCTCGCGCAGCGTGCGCACGTAGTCGGCGGTGGGCCGGTGGCCCTCTTCCAGCGCGACCTGGATGTCGCCGTCCCACGAGCCGATGGTGCCAGTGTTGTTGTAGGCGGTGTTGATGCCGCTGTTGGAGAGGCCGATGTTGTCCACCACCGTGCCCAGCTCCTGCGGCGGGATGATGCGCTTGATCGCCGCCTGCACCTCGGCGAACAGCTGCGCCGTCTGCTCCACGCGCGTGCCCACCGGCGCGCGCACGTGCATCAGGATCTGCCCGCCGTCCACCGCCGGGAAGAAGTTGCGGCCCAGGAACGGCACCAGCACGAAGGAGGCCAGCACGAAGGCGAGGAAGCCCACGATGAAGCCGCGCCGGTGCGCCAGGGCCAGCGCGAGCAGGCCGTGGTAGACCCCGCGCACGCGCTCGAAGCGTGCCTCGAAGCCGCGCTGGAAGCGCACCAGCGGGTTGCGCGAGGGCGGCAGCGCGTCGTTGCTGCCGTGCAGGTCGGTGTGCGGCGCGTGGGGCTTGAGCAGGTACTTCGCCATCGTCGGCACCAGGGTGCGCGAGAGGATGAACGAGCAGATCATGGCGAAGATCACCGCCTCGGCCATCGGCACGAACAGGAAGCGCGGCACGCCTTCCAGGAAGAACATCGGCACGAACACGATGCAGATGCACAGCAGCGAAACGAAGGCCGGCGTCACGATCTGCCGCGCGCCGTCCATGATCGAGGTTTCCACGCCCTTGCCGTGTTCCAGGTGCCAGTTGATGTTCTCGATGGTCACCGTGGCGTCGTCCACCAGGATGCCCACCGCGAGCGCCAGGCCGCCCAGGGTCATGATGTTGAGCGTCTCGCCGAAAGCCGACAGCAGCGCGATGGCGCCCAGGATCGCCAGCGGGATCGAGGTGGCGATGATCACGGTGGAGCGCCAGCTGCCGAGGAACAGCAGGATCATCAGGCTGGTCAGCGCGGCGGCGATGATGCCCTCGCGCGCCACGCCGCTGATCGCCGCGCGCACGAACAGCGACTGGTCGCCGATCGGCGCCACCTTGAGGTTCTCCGGCAGCGAGGCCAGGCCGGCGGCCACGCGCTGCTTCACGCCCTCGATGATCGCCAGCGTGGAGGCCGAGCCGTTCTTGAGGATGGTGAGCAGCGCCGAGCGGTTGCCGTCCACGTGCACGATGTTGGTCTGCGGCGGGCTGCCGTCGCGCACCTGGGCCACGTCGCGGATGTACACGGTGGTGCCGTTGACGCTCTTCACCGGCAGGTTGCCCAGCTCGCGGATGTCCGAGGGCGCGTTGTTGAGCTGCAGGGTGTATTCGAGGTCGCCGATCTTCTGCGTGCCCACCGGCACGATCAGGTTCTGCGCGGCCAGCGCCAGCGCCACGTCCTGCGCGGAAAGGCCGCGCGCCTGCAGCGCGGCGGGGTCCACGTCGATCTGCACCTGGCGGGTCTTGCCGCCGAACGGAAACGGCACCGCCGCGCCGGCCACCGAGGTCAGCATCGGGCGCATCTGGTTCATGCCGATGTCGCTCAGGTTCTGCTCGCTCAGGCCACGCCCCGACAGCGCCAGCTGGATGATCGGCACGGTGGAGGCGCTGTAGTTGAGGATCAGCGGCGGCGTGATGCCCGGCGGCAGCTGGCGCAGCAGCGTCTGCGACACCGCCGTCACCTGCGCGTTGGCGGTGCGGATGTCCACCGTGGGCTGGAAGAAGATCTTGACGATGCCGTAGCCGGCGATGGAGTTGGCCTCGATGTGCTCGACGTCGTTGACCGTGGTGGTCAACGCGCGCTCGAACGGCGAGGAGATGCGCCCGGCCATCTGGTCCGGCGAGAGGCCGGTGTACTGCCACACCACCGCGATCACCGGGATGCGGATGTCCGGGAAGATGTCGGTCGGCGTGCGCAGCGCGGACAGCGGGCCGACGATCAGGATCAGCAGCGCGAGGACGACGAATGTATAGGGTCGCGTCAGCGCGATCCGGACGATACCAAGCATACGGGGAGTTCCGAGCGCGGGTGATGCGTTACGGAAATCTTCGCATGCTCCTGCGACGGCCGAGCCGTCCGTGCGGATGAAGATTATTTCATCCGGCCGCCAGGCCCGCGTCGGCGGCGTGGCGGACCGAGGCCCGCGCGGGCCTCGATGCCTCGCCGCGGGCATCGCCGCCCAGACGTCCATAGAGGCCGATGCGCGTGCCCGCGCCGCCGTTGTCGCCGATATCCAGGGTCAGGTCGTGCAGCCGCGCGATCGCGCTGACGATGCTGAGCCCCAGGCCCGAGCCCGGCGTGCAGCGGCTGTTGTCGCCGCGGTAGAAGCGGCGCGTCACCGCCTCGCGCTCGTGCTCGGGGATGCCCGGCCCGCTGTCGACCACCTCGATGCGCACGGCCCCCGCCTCGGCCGCAGCGCGCAGCGCCACCCGCCCGCCCGCGGGGGTGAACTTGACCGCGTTGGCGACCAGGTTGGTGAGCGCCTCGAACAGCAGCGGCGGATCGCCGCGGAACGGCGGCAGCGCGGACAGCTCCAGCGTGAAGCGCAGCCCCTGCTCCTCCGCCAGCGGCGCGTAGAAGTCATGCACCTGCCGCAACACCTCGCCCAGGTCCACTGCACCGAAGCAGGTGCGGCGATGGCCGTCTTCCAGTTCCGACACGCGCAGCAGGGCGCGAAAGCGCGTGAGCACGGCGTCGATGTCCGCCATGCAGGCGTCCACCATCGCCGCCTCGGGCCGCGCCTCCAGCTGCTGCCGCGCGCGGTAGAGGCGCGCGCGCAGCCCGGTCAGCGGCGTGCGCAGGTCGTGCGCGATGTTGTCGCACACGCTCTTCATCTCGCCCATCAACCGCTCGATCTCACCCAGCATGGCGTTGACGATGGTGGCGAGCTGGTCCAGCTCGTCGCCGCGATGGCTCACCGGCAGGCGCTTGGCGAGGTCACCGCGGCGGATCGGCTCGGTCGCCTGCTGCAGCGCGCGGATGCGCCGCGCCGGCCCGCGGCGCAGCAGGAAGCCGCCCAGCACGCCGGGAATCACGGTGAGCGAGATCGCCCACAGCAGCGCGTTGCGGATCACCGCGCCGAGGCCGTCCACCGTGCGCGTGTCCTTGGCCAGCACCAGCAGCCGGCCGTCGGGCAGGCGGGTCGCCACGGCGCGGGCGCGCGTGGTCTCGGCCGGGCGGTCGGGCCGCGGCATGCCCTGCTCCAGGAGATGCACGCCATCGCCCACCGTCAGCGCCGCCGGCAGCCGCGCGATGTTGCCGGCGAGCGCGTGGCCGGAGGCGTCGAACAGGCCCACCGACATGATGCCGTGCGGGTCGATCCGGCTGGCCGCGTCCACCGTGGCCGGCAGCCGCTGCGCGTCGGTGGCGGCGAGGTACTGCATGCGCTGCAGCAGCATCTGGTCGACCACGCCGTTGAGGTAGCGGCTGCTCTCCCAATGGATGATGCCGACCAGGATCAGGCCCCAGCCGGCGAACAGCGCGCCGTAGATCAGGATCAGGCGCGAGGTGGCGGAACGCCAGGCGTTGTAGGGAGCCGACATGGCAGGCCTCGATCACCGTGGGGGGCAGCGTGGCGCGGAGACGGAACGGGCGGCCCGTCAGCTCTCCGGCAGCGCCAGCATATAGCCAGTGCCCCGCACCGTGTGGATCAGCGGCGGGCCGGCGCCCTCCAGCTTGCGCCGCAAGCGCGCGATGTGCACGTCGATCACGTTGGTGCCGGGGTCGAAGTGGTAGCCCCACACGGTCTCGAAGATCATGCTGCGGGTGAGCGCCTGGCCGGCGTTGCGCATCAGGAATTCCAGCAGCCGGTACTCGGTGGGCAACAAATTGAGCTGCTGGCCGTTGCGATGGGCGACGTGGCGCACGAGGTCCAGCTCGAGGTCGGCCACTTGCAGGCGGTTGCTCTCCGGCTGCCGGCGCCGGCGCAGCAGCACCTCGACGCGGGCGGCCATCTCGTCGGGCGCGAAGGGCTTGGTCAGGTAGTCGTCGCCGCCGGCGCGCAGGCCGCGCACGCGCTCGTCCACGTCGCTCAGCGCGCTGATCATCAGCACCGGCGTGTCCACCTGCATGCGCCGCAACGCGGCCACCACGCCGATGCCGTCCAGGCCGGGCAGCATGCGGTCCAGCGTGATCAGGTCGTAGCCGCCACCGGCCGCCCGCTCCAGGCCCGCGCGGCCGTCCGCCACCCAGTCGGCGCGGATCGCGTGCGCGCCGAGCTCGGTGACGATCTCGCGCGCCGTGACTTCGTCGTCCTCGATCACCAGAACGGTGGGCATAGGGCATCTTAAGGAGTGCACGAACCGGGCCGGCAGCTTAACCGATGCCCGGAAAGCCAAACGGCCCCAGCGGGGCCGTCGGCATACGACAGAGACGGGCAGATCAGGCCGCGAACAGGCCGCGCATCTTCTTCATCGCGTTGGCCTCGACCTGGCGGATGCGCTCGGCGGAGACGCCGTACTCGTCGGCCAGATCCTGCAGCGTGGCCTTCTCTTCGTTGAGCCAGCGGCGCTGGATGATGTCGCGCGAGCGGTCGTCCAGGTTCTGCAGCGCACTGGAGAGCGTCTCCAGCTGGTTGTCGGCCTGATCGGCGTCGGCCACGTTCTGGTACGGGTCGGCGTTGTCGTCGACCAGGTAGGCCTCCGGCGCGGGGCGGGCGTCCTCGTCGGCATCCGTCGGCGCCTCGAAGCCGATGTCCTGGCCGGACAGGCGCGACTCCATCTCGCGCACGGTCGCCTCCGGCACGCCCAGGTCCTTGGCCACCACGCGCACTTCCTCGGCATTCATCCAGCCCAGGCGCTTCTTGCTCTTGCGCAGGTTGAAGAACAGCTTGCGCTGCGCCTTGGTGGTGGCGACCTTGACGATGCGCCAGTTGCGCAGGATGAACTCGTGCATCTCGGCGCGGATCCAGTGCACCGCGAAGCTGACCAGGCGCACGCCCTGGTCCGGGTCGAAACGCTTGACCGCCTTCATCAGGCCGATGTTGCCTTCCTGGATCAGGTCGCCCAGCTGCAGGCCGTAGCCGGAGTAGCCGCGCGCCACGTGCACCACGAAGCGCAGGTGCGACATCACCAGCTTGCGGGCGGCGGTCAGATCCTCTTCCTCGTTGTAGCGACGCGACAGCGCCTGCTCCTCGTCCTGGCTGAGCACCGGGATGCGATGCACGGCCGAGATGTAGGCGTCCAGGCTGCCGATGACGCTCGGCACAGGCAGGTTGGCGGTCATCAAAGCTTGGGACATGGAACGAACCCTCCTGAGTGGGTTTCAGCTTAGCACTCGATAGTTGAGAGTGCTAAAAGCCGGCCGAGTTCGGCGCGGCCCGATTTAGTGAACTGAATCGTACACCAAATCCTTTTGCGATGCAAAAGAACGGACCGTTCAATCCCTGGATGGTTCAGCCATGTTGATTCGGGTTCAGACGGGGGCCAGCTCGGCCCGCGGCGGCAGCGACCAGTCGATCGGCGCCTGCCCGTGGTCCTCGAGGTAGCGGTTGGCGGCCGAGAAGTGGCCGCAGCCCAGGAAGCCGCGGTGGGCGGACAGCGGCGAGGGGTGCACGGACTGGAGCACGCAGTGGCGGTGGCGGTCGATCAGCTGGCCCTTGCGCTGGGCGTAGGAGCCCCAGAGCATGAACACCAAGCCCTCGCGCTCGCGGTTGAGCGCGTCGATGGCCGCGTCGGTGAAGCCTTCCCAGCCCTTGCCCTGGTGCGACGCGGCACGGCCGCGCTCCACCGTCAGCACGGCGTTGAGCAGCAGCACGCCGCGGTCGGCCCAGGGAGTGAGGCAGCCGTGGTCGGGCGGGCGGATGCCGAGGTCGCGCTCGATCTCCTTGAAGATGTTCTGCAGCGAGGGCGGCGGCGGCACGCCCGGGCGCACCGAGAAGCACAGCCCGTGCGCCTGGCCCGGGCCGTGGTACGGGTCCTGGCCCAGGATCACCACCCGCACCGCCTCGAACGGCGTGTGGTCGAAGGCGGCGAAGATCTCCGGCCCGGGCGGGTAGATCACCTTGCCGGCGCGCTTCTCGGCGCGCAGGAACTCGGACAGCGCACGCATCTCCGGGCGCTGCAGGTAGTCGCCGAGGCGGGCCTTCCAGGAAGGTTCCAGCCGGATCCGTTCCGTCTCGCTCATGGATGTCTCGCTGCCTCCGGGTCAGGTGCCGCCCGACCGGGGACGACAGGGGTGGAACGGGCGCGGCGCCTCACGCCGCCGTTTCGCGCTCGCGCAGGTGTCGCGCCACGCGCAGCTGGAACAGCAGCTTGGTGACCAGCAGGCGCTCCTCCACCGGCTTCTCCACCAGATCGTTGGCGCCGGCCTTGAGCAGCGCCGCCTGGTTGGCCGGGTTCTCGTCGCCCGTCATCACCAGCACCGGCAGGCGGCCCTTGCCGTAGCCGAAGCCGCCGCGGATGCGCTCGAGCAGATCGCCGCCGGTGAGCTCGCCCTTGAGGCTCACGTCGGTGAGCACCAGGTCGGCACCCACCCGGCCCTGCGCGCGCTCGGTCTCCAGCAGGGCCAGCGCGTCCTCCACGCTGATCACGTGGCGCACGGTGAGGCCGATCTTCTCCAGCATGCGGCGGGTGGCCAGGGCCACCACGCGGCTGTCTTCCACGTACAGCACGGTGCCTTCCGCGTCGCTTTCCGGGCGCACGTAGCCGCGGATGAATTCGGCCAGCGCCTGGAAGCCCAGCGACTTGTCGAAGTAGTCGGTGACGTGCTCGCCCAGCGTGCGGCGGTGCAGGCGGTCGTCGACGTCGCCGGACACCACCACCACCGGCACGTAGACCTGCGGCGCCGACTCGCGCACATGGCGCGCCAACTCCAGCCCGTCCATGTCGGGCAGGCGCAGCGCCACGGTGATGAAGTCGAACACGCCCTCGTCCAGCAGCTGCCGCGCCTCGGCGCCGTTGCCGCAGCCGATCACTTCCGCCTGCGGCAGTTCCGCCTTGAGCACGCGCAGGATCAGCTGGCGCACGACCCTGGAGCCGTCCACCACCAGCACGCGCGGCGCGGCGCTGAGGTCACGGCTGCCGATGCTTGCCATCATGTTCCGTCCGAAATGCCTTGCATGCGCGTCCCTGCCTGTTCCGGCGGACGCTTCCCGCGCCCGCATTCCCATCATGCCCTCGCCGCCCTGGCACGGTTGTGACGGCGCCCCGCGGCGGCGCGATCAGGCCGCGCGGCGCAGCTGCCAGGCACTCACCAGCCGCGCGCCCAGCCAGCCGAGCAGCGCGGTGGCCGGCGGCACCGCCAGCAACAGCCACAGCGGCAGGCCGCCGACGTGCAGCCGGCCTTCGTAGGCCTGGGTGAGCTGCGCCACCGGCTGCGCCAGCGCCAGCTCGATGCCCAGCGCCAGCAGCGCGGCGAGCGCGCCGCCGAACAGACCGTACCAGATGCCGGCGTAGAGATAGGGCCGCCGCACGAAGGCGCGGCTGGCGCCGAGCAGCAGCAGCACGCCGATCTCCTCGCTGCGGCTGGCGATGTCCACGCGCACCGTGTTGCCCACCACCAGCAGCGCCGCCAGCACCAGCAGGCCGGCCAGCACCAGCACGATGCGGTGGCCGAGCGCGAGCAGCGCGTCCAGCCGCTGCCGCCAGCGCGCGCTGTCCTGCACCATGTCCACCGCGCGCTCCTCGCGCAGCTCGCCGACCAGGCGGCCCACCGCCGCGGCGTCGAGCCCGGGCCTGGGCTCCACCTGCAGGGCGTAGGGCAGCGGGTTGTGGTCGTCCAGCGCATGCAGCGCGCCGGAGAAGCCCTGCATGGCGGCCAGCTCGTCCAGCCCCTGCTGGGGCGATTTCAGCGTCACTGCGGCGACGTCGGCGCGGTCGCGCAGCTTGCTCGCCAGAAGCTCCGCCTGCGGGCCGGCCTGGTCCACCTTGAGGAACACGCCGATGGCCGGGTGCTGGCCCAGCGCGTCGCCCATCGACTGCACGTTGGCGAGGAAGAGGTAGAAGGCCAGCGGCAGCGACAGCGCCAGCCCCATCACCGCCACGGTGAGCAGGGTGCCGAGCGGGCGGCCGGCCAGCCGGCGCAGGCTGGCCGCCAGGCTCCAGCCGTGGTGCTCGCTCCAGCCGGCGAAGCGGCGCGGCTGGCGGCGCCCGCTGCGCGGCGCGGCGGCAGCGGTTTCGGGCTGGGCGCTCATCGGATCTCCTCCGCGCCGAGGTCGGCCACCAGGCGGCCGTGGTCGAGCACGACCACGCGCTTGCGCAGGCGCTTGATCAGCGGCAGATCGTGGCTGGCGATCAGCACCGTGGTGCCCACCTGCTGGAATTCGGCGAACAGGCCCATGATCTCCACCGCCAGCTGCGGATCGAGGTTGCCGGTGGGTTCGTCGGCGATCAGCAGGTCCGGCTTGGCGACCAGGGCGCGGGCGATGCCCACGCGCTGCT
>NZ_LFQR01000050.1 GCF_001182895.1 Frateuria defendens | reverse complement strand
CTTTCTCTTGGGCAAACAAAGAGAAGTAACTCGCTCATCGGCAGATGAGCGAAACCCCCGGCCTACGGCCGGCCAGATCGCGTCAACGTTTTGCTTCAAAAAACCAGCCGTGTGGCGTTGGGTGACCCGCTTCGCGATGGTGAAGCGCCTCCGGCCCACGCCGGAACGACGAGAGCGACGAGCAAGAGTGCCGTCGCTGCGTTCCCACACACCCACGGCTACCGCAAGCCGCACTCAATGGCCCCAGCACGTCGATAGCAAAACCACGAACAGGCGCCGATGCCCTCCGCCTTTGCCCCATTTGGACGTCCGAACACGCAGAGAGGAAAAGTCCCGAGCGGATCCCCGCTTCCTGTTCCGCCGGCCGCAGTGGCGGTATCCTTCGCGGTTCCATGCGCCCACCGGCGCACGTTGCCCGCCACCCCCAAGGATCTACCCCGATGACCATCCTCGCCACCATCACCACCAGCCGTGGCCCCATCCACCTGCGCCTGCACGACGACAAGACCCCGGTGACGGTGGCGAGCTTCGTCAACCTGGCCCGCCGCGGCTTCTACGACGGGCTGTCCTTCCACCGTGTGATCAGCGACTTCATGATCCAGGGCGGCTGCCCGCTGGGCACCGGCACCGGCGGTCCCGGCTACCGCTTCGAGGACGAGTTCAGCCCCGCGCTGCGCCACGACAAGCCGGGCGTGCTGTCGATGGCCAACGCCGGCCCGCGCACCAACGGCAGCCAGTTCTTCATCACCCACGGCCCGACCCCGTGGCTGGACGGCAAGCACAGCGTGTTCGGCGAAGTGGTGGGCGCGGAGGACCAGGCCGTGGTCGAGGCCATCCGCCAGGGCGACACGATCGAGAAGATCGCCGTCGAGGGCGACGTCGATGCGCTGCTGGCCAGCCAGGCCGCGCGCGTGGCCGAGTGGAACGCGGTGCTCGACAAGGCCTGAGCCCCGCCGCGGAAGCGGGCGCCATGCAGGACGGCACGCGCCCGTGTTCTCCGCGAGGGCCATCCGCCCTTTCGGCCGCCTGACCGCTGCCCCCGCCCGCCCGTACAATCGCCGGACGGGGGCCCATCATCCAAGCGAAGGAATTGCCATGTCTCTACTCGATGATCTCCTGGGCGCGGCCCAGGGCGGCCAGGCCGGCGGCGGCTCGCTGATTGCCGTGGCCAGCCAGCTGATCGAAAAGGCCGGCGGCCTGCAGGGCTTGATCGCCATCCTGCAGCAGCATGGGCTCGGCGAGGCGGTGCAGTCGTGGATCGGCACCGGCGCCAACCAGGCGGTGTCCGGTGGCCAGCTCGGCCAGGCGCTGGAGAGCGGCGGCCTGGGTTCGCTGCTGCAGGAGGCGGCCGGCAAGCTGGGTATCGACCAGGGCGACCTGCTGGGCAAGCTCTCGCAGGTGCTGCCGCAGGCGGTGGATCACCTTACGCCCAACGGCCAGCTGCCCGAAGCCGGGCAGGGCGGCGGTTTCGACCTTGGCGGCCTGGCCTCGCTGGCCGGTTCGCTGCTGGGCGGCAGCAAGGCCTGAAGGTTTTTTGCGTGCCGGCGGGGAGCCCCGCCGGCGCGTGTCGATCAGGCGCTCTCGCGCCTGGCGACGAGTTGATAGACCACCAGCAGCACCACGGCGCCGCCGACCGAGGCGAGGAAGTGCACGAAACCGGTGGGCCCCCACAGGCCGAGCTTCTCGCCCACGAAGGTGGCGACCACCGAGCCGAGGATGCCGAGGATCGCGGTGATGATGAAGCCGCCCGGATCCTTGCCCGGCGTGACCAGCTTGGCGGTCACGCCGATGACCAGGCCCACGATGAATACCCATAGCCAGTGCATGCTTAAGCTCCTTGTGCGCGGTGGATGGGCGCCGCCGCGCGTGCGCCGGCGTCCCGCGCGATCTTGCTGATCGTTCGCCGGTGCGCGCCGCGCGGGCCCTTGCATCATGCCCGCGCGGCGCGCAAGCGCGCAGGCGCTGCGGGCACGTTCACGATCCGCTCGGCATGGCGCGTCGGGACAGAATGTCGCAGGTGCGTGATAGAATCGCCGGGTTTGCACGCGCCCGCCCCGTTGCATCCGCACATGGCGCGCGTGCGTTTCACCGCGAGACTTGCAAGGAGTTTCCCCCATGAAAGCCCCCGTTCGTGTTGTCGTGACTGGCGCCGCCGGCCAGATCGGTTACGCCCTGTTGTTCCGCATCGCCGCCGGCGACATGCTGGGCAAGGACCAGCCGGTGATCCTGCACCTGCTCGAGATCACCCCGGCGCTGCCCGCGCTGCAGGGCGTGGTGATGGAGCTCAACGACTGCGCGTTCCCCACCCTCGCCGGCATCGTCGCCACCGACGACCTCAGCGTGGCCTTCAAGGACGTGGACTACGCGCTGCTGGTCGGCGCCCGCCCGCGCGGCCCCGGCATGGAGCGCAAGGACCTGCTGGAAGCCAACGGCGCCATCTTCGGCCCGCAGGGCAAGGCACTGAACGACCACGCCAAGCGCGACGTGAAGGTGCTGGTGGTGGGCAACCCGGCCAACACCAATGCGCTGATCGCGCAGCAGAACGCGCCCGACCTCGACCCCGGCCAGTTCACCGCGATGGTGCGCCTGGACCACAACCGCGCGCTCTCGCAGCTGGCCGAGAAGACCGGCAAGCACAACACCGACATCAAGAAGATGACCATCTGGGGCAACCACAGCTCCACCCAGTACCCGGACCTGCACCACGCCACCGTGGACGGCAAGCCGGCGCTGTCGCTGGTGGAGCAGAGCTGGTACGAGAGCGACTTCATCCCCACCGTGCAGCAGCGCGGCGCGGCCATCATCAAGGCGCGCGGCGCTTCCTCCGCCGCTTCCGCCGCCTCCGCCGCGATCGACCACATGCGCTCGTGGGCGCTGGGCACGGCCGAGGGCGACTGGGTCTCGATGGGCATCCCGTCGGATGGCTCCTACGGCGTCGCGCCCGGCGTGATCTTCGGCTACCCGGTGACCTGCAGGAACGGCAAGTACGCCATCGTGCAGGGCCTGGCGATCAACGCCTTCTCGCAGGCGCGCTTGGACGCCACCGAGAAGGAGCTGCGCGAGGAGCGTGCGGGCGTCGAGCACCTGTTCGCCAAGCAGTAAGCCACATGCGGGAGCGGGGAAGGCGGGACGGGTGCCCGCCTTCCCCGTTTTCTTTTCCGGCGCCGTCGCGGCGCGTCTGGCGCGGCGGTGCGGGGAACGGGTTGCGGGGCGGCGGCTGTTGTCGTCGGCATGGCCCGCGGCGTCCGTGGCCCGGCACGGGTCAACCCTATTCGTGCGGCAGCCGTTCGACGTCCCGGCGTGTGTGCAGCGGGTGGTCGTGGACTGCCCGCCGGCATGCCACCCGCATCCATCCTGGAGATCGTCGATGAACATGCTCCGCGGCATCGGCTGCGTCCTGCTGGCCTGGCTGCTGCCGGCGTCCTTCGTTTTCGCGCAGGCGCTGCCCGCGGCGCCGCGGCTGGACGGCGCCAGCGCACAGACGGTCCTGCTGTGGCCCGGCCAGCCGCCCGGCAGCCCGGGGCCGGGGCCGAGCGGGCCGGAGCAGGGCGGCGACAGCGACGGCGATGTGCTCGGCGGCGCCGTGTTCAACGTTACCCGCCCGCGCATGGTGGTCTATCGCCCTGTGCGGGCGAACGGCACGGCGGTGCTGCTCATCGGCGGCGGGGGCTACGTGCGCATCGGCATCGGCCACGAGTCGATGACCACGGCGCAGTGGCTGGCCCGGCAGGGCGTGACGCCGGTGGTGCTCTACTACCGCCTGCCCGGCGACGGCTGGCCGCCGGCCGCGCCGTTCCAGGACGCGCAGCGCGCGATGCGCCTGCTGCGCGCGCGGGCCGCGGAGCTGGGCCTGGATCCGCATCGCCTCGGCGTGCTCGGCTTCTCCGCCGGCGGCAACCTCGCCGGCATCACCGCCACGCGCCATGCGCATGCCTTCTACGCGCCGGTGGATGCGGCGGACAGGTTGCCGTCGCGGCCCGACTTCGCCGGGCTGATCTATCCGGTGATCTCGCTGCAGCCACCGTTCGACACCACCCGCTCCAGCCGCGAGCTGGGCCGGCAGGCGGATGCGGCCACGGCGTACTCGGTCGACCTGCACGTGGGCCGCGACACGTCGCCGACCTTCCTGGCCCATGCCGCGGACGATCCCATCGCGGCGGTGGACAATAGCCTGCGCATGTTCGACGCGCTGCGCCGGCAGGGCGTGGCGGCGGAGCTGCACGTGTTCGAGCGCGGCGGGCACGGCTGGGGCATGGGGCGGCCGGGCACGCCGGTGGCGGCGTGGCCAGGCCTGTTCGCGGCCTGGGCCCGCGGCCATGGCTTCATGGCCGCGGGCGATTGAGCGTCGCGACCGCTGCGACGTTTATGGAATGCCATCTGTAAGAGCCTGTCCAAAGTCTCTCCCACCTGCACCCTCCCCTGCGTGCAGGGGAGGGTTGGGGAGGGGTGAACACTTGCCTCGAGGCAAGGTTCCACCCCCTCCCGACCTCCCCCTGCAAGCCATGCAAGCAGGGGGAGGAGCCAAGCCGCGTCAACGGCAAGACTTTGAACAGGCTCTAAGCGCACGCTCGCGCGACAAGCCAGCGCAGCGGTAACGCCGTGACGTTGCGGTCGCGCGCAAGGCGCGCTCCTTACAGGGCCATGCGTTCCGGTGGTGAGGCATGGTGCGCGCGAACGGCGGGCCTGCGCGGCGCTGTTCGAAGCCGGTAGCTATGCGCCGGCGCCGGGATCGCGCGCAGCTTGCGCTGGCGCCTGGGCGAGGATCGCGCGCAGGTAGTCGAGCAGCGGCGGATCGACCCAGCTGCCGTGCAGGAGGTCCGGCTCGCGCGCGTGCGCCTCGCGGATGCGCGCGTGGGTGGCTGGGTCGTCGCCGGCGTAGCCGCGGAACAGGGTCATCCACTGGCCGGCGAGCCGGCGCGCCTCGGTGCCGGTCGGCGGCATGCCCTCGTCCATGGCCTTGCGCAGGGCGGCGATCACCGGCGGCCAGGCGTGCATCTGCGCACCGTAGTGCGCACGCATGAAGGCGAATTCATCCGGTTCCAGGTAGCGCCGGTAGATCGCCAGCCGCGCTTCCACGATGGCCTGCTCGACGAAGCCTTGCAGCGCCGGGGTGATGCCGGTCTTCGCCCGCACCGCCGGGTCGTCCTGCATGGCGTTGAGGCGGTCGAGGAAGTCGGCGTTGCGGCCGGTGTCGCGTTCGAGCATCCGGGCCCAGCGCAGGCCGAGCAACTGGACGTCGGGGTCGTCCGGTTTCGCATCGCGGTCCATCGCGGCCTTGACGGCGGTCACCAGCGCGCGCCACTGGGCCCATGCGTCGGGGTTGTGGTGCAGGGGCAGGGCCTGCAGTTCGTCGGGGGAGAAGTGCTGCTCGTACATGGTCATCAGCTCCAGCGTGTCCAGCCAGTCGGCCAGGTCGGGGGGCTGTCCGGTGAGCAGCTGCGCGCGCAGGTGCGTGAGCCGGTCGCGCAGGCGCGCCTGCGCGGCCAGTTCGCGGTCGATCCGCGCGATCTGGCGCTCGATCACCTCGGCGAGCGGCGGCTCGGGCCCGGACAGGGCAGTGCCGATGTCGGCCAGCGACAGGCCCAGCTGGCGCAGGGCCTGGATACGATGCAGGCGCTCGACGCTCGCCCGGTCGTAGAGCCGGTAGCCGGCATCGGAACGCAGCGAAGGCGCGAGCAGGCCGATGGCGTGGTAGTGGTGCAGGGTGCGCACGGTGAGGCCCGTGCGCCTTGCCAGTTCACCCACGGTCAGCAGCATCCCGTTCGTCTCCTTCCCTTGCGTGGCGGACACGGTAGGGTCTCACGTTGCGTGAGGGTCAAGGGGGCTTCGCGGGGATCGGGAGTCGCGAGTCGCGAGTCGGGAGCGCGGCGCCCTGGATGGGGCGCCGCCCGTCTTCGCGTTCAGCGCAGCTGGTAGGAGAAGCTCAGGCCGTAGCGCGGTTCGCGGTGGCGCTGGTTCGCCGGCAGCTCGCCCAGCGGCTGCGCGGCGGAGACGTCCACCGTGTAGTGGCGGTTGTCGCTCAGGCGCAGGCCCAGCGCCATGCTCTGCAGGGTGTCCAGCTGCGGGCGGCTGCCGTTGAGGTAGACCCGCGCCTGCTGCGCCACCGCGTAGGGCACCAGGGCCTTCAGCCAGGTGGCGCCGTAGGCGAACGGCCGGTTCACCTCCAGCGCCGCGCCCCAGCCGCTGTCGCCGGAGATGCTGCCCGGGTCGTAGGCCAGGCCGTAGCGCGGGCCGCCGAAGCTGATCTGCTCGGTCGAGGGCAGGTGGTCGCGGCTGTACTGGCCGGCCAGGCTGAGCACCGTGCCGACGTGCGCGCCCCAGCGGTCGCTCTGCGAGGCGTTGAGGTTGTAGCGGGTGAAGCGCACGTCGCTGGGGCTGCCCAGCGAGGCGCCGGCGATGTTGGTCAGCGCGCGCGATTGCGCGCCCCAGGCGTCGAAGCCCTGGCCGATGCCGAGGCCGAGCTTGCGCACCTGCGTCGTGCTGGCCTGCGTGTAGTCCAGCTCCGAGTGCAACACGCGCACGTCGGTCTGCAGCACCAGCCGCGCGCCGTTGATGCGGTTGAAGTAGCTGTCGTGCTGGTCCGAGCCGTATACGTCGCCGCCCAGCACCAGGCTGCGCGTGGTGGAGAGCAGCAGCGGGTAGCTGAGCGAGAGGGCGACGCGGTCCTGGTCGAGGCGGTGGCGCAGGTAGGAGGGCAACTGGTTGTCGATGTCCGCCGGGCCTGAGGCCCGGAAACGACTTCGCCACCGGCCGGGTCCGGCGCGGTGGCGAAGTCGGGGGCGTGGAAAAGCCGTGGCTCAGGGCGCGGCGGTGGTCACCGGCTGCCAGGCATAGCCGGCGCCCTCGCGCTTCACGTGGCCGATGCCGGGGAAGGCGATGTGCGCGGCGGCCACCAGATAGCCCTTCTGCGCGGCGTCGCGGAAGGCCTGCTCGCGGTGGGCCTCCGCCTCGCGCGGGGCGCTGTCGAAGTGGATGGTGACCTTGGGGTCGGCGAACTGCACCGCGGCCACGTGCACCACGTCGCCCCACACCAGCAGGGTGCGGCCCTGGCTCTCGACGCGGAACTCGGTATGGCCGGGGGTATGGCCGTCCAGGTTGAGCGCGGAGATGCCCGGCTCGATCCGCTCGCCGGCGGCGAAGGGCTTGAAGCGGCCGCGGTCGAGGTAGGGCTTGAGCGAGGCGGCGGCGCCGTCGAAGGCGCCCTGCACGCTGGCGTCCACCTTGCCGAGGTTGGACTTGTCGAGCCAGAACTTCGCCTCGCGCCGGTCGGCGCGGATGATCGCCTTGGGGAACGCCGCCTGGCCGTTGGCCACGAGCCCGCCCACATGGTCGGGATGCAGGTGGGTCAGCAGCACTTCGTCGATCTGCTCCGGCGCATAGCCCGCGGCGCGCAGGTGGGCGAGCAGCTTGCCGAGGCTGGGGCCGAGCAGGGCGCCGGAACCGGCGTCGATCAGCACGCGCTTGCTGCCGGTGTCGACCAGGTAGCCGTTGACCGAACTGGGCACGGCGGTAGGCAGGCCGGCCTGGCCGAGCAGTTTCTGCACCTGGCCGGGGCGGTCCTCGACCAGCAGCTTGTCGGTGGGCAGGTCGAAGCCGCCGTCGGACAGCGCGACTACGGTGAAGGCGCCGAGCTTCATGCGGTAGAAGCCGGCGTCGGCCGGGCCGGCGACGGCCTCGGGCGAGGCGGCCGAGACGACCGGCGCGGCGGCGCCCATCACGGCGGCGGCGAGCAGCAGGGGCAGGGTGCGGCGGAACAGCGGGGTGCGGGACATGGGGGAAACTCCGTGGGTGGTTGACCCGGTCAGCATCGCCGGCCCGCCCGTGTTTGCACACTGACGATGCTGGACGACGATTGTTCAGAAGTGTTCGGCACTCATTCGTCGCCGAGCACGCGCGCGGCCACGTCCACCAGCGCGCGCAGCCGCGCCAGCCGGCGCAGGTCCTGGTGGTAGCCGAGCCAGAGGTCGCGCTCGGGCGGCGCCTCGCCGAAGTCGAGCCGGCGCAGCCCGGGCACGCCGTCGCCCACGGGGCGCGGCAGCACCGCCACGCCCAGCCCGACCGCGCACATGTGCGCCTGCACGTTGCGGTTGTTGGCGCGCACCGCGATGGTGGCGTTGGGCAGCTTGCGCTGCAGCCAGGCCACGTCGGGGTAGTCGTTCATCGCCACGTCCATGGTGACCAGCGTGCAGCCGGTGCCGTCGTGCAGCACCGGGTCGGGCAGCGAGGCGGCGATGTATGCGCCGTACTTCATCGACACGATGCGCCGCTGCACGATGCTCGGCTGGTTGAACGGCACGATGCGGATGGCGAGGTCCGCCTCGCGGCGGCTCAGGTCGAACAGCCGCTGGCCGGTGACCAACTCCACCACCACGCGCGGGCACTCGCGCGCGAACGCCGCCAGCACCGGCGGCATCACGTGGCAGGCGAACCAGTCGGCGGTGGACACGCGCAGCATGCCTTCGAGCTGGCTCTCCTCGCCGGCGAGGCGGCGCTCCATCGACAGCGCGCTGCGCTCCATCTGCTCGGCCAGCGCGATCACCGCATCTCCTTCTTGCGTGAGCACGAAGCCATCGGCGGTGCGCTGGAGCAGCGCGTGGCCCACGCCCTCCTCCAGCGCGCGCAGGCGCCGGCCGATGGTGGGGTGGCTGAGGTCGAGCGCCCGTGCCGCGCCGCCGAGGGTGCCCGTGCGCACCACGGCCAGAAAGATGCGGACGTCGCTCCATTCCATGCCTTCGCTTCCACTGCCCCGAACGAAATTGAACGGCGACTGTGCAGGAACGTCAGTGGGGGCGCAATCACCCATCGGGGGAAAATGGCGCTCCCGTGCGGGGCCTGCTTCCGTACGGCACCGACGTTTTTATGGAGACGCACGATGAGCAACGCAGTCGATAGCACGGCCGCGCCGGAGCACGCGGGCTTGAGCCGCGGCATCACGCTGGCGATGGCCGTCGCGGCCGGCGCCGCGGTGGCGAACATCTATTACAACCAACCGATGCTGGGCGTGATCGGCCACGACTTCGCCGGCGCGCAGGCGGTGGACTTCATCGCCACCGCCACCCAACTCGGCTACGCGGCGGGCCTGCTGCTGCTGGTGCCGCTGGGCGACTTCGTGGAGCGGCGGCACCTGATCGGCGCGCAGTTCGCGGTGCTGGCGCTGGCCCTGGCCGGCGCCGCGCTCGCGCCCGGCGCGGGGCTGTTGCTGCTGGCCTCGTTGCTGATCGGCATGAGCGCCACGGTGGCGCAGCAGATCGTGCCCTACGCGGCGCAGCTCGCCGCGCCGGCCAAGCGCGGCGCCGCGGTGGGCACGGTGATGGCCGGCGTGCTGAGCGGCATCCTGCTGAGCCGCACCCTGGCTGGCTTCGTCGCCAGCCATGCCGGCTGGCGCGAGATGTTCTGGCTCGGCATCCCGCTGGCGCTGGGCGCCGGCGGCCTGATGCTGGCGGTGCTGCCGGCGAGCCGGCCGCAGGCGACATTGCATTACGGCGCGGTGCTGCGTTCGCTGGGTTCGCTGTGGCGGGAGTTCCCCGCGCTGCGCCGCGCGGCGCTGACGCAGGCCCTGCTGTTCGGCGGCTTCACCGCGTTCTGGACCATCCTCGCCTTCCATCTCGCCGAGCCAGCCTACGGGCTCGATGCCAACGTGGCGGGCCTGTTCGGGCTGGTCGGCGCCGTGGGCATCCTGGCGGCGCCCCTGGCCGGGCGCTTCGCCGACCGCGTGGGCTCGCGCGTGATCGTGGCCGTGGGCGCGGGCGCGGCGCTGGCCTCCTGGCTGGTGTTCGGCCTGTGGCATGCGCTGGCCGGCCTGATCGTGGGCGTGATCATGCTCGACTTCGGCATGCAGAGCGCGCTGGTGTCGAACCAGCACCTGGTCTACCAGCTGCGCCCCGAGGCGCGCTCGCGGCTCAACACGCTGTTCATGGGCAGCATGTTCCTGGGCGGCGCGGCCGGTTCCGCGGCCGCGTCGGTGGCATGGCGGCTGGGCGGCTGGGGCGCGCTGTCGCTGCTCGGCCTGGCGCTGTCGGCGGCGGCTTTCGCGCTGGCCCTCCAGCGGGGCGCGCAGCACGCCGCCGCCGCGCCGGCGATCCGCGCGCCGCTGCCCTGCAAGGACGTGCCGTGAGCGACTTCCACTACTACGAACCGCGCCGCGGGCACGGCCTCAGGCACGACCCGCTCAACGCCATCGTGGGGCCGCGGCCGATCGGCTGGATCGCCTCGCGGGACCGCGAGGGTCGCGTCAACCTGGCCCCCTACAGTTTCTTCAACGCCTTCAACTACACGCCGCCGATCATCGGCTTCGCCAGCATCGGCTGGAAGGACAGCGTGAGCAACATCGAGGCCACCGGCGAATTCGCCTGGAACCTCGCCACGCGCCCGCTGGCGGAGGCGATGAACGCCAGCTGCGCCCCGGTGGCGCACGGTGTGGACGAGTTCGGCCTCGCCGGCCTCACCCACGCGCCCTCGCGCCTGATCGCGCCGCCGCGCGTGGCCGAGAGCCCGGTGTCCTTCGAATGCAGGCTGACCCAGCTGGTGCAGCTGAAGGGGGGCGGGGGCGAGGCCATCGACACCTGGCTGGTGCTGGGCGAGGTGGTGGCCGTGCACATCGACAAGGCGCTGCTGCGCGAGGGCGTCTACGACACCGTGCTGGCCGAACCGATCCTGCGCGGCGGCGGGCCGGCGGACTATTTCGCGATCAGCGAGAGCCAGCGCTTCCGCATGTGGCGGCCGGGCTAGCGGCCGGGACGCGGCCAGGGCTCAGTAGTAGTCCTGGCTGCGCAGGCGGCACCAGAGCCGGCTCCACCACCCGCCCTGCGGCGGCAGCTCGAACGCGACGCGGGCCGGCACCGTCAGCTCCAGCTCGGTGCCGCGCGGCGTGCCGGGGCGCAGCGCCAGCCGGGCGCCCAGCCGCTCGGCGCGCTCGCGCATGCCGACCAGGCCCCAGTGCCCCGCGCGCCGGCCTTCGCGCAGCACGGCCTCGTCGAGGCCGCGGCCGTCGTCGCGCACGGTGATGCGCAGCGACGCCGCGCTGTAGCGGATGTCCGCCTCGATGCGGGCGGCGCGCGCGTGGATGAAGGCGTTGCGCAGGCCCTCGCGGACGATCTCCAGGATCTCCATCTGCGCGCCCAGGCACAGCGGACGCTCGGCGCCGGCCACGCTCACGCCGAAGGCGGGGCCGTGGATGGCGGCGAGGTTCTCGCCGATCACCTGCACCGACTGCACCAGGCCCATCAGCTCGCCGTCGGCGTGGCCGCGCAGGGTGACGATCTTGTCGCGGCCCTCGGTCACCATCTCGCGGGCCTGCCGGATGGCGGCGTCCAGCGCGCCGCGCCGCGCGTCGTCGGGACGCAGCGTGACCACCTGCGTCTGCAGGCTCAGCAGCAGGCCCTGCACGCCCTGCAGCAGGGTGTCGTGCAGGTCGCGCGCGATGCTCTCGCGCTCGAGCATGCGCGCCTCGAAGCGCAGCCGCAGCCGCTCCGAGGCCAGCCGCAGCCGCCAGGCGTAGAGCAGGGCGATCAGCCCCAGCGCGGCGAGCGCACACAGGCCGTAGAACCACCAGGTCTGGAAGTAGCGCGGCGGGATCGTGAAGTCGATGGCGGCGCCCTGCTCGTTCCACACGCCGTCGTCGTTGGCGGCGATCACGCGGAAGCGGTAACGGCCGGGGCCGAGGTTGGAGTAGAAGGCCGCGCGCCGGTTGCCGGCGTCCTGCCAGGCGCCGTCCACGCCTTCGAGCCGGTAGCGGAACTGCACGCGGTCGGGCGAGGCCAGGCTGGTGGCGGTGTAGCGCACCTCGATGTTGCCGGTGCGCTCGGGCAGGCGCAGCCCCGCCGCGGGCGCGTAGGTGCTGCCGCCGGCGAGCACGGCCTCGATCAGCACCGGCGGCGGCCGGCGGTTGAGGCGGATCGCGGCCGGGTCGATCAGCACCACGCCCTGGTTGGTGGCGAGCCACACGCGCTGGCCGCCGTCCAGCACCGCGGTGGGCGAGGCGGTGAGCTGCAGGGCGACGCCGGGCAGGCCGTCGTGGTAGTCGAACAGACGGTAGTCCACGCGGTGTGCCGGATCGGCGGCCGCGCGCCGCAGCGCCGCCGCCTCGATGCGCACGGCGCCGCGGCTGGCGTTGATCCACACCTCGCCCCGGCCGGTGCGCACGATGCCCGAGGCGCCGGCGAGCACGCGCGGGTCGCCGGCGTCGAGGCCCTGGAAGGCGTCGCCCTGCAGGCGCGCCACGCCGAACTCGCCGCCGGCCAGCACGTCGCCGGCGGTCACCTCGAGCGCGCCGAGGCTGCCCACGTCGAGGCCGTCCGCGGCGGCGTAGATCCGCGTGCCGTCCCGGCCGAAGCGCGCCAGGCGGCCGTCGCGGTAGCCGGCCCACAGGCGGTCCGCGGCATCGACCGCGAGCACGGTGGGGGTGTGCGGGTCGAGGCCCAGGCCGGGGCGCTGCGGCGTCCAGGCGCCGTCGTGCCAGTGGTATAGCCCCTGCTGCTCGAACGCCACCCACAGGCCGCCGTGGTTGTCGGAGGCGAAGGCGCGGATGCGCTCGTGGCCGGCGGAAGGCGTGGCGACCGCCGCGGGCACGCCGTCGATGACACGCAGCAGCCGGCCCGTGGCCGACAGCCAGAGCACGCCGTCGGCGCCGAGGCAGGCGTCGTCGATGCCCGGCAGGCCGCGCGCCACGATCTCGGCCGCCTTGCCGGCGGCGTGGTAGAGCGTGCCGCCGGTGCCGATCCACACCGGCCCCCGGCCGGCGGCCAGGGCGGCCGAATCGGGCGTGCCCACGGGCAGGCCGGCGGGTACGTCCACGCTGCTGTAGCGGAAGCTGTTGAGGCCGAGGTTGCTGCCCACCCACACGGTGCCCTCGGCGTCCTCCAGCAGCGGGTCGGTGACGTTGGAGGCCAGGCCCTGGCTGCGGTCGAAGTACTGGTCGAGGTCGGCCGTGCGCAGCGTGTGGCCGTCGGCCTCGCGCTCGGGGTGGAAGAGGCGGTGCACGCCGCCGCGGCCGAGGTCCGCGCCCCACAGCGTGCCGTCGCGGTCGAACAGCAGGCGCCGCGAGCGCACGACGTCCGTGCCGGCGACGCGCGGCGTGTCCGGCGCGGACGGGTGCTCCGCGGTGAGGCCCGGCAGCGCGCGCGTGCCGCGCAGGTTGTCGGAGACCCACAGCGTGCCGTCCGGCGCCTGGGCGATCACCGCGTAGGTGCTCAGCTCCACGCCGGTGTGCTCGAAGCGCCGCGCGCCAGGGCGCAGGAACACCAGTTCCCGGCCGGTCGCCACCCACAGCGTGCCGTGGCGGTCGGTCAGCGCCCAGTCGGCGTGGCGGGTCGGGTAGCCCCAGTCGTCGCCGGCCACGCGCCAGCGGCCGTCCTGCCAGCGCACCAGGCCGCCGCTGCTTGCCGCCCACAGCGCGCCGTCGGCGGTGCGGGCGAAGTCGTTCACCATGCCTTCGGGGAAGCCCGCGCGCTCGGTGTAGTGCGTGAGGTGCCCGTCGCGCAGCAGGCTGGCGCCGCCGACGTAGAAGCCGATCCACAGCGCGCCGTCCGGCTGCATGGCCAGCGCGGTGATGTTGGCGGAGCGGAACGCCTCGCCGGGCGTGGGGGCGAAGCGCTCGAAACGGTCGCCGTCGAAGCGGTACAGCCCGTTGCCGGTGCCCAGCCAGAGATAGCCGTCGCGCCCCTGCGCCAGCGCCCACACGTCCGCCGGCGCGCCTTGCTGGAACGACCAGGCGGTCTGGCGCGGCGGAGGAAAGCCGTCGTTGCCGTGGCCGGCCTGCGCGTTGCCGGCGAGGGCGAGCAGGATCGGCAGCAGGGCAGCCGCCACGCGCGCCGGGCGCCGGCACGCGGCGCCGCGCCGGCGTGGCGGGCGGCCCGGGTGGAGCACGAGGGCGTGCGCGCGGCAGAGGGCCGCGGCGCAGCGGAACAGCTTGGACATGACCGTGCGAAAATCCTTCCGGGACGCCCCCATCGGGGCCGTCCATTACCCCAAGGAAGTCGGCGTCGACGGCCGGCTTCGGATACCTCAGTGCGGAGAGTATGCCATCGGGCTTTTCGGCGTCGCCGGGCCTGGGGTTGCGCGAGGGCGGGGCGCCGCGATGGCGGTCGTGCCGGGGCGGCGCTGGCGCGCCGTGCGGCCGAATACGGGCCTACCGGGAGACGGAGGCCAGGTCGCGCAGGGCCAGGGCGAGAAAGGCCAGCACGCGCTCCGCCTCGCCGGCCTCGACCAGGTTTTCGGCGGTGCGCCGGCCGAGCGAGGCGATCGGCTCGTCGTGGTACCAGCCCAGCGTGGCGTCGAGGTCGGGTTCGATGCGCCGGGCCGCCTGCAGCACCCTGGCGCGCGCCCGGCACAGGGCTTCGTCGGCGATGCGGCGTTCGATGGACGGGGCGAGGAACGCATCCGCCGGCGCGGGCGCGCCGCCCGCCCACGGCCGGGCTGCATCGTGCCCGGCCGGGTAGGCGGAGTCCGTGGCGATGTCCCGCAGCAGGGTAGGCGCGTCGGCCTGGTCGTGGCGGATCGCCGGGCTCATGCGAGTGTCCTTCGCCGCGCTCCGTGCGGCCGCCCCATTGGCGCCGCCGGGAAACCGGGCGCCAGTGCGCCCTGGGGGAGGGCGATGCCCAGCGGGGAAAGGGCGGCCATGCGAGGTTCTCCGGTCGTGGATGGGGGCCGCGCCCGTCGCGCGGGCATGGCGCAGGCGATGCGGGGGCGCGGCGCGCGCCCGGCGCCGCTCAGGCGTCCAGGAAGCCACGCCGCATGGCGATGGTGACCGCGTGCGTGCGGTCCGCGGCGCCGAGCTTGGCGAGGATGTTGCGGATGCGCGCCTTCACGGTTTCCTCGGAGATGCTCAGCAGGCCGGCGATGCTGCGGTTCTTGCGGCCCAGCGCCACCAGCCGCAGCACGCACAGCTCGCGCGCGGTGAGGTGCTCGTCGCCCGCATGCAGCGCCACCTCGCTGGCCGCCGCGCCGGCGATGTGCCGGCGCCCTTCGACGGCCGCCGCGATCGCCATCAGGATCTCCTCCCGCGGCGCCATCTTGAGCAGGTACGAGGTGGCGCCCAGCGCCAGCGCCCGCGTCACCCGCGCGTCGCCGGGGTAGGTGGTGAGCACCACGATGCGTGCCGCGGGGCATTCCTCGCGGATGGCGGCGGTGGCCTGCAGGCCGTCCATGTGCGGCATCTGCAGGTCCATCAGCACCACGTCCGGCGCCAGCCGGCGGTGGGCCGTCACCGCTTCCTCGCCGTTGCAGGCCTCGCCCGCCACGATGAAGCCAGGGGCGCCGGTGATCATCGCGCGCAGGCCGTCGCGCATGACCGGGTGGTCGTCCACCACCAATACACGTACGAAGCTGTCCGGTTCTGCCATCGCTGCTACTCGCCTTGGACCGCGGTACGGGAGGCCCGCAGGCCGTTTTTAATGCACTGCACCATGATCATCACAGCAAAGCCTTTCGCGGCGGGCAATACCCGGATGGTTATAAATCGCCATGCGCTACCGGATGGAGAGGGTCAATTTCACCCATTCGAGCATTGAGCGCGCTCCGGCCATGGCGTGATAGTGGACGTGCCCATCATTGATCGGCGCCTTCCACTCATTTCCCCTCCGGAGCAGGCATGGCGAGCAGCCAGGCAAGAGTCATTCGCGTGCTGGTGGCCGACGACCACCCGGTCATGCGCGAGGGCCTGTGTGCGGCGATCGACGCGGAGCCGGACATGCGCGTGGTGGCGGCGGCGGGGGACGGCGCCGAGTGCATCGCGCGCTTCCGCGAGCAGGTGCCCGACGTCGCCCTGGTCGACCTGCAGATGCCCGGCGTGGACGGGCTCGGCGCCATCGCCGCCGTGCACGGGGAATTCCCGGCCTCGCGCATCATGGTGCTCACCACCTATCCCGGCGACGCGCGGATCAAGCATGCGCTGGCGCTCGGCGCCAGCGGCTACCTGCTCAAGTCGGCCACCCGCGAGGACATCCTCGACGCGATCCGCCAGGTGGCGGCGGGCCGGCGCACGCTGGCGCCGGAGGCGGCGCTCGATCTGGCCCTGTACCGGCAGGCGGAGGGGCTGACCGACAAGGAACTGGAGGTGCTGCGCCTGGCCGCAGACGGCCACACCAACAAGCGCATCGCCGCGCGGCTGCACATCTCCGAGGACAGCGTGAAGGCGCGCATGCGCAACATCCTCGCCAAGCTGAAGGCCGGCGACCGCACACATGCGGTCACCATCGCGCTGCGCCGCGGCTTTCTCGATCGCTGACCGCGTCCATCCCCCAAACGGGTAGCCAAGTTCTGGCCGGATGGGGCTCACGCCGGCAGCGGGCGCACGGCCAAGATGACGTCAGCTCCGGACGCGGTGACGTCGTTCTCCTGCACGGCGAACCCGGCCGCGACGAACCCGGACACGACCTTCCCAAACCGACGAATCCAAAGAGAGCCGACATGAGCGACGACAGCACCCCGCACGTGGACACCACCCGCCGCAGCCTGATGGGCGGCGCGTTGGCCGCCGGTGCCGCCATGGCACTGCCCGCCATGGGCGCCATGGTGGCCGTTTCCCCCGGCACCGCTTCCGCCGCCGGCGCGAAAGGCCACGGCCCCGCGAGCCACATCCGGACCAAGGATGGCACCGAAATCTTCTACAAGGACTGGGGCAAGGGCCAGCCGGTGGTGTTCTCGCACGGCTGGCCGCTGACGGCCGATGCGTGGGACCCGCAGCTGATGTTCATGGCCGAGCACGGCTACCGCGCCATCGCCCATGACCGGCGCAGCCACGGCCGCTCGACGCAGACCTTCGCCGGCAACGACATGGACACCTACGCGGACGACCTGGCCGCGCTGATCGAGCAGCTGGACCTCAAGGACATCATCCTGGTCGGCCACTCCACCGGCGGCGGCGAGATCGCGCACTACATGGGCCGCCATGGCACCAAGCGGGTGGCGAAAGCGGTGCTGGTGGGCGCGGTGCCGCCGCTGATGGTCAAGACCGAGGCCAACCCGGGCGGCCTGCCGCTCAGCGTGTTCGACGGCATCCGCAAGGGTGTGTGGGAGGACCGCTCGCAGTTCTACAAGGACCTGACCACGCCGTTCTACGGCTACAACCTCCCGGGCGCGAAGGATTCGCAGGGCGTGCGCGAGGCGTTCTGGCTGCAGGGCATGCAGGGCGGGCTGAAGGGCCAGTACGACTGCATCAAGCAGTTCTCCGAGGTGGATTACTCGGACGACCTGAAGAAGATCGACGTGCCGGTGCTGCTGATCCACGGCGACGCGGACCAGATCGTGCCGATCGACGCCTCGGCGAAGGCGGGCGTGAAGCTGCTCAAGCACGGCACGCTGAAGATCTACCCCGGCGCGCCGCACGGCCTGGCCACCACCCACCAGGACCAGCTCAACGCGGACCTGCTGGCCTTCGCCCGCGGCTGATCGCCGTACCCCGTGCGCGCCGGCCCCGGCGCGCACGGACCCGTCACCGTTGTCTCCATCGGGAGATCGACCCATGCCCCTCACCGCCACGCCCACCCCCGGCGCCAAGCTGCTCTCGCCCACCGACCATGCGCTGGTGATGATCGACTTCCAGTCGCAGATGGCCTTCGCCACCCATTCCATCGACGCCATCACCCTGCGCAACAACGCCGCCCTGGTGGCGCACGCGGCGGCCAGCTTCAAGGTGCCGACGGTGCTCACCACAGTGGCCGAGAAGAGCTTCTCAGGCCCGATGTTCAGCGAAGTGACGGCACCGTTCCCGGGCCAGGCGCTGCTCGACCGCACTTCGATGAACACCTGGGAGGACGCCGCGGTGATCGCGCGCCTCAACGAGATCGGCAAGGACCGCCTGGTGTTCGCCGGCTTGTGGACCTCGGTGTGCATCGTCGGCCCCACGCTGTCGGCGCTGGATCAGGGCTACGAGGTCTACGTGATCGCCGACGCCTGCGGCGACGTCTCCGCCGAGGCGCACGAGCGCGCGATGGATCGCATGATCCAGGCCGGCGTGCGGCCGATGACCTCGCTGCAATACCTGCTGGAACTGCAGCGCGACTGGGCGCGCACCGGGTCCTACGAGAGCACCACCGGCATCGCCAGGCAGTACGGCGGCGCCTATGGCCTGGGCATCATCTACGCCAGGACGATGTTCGGCGCCCACGAGGGCTGAGCTTGCGGCCGACAGCCGGCGAACCGGCTGCCGTGTCTTTTCCGATCGACTGGAGGCGCGCCGATGAAACCGTATCTCCTCTCCCTGGCCGTGGGGCTGCTGGTGGGCATCCTCTACAGCCTGCTCAAGGTGCGTTCGCCGGCGCCGCCGGTGATCGCGCTGGTGGGCCTGCTCGGCATCCTGGTCGGCGAGCAGATTCCCTCGCTGGTCCGCCACCTGCTGCACCCGGAGGCCAGCGCAGCGGCCTGGCTGGGCGGGCAGGTCAAGCCGCACGTGTTCGGCCAGCTGCCCGAGGGCCGGCACGCGGCCAAGGCCGCCGCGAAGGCGGAGGAGGAGGCATGAACGGCGCGCCCGAACGCATCGTGCCGGAGCTGATCCTGCACCGCGGCCTCATCGCCACGCTGGACCGCGCCAACCCTGTCGCCTCGGCGGTGGCCATCGCCGGCGGCAAGTTCATCGCGGTAGGGCGCGAGGAAGAGGTGATGCCGCTGGCCGGCCCCGCCACGCGCGTGATCGACCTGCACGGGCGGCGCGTGCTGCCGGGCCTGATCGACAACCACCTGCACATCATCCGCGGCGGCCTCAACTACAACCTGGAGCTGCGCTGGGACGGCGTGCGTTCGCTGGCCGATGCCATGGCGATGCTCAGGCGGCAGGTGGCGATCACGCCGCCGCCGCAGTGGGTGCGCGTGGTGGGCGGCTTCAGCGAGCACCAGTTCGCCGAGAAGCGCCTGCCGACGCTGGCGGAGATCAACGCGGCGGCGCCGGACACGCCGGTGTTCCTGCTGCATCTGTACGACCGCGCCCTGCTCAACGCCGCCGCGCTGCGCGCCGTGGGCTACACGCGCGACACGCCCGAGCCGCCCGGCGGGCTGATCGTGCGCGACGGCCAGGGCAACCCCACCGGCCTGCTGCTGGCCAAGCCGAACGCGGCGATCCTCTACGCCACGCTGGGCAAGGGGCCGAGGCTGCCGTTCGAGTACCAGCTCAACTCCACCCGGCATTTCATGCGCGAGCTCAACCGGCTCGGCGTCACCGGCGCCATCGACGCCGGCGGCGGTTCGCAGAACTACCCGGACGACTATGCCGTGATCCAGCAGCTGGCCGACCAGGGGCTGTTGACCCTTCGCCTCGCCTACAACCTCTTCACCCAGAAGCCCAAGGCGGAGAAGGAGGATTTCCTCGCCTGGACGCGCAGCTCCAGATACAAGCAGGGCGACGACTACTTCCGCCACAACGGCGCCGGCGAGATGCTGGTGTTCTCCGCGGCCGACTTCGAGGACTTCCGCCAGCCGCGCCCCGACATGCCGGTGGAGATGGAGGGCGACCTCGAAGCCGTCGTGCGCATCCTGGCCGAGAACCGCTGGCCCTGGCGCATGCACGCCACCTACGACGAAACCATCAGCCGCGCGCTGGACGTGTTCGAGCGGGTGAACCAGGACATCCCGCTCGAAGGCCTCAACTGGTTCTTCGATCATGCCGAGACCATCTCCGAATCCTCCATCGACCGCATCGCGGCGCTCGGCGGCGGCATCGCCGTGCAGCACCGCATGGCCTACCAGGGCGAGTACTTCGTCGAGCGCTACGGGCCCGGCGCGGCCGAGGCCACGCCGCCGGTGGCACGCATGCTGGAGAAGGGCGCGCGCGTCTCCGCCGGCACCGACGCCACCCGCGTGGCCTCCTACAACCCGTGGGTGTCGCTGGCCTGGCTGATCACCGGCCGCACCGTGGGCGGCCTGCGCCTGTACCCGCAGCGCAACTGCCTCGACCGCGAGGCGGCGCTGCGCATGTGGACGGAACACGTCACCTGGTTCTCCAGCGAGGTGGGCAGGAAAGGGCAGATCAAGGCCGGCCAGTTCGCCGACCTCGTCGTGCCCGACCGCGACTTCTTCGCCTGCGCGGAGGACGAGATCGCCGACACCACGGCGCTGCTGACCATGGTGGGCGGCAAGGTGGTGTACGGCGCGGGCGAATTCGCCGACCTCGACGAGGCGCCGCTGCCGCCGGCGATGCCGGACTGGTCGCCGGTGCGCGCCTACGGCGGCTATGCCGCGTGGGGCGCGCGCGATGCGGTGGCGCCGCGCCAGGCCGCCGCCGCCTCGTGCGGCTGCGGCCACGGCTGCGGCATCCACGGCCACGACCACGCCACGGCGTGGTCGAGCAAGCTGCCGATCGCCGATCTCAAGGCGTTCTGGGGCGCGCTGGGCTGCGCGTGCTGGGCGGTATGAGCGGGCGCGCCGCGTCCGCCATGCCGCTCGTGCGCGGGGTGGCGCTGCTGCTGCTCTGCGCGGCCTACCTGCAGGGCGGCTTCGACAAGGCGATGGATTTCGACGCCGCCATCGCCGAGATGCAGCACTTCGGCCTCGCGCCGGCGGCGCCGCTGGCGCTGGCGGTGATCGGGCTGGAGCTGGCCGCCGCGGCATCGATCCTGTGCGACGTGAAGCGGTGGGCGGGTGCGCTGGTACTGGCCGGCTTTACCTTCGCCGCCAACCTCGTCGCCAACCGCTACTGGCAGCTGGCGCCGCCCGGGCGGGCGATGGCGGCCAATGCGTTCTTCGAGCACCTCGGCCTGGCCGGCGGTTTCCTGCTGGTGGCGTGGCAGGACCTGCGCGAGCGCCAGGCGGCGCATCGTTCGCCGGGCTGAGCGGATGGTTCCGCAACCTTGGTTGTTTTGGCTACAGGGAGTTCTTCGCATGCGCATCGAGTCATTCGTTCTGGCGGCCGTGCTCGGGTTCGGGGCGGCCGTTGCCGTGCCGGCGGCGGCACGCAACGCGCCGGCCACGCCCGAGGTGGCGGTGGGGCCGCAGTACGACACCACCCACGTCTACGTCGCCCCGGCGGACGTGGACCGTTTCGCGGTGAGCTTCCTCGCCACCTTCGGCGGCCAGAGCACCAGGCAGGTGGTGGTGACGGTCACGCCCACGCCGAGCAGCACCAGCTCGCAGCTGTTGCAGACGCCGGTGGGCACGGTGTCGCTGTTCGGCTTCAGGACGCCGATCCCGCATCCCTTCGGCCTGGAGCGCACCGGCTACCTGGTGAAGGACCTGGACGTGGCGATCCGCGCCGCGCGTGCGGCCGGGGCCGACGTCATCGTCTCGGCCTTCCCCGACCCGATCGGCCGCGACGCCGTGGTGCAGTGGCCAGGCGGGGTGAACATGCAGCTCTACTGGCACACCACGGCGCCGCACTATGCGGCGTTCCAGACGGTGCCGGAGCACCGCGTCTACGTCTCGCCGGACCGTGCCGACGCCTTCGTGCGCAGTTTCGTCGCCTTCTCGCACGGCAAGGTGGTGTCGGACGAGGCGCACGCGCCGGGCGTGGAGATTGGACGTCCAAACGACAGTTACCGCCGCATCCGCGTCGAGTCGGTCTTCGGCAAGGTCTCGGTGCAGGTCACCGACGGCCAGCTGCCGTATCCCTATGGCCACGAGCTTGCCGGCTATGAGGTGGGGGATTTGGCCGGGACGCTGGCAAAGGCGCGGGCCAGTGGCGCCACGGTGCTGGTGGGGCCGTATACGTCAGGGTGGCGGCAGATTGCCATGGTGGCGTTCCCGGGAGGGTATGTGGCGGAGATTCACGCGGTGGCGGGCGAGTAGGGGCCTGTTGATGATCTGTTCGGAGCCTGGGCCGGGGCTGTTTGCCAGCAGGGTGGTGGTGCCACGCGGTCGTGTGCCGGCGGCGTGCACGCCTTCGTTCTTCCTTGCATGGCGTATGGGCAGCGGGTCATGGCTATGTGTCGCGTGCGAGAAAGTGTGCCGTGTTGTGGTGGCCTTGTTGGCATGCTGGCCGGCCTTTGGCCGGGGTTTCGCTCCCCTGCCGGGGAGCGAGTTACTTCTCTTTGCTTGTCCAAAGAGAAGTAACCAAGAGAAAGGACACCCCGAGGGCGCG
>NZ_LFQR01000005.1 GCF_001182895.1 Frateuria defendens | reverse complement strand
CGCTGGCCCGGCGCATCGCCGACCAGGGCGTGCTGGTGAGCGAGTTCCCGCCCGGCACCGCGGCCCGCGCCGACCACTTCCCGCGCCGCAACCGGCTGATCGCGGGGTTGGCGCTGGGCACGGTGGTGGTGCAGGCCGGGTTGATGTCCGGCTCGCTGATCACCGCCCGCCTGGCGGTCGAGCAGGGGCGCGAGGTGTTCGCCCTGCCCGGCTCGATCGACAGCCCGCTGGCGCGCGGCTGCCACCGGCTGATCCGCGACGGCGCGCGGTTGGTGGAACAGCCCATGGAGGTGATCGAGGCGCTGGCGCCGGCGGCCCGGGCGCTCGGCGGCGAACTGGCCGAGCGGCTCGCCGCGGGCGCCGCCGGGCCATCCGCCGGCCCCCCCGCGGGCCCGTCCGGCTGGCGGGACGACCCGGATTACCGGCGCCTGCTCGACGCGCTCGGCCACGACCCGGTGCCACTGGACGACCTGGTGGCGCGCACCGGCCAGGGCACCGCGGCGCTGTCCTCGATGCTGCTGATGCTGGAGCTGGAAGGCATGGTCGAGGGCCTGCCCGGCAACCGCTACCAGCGCCTGCCGGGCTGATCGTGTGAACAGACTTTAAAGCGCCGCCGGCGGCAGCCGTGCGGTGCGCCTTCACGCCGCATGGCTTGACAGTCGTCGCGGGCGCATGGCTCAACTAAATATATATGGATGTCCGCCGCCCATGCGTCGGAGTCCCTCTCTCGGATACCACATGGCCAAAAACCTCCTCATCGTCGAGTCGCCCGCCAAGGCCAAGACGATCAACAAATACCTCGGCAAGGACTTCCAGGTCCTGGCCTCCTACGGCCATGTGCGCGACCTGGTGCCGAAGGAGGGCGCGGTGGACACCGCGCACGACTTCGCCATGAAGTACGAGGTGATCGACCGCAACCAGAAGCACGTGGACGCGATCGCCAAGGCGGCCGCCGCGGCCGACGACATCTACCTCGCGACCGACTTGGATCGCGAGGGCGAGGCGATCTCCTGGCACATCAGCGAGATCCTCAAGGCCCGCGGCCTCACCGCCGGCAAGCATCTGCACCGCGTGGTGTTCTCCGAGATCACGCCCAAGGCGATCAAGGCCGCGGTGGCGCAGCCGCGCCAGCTCTCGCACGACATGGTGGACGCCCAGCAGGCGCGCCGCGCGCTGGACTTCCTGGTCGGCTTCAACCTCTCCCCGGTGCTGTGGCGCAAGGTGCAGCGCGGCCTCTCCGCCGGCCGCGTGCAGAGCCCGGCGCTGCGCATGATCGTGGAGCGTGAGGAGGAGATCGAGGCGTTCAGGGCGCGCGAGTACTGGAGCGTGGAGGCCCAGCTGCGCCATCCGGATGCCGACTTCAGCGCCCGCCTGACCAAGCTCAACGGCAAGAAGTTCGAGCAGTTCGACCTCACCAGCGAAACCACCGCGATGGCCGCGCGCGCGGCGCTGAAGGAGGCCGCCGCCGGCCGCCTCACCGTCAGCGACGTGGGCAGCAAGGAGCGCAAGCGCCGCCCGGCGCCGCCGTTCACCACCTCCACCCTGCAGCAGGAGGCGGCGCGCAAGCTCGGCTTCTCCACCAGCCGTACGATGAAGGTGGCGCAGGGCCTGTACGAGGGCGTGAGCCTGGGCAGCGAGGGCAACGTCGGCCTCATCAGCTACATGCGTACCGACTCGGTGGCGCTGGCCGACGACGCGGTGGCCGAGCTGCGCCAGCTGATCGCGCGCGACTTCGGCACCAAGGCGCTGCCGGACCACCCGCAGTTCTACAAGGCCAAGTCGAAGAACGCGCAGGAGGCGCACGAGGCGATCCGTCCCACCTCCGCGCTGCGCACGCCGCGCGAGGTCGCCGCCTTCCTCACCGACGAGCAGCGCAAGCTGTACGAGCTGATCTGGAAGCGCACCGTGGCCTGCCAGATGCTTCACGCCACCCTCAATACGGTGTCGGTGGACTTCGACCTCCACAACGTCGCCGGCGGCCCCGCCGCCTTCCGTTCGACCGGTACCACCGTGGTCGATCCGGGCTTCCTCGCCGTGTACGAGGAGGGTCGCGACAGCAAGAGCGCCGAGGACGACGACGAAGGCCGCCGCCTGCCCCGGCTCAGCGTGGGCGAGCAGGTGGCGCTGTCCGACATCCTGGCCGAGCAGCACTTCACCGAGCCGCCGCCGCGCTATTCGGAGGCCAGCCTGGTCAAGGCGCTGGAGGAATACGGCATCGGCCGCCCGTCCACCTACGCCAGCATCATCCAGGTGCTGCTCAACCGCGAGTACGTGCTGCTCGACAGCCGCCGCTTCAAGCCCACCGACATCGGCCGCGCGGTGGGCAAGTTCCTCACCCAGCACTTCACCCGCTACGTGGACTACGACTTCACCGCCAAGCTCGAGGACGAGCTGGACGCGGTGAGCCGCGGCGAGGAGGCCTGGGTGCCGCTGATGCGCCGCTTCTGGCAGCCGTTCAAGCAGCAGGTGGAGGAGAAGACCGAATCGGTCGACCGCAGCGAGGCCACCGGCGCGCGCGAGCTCGGCAGCGATCCGAAGACCGGCAAGCCGGTGTCGGTGCGGCTGGGCCGCTTCGGGCCCTACGCCGCGATCGGCACCAAGGACGACGAGGACAAGCCGCAGTTCGCCTCGCTGCGTCCCGGCCAGAGCATGCACACCCTCACGCTGGAGGAGGCGCTGGAGCTGTTCAAGCTGCCGCGCAAGCTCGGCGCCTCGCCGGAAGGCGACGAGGTGACGGTGGGCGTGGGCCGCTTCGGCCCGTTCGTGAAGCAGGGCAGCACCTACGCCTCGCTGAAAGCCGAGGACGATCCCTACACCATCGAGCTGCCGCGCGCGCTGCAGCTGGTGCAGGAGAAGCTGGAGGCCATCGCCAACCGCGTGATCCAGGACTTCGGCAATGGCGTGCAGGTGCTCAACGGCCGCTACGGCCCGTACATCACCGACGGCGAGAAGAACGCGCGCATCCCGAAGGATCAGGACCCGAAGCTGCTCACCGAGGCGCAGTGCGCCGAGCTGCTCGCCGCGGCGCCGGTCAAGAAGGGTGGCCGCTTCGCCAAGAAGACGGTGGCCAAGAAGGAGCCGGCGGTGAAGAAGGCGGCGGCCAAGAAGGTCGCGGCGAAGAAGGCGCCGGCGAAAAAGACCGCCGCCAAGAAGACCGCCGCCAAGAAAGCCTCCACCAAGAAAGCCGCTGCCAAGAAGGTCGCCGCCAAGCACGCCGGAACCTGAGTGCCGCGCCGCTTCGCCCTGGCCGAGCTGGACGCCGCCGCCGCGCTGCTGCGCGCCGGCGGCGTGCTGGCCTGCCCCACCGAGGCGGTCTACGGCCTGAGTTGCGATCCGCACAACCGCGAGGCCTTCGAGAAAGTGTTCGCGCTCAAGGGCCGGCCGCCCGGACAGGGCGTGCTGCTGATCGCCGCCGCCTTCGAGCAGGTGGCGCGCTACATCGACCGCGCGGCCGTGCCCGAGGCGGTGATGGCCGAGGTCGCGGCGAGCTGGCCCGGCCCCCACACCTGGGTGTTTCCGCGCTCTGACCACGTGCCCGGCTGGGTCGCCGGCGCGCATGCGGGCATCGCGCTGCGGGTGACCGCGCACGCGCCGGCCGCCGCGCTGTGCCGTGCCTTCGGCGGCGCCCTGGTCTCCACCAGCGCCAACCCCCACGGCGCGCCGCCGGCGCGTTCGGCCGACGAGGCGGCGGCTTATTTCGGCGACGCGCTGGACGGCGTGCTCGACGCGCCGCTGGGCGGCCTGGCGCGGCCCACCACGATTCGCGATGCGCTCACCGGCGCTATCATCCGTGGCTGACCCGGCCGGCGCGCAGCGCGACGACGGCGGCGGCAGGGGGGAGTGCCACAGCATGAAGGCCACGATCCGGCGCCGCCCCGGCCGCCGACGGTGGCCGGCCATGGACGAAGGAATGGAAGCGAGGACATAGCGTGGCGATCGTCTACGACACCTACCAGCACGAAGCGCCGGCGCGGCTGCCGCTGCTGCATGCGCCGGACCCGACGCGCGTGCTGGCTTGGCGCGCCGGGCGCGCGGTCGGCGTGGCCGAGTTCCTCGCCCACGTGCGCGCCGTGGCCGCCGCCCTGCCCGCTGCCGGCGCTGCGGTGAACCTGTGCGAGGACCGCTACGCCTTCCTGGTCGCCTTCTGCGCCCTCGCCCTGCGCGGCCAGGCCAACCTGCTGCCGCCCTCGCGCGCCCCGCAGGCGGTGGCCGAGGTGATGGCCGCCCATCCGGGTTGCTATGCGCTGGGCGAACGCGCGCTCACCGCCGCACCGCCGGGCTACCAGCGCCTACCGCCGCTGGACGAGATGGCGCCCGCCGCCGTCGGTGACTGGCCGCAGCTGCCGGCCGGGCAGGTGGTGGCGGTCAACTACACCTCCGGCTCCACCGGCAAGCCGCGCGCCAACGTGAAGACCTGGCGCGCCCTCCACGCCGACACCGCTGGCAACCGGGCCATGCTGCAGGCCGTGCTGGGCGCGCGCTTCGAGCTGGTCGCCACGGTGCCGCCGCAGCATATGTACGGCATGGAGACCTCCGTGCTGTTGCCGCTGTTGAGCGACGTGGGCGTGCATGCCGGGCAGCCGTTCTTCCCCGCCGACGTGGCCGCGGCGCTGGCCGAGGTGCCGGCGCCGCGCCTCCTGGTCACCACGCCGGTGCACCTGCGCGCGCTGCTTGCCGCCGAGGTCGCGCTGCCGCCGCTGGCGGCCGTGCTCTCCGCCACCGCGCCGCTGCCGGTGGAACTGGCGCAGGCCGCCGAGGCGCGCTACGGGGCGCCGGTGCGCGAGATCTTCGGCTCCACCGAGACCGGCGCCATCGCCAGCCGGCGCACCGCGACGGAAGAAGCCTGGACGCCCTACGCCGGCGTCGCCCTGCACCCGCAGCCCGACGGCACCCTGGTCGAGGCGCCGCAGCTGGCCGCGCCGCTCGTGCTGGCCGACCTGGCGAGCCTGGCCGACGACGGCCGCTTCCGGCTGCGCGGCCGCCAGGCCGACTTGCTGGAGATCGCCGGCAAGCGTGCCTCGCTGGGTGATCTCACCCGCCGCCTGCTCGCCGTGCCCGGCGTGCGCGACGGCGTGGTGGTGCAACTGGATGAAGCCGACGCGATGGGCGTGCGCCGCATCGCCGCGCTGGCGGTGGCGCCGGGGCTGGACGAGCACGCCATCCTTGCCGCGCTGCGTGGCGCGATGGACCCGGTGTTCCTGCCGCGTCCGCTCAAGCTGGTCGAGGCGCTGCCGCGCAACGAGACCGGCAAGCTGCCGCGCGCGGCGCTGCTGGCCCTGCTGGGCGGGCGGGCCTGATCTCCCCGAGAACGCACGCCGCGCCCGCGTGGCCGGCGCCGATGCCACCCTGCGGAGCCGCCGCGCCGTGAACCTCGCCCTGTTCGATTTCGACGGCACCATCACCACGCGCGCGATGTTCGCCGACTTCCTGCACGCCGCCGTGCCGCCGCGGCGGCGCCTGCCCGCGCGGATCGTGCTGGCGCCGCTGGTCGCCGGCTACAAGCTCGGGCTGGTGCCCGGCAACCTGATCCGCGCCAGCGCCGTGCGCGTCGGGCTCGCCGGCCTGCCCGAGGCCGTCGCCGTCGAACATGGCCGGCGCTTCGCCTCGGCGGTGTTGCCCGGCGTGCTGCGCGAGATCGCGCTCGAGCGCATCGCCTGGCACCGGGCGCAGGGCGACCGCGTGATGGTCGTCTCCGGCGCGCTCGACGTCTACCTGTCGCCCTGGTGCCGCCAGCACGGGCTCGAGCTGATCTGCTCGGAACTGGAGGTCGAGGGCGGCGTGCTCACCGGCCGCTACCGTGGCGCCCAGTGCGTGGGCCCCGAGAAGGCGCGGCGCGTCGCCGAGGCGTGCGACTTGTCGGCGTATCCCGAGGTGTACGCCTATGGCGACACCCGGGAAGACTTCGACCTGCTGCGCCTCGCCCACCACCGCTACTTCCGCTGGCAGGCGTGGCCCGGGCCCGCGGCCGAGCCAGCCGCGGAGCGGGCCGGCTGAACTCGCCGGGCCCGGCGGCCGGGCGAGGGTTCAGCCGCCAGTGGCCGGCAAGGCGCCCAGCTGCGCCAGCAGCCGCTTCGCCAGCGGCACGCGCTGGGCCGCGTCGCCGGCCTGCGGCAGGTCGATGTTCATGGCGAAGAACCAGCGCCGCCCGCCGCGCTCCACCCAGCCGACGTACCAGCCCAGGTCCTCGTGCGCCGCGTTCTGCGCCGCACCCGTGCCCCAGCCGGTCTTGGCGTGCAGCACGTAGCCGGGCGCGGACTCGGTGATGCTGATGCGCCGCACGGCCTCCTGCGCGCGCGGGGAGAACGGCAGCGTGCCGTCGGCCAGCCGGCGCAGGAAATCCACCTGCTGCGCGGCCGAGATGCGCAGCCGGCCGCTGAGCCAGAACTGGTCGATGCCGCCGCCGAGGTCGCGGTTGCCGTAGCCGGCCTTGTCGAGCCAGGCCTGCATGCGTTGGGTGCCCGCGCGCCGCGCCACCTCCTGGTAGAACCACACGGTGGAATAGCGCATGCCGCTGGCCAGGGAGTTGTCGCGGTTCCACTCGGCCATGGGCGCGCCGCCGACGGTACGCACCTTACCGTCCCAGCGGATCACCTCGAACTCGTCCTTCACCGCGCCGGTGTCCAGCGCCACCAGCGCGTTGAACAGCTTGAAGGTGGAGGCCGGCAGGTAGGCGCGGCGGGCGCGTTCGGCATCCGCCACCAGCCAGGCGTCGGCCCGCTCGTCGTAGACCAGCAGGGTGCCCTTCACGTGCGCCTCGGCGAAGGCGGCCCGCCAGGCCGGCTGCTCGCGCCAGGGCGGGGCGGCGCGGGCGGCGAAACTGGCACCGGCGAAGGCGAGCAGGCAGAGGGCGAGCGAGGCGTAGCGTTTCATCGGAAATCTCCACGGCATGGGCGCGGCGCCGAGCCTAGGCCGCCGCCGCGGCAGCGGTGGGGTGCGGATCTGGCCGTACGCAGGCACACACCCGGTACAATGCCGCGCTGCGCCATCCGGCGCGACCCCATCCGGCGGAGCGAGGCATGAAAGTACTGGTGATCGGCAGCGGCGGCCGCGAGCACGCGCTGGCGTGGAAGCTCAAGCAGTCCACGCGGGTGAGCGAGGTGATCGTGGCACCCGGCAACGCCGGCACGGCGCGCGAGCGCGGCCTGCGCAACGCCGAGGTGGCGGTGACCGATCTGGACGGCCTGCTCAAGCTGGCCAAGGCCGAGAAAGTCGCGCTCACCGTGGTCGGCCCCGAGGTGCCGCTGGTGGCCGGCGTGGTGGACAAGTTCCGCGACGCGGGCCTGCGCATCTTCGGGCCCCGCGCCATCGCCGCGCAGCTGGAAGGCTCCAAGGCCTTCGCCAAGGATTTCCTGCTCCGCCACAACATCCCCACCGCGCGCTACGCGGTGTTCACCGAGCTGCATCCCGCGCTGGCCTACGTGCGCGAACAGGCCCATCAGAGCGGCGGCACGCCGATCGTGATCAAGGCCGACGGCCTCGCCGCCGGCAAGGGCGTAGTGGTGGCGCTGACCCTCGCCGACGCGGAACTCGCGCTGCACGACATGCTCGGCGCGCACGCCTATGGCGACGCCTCCGCGCGGGTGGTGATCGAGGAATTCCTCGAAGGCGAGGAGGCCAGCTACATCGTGATGAGCGACGGCCAGCACGCGCTGCCCATGGCCTCCAGCCAGGACCACAAGCGCCGCGACGAGGGCGACCTCGGCCCCAACACCGGCGGCATGGGCGCCTACTCGCCCGCGCCGGTGGTCACGCCGGCGGTGGAGCAGCGCATCCTCAAAGAGGTGATCGAGCCCACCCTGCGCGGCATGGCCGCCGAGGGCGCGCCCTTCATCGGCTTTCTCTACGCCGGCCTGATGATCGACAAGCGCGGTGCGCCCAAGGTGATCGAGTTCAACGTGCGCTTCGGCGACCCGGAGACGCAACCGATCATGTTGCGCCTGAAGTCCGACCTGGTCGAGCTGGTCGAGGCCGCGCTGGACGGCGAACTTGAGCGCACCCATGCCGTCTGGGACCCGCGCCCGTCCATCGGCGTGGTGCTGGCCGCCGGCGGCTATCCCGGCAAGGTGCAAAGCGGCGACGTGATCGAGGGCCTCGACGCCGCCGTGGGCACCGACGTGAAGGTGTTCCACGCCGGCACCAAACTGGATGCCGAGGGCCGTGCCGTCACCGCCGGCGGGCGCGTGCTCACCGTCTGCGCGCTGGGCAAGGACATCGCCGCCGCGCGCGAGCACGCCTACGAGGCGGTGGCGAAGATCCGCTTCAACGGCGGCTTCTGCCGCCGCGACATCGCCCACCGCGCGCTGCGCCGCGGCTGAGCCGTTTCCCGACCCGCGACGGCCGGTCGCCGCCGGGTCGCTCCACTCCTCTCGCAAGGCCATGCCATGAAAGCTCTGCTCGCCGTCGTCTCATGCCTAAGCCTGGGCCTGGCCGCCACCGCGGCCCACGCCCAGGTGGTGGTCTCCGCCAACGACGCGCACTCGGTGCTCAACCCCGAGGCCAAGCAGGTGCTGCCGCAGCCGCTGCACGCCGACACGCTCTCCGTGCTGGCGCCGGACGCGCAGGGGCGCTGGCGCGTGCGCGCGAGCGTCGAGGTGCCGACCAGCGTGGTCGGCCCGCCGACCGCGGTGACGGTGTCGGCGGACGGCCGCATCGCGCTGGTGGCTTCCGCCTCGCGCGCGGACGACGCCAGGCAGGCCATCACGCCGGACGATCGCCTCAGCGTGATCGACCTCGCCGGCGCCGCGCCGCGCGTGGTGCAGCAGGTGCATGCCACGCCCGGCGCCACCACCGTGCGCATCACGCCGGACGGCAGGCACGTGCTGGTCGCCGGCGGCGTTTCCGGCACGCTCTCCTGGTACCGCTTCGACGGGCAGCGGCTGAGCGAGGGCCAGGTCATCGCGCTGCCGGGTGAGCCGGGCTTCCCCGCCGGCCTCGCCATCCTGCCGGACGGCCGCCACGCCCTGGTCAGCCTGTGGAAGGGCGACCGCGTGCATGTGCTCGATCTCGACGGCGACACGGTGCGCGTGGAGCCCGAGCCGATCGCCCTGCAGCCCGGCCCGTGGACCATCCGCCTCACGCCCGACGGCCGCTACGCGGTGATCAACCTGCTCGGCCATGGCGAAGGCAAGCCCGGCGGCCTCGCCGTGCTCGACCTCGCCGCCCGGCCTTATCGCGTGGTGCAGACGGTGGCCGTGCCCAACGCGCCGGAAGGCACCGACATCTCGCCCGACGGCCGCTACCTCGCCGTGGTTTCGCAGAACGGTTCGGCGATGCCGCAGCAGAGCCCGCTCTACCACCCGCGCGGCGTCGTCACCGTGTTCGCCCTCGCCGACGGCCACCTGACCCGGCTCGCGCAGGCGCCGGGCACGCTGTGGCCGCAGGGCCTGGTGTTCACGCCCGACGGCAAGCGCATCCTGGTGCAGGGCGTGATGGACCGCTCGCTGCGCACGCTGGGCTGGGACGGCAAGGCGCTCACCGTGCAGGGCGACGCGCCGCTGCCGGGCGGCGGCGCGGACATCGAGCGCCAGCGCTGAGCGGGAGCGCCGGCCGCTGGCGTGGCGGCCGGCGAAGCGCGCGCTTCGGTTCCGGCCGCCATTCGGCCCGCGGCGGTGCACGGGGCGGACCTCGTCGCGCTCGCGCCCAAACCGCCATGCCGGCGCTGGACGGCAACGCATTCACGCTACGCTAGCGACTACTTCCAAGCCCAAGGCGCGTATGAGCCAATTCGCCCTGCTCGGCAGCCGCCGCTTCGCGCCGTTCTTCTGGACCCAGGCGCTCGGCGCGTTCAACGACAACGCCTTCCGCAACGCGATGGTGATGCTGGTGGCGTTCCAGATGGGGCTGGGCGAGCGCACGGTGGCGCTCTACACCAACTTCGCGCCGGCGCTGTTCATCCTGCCCTTCTTCCTGTTCTCGGCCAGCGCGGGGCAACTGGCGGAGAAGTTCGAGAAGACGCGCATCATCCGCGCGGTGAAGTTGTTCGAGATCGCGGCGATGGCGGTGGCGGCGGTGGGCTTCTACACGCACCACGCCGCGCTGCTGCTGGTGGTGCTGTTCCTGATGGGACTGCATTCGACGGTGTTCGGGCCGATCAAGTACGCGATCCTGCCGCAGGCGCTCGCGCCCGCGGAACTCGTGGGCGGCAACGGCCTGGTGGAGATGGGCACGCAGCTGGCGATCCTGGTTGGCATGATCGTGGGCAGCGCGCTGATGCTGATCGCGGGCGCGGGGCCGGTGGTGGTCTCGCTGGTGACGATGGCGGTGGCGGTCGGCGGCTACCTCGTCAGCCGGCGCGTGCCGCCGGCGCCGGCCACCGCGCCGCAGCTCAAGCTCAACTGGAACCCCTTCAGCGAGACGGCGCGCGTGCTGGCGCTCACCCGCGCCGACCGCGCGGTGTGGAACGCGGTGCTCGGCATCTCCTGGTTCTGGTTCTTCGGCACCGTGCTGGTGGCGCAGTTGCCCACCTACACGCGCGGCACGCTGGGCGGCGACGGTTCGGTGAACACGCTGGTGCTCACCCTGTTCTCGATCGGCACCGGCGTGGGCGCGCTGCTGTGCGAGCGCATCGGCGGGCGGCGGGTGGAGATCGGCCTGGTGCCGCTGGGCGCCTTCGGCCTCACCGTGTTCGGGGTGGACCTGCACTTCGCGCGGCACGGCGCCGCGGTGGCGCAAGGCCTGGACTGGCTGGCCTTCCTGGGCCAGCCGGGCAGCTGGCGGGTGGCGCTGGACCTCGCCCTGATCGGCCTCTCCGCCGGGCTCTACGTGGTGCCGCTGTTCGCCTACGTGCAGGCGCGCGCGCCGCGCGAGCGGCTCTCGCGCGTGATCGCCGGCAACAACATCGTCAACGCGCTGCTGATCGTGCTGGCCGCCGGCTTCGGGCTGGGGCTCGGCGCATTGGGGCTGGAGGCGACGCAGATCTACCTCGCCGTCGCGCTGCTCAACGTGGCGGTGGCGGCCTATATCTTCGTGCTGGTGCCCGAGTTCGTGATGCGCTTCATCACCTGGGTGCTGGTGAACACGTTCTACCGGGTGCGCGTGGACGGCCTGCGCCACGTGCCCGAGGAAGGGCCGGCCATCCTGGTGTGCAACCACGTGAGCTTCATGGACCCGCTGCTGCTGATGGCCAGCCTGCGGCGGCCGGCGCGCTTCGTGATGCACTACAGGATCTTCAACCTGCCGCTGCTCAACTTCGTGTTCCGCACCGCCAAGGCGATCCCGATCGCGGGGCAGCAGGAAGATCCGGCGGTGCTGCAGCAGGCCTACGAGGCGATCGACGCGGCGCTCGCCGACGGCGAGCTGGTGTGCCTCTTCCCCGAGGGCGGGCTGACCCGCGACGGCGACGTGGCGCCGTTTCGGCCGGGCGTGCTGCGCATCCTCGAGCGCCGCCCGGTACCGGTGGTGCCGATGGCGCTGCGCGGCCTGTGGGGCAGCGTGTGGAGCCGGCGCGACAGCATGCTGCATCGCGCGCGCCTGCCGCGGCGCTTCCGCGCGCGGGTGGAGCTGGTGGTGGATGCGCCGGTGGCGCCCGCGCAGGTGCGCATCGAAGGGCTAGAGACGCGGGTGCGCGAATTGCGCGGGGCGATGGCTTGAGGGATGCGTTCACGCGCGCGCCGCTTTGGCGCGGTGCCGGACGGCGGTGCCGCGGACGATCAGTTCGCCCAGCCGCCCAGCACCACCAGCGCCACCACGCACAGCCACGCCAGCAGGGCGCGCAGGAAGGTGCTGCGCATGCGCCGCAGTTCCAGCAGCGGATCGGCGCGCTCTTCGGTGTAGCCGTCGCCGCCCTCGATCTCCATCGCGATGTCGGCACAGGCGGCGTCGCCGAGGAAGCCCGGCTCCTGCCGGTACCAGCTGGTCGGCCCGGCCGTCTCGTGCCAGCGGCGCCAGGCGCCGATCACCGTTTCCCAGTGGCCAACCAGGGCCAGGGTGAACACCAGCAGCTGCGCGGGCAGCCAGTCCAGCGCGTTGGCCACGTAGCGCGCGTGCGTGGCGCCGTCGGCCGAGGCGCCGTCGTCGCGGCCCAGCGTCTGCGCCAGCCGGTACAGCAGCGCGCCGGCCGGGCCGAGCACGAAGAACCAGAACACCACGCCGAAGCGCCGGCGCAGCGCCGCCATGGCGATCACCTCGCCCACCGCATGGGCGTTCCAGACGACCTGCCCGCCCGGTTCCGCCAGCCGTTGCACGGCGGCTTCGCGTCCAGGCGGGTCGCCGGCCTGCAGGACCGCTTCGAGGTCGGCCTCGAACTCGCGCGGGCCGAAGCTGTAGAGCAGCACCAGCACGCCGAACAACAGTTGCACGAACTCGCCCAGTGGCGCGCGGCCGAACAGCCAGTCCAGCAGCAGGCACAGCAGCACCGGCGGCAGCAGGGCGAGCAGCACGCGGCCGCGGCCGGCGGTGTCGTCCAGCTGCCGCACCCAGCGGCGGAACAGCGGATCGTCGCGGCGCTGCGCGAGCTGCGGCAGCATGTGCAGCAGGCCGAGGGTGATCAGCACGGCAAGCAGGGGGACGGCCATGGTCGAAACTCCCGGGGGACGCGCTCCATTGTAGGGAGCCGGCGGCCTGATGCGCGACCGCACGGTGCGGCAGGTCAGCGCGCGACGAGCGTATCCAGCTCCAGGCCGGCGCGCTCGCGCAGCCAGTGCGCGATCAGCTGGTAGGACACCGACAGCCGCGTCGGCGTGAGCAGGCTGCCGTCGGCGAGGCCCGCGGCGATCTGCTGCGGCGTGAACCAGCGCGCGTCTTCCAGCTCGCTGTCGCGCAACTGGATGTCGCGCGAATGCGCGGTGGCGGTGAAGCCGACCATCAGCGAGGCAGGCAGCGGCCAGGGCTGTGAGGAGTGGTAGTGCACGGCCTCCACCCGCACGCCCGATTCTTCCGCCACCTCGCGGCGCACGGCGTCTTCCAGCGATTCGCCCGGCTCCACGAAGCCGGCCAGGGTGGAATAGCGGCCGGGCGGCCAGCCGGCCTGGCGGCCGAGCAGGCAGGCGCCCTCGTGCTCCACGATCACGATGATCGCCGCGTCCGTGCGCGGGAAGTGCAGCCGGCCGCAGGCCGCGTTGGTGCACCGCGCGCGGTGGCCGGACGCCACCAGCACCAGCGGCGCGCCGCAGTAGGCGCAATAGCGCGTCTCGCGCTGCCAGTGGGCCAGGCCCTTGGCGTAGGCGAACAGGCCGGCCTCGGCCGCCGGCAGCAGCAGGCCGGCGTCGCGCAGGCCGATGCGGCGGGCGCCGAGCGCGGCGGTGAGCGCGTCCGCCGGATGGGCGTCGTCGAGTGCGAGCAGGAAGTGCGGACGCCCCTCGGCGATGCCGAGCAGGCTGGCGGGAAGGTCGGCGAACAGGGCGCGGCGCTCGTTCGCATCGAGCCAGCGCAGGGCTTCGCGTTCCGCCAGCAGCCAGGTTTCGCCGGCCGGGTCGAGCAGCAGGTAGCGCGCCTCGTCCGAGAGCGCCTGCGCCTCCACCCAGTCCAACTCGTCGCGCCGCTCGGCGACGCGGTCGAGGACCAGGCTCAGCCCGGCGAAGGTGTTGGGGCGCAACGGAGCCATCCGCGCCGGATCAGATCGAGAACGAGGAGCCGCAGCCGCAGGTGGTCTTGGCGTTGGGGTTGCGGATCACGAATTGCGAGCCGGAGAGGTTCTCGGTGTAGTCGATTTCCGCGCCGGTGAGGTATTGCAGCGAGAGCGGGTCCACCAGCAGGGTGACACCGTCGCGCTCCAGCGCGAAGTCGTCCTCGGCCCGGGCCTCGTCGAAGGTGAAGCCATACTGGAAGCCCGAGCAGCCGCCGCCGCTGATGTACACGCGCAGCTTGAGGTCGGGGTTGCCTTCCTCGACGATCAGTTCGTGCACTTTGCGCGCGGCCGCCTCGGTGAACACCATGGGCGCGCCGCTGGAGCGGTAGTCGGGGATCGAGAGCAGGGTTTCCATAGGAGGGATATGCGGCTGCGGCGGGCAAGCTCAAGCTCGGGCGAGCAGGATAGCGCGTTCAGGCCGGCACGGCTTCGTCCAGCGCCGGGGCGGGCAGTTCGCGGCGGCCCTCCTCGGCCTGGTGGGCCATGCGCCCGTTGACCTGGGCGCCGGCGGCCATCTCCAGCGTGCGGTAGTGCACGTCGCCGGTCACCCGTGCCTGCGGCGCCAGTTCCAGCCGCGTGCCGGCATGGATGTCGCCCTGCACCAGGCCGTTGATCACCGCCTGCGGCACGCGGATCTCGCCGATCACCTGGCCGTGCTCGCTCAGCGTGAACACCGCCTCCCCGCCCTCGGCCAGCACCGCGCCCTCGACGCGCCCGTCCAGGTGCAGCGTGCCGCTGAAGCGCAGGTCGCCGTGGATCGTGGTGCCCTGGGCGATCAGGCTGGTGTCGAGGCTGCCGGACGTGCCGGACGGGCGTTCGCTGCGTTTGCGCTGAAGCATGTCAAATCCCCTGGGTGGTCGGTTTGTCGCCGATGGCGTCGCGCCAGGCGATCACGCGGTCGAGCGCGGCATCGCCATCGGCCTGGGCGCGGATGTGCAGGCGCAGCGGCTGGAAGTCGGCGGGCAGCACGAGCGTGGCGTGCAGCTGCTGGAAATACTTGAAGCGGAACGGCAGGCCGTCCTTCTGCGCGGCGTCGCCCAGCGCGGGCCAGTCCAGCTGTTCCACGCGGTTGCCGCGCATGCCTTCCACGCCGACCCGCAGGCGGCCGCTGACTTCCTCGCCGCGCTTGGCGTTCTGGCTGAGGTTGAGCGCGAGGTTCCAGCCGCGCGAGCCGGCCACTGGCTCCAACTGCGTGGCCTGCACGTCGAGCCCCTGGCGCTGCGCGTCGCCGCCCACCAGCTTGGCGTAGAAGCCGAGGTCGGTGCGCAGGCCGCCGATCTCGGCTTCGCGCTCGGCCAGCGCGTCGCGCAATGCCTTGGTGGCGATGGTGTTGACCTGCTCGGCGCGCTGCAGGTTGATCACCTGCTGCTTGAGGGTGTCGTTCTCGGTCGCCAGTTGCTTCAGTTCGTGGTGGTCGACGGCGGCCGGCGTGGTGCGCCAGGCCAGCGTGCCGGTGACGAGCGCGGTGAGCAGCAGGCTGCCCAGCCAGGCGGCGCCCAGCCATCGCCGGCGGCGGCGCAGGGCGTGGTCATCGTGCGGGCGCACGACGTAGCGCGGCGGTGGGCGGCGTGAGGCCATCGGGGCTACCCGGCGAAAAAAATCGGTATAGCCCGGCCGTGACGAAAGCGTCAAGGAACGGCCGCACGCTTCCGCGCGGCCGTTGGCGCAGGTCAGTCGCCGACCTTGCTCAGCAGGTAGCGTTCGGCGCCGATGTCCTTGACCACGCTGAACTGCGTTTCCAGCCAGTCGATGTGGTTCTCCTCATCGTGCAGGATGGCCTTGAAGATGTCGCGGCTGACGTAGTCGGCGATGCCCTCGCTGTGCGCGATCGCCGCGCGCAGGTCGGCGGTGGCGAGCATCTCCAGGTCCAGGTCGCCCTGCAGGCATTCGAGCACGTTCTCGCCGATGCGCAGCTTGCCCAGCGTCTGCAGGTTGGGCAGGCCGTCGAGGAACAGGATGCGCTCGATCAGCTTGTCGGCGTGGCGCATCTCCTCGATCGATTCCTTGTACTCGTGGTCGGCCAGCTCCTGGTAACCCCAGTCCTTGAACATGCGGGCGTGCAGGAAATACTGATTGATCGCGGTCAACTCGTTGTAGAGCACCTTGTTGAGGTACTCGATGACCTTGGCGTCCCCTTTCATGGGCGCGTCTCCTTGGAAGCGTTTTGTCGGCGGAGACTAGCGCATGGTGCGAGGGCGCGGCGGAACGAGAATGCTTCCGCGCGAGGGCGGAAGCGATCCGCGGGCAGGCTTCAGGCGGGGACGACCGGCAGCGACAGTGGCACCGTCTGCGCCATCGCCTGGTCGAGGCAGGCACGTGCGGCCGATTCACAGGTGCCGCAGCAGTCCGAGCAGCCGGTGCGCGCCTGCAGCTCGCCGAAGCTGCGTACACCCTCGGCCGCGGCGCGGCGGATGTCGTGGTCGGTGACGGCGTTGCACAGGCAGATGTACATGCCGTGCATTGGACTGTGAATGCGAATGATTGTCAACAACCCCTGGCGAGACGTTCAGGCAGCAGCACAGCCGCCGCCGTGGTCCGTCTGTTCGCGGCGCGGTTGGCTGCCCAGCTGGACTTCGAGCAGGGCCTCCACCACCGGCGCGAAATGGCGTAGTGCACGCTCGTACACGCTGCGCTTGAAGTTGACCACGTGGGTGGCCGGATACCAGAAATCGACCCAGCGCCAGAGGTCGAACTCGGGCTTCTCGCAGCCGTCCAGCTGCAGGGCGTTTTCCTCGCCGACCAGGCGCAGCAGGAACCACACCTGCTTCTGCCCGATGCAGACCGGGCGCTGGTGGTGGCGCACGTAGCGGCTGGGCAGGCGGTAGCGCAGCCAGCCGCGGGTGTTGGCGACCACCTCGACGTGATGGGGGGAGAGGCCGGTTTCTTCCTTCAGCTCGCGGTACATCGCTTCCAGCGGCGTCTCGTCGCTGCGCATGCCACCCTGCGGGAACTGCCAACCGTCGCGGTTGACGCGGCGCGCCCAGAACAGGCGACCGTCTGCGTTGAGCAGCACGATGCCTACATTCGGGCGGTAACCATCCACGTCGATCATGTCGCCTCCTCGGCCGGCCGAGGCCGCGAAACGGCGGCGGCCTCGTCACACGAAACGATTCAAGCACAGCCCACCGAAAGGCGGCAAGCCGAGGCTTGAATGTCGACCGTCTCTCGACTAGACTGAGCGGCTCTGTGCGGACCCATTGCGGTCTGCAGTGAAGTTTCTGGCTATGTAGCTCAGCCGGTTAGAGCACAGCACTCATAATGCTGGGGTCGGTGGTTCGAGTCCACCCATAGCCACCATCGTTTCCGGGTCCGCCTTGCGCGCACCCTTCCGGTCCGTCCGGCTGCTGGATCGGCGCCATGCACATCTTCAAGGTTTTCCAGATCGAGGCCGCCCACCGGCTGCCCAATGTGCCCGCCGGGCACAAGTGCGCGCGCCTGCACGGCCATTCCTTCCGCATCGAGATCCACGTCGCCGGCGAGCCGGATGCGACGACCGGCTGGGTGATGGATTTCGCCGACGTCAAGGCCGCCTTCGCGCCGCTGTTCGAGCAACTCGACCATCGCTACCTCAACGACATCGAGGGGCTGGAGAACCCGACCAGCGAGATGCTGGCGCGCTGGATCTTTCGTCGCCTGGAGTCCTCGCTGCCGGGTCTCGATCGGGTGGTGGTGCATGAGACCTGCACGTCGGGCGCGAGCTGCGGCCGCGACAGTTTCTGAGGCGCACACGGCGCGCCGAGGCACTGCGACATTCCGCGCATCGGTCGCCTCGCACGATGTTGCGGCGCGCCAAAAGCGCGACGGCTTTGGATGGGAGGAGGGTCTGCTCCGCAAGGCCGTGGCGACGTCGGTGCAGCGCGAAATCGCGGCCCTTCTTCCATGCTGCGACGTCGGCCGCCGCGCGCCCGCACGATGGCCCGGCGCCGCGCAGGAAGCTGCGATGCAACTTGTTCGTGCAAATGGGCGGCTGATATACTTTTCAGAATTGGATCGTGACCCGTGGCAGCAAAGGGTGACGCCTAGAGCGAAGCCGCGCGGGATCTTCACGTGCTCAACAGTCTAGTCTCCGGACGGCGTCTCGCGCTGCGCATCGTGTTGTGGCAGCTGGCCGTGGCAGCCGTGGCGGGTCTCGCCTTTCTCGCGCGAGGACGCCGCGAGGCCCTGGCCGCCGCAGCGGGCGCGCTGCTCGTCGCAGTGGGCAACGTGTTGTTGTCGGCGCGCGCCTTCGCCGGGATCAGCGTCGCTGGCCTGGCGCTGGGACGACTGCTGGCGGGCATGATCCTCAAATGGATCGCGATCATCGGAGGGCTGATCGTGATCATTGGCCAATTCAAGTTGCCGCCACTGGCCGCCATCACGGGGCTGGTGGCAGCTTACGCAATAAATCTGCTGGCGTTCAGATTCAAGGGCTGAAAGACATGGCGAGCGAGCCGCAAGACGGTCTCACCGGCTACATCCAGCATCACCTGCACCATCACACGCTGGTGCTCGGCGATAGCAGCTTCATGCAGATCCATCTGGATACGCTGCTGGTTTCGTTCGCGCTGGGGCTGCTGTTCTGCGTGTGGTTCTGGCTGCGGGCGCGCCGCGCCACCTCGGGCGTGCCGTCCAAGGGGCAGGCCTTCGTCGAGTTGGTGGTCGAATTCGTCGACACCCAGGTCAAGGACACCTTCCACGGCGACCGCCGCACGCTGACGCCGCTGGCGCTGTCGATCTTCATGTGGGTCGCGCTGATGAACGCGATGGACCTGCTGCCGCTGGATGCGCCGGGCTGGGCGGTGAAGACCGTGGCCGGCGACGAGGCCGCGCACCACACCTTCTTCCGCTGGGTGCCCACCGCCGACATCAACACCACGGTGGCGCTGGCCGCGGCCGTGTTCCTGATCATCATCGCGCATGGCGTGAAGGCCAAGGGCGGCTTCGGCTTCGGCAAGGACCTGCTGGTCGCCCCGTTCCACGCCGGCAACCCGGTGGCGCAGGTGGCGCTGATGCCGTTCAACCTGCTGCTCAACGTGGTGGAGTACCTCTCCAAGCCGGTGTCGCTGGCGATGCGACTGTTCGGCAACATGTACGGCGGCGAGTTGGTGTTCATGCTGATCGCCGGCCTCTTCGCCAGCTGGATCAGCTTCGTGCCGGGCGTGCTGTTCAACACCGCCTGGGCGATCTTCCACATCCTGATCATCCTGCTGCAGGCGTTCATCTTCATGATGTTGACCATCGTCTACATCACGATGGCGCGCGAGCACCACTAAGCTTTTCGCTGCGTTTTCCCCAGTTTTTCTTCAGCCATCCAACCGTTTCACAGGAGAACACCATGGAACTCATCGCACACGTGCAGGGCCTGACCGCCATTGCCATCGGTCTCATCATCGGCCTGGGCGCGCTGGGCGCTTGTCTGGGTATCGGCATCATGGGCTCGAAGTTCCTCGAGTCCGCCGCCCGCCAGCCGGAGCTGGTGCCGCTGCTGCAGGGCCGCATGTTCCTGCTCGCCGGCCTGATCGACGCGGCCTTCATCATCGGCCTGGCCGTGGCGCTGCTGTTCGCGTTCTCCAACCCGCTGATCGAGGCTGTCCGCGCCGCCACCGGCGGTTGATCGGACGATCGCGCCGCCGCAGCCTCGGGTTGCGGCGGATGGCGGCTTAACCCGTCACCGGAATTATCGGAAAGCCCATGAAAATCGACCTGACTTTCCTGGGCCAGATGGTCTCCTTCGCCATCCTGGTCTGGTTCACCACCAAGTTCATCTGGCCGCAGCTCAGCCGCGCGATCGAGGAGCGCCAGAAGAAGGTGGCCGACGGTCTGGCCGCGGCCGAGCGCGCGAACGCCGAACTGAAGGCGGCCGACGCCAAGGTCGAGCTCGAGATCAAGCAGGCGCGCCAGCAGGCCGCCGAGATCGTCGACAAGGCGCAGCAGCAGGCCGCGCAGATCGTCGAGAAGGCGCGCGCCGAGGCGCTGGCCGAAGCGGCGCGGGTGAAGGCCTCCGCCGAGGACGAGGTAGCCAGCATGCAGCAGCGCGCCCGCGAGGAGCTGCGCGGCTGGGTGGGCCGCCTGGCGGTGCAGGGCGCCGAGAAGATCGTGCAGCGCGAGATCGACGCCTCGGCCCACAAGGCCATGCTCGACCAGCTCGCGGCCGAGATCTAAGCCATGGCGCAGGCACTCACCCTCGCCCGTCCCTACGCCCGTGCGGCCTTCGAGCTGGCTCACGAGGCCGGTGCGCTGGCGCCGTGGTCGCAGGCGCTGGCCTTCGCCGCCGCGGTGGCGAAGGACCCGCGCGTGGCCGGTTTCGGCAACGACCCGCGCGTTGCACCTGCGCAGCTGACCGCGCTGCACCTGCCCGAGGGCGCGCCGGCCGACGGCGCGTTCGCGCGCTTCCTCGGCGAACTGGCCGCGCAGCGGCGTCTGGCGCTGCTGCCGGAAGTGGCCGAGTTGTTCGAGGAGTACAAGCGCGAGTCCGAGCAGCAGCTGCTGGTGAAGGTGACCAGCGCGATGGCGCTCGACGCCGCGCAGGCCGAGCAACTGAAGGCCTCGCTCAAGCGCCGCTTCAAGCGCGAGATCGAACTGGAAACGGCGGTCGACCCCGCGCTGCTCGGCGGCGTGGTGATCGACACCGGCAGCGAAGTGATCGACGGCTCCGCGCGCGGCCGCCTGGCCCGCCTAGCCGGCGCCCTGGCGTAACGACACGATTCAAATTCATCGGGTGCCGCGAAGGCGGCGCAGACCCAAGGATCAACGACCATGTCCAGCACCACCATCAACCCGTCCGAGATCAGCGAGCTGATCAAGACCCGCATCGAGCAGTTCAAGCTCGGCGCGGAGGCCCGCAACGAGGGCACGATCATCAGCGTGTCCGACGGCATCGTGCGCATCCACGGCCTGGCCGACGTGATGCAGGGCGAAATGATCGAACTGCCGGGCGGCTCCTTCGCGCTGGCGCTGAACCTCGAGCGCGACTCGGTCGGCGCGGTGGTGCTGGGCGAGTACCAGCACCTGCGCGAGGGCGACGTCGCCAAGACCACCGGCCGCATCCTCGAGGTGCCGGTGGGCCCGGAACTGCTCGGCCGCGTGGTCGACGCGCTGGGCAACCCCATCGACGGCAAGGGCCCGCTGGGCGCCTCGCTGAGCTCGCCGATCGAGAAGGTGGCGCCGGGCGTGATCTGGCGCCAGTCGGTCGACCAGCCGGTGCAGACCGGCTACAAGTCGGTGGACGCGATGGTGCCGGTGGGCCGCGGCCAGCGCGAGCTGATCATCGGCGACCGCCAGACCGGCAAGACCGCGATGGCGATCGACGCGATCATCGCGCAGAAGGATTCGGGCATTAAGTGCATCTACGTCGCCATCGGCCAGAAGCGCTCCTCGATCGCCAACGTGGTGCGCAAGCTCGAGGAGCACGGCGCGCTGGCCAACACCATCGTGGTGGTGGCCTCGGCCTCCGAGTCGGCGGCGCTGCAGTACATCGCGCCGTACTCGGGCTGCGCCATGGGCGAGTACTTCCGCGACCGCGGCGAAGACGCGCTGATCGTCTACGACGACCTCTCCAAGCAGGCCGTGGCCTACCGCCAGATCTCGCTGCTGCTCAAGCGCCCGCCGGGCCGCGAAGCCTACCCGGGCGACGTGTTCTACCTGCACTCGCGCCTGCTCGAGCGCGCCTCGCGCGTGTCGGCCGAGTACGTGGAGCAGTTCACCAACGGCGCCGTCAAGGGCAAGACCGGCTCGCTCACCGCGCTGCCGATCATCGAGACCCAGGGCGGCGACGTGTCGGCCTTCGTGCCGACCAACGTGATCTCGATCACCGACGGCCAGATCTTCCTCGAGACCGACCTCTTCAATGCCGGCATCCGCCCGGCCATGAACGCGGGCATCTCGGTGTCGCGTGTGGGCGGCGCCGCGCAGACCAAGATCGTCAAGAAGCTCTCCGGCGGCGTGAAGCTGGCGCTGGCCCAGTACCGCGAGCTGGCGGCCTTTGCCCAGTTCGCCTCCGACCTCGACCCGGCCACCCGCGCCCAGCTCGACCGCGGCCAGCGCGTGACCGAGCTGATGAAGCAGAAGCAGTACGCGCCGCTGTCGATCGCCGCCATGGGCCTGTCGCTGTACGCGGCCGAGAAGGGCTACCTGGACGACGTGCCGGTGAACAAGGTGCTGGCCTTCGAGAAGGGCCTGCACGCCTTCTTCGAGCAGAACCACGGCGAGCTGCTGGCCAAGATCAACGCCAGCGGCGACTGGAACGGCGACATCGAAGGCAGCTTCAAGGCCGGCCTGGACGAGTACAAGAAGACCGGTAGTTGGTAAGCCGGGAATAGAGAGTCAGGGAATAGGAAATCGGAAGAGCTCAAGGCTCGCCGCCCTATTCCCGACTCCCCATTCCCGATTCCCTCGAGCGAGCACAGCGAGCGAGAAAAGATGGCAGGCGGACGCGAAATCAAAACCAAGATCAAGAGCACGCAGAACATGCGCAAGGTGACGCGCGCGCTCGAAATGGTCTCGGCCTCGAAGATCCGCAAGGCGCAGGACCTGATGAAGGCCTCGCGCCCCTACGCGCGCCAGATGCGCAAGGTGATCGCGCACGTCGCCCAGGCCAGCACCGACTTCCGCCACCCGTTCCTGCAGGAGCGCGAGCAGGTCGCGCGCGTGGGCTACGTGGTGGTCACCACCGACCGTGGCCTGTGCGGCGGCCTGAACTCCAACCTGTTCCGCCGCCTGCTGCCGGCCATCAAGGCCTGGCAGGACCAGGGCGTGGAAGTGGACGTGGTGGCGATCGGCCAGAAGGCCGTGCAGTTCTTCAAGCGCCTGAAGGGCGTGAACCTGGTCGGCAGCGTGTCGCACCTGGGCGAGAAGCCGAAGCTGGAGAGCCTGGTCGGCGTGATCAAGGTGGTGCTGGACGCCTACAGCGCGAACAAGCTCGACCGCGTGTTCCTGGCCTACAACGACTTCGTCAACACCATGGTGCAGCGCGTGGCGATCGAAGCGCTGCTGCCGCTGCCGGTGGTGGCGGCGGAGCTGGAGGCGGTGGAGGAAGGCAAGCGCGAGGCTTCGCCGAACACCCCAGTCGCCGGCCTCAAGCTCGAGCAGCAGCACGACTGGGACTACATCTACGAGCCCGACGCCGCGACCGTGCTCGAGTACGTGCTGGCACGCTACGTGGAGTCGGTGGTGTACCAGGCGGTGCTGGAGAACCTCGCCTGCGAGCATGCCGCGCGCATGGTGGCGATGAAGGCCGCCTCCGACAATGCGAACAAGGTGATCGACGAGCTGACCCTGGTCTACAACAAGGCCCGCCAGGCGGCGATCACCCAGGAAATCTCGGAAATCGTCGGCGGCGCCGCGGCGGTGTGAGTCTCGCGATACCCATTCATTGGCGACGCTGAGGCGGCGCCGCAACAGACACTGAAAGATCCATCCGGAGCAGATCCATGAGTCAGGGCAAGGTTGTACAGATCATCGGCGCGGTTATCGACGTGGAGTTCCCGCGCGACCAGGTGCCGAAGGTTTACGACGCGCTGAAGATCGACGGCACCGCGATCACGCTGGAAGTCCAGCAGGAGCTCGGCGACGGCATCGTGCGCACGATCGCGCTCGGCTCCACCGACGGCCTGAAGCGCGGCCTGATCGCGCGCAACACCGGCGAAGGCATCAAGGTGCCGGTGGGCAAGGCCACGCTCGGCCGCATCATGGACGTGCTCGGCAACCCGATCGACGAGGCCGGCCCGATCGAAGGCCAGGCCGACTGGGTGATCCACCGCGAGGCGCCGAGCTACGACGAGCAGGCCGCCGCCAGCGACCTGCTCGAGACCGGCATCAAGGTGATCGACCTGGTCTGCCCGTTCGCCAAGGGCGGCAAGGTCGGCCTGTTCGGCGGTGCCGGCGTGGGCAAGACCGTGAACATGATGGAGCTCATCAACAACATCGCCAAGGCGCACGCGGGCCTGTCCGTGTTCGCCGGCGTGGGCGAGCGTACCCGCGAGGGCAACGACTTCTACCACGAGATGAAGGACTCCAACGTGCTCGACAAGGTGGCCATGGTGTACGGCCAGATGAACGAGCCGCCGGGCAACCGCCTGCGCGTGGCGCTGACGGGCCTGACCATGGCCGAGTACTTCCGCGACGAGAAGGACGAGCACGGCAAGGGCCGCGACGTGCTGTTCTTCGTGGACAACATCTACCGCTACACGCTGGCCGGCACCGAGGTGTCCGCGCTGCTCGGCCGCATGCCCTCCGCGGTGGGCTACCAGCCGACCCTGGCCTCGGAGATGGGCGCGCTGCAGGAGCGCATCACCTCCACCAAGAACGGCTCGATCACCTCGATCCAGGCCGTGTACGTGCCCGCGGACGACCTCACCGATCCCTCGCCGGCCACCACCTTCGCCCACCTGGACGCCACCGTGGTGCTCTCGCGCAACATCGCGGCGCTGGGCATCTACCCGGCGGTGGACCCGCTGGATTCGACCAGCCGCCAGCTCGACCCGCTGGTGATCGGCGCCGAGCACTACGACGTGGCCCGCCGCGTGCAGGGCACGCTGCAGCGCTACAAGGAGCTCAAGGACATCATCGCGATCTTAGGGATGGACGAGCTGTCGGAAGAGGATAAGCAGGCCGTGGCCCGTGCGCGCAAGATCGAGCGCTTCTTCTCGCAGCCGTTCCACGTGGCCGAGGTGTTCACCGGCGCGCCGGGCAAGTACGTGCCGCTCAAGGAAACCATCCGCGGCTTCAAGATGATCGTGGACGGCGACGTGGACTACCTGCCCGAGCAGGCGTTCTACATGGTCGGCGGCATCGACGAGGCGATCAAGAAGGGCGAGGAGATGGGCGCCAAGAAGGCGGCATGATTCGAGAGCCGGGAATCGGGAATAGGGAATCGAAGAGCGCAAGCTCGTCGCCCCATTCCCGATTCACCATTCCCCATTCCCGTCGAGCAGAGCGAGAACCCTCATGAGCCTTACCATTCGCGTCGAAGTCGTCAGTGCCGAAGCCGAGATCTATTCCGGCGAGGCGACCCTGGTGGTCGCCACCGGCGAAGTCGGCGAACTGGGCATCACGCCCCGGCACGCGCCGCTGATCACGCGCCTCAAGCCCGGCAAGGTCGTGGTGACCCAGCCCGACGGCGAGAAGGTGGACATCGCGGTGACCAGCGGCGGCATCCTGGAGGTGCAGCCGCAGGTAGTGACCGTGCTGGCCGACACCGCGATCCGCTCCGAGAACATCGACGAAGAAGCCGCCCAGCGCGCCAAGAAGGAAGCCGAGGACGCGCTGGCCAACCGCACCGATGCGCTGGAAGTCGCCGAGGCGCAGGCCAAGCTGGCCGAGGCGATCACCCAGCTGCAGGCGTTGGAGCGTCTGCGCAAGACGCTCAAGCACTGACGCGACATCTTTCCGATCCACGACGACGCCGGCCTTGAGCCGGCGTCGTCGTTTCGGCAGCATGGAGCGATGCAACGGACAGAGGCCGGCGCGCGCCGCGCGCGGCGAAGCGGATTCGCCATCGACATCCAGGCCCGCGATAGGCGCACATCGCGCCCGGCTCGTCGCATCGCGCTGCGAGGGATGCCGCTCGTCGCCGTCGTGCTGCTCGCGGCCTGCGTCGCCGTTCCGAAAACCACCTCGACGCATGCGTCGCCGCCGCCGTCGCAGGGCGATGCCTCGTGGCGGGCCGTGGAGCCGGCCGGCACGGCGCACTACCAACTGGCCCTGGGCCAGGTCGCCAGCGGCGCCGGCACGATCCAGCGCGTCGATCCGGTCTATCCGCCCTCGCAGCTTGCTGCCTGCCCGCCGCCGGTGGACGTGCAGGCCCTGCTGATCGTGGACGAGGCCGGCAAGGTCGGCGAGGTGCGCGTGGCGGACGAGGCCGCCGCCGACCCGGCGCGCCGCGCCTTCATCGCCGCCGCCCGCGCGGCCGCGACGCAATGGCGTTTCGCACCCTTGACCGTTACCCGCTGGGCGGCCGACGCCAACGGCAACAGCCATCAGGTGGACAGCGCCGCCCGTCCCTTCAGCCAGACCTACGTGTTCCATTTCGCCTGCCATGCAGGGCAGTCCTCGACGTCCGCCAGCGGCGCGGAGGCTGGCGGCTGACCCGAGCCGGAACGCCGTGGCTGCTATGCTCTCCCGCCGGTAAAACCCGAGCCTTGCCGCCATGAGCCAGCCGCCCCTGCACGTCATCGTCCTCGCCGCCGGCGAGGGCAAGCGGATGAAGTCGCACCGTGCCAAGGTGCTGATGCCCCTGGCCGGCCGGCCGCTGCTGGCGCACGTGCTGGAGGCCGCGCGGGCGCTGGCGCCGCAGGCCATCCACGTGGTCTACGGCCATCGCGGCGAGCAGGTGCGGGCGGCCTTCGCCGGCCAGGACGATCTCGACTGGGTGCTGCAGGCCGAGCAGCTGGGCACCGGCCACGCGGTGGGCGAGGCGCTGGCGCGTGTGCCGGACGGCGCGCGGGTGCTGGTGCTCTACGGCGACGTGCCGCTGACGCGGGTGGAGACCTTGCGCGCGCTCGCCGACGGCGACGCCCCGCTGGCCCTGCTCGCCACCCGCCTGCCCGAGCCGCGCGGCTACGGCCGCGTGCTGCGCGACGGCAGCGGCCTGGTGCGTGCGGTGGTGGAGGAGAAGGACGCCAACGAGGCGCAGCGCACCATCGACCTGATCAACACCGGCCTCCTCGGCGCCGACGCGGCCGCGCTGCGCGCCTGGGTGGCGCGGCTCGGCCGTGACAACGCGCAGGGCGAGTACTACCTCACCGACGTCTTCGCCATGGCGGCGGCGGAGGGCCGGCCGGCGCGCTGCGTGGAGTGCGCCGACCCCGTCGAGGCGGCCGGCGCCAACGACCCGCTGCAGCTGGCGGAGCTGGAGGCGCAGTATCGCCGCCGCCAGGCGCGCGCGCTGATGGCCGAAGGCGTGCGCCTGGCCGACCCCGCGCGCCTGGACGTGCGCGGCGCGGTGAGCGCGGGCCGCGACGTGGAGCTGGACATCGACGTGGTCCTCGAAGGCGAGGTGGCGCTAGGCGATGAAGTGCGCATCGGCCCGTTCGTGCGGCTGAAGAACGTGCGCCTCGCCGCCGGCACGGTGGTACTGGCGCATTGCGACCTCGACGGCGTGGTCACGCACGGCTCTTGCACCATCGGCCCGTTCGCGCGGCTGCGGCCGGGCACCGAGCTGGCTGCCGGCGTGCACATCGGCAACTTCGTCGAGACCAAGAACGCGCACCTGGGCGAGGGCAGCAAGGCCAATCACCTGAGCTACCTGGGCGATGCCGGCATCGGCAGCGGCGTGAACATCGGCGCCGGCACCATCACCTGCAACTACGACGGCGTGCACAAGCACCGCACCGAGATCGGCGACGGCGCCTTCATCGGCTCCAACAGCGCGCTGGTGGCGCCGGTGCAGATCGGCGCCGGCGCCACCATCGGCGCCGGGGCGGTGATCACCCGCGATGCCCCGGCGGACACGCTCACCGTGGCGCGCGCGCGCCAGACCAGCATTCCGGGCTGGCGGCGGCCGGTCAAAAAATAAAAGCGGGAGTGGCGCGGCGGCGCGTAGCGAAGCCGTTCGCGAGTGGCCGCCTGCGCGCCATGCCGGGTGTCGATCGCCACTGCTGACCGGCACCGACGACGCCAGGCCGCGCCGGTTGCGCGGAGCTTCGCCATGCGCGAGGCGTGCAACGCATCGGCGCATCGTTCGCGTATCCGCAGCGGCTGCGTGCCGTCGAACGTTTCGGTCGGCGGACTGCGGCGCCGCGTGCATCCATGCCGTCCCCCCAACACCTTCACGACACGGAACCATCGTCGCAAGGCCAGGGGCGAAGGAGGGGGCCATGCTACACTCCGCGACCTTGCCATCGGGGGAGGGCGAGTAAGTTGGGAGGTCTAGAATCGAGCATGGCAGAACAGACTGCGGCGCAGCACGAATTGGCCCGGCTGATCGTGGCGAGCCTGAACTTGGACACGATTGCGCCGGAAGAGATCGCACCGGACGCGCCGCTGTTCGGCGGCGACCTGGGCCTGGATTCGATCGACGCGCTGGAGATCGCGCTGGCGGTGTCCAAGCGCTACGGCTTCCAGCTGCGTTCGGACAACCCGGACAACCAGCGCATCTTCGGCAGCCTCGCCGCGCTGTCGGCGCATATCGAGCAGCACCGCACGGCCTGATGCCGTGGGCGTTCAGCGTCGCCGCGGCACGCTGTGGCGGCACACTGCCTGCCTTCGCCCCACGCGGCGCCGGCGCCACCTGGAGCGCGGCACGGCCGGCGCTATGCTGATCCACGCGATGCGGACGAAACTCGGATGAGTACGACTCGCTTCCAGACGGCCCTGTGCATCGGCGCCGATCACCCTTGCCTGCCCGGCCATTTCCCCGGCGACCCGCTGGTGCCCGGGGTACTGCTGCTGGATGAAGTGGCGACGGCGCTGCGCGCCTGGCGCGGGCAGCGGCTGGCGAAGGTGGCCGAGGCCAAGTTCGTCGCGCCGCTGCGGCCCGCGCAGCGCGCCGAGCTGACGCTGACCGAGGCCGGCGCGCGCGTGCGCTTCGAGATCCGGCTCGGCGAGGCGCTGCTCGCCCGCGGCCTGGTCGAGGGCGCGCCGGCATGAGCGGGCACTGGCAGTCGCAGCGCGAGGGCGGCGGGCGCTTTGCGCTGTGGCTGATCCGCATGATCGCGCTGCATGCCGGGCGCGGCTTCGGCCGCCTGGTGCTGTATCCGACCACGCTGTATTTCTTCCTGCGCCGCGCGCCCGAGCGCGCCGCCTCGCGGCAGTACCTGGAGCGCGTGCTCGGCCGGCCCGTCTCGGCCTGGCAGGTGCTGCGCCACCTCTATTTCTTCGCCGCCACCCTGTTCGACCGCATCTTCCTGCTCGCCCGCGGCGAGCGCGATTTCGACATCGAGATCGAGGGGCTGGAGCACCTGGAGGCGCGCATCCGGCAGGGACGCGGCGTGCTGCTGGTCGGCTCGCACCAGGGCAGCTTCGACGCGCTGCGGGCGATCAGCACGCGCTGCCCGCAGGTGCCCCTGCGCGTGGTGCTGGACAAGCAGAAGACGCCGGCGCTCACCGAGATGCTGGAGGCGCTGGCGCCGGGCATGGGCGAGAGCGTGATCGACGCCGCGCTGGGCGGCCCCTCCATCGCCCTGGCGGCCGACGAGGCCTGCCGCCAGGGCGCGATGGTGGCGCTGCTGGCCGACCGCGGCCGCGAGCACGAGGTGCTGCGGCACGCGCCCTTCCTCGGCCTGCCGGCGCCGTTCCCGGTCGGGCCGTGGCTGCTGGCGCAGGCGCTCAAGGTGCCGGTGGTGCTGTGCTTCGGCCTGTACCGGGGCGGCAACCGCTACCGGCTGGTCTTCGAGCCGCTGGCCGAGCGGGTGGAGATCCCGCGCCAGGGACGCGGCCCGGCGCTGGATGCGCTGATCGCCCGCTACGCCGCCCGGGTGGAGCACTACGCCCGCCAGGAGCCCTACAACTGGTTCAACTTCTACGACTTCTGGCAGCAGGACGTGCACGCGCAGGCGCGGCCGCGCCCCGATGCCGCGGTGGCGGGCGAGGGCGCCGGTGGCTGAGATGCCGTCGGCCATGTCCATCGGATGCGCGCGCGGCGTGGCCGGATGCGGTGGCGCGCCGGCCCTTTGCGGCTGCTCGTAAGGCTTCAGGCACATGCTCGACAAGACCGACTGGTCGCACCTGATCCCGCACGCCGGCGCGATGTGCCTGCTCGATGCCGTAGAGGATTGGGACGACACCCATGTCCACGCGATCGCCCTCGGCCACGCCGACGCCGCCCATCCGCTGCGCGGGTCGCACGGCCTGCATGCGGTGCACCTGGCCGAGTATGGCGCCCAGGCGAGCGCGGTGCATGGCGCGCTGCGCGCCCGCGCGCGTGGCGAGGAAACGGTGCGTCCGGGGCGGCTGGTCAGCCTGCGCGAGCTGGTGCTGGCGGTGGAATACGTCGATGCGCTGGATGGACGTCTGGACGTCCATGCCGCATGCCTCTACGCGGACGAGTCCGGCGCGCAGTACGCCTTCCGCGTCGAGCATCGGGGGCGCGTGCTGGCGAGCGGCCGCGCGGCGGTGATTCACCCGCCGGGGTGACTGGCCGCCTCCGAGGTGCCGTGCACGTCGACCACGAAAGGCTCGTCGAGCACCAGCGGCCGTTGCTGCGCGCGGCGGTGGCTGGCCAGGATGCTGCCGTAGTGGATCACCCGGCCGATGGTGTAGAGGGTGATGCGGGTGACATCCTGCACCGGCCGGAAATGGCTGAGGCGGAAGCCGCCCTGGTAGCGCGAGGCGATCGGTACCGAGACCACGCCGAGGCCTTTCTCGCGCGAGGCGGCGATCAGGATCGCCGCCTCGAACACGAAGTTCTCGGCCGGCAGGTCGACCAGTTCGAGCGCCTCGTGCGGGTACCAGCGCTGGCCGCTCTGGGTGTCCGCCACCGGCTGCGCGCAGGCCCAGGAGATGCCCCAGTCGGCCACCGCGTTGGCGCGCCGGCGGCCCTTGGGCTGCTGCTCGCGGTCGAGCAGGCGGGCGCCGACCACGATGTGGCCCGGGTAGCGCCGCGCCGCGGCGACGATGCGCGGGATGTCGCTGGCCAGGTGCTGGCCGTCGCCGTCCATGGTGAGCACCGCCTCGTAGCCCTGCCGCAGCGCCTCGCGGAAGCCGTCGCGCAGTGCCTCGCCCTTGCCTTGCCGTCGGGCGTGGCGGATCAGGGTCACCGGCAGCTCGCCGACGATGGCGGGCGTGCGGTCGTCCGAGCCGTCGTCGACCACGATCACCGGCGCGCCCAGCGCCAGCACCGAAGTCACCACTTGCCGGATCGCGGCCTCCTCGTTGAGGCAGGGGATCAGTACACACCAGCGTGGCAGGGTTGTGTCGTTCAAGCGGTCGGCTCCGTGTGGACGTCCAGCACCAGCCGCTCGGCGGCGGGCAGACGGCAGGCCCCGCCCGCCCGCGCGAGCCGTGCGAGCAGCGGCAGCGCCGCGGCACTGGCATTGTCGTGCGGCCAACCTTTCATCAGCGCTTCGGACGGCATGGAGGCCTCGCCGGGCTCAAGGCGCACATGGAGCGTCGCCAGCGTGTGCGCGTCCGGCTGCGGCGTCAATACCAGTGCGCAGGCGAACGCCGTGGCGCAGCCGGTCATGGTGGCCAGCGGCCCCTGGCCCGGCCCGTCGGCGGCGACCAGCAGCACCGGCTGCTGCCCGGCGAGCGCCTGCGCGGTAGCCTCGAGCAGGCCGGCGCCGAAGCTGGTGCGGCCGGCGCAGACCGCGGTGGAGGGCGCCCGGCAGCCGGTGGCGATGGTCCAGTAGCCGACCGGCGCGTTGTGCACGGAATTGTGGAAACGCGTCGGCGACAGCGCCGTGGGTTCCTGCGCCAGGGTGGCGCAGAGGTAGTCGGTGATGACCTGGTCGCCGTGGGCGGAGGCGAACACGCAGGCCAGTTCGGCGGCGTCCAGGCCGCTCATCGCCACCGCCTGCCCGGCCACCTCGGCGGCCAGCAGCACGCTCTCCGGTGCGCGGCGGCGCTCGTTGGGCGACAGCGCGGCCGCCGTAGGCCGGGCGCCGGGCGGCGCCGGCGGTGCGCCGTCGAGCCAGGCCCGGAAGGCGGCGAAGCCCGCCAGTTCGGCCGACCACAGGCCGATGCCGGCCACATGCACGCGCAGCGCGCTCATGTCGGGCTCCGGGCGAACGCCAGGCAGGCGTTGTTGCCGCCGAAACCGAAAGAATTGCTGAGCGCCACGTCCACCCGCCGCACCTCGCTGCGCCAGGCGAAGTGCGGGCCGCACACCGGGTCGGGCGTGGCGGCGCCGAGGTTGCCGGGCACCAGCCCGTGCTCGATCGCGAGCAGCGCGAAGGCCGCCTCGAGGATGCCCGCCGCGCCCAGCGTGTGCCCCGTGTAGCCCTTGGTGCTGCTGGCGCGGGTGCCGTCGGGGAAGAGGCGCGCGAGCAGTGAGGCCTCCACCTCGTCGTTCTTGCGGCTGGCGGTGCCGTGCAGGTTCACGTAGTCGACCTGGGCCGGCGGCAGGCCGGCGGAGGCCAGCGCCGCCTGCATGGCCTGCGCGGCGCCCAGGCCTTCCGGGTGCGGCGTGGACATGTGGTAGGCGTCGCTGGATTCGCCGTAGCCGAGCAGGCGCGGGGCCCGCGGCGCGGCCTCGGCGCGCTCGAGCAGGGCGAAGCCGGCGGCCTCGCCGATCGAGATGCCGTCGCGGTCGCGGTCGAACGGCCGGCACGGCGAGGGCGACACCAGCTCCAGCGCATTGAAGCCGAACAGCACGCTGTCGCACAGCGTGTCCACGCCGCCGACCAGCGCCGCATCGGCCAATCCGAGGCGCAGCAGGCGCTCGGCGCTGGCGAACACCTTGGCGCTGGAGGAGCAGGCGGTGGAGATGGTGAGGCAGGGGCCTTCGAGCGCCAGCGCGGCGGCCACGAAGGCGGCCAGCGAGTGTGGCGTGTGGATGGCCTCGCGGCGCAGGTCGGCGGGCAGGCGGCCGTCGGCGTCGAGCCGGCGGTAGCCTTCCTCGGTGGCGCCGATGCTCGCGGTGGAGGTGCCCAGCAGCACGGCCACGCGCGCGGCGCCGTAGTGCTCGCGCGCCGCGCGGACGCGGGCGAGGAAGCCGTCCTGCGCGAGCGCCAGCCAGGCGAGGCGGTTGTTGCGGCACTCCCAGGCGGCCAGGGCCGGCGGCAGCGGCGCGGCTTCTACGCCCTCCACACGGCCGATCCAGCACGGCAGCGGCGCGCTGCTGAAATCGTTCGGCCGCAGGGCGCCCTCTTCGGCCCGCAGCGCGACGAGCTGGGCGTCGAGGCCGAGGCCCAAGGCGGAACTGGCGGTGTAGGCGGAAACCGCCAGCGGGGCGATCGGGTGACACATCCTTTTCAGCCTAGTTGCTGGAGTCGTCCCATGCCTAGCCTGCCGGGGGCGATGTCACGGCGGCGATTCATCCTCGTGAGGGCCGCGTGAGCCCGCTGCGCGCTTCCGAACCGGCCGGCGCAGGGCGGCCGCGACGCGCCGCCGCAGCGGGCCAGGGCCGGCGCTTGCTAAGCTCCGCGCCTTCTCTCTTTAGGGATGCCAGCGATGAGCCAGCAAGCCGACCGGGCGGAAGCGTTCCTGCGCGAGTTGCAGGAACGCATCTGCCGCGCCATCGAGCAGCTCGACGGCGGCGCGCGCTTCGTCGAGGACGCCTGGACCCGCGAGGCGGGCGGCGGCGGCCGCACGCGCGTGCTGCGCGAGGGCGCGCTGTTCGAACAGGCGGGGGTGAACTTCTCGCGCGTGTACGGCAACACCTTGCCGCCCAGCGCGACCGCGCACCGGCCGGAACTGGCCGGCGGCCGCTTCATCGCCACCGGCGTTTCGCTGGTGCTGCACCCGAAGAACCCCTACGTGCCCACCACGCACGCCAACGTGCGCTACTTCGAGGCGAGCAAGGAAGGCGTGGAGCCGGTGTGGTGGTTCGGCGGCGGCTTCGACCTCACGCCGTTCTACCCGTTCGACGAGGACGTGGTGCACTGGCATGCGGTGGCGCGCGACCTGTGCGCGCCCTACGGCGAGGACGTCTACCCGCGCTACAAGCGCTGGTGCGACGAGTACTTCTACCTGAAGCACCGCGACGAGACGCGCGGCGTCGGCGGCCTGTTCTACGACGACCTGAACGAGGGCGGCTTCGAGCGCTGCTTTGCCTTCACCCGCGACGTCGGCCAGGGCTTCCTCGATGCCTACCTGCCGATCGCCGAGCGCCGCCGCGACACGCCCTACGGCGAGCGCGAGCGCGAGTTCCAGCTCTACCGACGCGGGCGCTACGTGGAGTTCAACCTGGTCTACGACCGCGGCACGCTGTTCGGCCTGCAGTCGGGCGGGCGCACCGAATCGATCCTGATGAGCCTGCCGCCGCGGGTGCGCTTCGAGTACGGCTACCAGCCGGAGCCCGGCTCGGCCGAGGCGCGGCTGGCGGACTACCTCAAGCCGCGTGATTGGGTGTGAGGGCTGGGGCGAGCAGCGAGGTCGCGGCATCGCGGCGCTGCGACCTCGCCTCGCCCGCGCCCTCAGTGCTCGCCCCTCGCTCGTTCACTGCGGCGCGGCGCCGCTGAACTTCACCGGCGTGGCGCCCTTCACCGGGCCGATCCGCGCGCTGTCGCTGACTTCCAGCGCCACCTCGCGGCGGAACTCCAGCGTGCCCTGCACCACCGCGTGCGGGCCAATCACCACGTGCGGCTTGCGGTCGCTGCCGAAGTGGAGCCAGCCGCCGTTGGGCTTGTCGACCAGGATGCCGCCTTCCACGCGCGAGTCCGCGCCCACCGTGATGTCGCCGCTGACCGTGCCGAGGCCGCCGGCCACGTGCGCGGCGTCCAGCACGATGGCGCCGTTGACGTTGGAGGTCTTGCCCAGTACCTCCGCATGGCGGCCGAGCCGGACCGCGCCGTTGACCGCCCCGACCTCGCCCTGCACGCGGCTGTCCTCGCCCAGGGTGATCGCGCCGTTGACGGTGCCCACCTCGCCGGCCTGGGCCTTGCCGCCGAGATCGACCGAGCCGTTCACCGTGCTGGCCTTGCGTACCACCGCGCCGTCGCCGACGTGGACCGAGCCGTTCACCGTGCTGACGTCGCCGGCATGCTGGCCGGCCTCGACGCGCACCGAGCCGTTGACCTTGCCGATGTCCTCCTCGGTCGCCGCGGCGGCCAGCGGCAGGGTCAGGGCGAGAGCGAGCAGGATGGGTCGCATGGGCGTTCTCCGCAGAAAGGTGCGGCTAGGATGCGCCCGTTCCGCGGCGGGTTTAGCGTGACCTTCGGCAGGGGCGGCGATTGACGGCCTGGACAGTGCGCTGCACCATCTTCGGCTTCCCCGCCTGCGACCCCGATGCCATGCACAAGCTCGTCCTGATCCGCCACGGCCAGTCCCAATGGAACCTCGACAACCGCTTCAGCGGCTGGGCCGACGTCGACCTCACCGAGCAGGGCATGGCCGAGGCGCGCGAGGCGGGCCAGTTGCTGAAGGACGCCGGCTACGCCTTCGACGTGGCGCACACCTCGGTGCTCAAGCGCGCCGTGCGCACGCTGTGGGGCGTGCAGGACGCGATGGACCTGATGTGGATTCCCGTGGTCACCGACTGGCGGCTCAACGAGCGCCACTACGGCGGCCTCACCGGCCTCAACAAGGCCGAGACGGCGGCCAAGTATGGCGAGGACCAGGTCAAGATCTGGCGCCGCAGCTACGACATCCCGCCGCCCCCGCTGGAGCGCGCCGCCAACGAGTCGGTGCACGACCCGCGCTACGCCTCGCTCGAGCCCGCGCAGATCCCCGACACCGAGTGCCTCAAGGACACCGTGGCCCGCGTGCTGCCGTACTGGCACGAGGTGCTGGCGCCGGCGATCCGCGGCGGCCAGCGCGTGGTGGTGGCCGCGCACGGCAACTCGCTGCGCGCGCTGGTGAAGTACCTCGATGGCATCTCCGACGAGGAGATCGTGGAGCTCAACATCCCCAACGGCGTGCCGCTGGTGTACGAGTTCGACGAGGAGCTCAAGCCGCTGCGCCACTACTACCTGGGCGATGCCGAGGCGATCGCCGCCAAGATGGCCGCGGTGGCCAACCAGGGCAAGGCGAAGTAAGAACTTTCGCGCGCGCATGACAGCCGTCATGCGCGCCGGCGGCCGGCCGTCAGTCGTCGCCGGCGGGCTTTGGACGTTAGGCTTGGGACATTCTCCGTCGGAGTCCGCCATGTCCCCGCACCTGCAGACCGTCCTGATCACCGCCGCCGTGATGGCCCTGGTCGTCTGGCGCCGCGCGCGCCGCCTGATCGGGCGCCAGCCGATCCAGCGCAAGCGGATGACGGCGCGCATCGTGATCCTCGCCGTGGTGGTCGTGATGCTCGGCGCCAGCGGCCTGCACAGCCCGCGCCTGCTGGAGGGCCTGCTCGGCGGCGCCGTGCTCGGCGTCGGCCTGGGCCTGCTCGGGCTGCGCCTGAGCCGCTTCGAGCGCGGGCCGGACGGCGCCGACTACTACATCCCCAATCCCTGGCTCGGCGGCGCGCTGGTGGTGCTGCTGGTCGGGCGGCTGGCGTGGCGCTTCATGACGATGCTGCCGCAGGGCGGCCAGGCCGGCTTCGACCCGGCAGCCCCCCAGGGCGCGCCGGCGCTGGGCAACAGCCCGCTGACCCTGCTGGTATTCGGCCTGCTGCTCGGCTACTACCTCGCCTACTACGCCGGCCTGCTGGTCCACCACCGGCGCTTCGAGCGGCTGCAGGCGGGGCCGGCGGCCTAGAGCGCGTCGTTGTCCAGTTCGCCCGTGCGGATGCGGATCACCTGCTCCAGCGGGCAGACGAAGACCTTGCCGTCGCCGATCTTGCCGGTGCGCGCGGCCTGCTGGATGGTCTCGACCACGCGCTCGAGCTGGTCGTCGGGCACCGCGACCTCCAGCTTCACCTTGGGCAGGAAATCCACCACGTACTCGGCGCCGCGATAGAGCTCGGTATGCCCCTTCTGGCGGCCGAAGCCCTTCACCTCGGTCACCGTGATGCCCTGTACGCCGACCTCGGCCAGCGCCTCGCGCACGTCGTCCAGCTTGAACGGCTTGATCACCGCCACGATCAGTTTCATCGCATCGATCCTCTGGTTCGCGCCCGTGACAGGGAGGCACGCGGTGCGGCGCGCATTGTGCCCGCATGGCGGCGGCCTGTCGCTCCCGTGCCGCGTGTAGGAAAATCCCTACATTCTTTGGCGGAGCATACCGATGGCGGCCCCAACAGCCCGTTACCTAGACTTCTTTCCGACGAGTTCGAGGTGCTATCCATGATGGATAGGCAGGATATCGACCAAATCGCCCTACGACTTGTCTCGTTGGTTCCGCCAGGATTGGCTCAGGCGCAGCAGGATCTGCGCGCCAACTTCCACGATGTCCTGACGCAAGGATTGCGTCGCCTTGAGCTAGTCACCCGCGAGGAATTCGACGTCCAGAGCCAGTTGCTGGCGCGCACCCGCGCCAAGGTCGACGAGCTGGAACGTCGCATTGCCGACCTCGAAGCCGAGGCGGCCCGCGGGCACTAGCTGAGAACCAAGCTCCCGGGAGCCGCCCCCGATCCGTCACCCTCACCCCGAGAAGCGATCGGGGGCGGTTATTTATACGTCCGCGTCATGGAGTCGCTCCGATGTCGAGGCATGTCAGCGGCCCCGTCGCCGGTCCGATCCAGTCGGACGCATGAGCCTGGCTGTCACCCTGAGTCGCGCCCAGGAAGGCGTGGCGGCTCCCCAGGTGATGGTGGAGGTCTACCTGTCCGGCGGCCTGCCCGGCACCCACATCGTGGGCCTGCCCGAGGCGGCCGTGCGCGAGGCGCGCGACCGCGTGCGGGTGGCGATCCAGAACGCCGCCTTCGAATACCCCAACCGCAAGGTCACCGTGAACCTGGCGCCGGCCGAGCTGCCCAAGGACGGCGGCCGCTTCGACCTGGCCATCGCGCTCGGCATCCTCGCCGCCGCGGGGCAGGTGCCGCGCGAGCGGCTGGACGATTGCGAGTTCCTCGGCGAGCTGGCTTTGTCCGGTGACCTGCGGCGGGTCAGCGGCGTGCTGCCGGCGCTGCTGCGTGCGCGGGCGCGCGGGCGGCGGATGGTGGTGCCACGCGCCAACGCCGGCGAGGCCGCGCTGGTGGCCGATGCCGACGTGCTGGTGGCCGACAGCCTGGCCGAAGTCTGCGGTTGGCTGCGCGGCGCGCAGGAGCTGGCCCTGCCGGGCGAGGCGCAACTGGAGCCCGATTACGAGGCCGGGCCCGACCTCGCCGACGTGCGTGGCCAGTTGCAGGCGCGCCGCGCACTGGAGATCGCCGCGGTCGGCGGGCATCACCTCCTGATGGTGGGGCCGCCGGGCACCGGCAAGACCATGCTGGCCGAGCGCCTGCCGGGCATCCTGCCGCCGCTCAGCGAATCGGAGGCCCTGGAGACCTGCGCGGTGCTGTCGGTGGCCGGGCAGCCGGTCGACCCGGCGCAGTGGCGGCGGCGACCGTTCCGGGCGCCGCACCACACCGCCTCGGCGGCGGCTCTGGTGGGCGGCGGCTCGCAGCCACGGCCGGGCGAGATCTCGCTGGCGCACAACGGCGTGCTGTTCCTGGACGAGTTCCCCGAGTTCAGCCGGCAGGTGCTGGAGGTGTTGCGCGAGCCGCTGGAGTCCGGCCACATCGTGATCTCGCGGGCCGCGCGGCAATCCACCTTCCCGGCGCAGTTCCAGCTGGTGGCGGCGATGAACCCCTGCCCCTGCGGCTATGCCGGCGACGCCCGCCACGGTTGCCGCTGTACCCCGGACCAGATCCAGCGCTATCGCGCGCGCCTCTCCGGGCCGCTGCTGGATCGCATCGACCTGTCCGTGGAAGTGCCGCGCGTGGCCCTGTCCGAGCTGTCGGCGCCGCGCAGCGCCTACGACGAGGATTCGGCCACCGTGCGCGCCCGGGTGGTCAAGGCCCGCCAGCATGCACTGATGCGCGCCGGGCGCCCGAACGCGGAGATCAGCGTGCGCGAGCTGGAGCGCGACTGCGCCCTGGGGCCGGCGGAGCGGCGCTGGTTCGAAGGCGCACTGGAACGGCTGGGCCTGTCCGCCCGCGCCTACCACCGCGTGCTGCGGGTGGCGCGCTCGATCGCCGACCTGGACGGCGGCGCCGCGCTGCTGGACCGCTCGCACCTGGCCGAGGCGCTGCAATACCGGCGGCTCTGAAGGCCGGGTACCTAATTTTTGAACTGACGGGTATTGACATTCCCTCCCTGGTGGCTAATATCTGCACCGACTGGTTCTCTAATGACTGGTCCCCCCGCCGCCTCGGTATCGGTCCCCCTCCCCCTCCCGCCCGATACCGAGGTCGGCCTCTTCCTTCCTCCCCCTGTTGCGACACGTCATCGCTGGACGCGATGGATGGGCCATGCTCCGATAGAGCGCGCGCAAGACCGAAGGACGACGCATGACCCTCGAACTCGGCCTGATGCTGGCAGGCATGCTGGGCATCGGCTTTCTGGCCCAATGGCTGGCCTGGCGGGTGAAGCTCCCCGCGATCCTCTTCCTGCTGCTCGCCGGCATCCTGCTCGGGCCGGTCAGTGGCGTGCTCGAACCGGACAAGCTGCTCGGCCCGCTGCTCTTCCCCACCGTGTCGCTGGCGGTCGCGGTGATCCTGTTCGAGGGCAGCCTGAGCCTGCGTTTCCACGAATTGCCGGAGATCGGCAAGGCGGTGCGCGGCCTGGTCAGCTACGGCGCCATCGCGGCCTTGCTGCTGCTGGCGCTGGCGGCGCGGCTGGTCGCCGGCGTGTCGTGGGAGGTGGCGCTCTTGTTCGGCGCGCTCACCTGCGTCACCGGCCCCACCGTGATCGCGCCGATGCTGCGCACGCTGCGCCCGAACGCGCGCATCGCCAACACGCTGCGCTGGGAAGGCATCGTGATCGACCCGATCGGCGCGCTGTTCGCCGTGCTGGTGTACGAGGCCATCGTCTCGCACCAGGAGGGCCGCACCATCGGCGTGTTCCTCGCCACCGTCGCCTGCGGCACCGCGGTGGGCGCGCTGTTCGCGTTGATGCTGGGCTTCATGCTGCGGCGCCAGCGCATTCCCGAATACCTGCAGAACTACGGCGTGCTGGCGATGGTGCTGCTCGCCTTCAGCCTCTCCAACACCATCACCCACGAGTCGGGCCTGCTGGCGGTGACCATCATGGGCATCGCGCTGGGCAACATGCGCGGCGTGCACGTGGACGACATCCTCGACTTCAAGGAAAACCTCACCACCTTGCTGGTGTCGAGCCTGTTCATCCTGCTGGCGGCGCGGCTGCACTGGCCGCTGCCGGACGGCATGCTGTGGGCGGGCATCGCCATCTTCCTGGCGTCGCAGGTGCTGATCCGGCCGCTCACCGTGCTGATCGCCAGCATCGGCAGCGGGCTGGCTTGGCGCGAGCGCGCGCTGATCGCCTGGGTGGCGCCGCGCGGCATCGTGGCGGCCTCGGTCTCGGCGCTGTTCGCGTTGCGGCTGGAGACGCTGCACGTGGCGGGCGCCAACGCGCTGGTGCCGTTGGTGTTCATCCTGATCATCGGCACCGTGGTGCTGCAGAGCGCCACCGCGCGGCCGCTGGCGAAATGGCTCAAGGTGGCCGAGCCCGAGCCGCGCGGCGTGCTGGTGTTCGGCTCCGACGAGGTGGCGCGGGCGATCGCCCAGGCGCTGCACGAGGTCGGCTTCACCGTGGTGGTGGCGGACGACGAGTGGGAAGGCATCCGCCTCGCGCGCATGGACGGCCTGCGCACCTTCTACGGCAACCCGGCCTCCTCGCATGCCGAGCGCCATCTCGACCTCACCGGCGTCGGCCGGCTGCTGGCGATGTCCACCCACCGCGAGCGCAATTCGCTGGCCTGCGTGCATTACCGCCAGGAGTTCGGCCGCGAGAAGGTCTACCGCCTGCGCAACCTGCCGCCGGAGCAGAGCAACGGCCGCGCCGCACTGCCGGGCAGCCTGCTGGCGCCGCCGCTGTTCGCCGAGGACATGACCCACGCGCGTTTCGCCGGGCTGTTGTCGCAAGGGTGGCGGATCAAGTCCACCCGGCTCAGCGCCACCTTCGACTGGCCGCACTTCATCGAGCAGTACGGCTCGGACACGGTGCCGCTGTTCGGCGTGGACGAGAAGGGCGGGCTGCGCATCGCCACCGCGCGCCACCCGCTGGACCCGCGCCCGGGCTGGACGGTGATCGCGCTGGTGCCGCCGGACGAGTCGCAAGCCGCCGCCTGATGCAACGCGACGAGGCCGCCTCCGGGCGGCCTCGTCGTTCGTGCCTTGGCGAAGAAGGATCTGCCTGACTCCTCCCCTCCACGCAGGGGAGGGAGCAAGTCGCGGGCTTTGGGCGATCTCAGGCCGCCGAAGCGTGCCGGCCGTGGAACTGCGCCTCCTCGGTGGAACCGGTCAGCGCGGTGGTGGAGGACTGGCCCTGCTGGATCGCCTGCGTCACCTGGTCGAAGTAGCCGGTGCCCACCTCGCGCTGGTGCTTCACCGCGGTGAAGCCGCGCTCGGCGGCGGCGAACTCGCGCTCCTGCAGCTCCACGAAGGCGCTCATCTGGCGGCGGGCGTAGCCGTAGGCCAGGTCGAACATGCCGTAGTTGAGGCTGTGGAAGCCGGCCAGGGTGATGAACTGGAACTTGTAGCCCATGGCGCCCAGCTCCTTCTGGAACTTGGCGATGGTGGCATCGTCCAGGTTCTTCCGCCAGTTGAAGCTGGGCGAGCAGTTGTAGGCCAGCAGCTTGCCCGGGTGTTCCTTGCGGATGGCCTCGGCGAAGGTCTTGGCGTCGGCGAGGTTCGGCACGCTGGTCTCGCACCAGATGAGGTCCGCGTAGGGCGCATAGGCCAGGCCGCGGCTGATCGCCTGGTCGATGCCGGGGCGGGTCCGGAAGAAGCCTTCCACGGTGCGCTCGCCGGTGATGAACGGGCGGTCGTTGGGGTCGACGTCGGCGGTGAGCAGGTCGGCCGCGTCGGCGTCGGTGCGCGCCACCAGCAGGGTGGGCACGCCGCAGACGTCGGCGGCCAGGCGCGCGGCGGTGAGCTTGTCGATCGCCTCGCGGGTGGGCACCAGCACCTTGCCGCCCATGTGGCCGCACTTCTTCACCGCGGCCAGCTGGTCCTCGAAGTGCACGCCGGCGGCGCCGGCCTCGATCATCGCCTTCATCAGCTCGAAGGCGTTGAGCACGCCGCCGAAGCCGGCCTCCGCGTCGGCCACGATGGGCACCAGCCAGTCGGTGCCGTCCTTGCCCTCGGCGTGGTGGATCTGGTCGGCGCGCAGCAGGGTGTTGTTGATGCGCTTGACCACCTGCGGCACCGAGTTGGCCGGGTACAGCGACTGGTCCGGATACATCTCGCCGGCCAGGTTGGCGTCGGCGGCCACCTGCCAGCCGGAGAGGTAGATCGCTTTGAGGCCGGCCTTGACCTGCTGCATGGCCTGGTTGCCGGTGAGCGCGCCCAGCGCGTTGACGAACTCCTCCTCGTGCAGCGACTGCCACAGCCGCTCGGTGCCGTGGCGGGCCAGGCTGTGCTCCACGTGCACGGTGCCGCGCAGCCGCACCACGTCCTCGGCGGTGTAGTGGCGGCGGATGCCGGCCCAGCGCGGGTCGTTCTTCCACTCCAGCGAGATCTGGTCGGCGGTGGGCGTGACGGTCTTCATGGGGGCTTCTCCGGTCGAAGGCGGGAAACGTGCGGTCCGCTAGGCGAGTTGGGCGTAGGCGGGCAGGGTGAGGAAATCGCCGAGCTGGTCGGCATGGGTCAGGCTGGACAGCAGGGCGGCGGCCTCGTCGGCGCGGGCGGCGCCGGGGTGGTCGCTGCCGCGCAGGCGGTGCGTATGGGCGGCCAGCGCCTGGTCGAACAGGGCGAGGTCGATCGGCGCATGGTCGGGGAATTCCAGCGCCTCCCCGGCCGGTGTACCCGGAGCCGGCGCATCGGCGTGATGCAGCCACTGCCACAGCTGGGCGCGGGCGATCTCGGCGGTGGCGGCGTCCTCCATCAGGTGGTGGATCGGCACGCAGCCGAGGCCGTCCAGCCACGCGGCGGTGTAGCGCAGCGCCACCTCCACGTTATTGTCGAAGCCGGCGCGGCTGATCGAGCCGGCGCAGGGACGCAGCAACTCGTCGCGGCTCACAGTCACGTCCTCGCGCAGCACGTGCAGCTGGTTGGGCGTAGGCATGTGCGCGTCGAAGATGTCCCGCGCCACCGGCACCAGCGCCGGATGCGCCACCCAGGTGCCGTCGTGGCCGGCGGTGACCTCGCGCAGCTTGTCGGCGCGCACCTTGGCCAGCGCCGCCGCGTTGGCGGCTTCGTCGCCCTTGATCGGGATCTGCGCCGCCATGCCGCCCATGGCGAAGGCGCCGCGGCGGTGGCAGGTCTTGATCAACAGTTCCGAATACGCCTTCAGGAACGGCACCGTCATCTGCACCTGCCCGCGCTCGGGCAGCAGGCGGTCGCGGTGGGCGCGCAGGGTCTTCAGGTACGAGAAGATGTAGTCCCAGCGGCCGCAGTTGAGGCCCACCGCGCGCTCGCGCAGCGCGTGCAGGATCTCGTCCATCTGGAACGCCGCCGGCAGCGTCTCGATCAGCACGGTGACCTTCATGCAGCCGCGCGGCAGGCCGAGCGCGGCTTCGGCGTGGGCCATCACCGCGTCCCACAGCGCCGCCTCTTCCATGCTCTGCAGTTTGGGCAGGTAGAAGTACGGGCCGCGATCGCGCGCCTGCAGCGCGCGGGCGTTGTGGAAGGCGAACAGGCCGAAGTCGAGCAGGGCGCCGGCCAGCGGCTGGCCGGCCACGGTGAAGTGCTTCTCCGGCAGGTGCCAGCCGCGCGGGCGCACCACCAGCACGGCCGGGTCGGCGGCCACCTGGTAGCGCTTGCCCTCGGGCGAGGTGTAGTCGATGGCGCCCGCGACCGCGTCGCGCAGGTTGACCTGGCCGTCGAGCTGGTTGGCCAGCGTGGGGGCCGAGGAATCCTCGAAGTCGGCCATGAACACCTTGGCGCCCGAGTTGAGCGCGTTGATGATCATCTTGCGGTCCACCGGGCCGGTGATCTCCACGCGCCGGTCCTGCAAGGCGGCGGGGATCGGCGCCACGCGCCAGTCGCCGTCGCGGAGGGCGGCGGTGTCGGCGCGGAAATCGGGCAGTTCGCCGGCGTCGTAGCGGGCCTGGCGCTCGCGGCGCGCTTCCAGCAGCCGGCGGCGCTCGCCGTCGAAGCGGCGGTGCAGGTCGGCCACGAAACCCAGCGCCGCCGGGGTCAGGATCGCGGCATGCGCCGCCGACACGGGGCCATGCACGTCGATGGCGCCGGAAGCGAGCTGTTCCTGGGGTACGGCCATGGTCGATCTCTCCTGTGTCGTGGGATAAAAGCTAGGCCTCGAAGGCAGTGTTTGACAAAGTAAATATTTCAATCCTTGATATTTGGTATATCAATACAATGCCTAACGCATTGAGATGAGACGATGAATTCGGCGGACAAGCCCTCCAAGCGGACCCGCAAGCCACGCCGGCCGGCGACGGCCCGGCGGGAAGCGACGGGCGACATCGCCCGGTATTACTACAAGGGCAACCGTTTCAAACAGTTGCGTGCGTTCGTCAGCACCGTGAAGCTGGGCACGCTGAGCCGGGCCGCCGAGGCGCTGTTCCTGTCCCAGCCTACCGTCAGCCTGCAGATCCAGGCGCTGGAGCGCGAGCTGGGGGCGAACCTGATGGAGCGCCGCGGCCGGCGCATCAACCTCACCGACGCCGGCGAGGCGCTATACGAGCTGGCGCGGCCGCTGGTGGAGGGCTGGGAGAGCCTGGACCACGATTTCCAGACCCGGGTGAAGGGGCTGAGCGCCGGCCGCCTGACCATCGCCGCCGGCGCCTCCACCATCCAGTACCTGCTGCCGGCGCTGGTGCGCCGCTACCGCGAGCGCTTCCCGGCCGTGCAATTGCAGCTGGCCAATGTCACCGGCAAGGACGGCCTGGCGATGCTGCGCGCGGACGAGGCGGATTTCGCCGTGGGCTCGATGCTGGACGTGCCCAACGACATCGCCTGGGCGCCGGTCTACCACTACGACCCGCTGCTGATCATGCCGCCGGACCACCCGCTGGCGCGCAAGGAGACGGTGACGCTGGAGGATCTCTCGCCCTACGGCCTGATCCTGCCGCCGCAGCGCCTGTCCACCTACCGCCTGGTGGACCTGGTGTTCCAGCGCCAGCAGGTGCCCTACAAGGTGGCGATCGAGGTGGGCGGCTGGGAGGTGATCAAGGAGTACGTGGCGATGGGCTTGGGCGTCTCCATCGTCACCAGCATCTGCATCACCGAGGCCGACCGCGGGCGGCTCGCGGTGCGCAACATGCGCGCCTACTTCCCCCAGCGCAGCTACGGCGTGGTGATGCGCAAGGGCAAGGTGCTGAGCCGCGAGGCCAAGGCCTTCGTCGACCTGGTGCAGCCGGGCCTGCTGACCTACCGCGATTACGACGAGACCGGGCACTCCGAGCGCTGAGTAGTGGCTAGACGCGGGCAAATACCTCCGGCGTAATTACGGCCAGGCGGTCGGCGGGCCGACGGGGCTCGACGGCACCGAGGGCTGAGCGCGGCAGGACGGGGTTCGCCGCGCGCGGCGAGTGCGGCTCAGGCCGGACGCTGCAAGCCCAGCCGCACGCCGAAGCCGAGCAGCACCGCGCCGCAGCCGCGATCCATCCAGGCCCCCAGGCGCGGGCGCGCGGCCAGCAGGCGGTGGATGTGTCCGCCGAGCAGGGCCAGCACCATCGCCCACGCCAGGCCGGTGCCGATGAAGCTCAGCCCGAGCAGCAGCAGGCCGAGCTGCGGATGTGCCGCGGCCGGCGCGATGAACTGCGGCAGGAAGGCGAGATAGAACAGCGCCACCTTCGGGTTCAGCGCATTGGTGAGCAGGCCCTGGCGGAAGGCGGCGGCGAAGCCCTGGCCGCGCGTGGCGGTGTCGGCGCGCCCGCCGTCGCCGCACGCGAAGAGCATGCGCAGGCCGATCCAGATCAGGTAGGCGGCGCCCAGGTACTTGAGCACGGCGAAGGCGGTGGCCGAGGCGGCCAGCAGCGCCGAGACGCCGAGCGCGGCGGCCAGCGTGTGCACGAGGCAGCCGCTGCAGATGCCCAGCGCTGCGCCCACGCCCACGCCGCGGCCCTCGCGGCCGCTGCGGGCGAGGATGTAGAAGGTGTCGAGACCGGGTGTGAGGTTGAGCGCCGCGCAGGCGAGCAGGAAGGCGCCGTAGTGCTGGATGCCGAACATGGGTGAACGCCGGGATCAATCCACGCCGCGGTGCTTGCCGCGGTAGGGTGCGAACAGCGCGCGGATGCGTTCGAGGTCGCTGTCCGGATCGTCGCCGACGTGCTGCAGCGGGCCGAGGGTGAAGGTCTTGCTGGGGTAGTCGATGAACACCGGCAGGATCGGCACGGCGGCCGCCTGCGCGATGCGCAGGAAGCCGGTCTTCCACTGCGTTACGCGCTTGCGCGTGCCTTCCGGCGTGATGCCCAGCCACATTGCCGAGTGGCCGTCGAAGCGCTGCACCATCTGGCCGACCACGTTGATCGGCGCCTTGCGGTCGATCGGGATCATGCCGATGGGCTTGAGGATCAGGCCCAGCGGCCCGTCCAGCACCTCGCGCTTGATCATGATGTTGATGTCCAGGCCCAGCGCCACCTTGAACAGCAGCCCCCACACGCCGTCCCAGTAGGAGGAATGCGGCGCGCCGATCACCACCAGCTTGGGCTCGTCGGGCAGTGTGCCGAGCAGCCGCCAGCCGGCCAGGCGCAGCAGGCCGCGCGCGAGGCGCGCGCCGAGTCGGCTGCCGCGTCGCGGGGCCCGCGGCGGCGTGGCCGGCAGGAACAGTTGGCTCATTCGTGGCTCCAGTGGCGCGAACGCCCCTGCTTGAGTTGGCCGCGCTTCTGCTTGCCGGCCAGGCGGCGTTCCTTGGAGGCGCGGGTGGGCTTGGTGGCGAGGCGCGGCTTCGGCGCCGCCAGGGCGCCGCGGATGATCTCCACCAGGCGCTCGCGCGCATCCTCGCGGTTGCGGCCCTGGTCGCGGAAGCGGCGGGCCTGGATCACCAGCACGCCCTCGTCGGTGAGGCGGCGGTCGCGGCGGGCGAGCAGCCGCTCGCGCACCGCCTCGGGCAGCGAGGGCGAATGCGCCACGTCGAAGCGCAGTTCGACCGCGCTTTCGGTGCGATTGACGTGCTGGCCGCCGGGACCGTCGGCGCGCAGGAAGCGCTCGGTCAGCTCGGACTCGGGCAGGACGATGGTGCGGCTGACGGTGAGCATCCGGGGATTTTAGCGGGCCGGAGCGGTCCGCGTCGTTGCAGGGCAGCGCAGTGCCGGAAGCGGCGCGGGTCCGGGCTTGGACGTCGTGCCAGGAAAGCATCGCATCCCTGCCCGCTATGCCGGCGCAGGCTGGTATCCGGTGCGCGCGGTCGCAAGGCGGCGCGCGCACCGCCTCGCCGCGTCCGGGCGCGCGAGGTCGATGGGCGCCTCGTGGCGCACTCAGTCCGGCAGCGCCCAGCCGAAGCGTTCGAGCAGCGCGCGGAAGGGCGCGTCCAGCGGCGCCTCCAGGTGCAGCGGTGCGCCGCTCACCGGATGGCGCAGGTTCAGCCGCCAGGCGTGCAGCAGCATGCGGTGGCAGCCGAAGTGCTGCTTGTACAGCCGGTTGTGGTCGCCGCGGCCGTGCTGGCTGTCGCCCACGATGGGATGGTGGATGTGCGCGAAGTGCTTGCGGATCTGCCGGAAGCGGCCGGTCTCCGGCTCGGCCAGCATCAGCGCGTAGCGCTGCTGCGGGTAGCGGCCGAGCGGGATCGGCACCTCCACCGTGGCGAGCCGGCGGTAGCGCGTGCGCGCCTCGCGCCGCGGGCCGGTCTCGCGCGAGCCGGGCAGCGGGTAGTCGATCAGCCCCTCGGCCGGCTCCGGCCAGCCGCGCACCACCGCGAGGTACTGCTTGCTCACTGCGCGCCCCATGAACTGCTCGCCCAGCGCGCCGGCGATGGCGGCGTCGCGCGCCACCAGCAGCACGCCGCTGGTGGGCTGGTCGAGGCGGTGGGCGAGGTGGAGCGGGCCGCCCACCTGCTCGCGCAGCAGGTCGATCAGGTAGGCCTCGGCGCGGCCGACCAGCTTCGAGCGATGCACGGGCACGCCGGCGGGCTTGTTCACCGCGAGCAGGGCGTCGTCCTGGTGGAGGATCTCGATCATGGGCGTGTCGGTCTTGGCGGTGGGGACGGGGCCGTGCGGATAGGTCGCGGTGGTGCGCGGCCTGGCCTTCGCCCACCGCCGCGCTTCGTAGGGGCGCGCCTGCGCGCGGCTGCTTTCGATCTCCCTATCGGCCAGGGCCCATCGTCGCGAAGCGGCGAGGAGCGGTCGCGCGCAAGCGTGCTCCTACACAACGGCGAGCTGCGGGCGGAGGATGTTTCTACCGCCGCCGCGGCCAGGCCAGGGCGAAGGCCAGCACGCCGCCGGTGGCCGCCGCCAGCGGCGGCCACGCGCCGTGTTGCGGGGCGAGCGTCCACAGCAGCGCCGCGCCGAGCAGCAGGCTGCCGCCGAGCAGGCCGCTGGCGAGCTGGCGGCGCAGCCGCAGGCCGGCCTCGGCGACCAGGGCGAGCTGCAGCGGGTCGGCGATCTCGCGCCGCGTGCCCTGCGCGGCCTGCCGCAGCGCGTCGCGCACCAGTTCGGGGAACTGCGGCGCGGCGTGGAACCATTCGGGCAGCCGGCGGCGGATCTCCTTCAGCGTGCGGCGCGGGCTGTAGCGCTCGCGCAGGATGCGCTTGAGCACCGGGTGCGCCACCGCCCAGATGTCGATCTGCGGATCGAGCATGCGGCCCACGCCCTCGATGTTGAGCAGGGTCTTCTGCAGCAGGATCAATTGCGGCTGCAGGGTCAGCTCGAAGCGGCGCGCGGTCTGGAACAGCTTGACCACCAGCTCGGCCAGCGAGATCTGCGACAGCGGGCGGGTGAAGTAGGGCTCGCACACCGTGCGCACCGCCGCCTCCAGCTCGTCCAGGCGGATGCTCGCGGGCATCCAGCCCGCGTCCACGTGCAGCTGGGCGATGCGCGCGTAGTCGCGCTCGAACAGGGCGATGAAGTTCTGCGCCAGCCAGTACTGGTCGGCCTCGGGCAGCGAGCCCATGATGCCGAAATCGAGCGCGATGAAGCGCGGCTCGACGGGGTTCGCCACGTCCACCCAGATGTTGCCGGGGTGCGCGTCGGCGTGGAAGAAGTTGTCGCGGAACACCTGCTCGTAGAACACCCGCACGCCCTTGGCGGCGAGCGCCCGGCGGTCGATGCCGGCGGCGTCGATGGCGGCGATGTCGTCGCAGCTCACCCCGTACACGCGCTCGAGGGTGAGCACGCGGTCGCTGGTGAGCGTCCAGTGCACCGCCGGCACGTAGAGGTCCGTGCCGCTCTCGAAATTGCGCCGGAGCAGGCTGGCGCTGGCGCCTTCGCGCTGCAGGTCCAGCTCGTTGCCGAGCATCTTCTCGACTTCGGCCACCACGTCGAGCGGGCGGATCTTGTCCGCGTTGGGGTGCCAGCGCTGCACCAGCTCGCCCAGCGCGCGCAGCAGCGACACGTCGCGGGCGATCTGCCGCTCGATGCCCGGGCGCAGCACCTTCACCACCACCGCGCTGCCGTCGCGCAGGCTGGCGGCGTGCACCTGGGCGATCGAGGCGGAGGCGAGCGGCGTCTCGTCGAAGCTCGCGTAGAGCGCGGCCACCGGCGCCTTCAGTTCGCGCTCGACGATGGCGCGGGCTTCGGCGCCAGGGAAGGGCGGCACCTGGTCCTGCAGCAGGGCCAGCTCGTCGGCGATGTCGTCGGGCACCAGGTCGCGGCGGGTGGAGAGCACCTGGCCGGCCTTGACGAAGATCGGCCCCAGCTCGGTCAGCGCGTGGCGCAGGCGCTCGCCGCGCGACAGCGCGCGCGCGCCGGGGCGCGGCCGCCCGAACAGCGGGCGCAGCAGCTTGAGCGGGCGGTACAGGTGGCTGGCCTCGACGAAATCGTCGAGCCGCCAGGCGAGCAGGATCGAGGCCACCCGCAGCAGGCGGGGCGCCGTCTTCAGCGGCGTCACGCGCGGGCTCCCCGCAGGCGCCGCTCCAGCCGCGCGAGGCGCGCCTCGAGCCGCTCGCTGCGCTCGCGCAGCGCGTCGACGCCGTCGAGGAAAGCCTCCACTTCGCCGTGCGCGGGCGCGAGCCGCGCCTCGTCGCGCAGCCAGTCGGCGCCGTCCTCGGCGAGATGGCGGCCGCTTTCCTTCGCGTGCGTCAGCGCCTCGCGCACGGCGCGCGCCAGCGGTACGCCAAGCACGTCGCCGAAGCTGCGCGCGAAGGCTTCCTCGAAGTCGGGCGCGAACTGGCTGGCCAGCTTCTCCAGCCGGCGCGCGAGGTCGGCGTCGCCGGCGATCTCCACCTTGCCCGGCGCGGTGGCCTCCTCGCCGCGGCGCAGCGCCATCGCCAGCAGGCTGCCGGGGCTGGCCGCCACGCGCAGCGCGCTGTCCTCCTGCGGCGGGCCGACGCGCAGGCGGCCCGCTTCCACGCGCACCGTCAGCGCCAGCTCCGGGCCGCGCAGGTGCAGCTGCACGCTGCGGCCGTCCAGGGCGGCGAGGCGCTGCCGGGTGTCGGGGTCGAGCGTGAGCACGTGGTCGAGCGCGCGTTCCAGCGCGCGGCCGGCGAGCTGGCGCAGCGGCCTGGGCAGCCAGGCATTGGGGGCGGGGGCATTCATCCGGGCGATTGTAGCGGGGGCATCCCGCAGCCGGGGCATCGATCGGTGCCCCGGCCTCGCCGGCCGGCGCCTACGCCGCGCCGTCGAAGCCGAGCTGCCGCCACGCCTCGTACACCGCCACCGCCACGCTGTTGGAGAGGTTGAGGCTGCGGCTGCCCGCGCGCATCGGCAGGCGCAGCCGCTGCGGCGGCGGGATCGCCTCGAGCACCTCGGTCGGCAGGCCGGCGGTCTCGCAGCCGAACAGCAGCGCGTCGCCGTCGGCGTAGCGCACGTCCACGTGGCGCGCCGTGCCGCGGGTGGAGAAGGCGAACACGCGCGGGCGGCCGAGCGCGCCGAGGCAGGCGTCCAGCGTGTCGTGCACCGCCACGCGGGCGAACTCGTGGTAGTCCAGGCCGGCGCGGCGCAGGCGGGCGTCGTCCAGCGCGAAGCCGAGCGGGCGCACCAGATGCAGTGCGGCGCCGGTGTTGGCGCACAGGCGGATCACGTTGCCGGTGTTGGGCGGGATTTCCGGGCGGAACAGGATGACGTGCAGCATCCGCCGATTATCGGCCGGATCGCCACCCCGGAGCGATCACCCCACATGCCGCGGGCACACCACGCCGTCGGGCGGCAGCATGCACCCGCCCGGCGCGGCCAGCAGCAGGCCCAGGTTGGCGCCCTTTGTCGCGCCGGCCAACTGCACCGCTTGCGGCGTGGCGGTCAGCATCGAGCCGAGGATCAGGCCGCTCACCAGCAGGCAGGCGACGAACAGGCCGTGCAGCAGGAAGGTCTCGAATTTCATGGTCGTTCTCCGTGTTGGATGTGGGATTCCCGCACGACCACTTTCGCAAGCCGCGTGCCAGCCAGTGAGTGGCATGCAACCGGTTGATTCGCTGACAGTTGTCAGATGGCGGCCGGCGCGCACCGGTTGTCCGCGGACGGCCGGCGGGCAGGGCCGGACAGGCCGGCGGACGGCCGCCGGCGCGCTCGCACCGTGCCATTGGTCATTTGCGACCGGCGGACGCGACCGCGTAGCCTCGGCGGACCCGACGTCCAGGAGGACAGCATGATCCGACCGCTCGCCCTGCTCATCGCAGGCGTCCTTGGCGCCAGTGCCGGCGCGATGCCGGCGCTGGCGGAAGCGCCGCCGGCTTCCGCCGCCGCGATTCCCGACATCGCCTACACCCGCTTCACCCTGCCCAACGGCCTCACCGTGGTGGTGCACGAGGACCACAAGGCGCCGGTGGTGGCGGTGAGCATCTGGTACCACATCGGTTCGGCCGACGAGCCGAAGGGCAAGACCGGTTTCGCGCACCTGTTCGAGCACCTGATGTTCTCCGGCTCGGAGAACCACAAGGGCACCTACTTCCAGCCGTTCGAGCGCGCCGGCGCCACCGACATGGACGGCACTACCTGGTTCGACCGCACCAACTACTTCGAGACCGTGCCCACCACCGCGCTCGACATGGCGCTGTGGATGGAGTCCGACCGCATGGGCCACCTGCTCGGCGCGATCGGCCAGAAGGAGCTCGACACCCAGCGCGGCGTGGTGCAGAACGAGAAGCGCCAGGGCGAGAACCGCCCCTACGGGCGCGTGGACCAGAACATCCTCTCCAACACCTACCCGGGCAACCACCCCTACCAGCACGACACCATCGGCTCGATGGCGGACCTGGACGCCGCCTCGCTGGCGGACGTGAAGCTGTGGTTCCACGACAACTACGGCGCCGCCAACACCACCCTGGTGCTGGCCGGCGACATCACCGTGGCCGAGGCGCGCGCCAAGGCCGAGAAGTACTTCGGCGACATCCCCGCCGGCCCGCCGGTGGCGCACCAGCGGCCGTGGATCACCCCGCTGGCCAGGTCCGCCCGCGGCGTGCAGCACGACCACGTGGCGCAGCCGCGCATCATCCGCACCTGGGTGGTGCCGCAGCTGGGCAGCGACGACGCCATCCAGCTCGACCTCGCCACCACCGTGCTCGGCGGCGGCAAGACCTCGCGGCTGTACCAGCGGCTGGTGTACCGGGACAAATTGGTGGACGACGTCTCCGCCAGCATCGCGCCGTTCGCGCTGGCCAGCCAGGTGCAGATCCAGGCCGACGTGAAGCAGGGCGTGGAGTCGGCGAAGGTCGAGGCGGCCATCGCGGACGAACTGAAGAAGTTCCTCGCCGAAGGGCCGACCCAGGACGAGCTGGACCGCGCCAAGGTCGCCAACCGCGCCGCTTTCGTGCGCGGGCTGGAGAAGGTGGGCGGCTTCGGCGGCAAGGCGGTGATCCTGGCCGAGGGGCAGGTCTACCGCGGCGATCCGGGCGCCTACAAGAAGGACCTGGCGCGGGCGCAGGCGGCCACCGTGGCCAGCGTCAAGGCGGCGTCCGACACCTGGCTCGGCAAGGGCGACTACACGCTCACCGTGCTGCCCGCCGGCCCCGGCTTCAACCCGGAGGCCGAGGACAAGGCGGTGGCCGCGCTGGGCGATGCCGCCGGCAAGCCGAGCCCGGTGCCGCCGCCGGCGCACACCTACGTGGCGGCGCCGAACGCGGTGGACCGCAGCCAGGGCGTGCCCGAGGTCGATCAGTTTCCGAGCTTGAGCTTTCCCGCGCTCCAGCGCGGCAAGCTCAAGAACGGCATCGAGGTGGTGCTGGCCGAGCGCCACACCATTCCGGTGACCCAGGTGCAACTGGTGTTCGACGCCGGCTACGCGGCCGACCAGGGCCGCAAGCTCGGCACCGCCAGTTTCACCGCGGCGCTGATGAACGAGAGCACCAGGGACCTGGATTCGGTGGACGTGTCCAAGCGCAAGCAGCGCCTGGGCGCGATCACCGACGTGGGCTGCGGGCTGGACACCTGCAGCGCCTCGCTCGACGCGCTCAACGACCAGCTGCAGCCCTCGCTGGCGCTGTTCGCCGACATCGTGCGCAACCCGGCGTTCAAGGCCGCCGACATCGATCGCATCCGCGGCCAGTGGCTGGCCGGCATCGCGCAGGAGAAGACCCAGCCCACCGGCCTCGCCCTGCGCACGCTGCCGCCGCTGCTCTACGGCGCGGGCCACGCCTACGGCATCCCGTTCACCGGCTCGGGCACGGAGGCGGAGATCAAGGCGCTCGGCGCGGCCGACCTCGCCGCCTTCCAGCAGAGCTGGCTGCGGCCGGACAACGTGAAGATCCTGGTCGCCGGCGATACCACGCTCGCCAAGATCGTGCCGCAGCTGGACGCCGCCTTCGGCGACTGGAAAGCACCGGCCGGCGCCGGCGCGGTGCCGAAGAAGAACCTCGCCGCGGTGGCCGCGCAGCCCAGGCCGCGGGTGTACCTGATCGACCGGCCGGACGCGCCGCAGTCGCTGATCCTGGCCGGCCTGCTGGCGCCCTCCACCAAGGCGCCGGACAACCTCGCCATCGGCGTCGCCAACGGCGCCTTCGGCGGCACCTTCACCTCGCGCCTCAACATGAACCTGCGCGAGGACAAGCGCTGGGCCTATGGCGCGGGCAGCATGCTGCGCGATGCGCTCGGCCAGCGGCCGTTCCTGTTCTACGCGCCGGTGCAGACCGACAAGACCGCGCCGTCGGCGGCCGAGGTGCTGAAGGAGGCGCGCGCGGTGATCGGCGAGAAGCCGCTCACCGAGGCCGAGATCGCCAAGATCAAGGACCAGCGCATCCGCGCCCTGCCGGGCAGCTTCGAGACCACCTCCGCGGTGCTCGCCGCGGTGAACGGCATCGTGCTGTACGACCGCCCCGACGACTACGTGCAGACGCTCAAGGCCAGGCTCGAAGGCGTGGGCCAGCCGGCGGCGGAAGCGGCGATCCGCGAGATCGTGAAGCCCGACGCCATGACCTGGGTGATCGTGGGCGACCTCAAGCAGATCGAGGCGCCGGTGCGCGCGCTCAAGCTCGGCACGGTCGAGGTGCTCGACGCCGACGGCAAGCCGGTGGCGGCGAAGGCGACCGGGAAGTAAGGCGGCGTTCGGGACGCCCGCGCGTCCCCGCGCTAGCATGGGGCCGGTCCGGCATGGGCCGGCCCTTCTTCATTCGTCCATCGCGGAGCTTTCCATGCGCAAGACCCTGCTGTTGCTCGTTCCCACCGTGCTGCTCGGCGCCTGCACCTGGGGCATCACGCTCGACGAGGCGGGCCGGCGCGTGCGTACCGCCTGGGGCGGCGACGTCTCCGCCTGCCGCGACATGGGCAAAGTCACCGTCTCGGTGATGAGCCGGGTGGGCCCGGTCGACCGCAACGACATCAAGGTGCGCGACGAACTGGAAGTGATGGCCCGCAACGAGGCCGCCAAGCTCGGCGCCGACACCATCAAGCCGCTGGCCGAGCCCAGCGAGGGCTCGCAGCCGTGGGGCGCCTACCAGTGCGGCGCCCGCGGCGCGCCGGCGCCGGCCCGCACCACCGCGCCGGCCGGCCAGGGCTCGACGCCACCCTCGGGCGGGACGCAGACGTTCCCGGTCAAGGGGTGAGCGGTCCCCGTTCGAAGATGAAAGAGGCGCCTGCGTGGCGCCTTTTTCGTGCCGGCGCGGGGGCGTTGCGGGTCGCTAAGGCCGGGCGGATCGCGCGGTCTGCATGCTTGCGTTGGCGTTGCCTATTGGCGTTGGCTCCCTCTCCCCGCCGGGGTGAGGGCGCTACGGAGCGCAAGCTTCCTTCTTCTACGCTCCGTCGGGCCCCTCATCCGCCTGCCGGCACCTTCTCCCCGGTGGGGAGAGGGTTCCATGCCTGGAGGGTGCGGTGGGCGCGGCGTGGCGGGGCGCGGTGGCGCGTCGGGCATGGGCGAAGGGTCTCGTGCCGAGGGCAAATGTCCATGCCTAGACGCGCGGCGCGGGCGGCCGGTTGACCGCGCGCGTTCAGCCCGCCACGTGCGGGCCGAGCAGGGCGAGGTCGGCCTCGCTCAGGCGGTCCTTGGCGGTGTTGAGCTGGTGCCAGTAGGGGTAGAGCACCGGCGGCGCGCTGACCTCGTCGAGCGTGCGGCGCTCCGCCTCGCTGAGCTTCAGGTCGGCGGCGGCGAGGTTGTCCTTGAACTGCGCCTCGGTGCGCCCGCCCACCACCAGCGACACCACGCCGGGCCGGCCGAGCAGCCAGGCCAGCGCCACCTGGGCGGCGGAGACGCCGCGCGCGCCGGCGATCGCCACCAGCGCCTCGACGATGCGCCACAGGCGTTCCTCGTCGCGGATCGGCGGCTCGTTCCAGCCGGCCAGCTTGCGGCTGCCCTCGGGCGACTGCGCGTCGCGGCGGTACTTGCCTGAGAGCAGGCCGCCGGCCAGCGGGCTCCACACCAGCACGCCCACGCCCTGGTCCACCGCGATCGGCAGCAGCTCGTACTCGGCCTCGCGCGCCTCCAGCGTGTAGTGGATCTGCTGGCTCACGAAGCGCTGGTAGTGCTCGCGCTCGCTGATGCCCAGCGCCTTCATCAGGTGCCAGCCGGAGTAGTTGGAGCAGCCGAGGTAGCGCACCTTGCCCTGGCGCACCAGGCTGTCGAGCGCCTCCAGCGTTTCCTCCAGCGGCGTGAGGCCGTCCCACTCGTGCACCTGGTAGAGGTCGATCACGTCGGTGCGCAGGCGCTTCAAGCTCGCCTCGCAGGCGCGCACCAGGTGGTGACGCGAGAGGCCGCGGTCGTTGGGGCCGGGGCCCATCGGGAAGCGCGCCTTGCTGGCGATCAGCACCTGCTGGCGCTTGTCGCCCAGGGCCTGGCCGATGATCTCCTCGGAGGCGCCGCTGGAGTAGACGTCGGCGGTGTCGAGCAGGTTCACGCCGGCGTCCAGGCACAGGTCGATCTGGCGGCGCGCCTCCTCGATGCCCACGTTGCCGACCTTGGCGAAGGCGCCCTGGCCGCCCATGGTCATGGTGCCCATGGTGAGGGTAGAGACTTTGAGGCCGGAGCGGCCGAGCAGGCGGTATTCCATGGCGGGGGATCCTTGTTGGGGCCGGGAGTCGGGAATGGTGGGGCGGGAATAGGGGCGTTCGCTACGGACGTCTGGACGTCCGTAGCGAACGAGTCCGACGCGCGCCTTAGAGCGGCGGCGCCATGAACGCCGGCGACACCGGTTCGGGCACGTGGCGGGCGAGGATGGCGTCGATCTCGGCCAGCGCCGCCGCGTCGAGCTGCCAGCCGTCCACGCCGTCCACGGCGTCGAGCTGGTCCGGGCGGCGCGCGCCCCACAGCGCGATGGTCGGGCCCTGCGCCAGCACCCAGCGCACGGCCAGCGCCAGCACGCTCTTGCCGTAGCGTTGCCGGGCCAGCGTCGCCAGTTCCTCCACCGCGGCAAGGTAGTGCGGCAGGTGTTCGGGCTGGAACTTGGGGTCCAGCTTGCGCAGGTCGTCGCCCTCGAAGACGGTGTCGGCGCGGATGCGGCCGGAGAGCAGGCCGCGGCACAGCGCGCCATAGCACAGCAGCACCAGATCGTGCTGCTTCGCGTAGGGCAGCACGTCGGCCTCGATCTCGCGTTCGAACAGGTTGTAGGGCGGCTGCGCGGCCACCAGCGGGGCGGCGCCGCGGAAGGTGTCCATCTGCTCGGGCGAGAAGTTGCTGACGCCGATCGCGCGGATCTTGCCGGCGCGATGCAGGTCTTCCAGCGCGCGGGCGGTGTCCTCCAGTGGCGTGCGCGGGTCGGGCCAGTGGATCTGGTAGAGGTCGATCACGTCGGTTTGCAGGCGGCGCAGCGAATCCTCCACCTCCTGGCGCAGGCGCGCGGGGCTGGAGTCGCGGAAGGGCGGCTTGTCCGGTCCGTCGCGGAAGGTGAGGCCGGCCTTGGTGGCGATCTGCGCCTGCGCGCGGCGGCCGCCCTGGGCCAGCGCCTTGCCCACGATCTCCTCCGAGCGGCCCTGGCCGTAGGCCGGCGCGGTGTCGATCAAGCTGATGCCGCGCTCCAGCGCGGCGTGGATGGTGGCGATGGATGCCGCCTCGTCGGTGCCGCCCCACATCCAGCCGCCGATGGCCCAGGTGCCCAGGCCGATGCGCGAACTCGTGATGCCGCTGTTACCCCATTCGATCTGTTCCAACGTCGACTCCTTCAAAGCCTGTGTCGTGAGCATTGCGGGCCGGTCGGCCGTCCCGCACCGCTTTCACGGTAAGCCCCGTCCATTGATACGTAAAATGGAAAATTGTGATGGTATTGAGCATTCAATAAGATCAATCGGCGGGCCGGGAACGCATGGACCTGAAGCAACTGGAATATTTCGTGGCGGTGGCCGAGGAGCGCCACTTCACCCGCGCCGCGCAACGGCTCAACGTGGTGCAGTCGGGCCTGTCGCAGGCCATCCGCAGCCTGGAGGGCGAGCTGGGCGGCCCGCTGTTCGTGCGCACCACGCGCAGCGTGGCGCTCACCGCCGCCGGCAGCGTGCTGCTGGACGAGGCGCACCGGGTGCTGGAGGCCGCGCGCGGCGCGCGGCTGGCGGTGACCCAGGTGCACGGGCTGGCGCGCGGGCGCCTGCGCATCGGCGCGATCCAGGGGCTGGCGCCGTTCATCGACCTGCCGGCTTCGCTGGGCCGTTTCCGCGAGGCCTTCGGCGGCATCGACATCGAGCTTTCCTTCGACGGCGCCGCGCCGCTGCTGGACGAGGTGCGCGAAGGCCGCCTGGATGTCGCCTTCACCCAGCCCGGCGACGCGCCGGTGCCGGAGCTGGCCTCGCGCCTGCTGGTGTGCGAGGGGCTGGTGGCGGTGTGCGCGCCCAAGCACTCCCTGGCCGGCGCCCGCGAACTGCCGCTGGCCGCGCTGGCCGGCGAGGTGTTCGTGGACCTCAAGGCCGACTGGGGCATGCGCCGGCTGGTCGACCAGAGCTTCGCCGCGGCCGGCCTGCAGCGGCGCATCGGCTTCGAGGTCAACGACATGAGCTGGCTCACCGAGCTGGCCGCGCAGGGCCTGGGCATCGCCCTGGTGCCCGAGTCGGTGGCGCGGGCGCGGCGCGAGGACAAGCGCCTGAAGCCCATCGCCATCGCCGAACTGCGCGAGGCGGAGGAGCCGTGCTGGGAGATCGCGGTGGCCTACCGCCAGCGCCGCGACGACGACCCGCAGGGCCGCATTGCGGCGGCCTTCCTGGAACGGCTGGTGCAGATCGCGGGCAATCTCTGAGCCGGGCGCGGCGGGCCGTGCGGCGGGGGAACGTGACGGTCATCGCAGACTCCTGCGCGTTGAAGTCGTTGCGCTGCAGCATGTATGGTAGCGCTACCAAAGCGGTGCGACGTTTTATCCCTTTCCCCGCCGATGATCCCTCCGAACGCATCCCCGACCGTCCTGCCCCGGTCGCCCGCCGGCTCGTCCGCGCCGTTGTCGGCGGGGCTGACGGCGGTGTTCGCCGCCGCCTGCGGCCTCTCGGTCGCCAACATCTACTACGCCCAGCCGCTGATCGCCCTGATCGCGCCCGCGCTCGGGCTGCACGCCGGCCTGGCCGGGCTGGTGGTGGCGCTGACCCAGCTCGGCTACGGCGCCGGCCTGCTGCTGCTGGTGCCGCTGGCCGACGAGGTGGAGAACCGGCGCCTGGTGCTGTGGCTGTTCGGCGGCGTGGTGCTGGGCCTGCTGGGGGTAGGCGTGGCGACCTCCGCGGCGGGCTTCCTGGCCGCCACCTTCGTGGTCGGCGTGTGCGCGGCGGCCACGCAGATCCTGGTGCCGTTCGCCTCGCAACTGGCGCCGGACGCCAGCCGCGGCCGCGTGGTCGGCAACGTGATGGGCGGCCTGCTGGCCGGGGTGATGCTGGCGCGGCCGTTCGCCAGCGCGGTGGCCGCGGCGTTCGGCTGGCGCGCGGTGTTCTTCGTCACCGCCGCGCTGATGCTGGCGCTGATCGTGGTGCTGGCGAAGGCGCTGCCGCCGCGCCACCCGGGCGGCGAGCGCACGCCGTACCGGCGCATCGTCGCCTCCATGCCGCGCCTCTACCTGCGCACGCCGCTGTTGCGGCGGCGAGCGTTCTACCAGGGCATGATGTTCGCCGCCTTCAACGTGTTCTGGACCGGCTCGCCGCTGCTGCTGGCGCAGGCCTTCGGCTTCGGCCAGCCGGCCATCGCGGTGTTCGCGCTGGCGGGCGCGGCCGGCGCGCTGTCGGCGCCGCTGGCCGGGCGGCTGGCGGACCGCGGCCTCACCAGGCCGGCCACCGGCGCGGCGCTGGCCGCCGCGGTGCTCGCCTTCGTCCTCGCCGGCTGGGCCGGGCATGCGCACTCGCTGGCGTGGCTGGTGCTCGCCGCGTTGTTGCTCGATGCCGCCGTGCAGGTGTGCCAGGTGCTCAGCCTGCGCAGCATCTACATGCTGGCACCGGAGCTGCGCGGGCGCTTCAACGGCCTGTTCATGACCTCGGTGTTCGTCTGCGGCGCGGGCGGCTCGGTGCTGGCCGCGGCGGTGTACACGGCGTTCGGCTGGACCGGGCTGGCGGTGCTGGGAGCGCTGTGCGGCCTCGCGGCGCTGGCGCTCTACGCCACCGAGTTCCGGCGCCTGCCGGCCGCGGCGGCGGAGGCGGCATGACGGAAGAGCTGTTCAAGCCGCGCCGCGCGCGGGCCGCCCACGCGCAGGGCAAGCGCGCCACGCTGAAGGACGTGGCCGACCGCGCGGGCGTGGGCCAGATCACCGCCTCGCGCGCGCTGCGCGAGCCGGGCAAGGTCTCGCCGGCGCTGCGCGCGCGCGTGCTGGAGGCGGTGGAGGCGCTGGGCTACGTTGCCAACCAGGTCGCCAGCGGCCTGGCCTCCGGCGCCAGCCGGGTGGTGCCGGTGCTGATCCCGACCCTGGCGCACGCGGTGTACGTGCCGTTCCTGCGCGGCGTGCACGACGAGCTGGACCGCCACGGCTACGAGGTGCTGCTCGGCACCACCGATTACCTGGAAGCCACCGAGGCCAAGCTGGTCTCGACCCTGCTCGGCTGGTTCCCGGCCGGCCTGCTGCTGGCCGGCGTGGATCACGCGCCGCCCACGCGCCTGCGCTTGCAGCAGGCGGTGGCCGCCGGCCTGCCGGTGGTGGAGTTCATGGACCTGGCCGAGGCGCCGCTCGACATGAACGTGGGCTTCTCCCACCCCGCCGTGGGCGCCGCGGTGGCCGCGTACTTCGCCGACCGCGGCTGCCGCCACATCGCCTACGCCGGCACGCAGGCCTCGCACGACCACCGCAGCACGCGGCGCCTGCAGGGCTTCCGTGCCGAGCTGGCCGCGCGCGGCCTGCCGGAGCACTACGCACTGCGCAGCGAGGAACCTTTCTCGATGGCGCTGGGCGGGCGGCTGCTGGCCGAGCTGCTGCAACGCCACCCGCAGGTCGAGGCGGTGTTCTTCGCCAACGACGACCTCGCCGCCGGCGCGGTGCTCGAGGCGCAGCGGCGCGGCCTGCGCCTGCCCGCGCAGCTGGCGGTGATGGGCTTCAACGACCTGGAGATCGCCGCCGCCATGCACCCGTCGATCTCCTCGGTGGCGGTGGACCAGTACGGCATGGGCCAGCGCGCCGCCGCGCTGCTGCTCGAACGCCTGGCCGGCGGCGCGCCGGCCGCGACGCGCCTGGACACCGGCTTTCGCATCGTCGAGCGCGCCACCACGGCCGGCCCGGGCGCCGGCGCATGAATCACACCAAGGAGAGAACGATGCTGCGTCGCCTGCTGGGCCTGTCCGTGATCGCGCTGCTGCCGTGCCTGGCCTGGGCGCAGGAGGAGGTGTCCGACCCCGCCGCCGTCCCCGCCGGCTCGCTGGAGGTGGTGGCGCGCTTCGGCGACCCGGGCCCCTCGGGCATCGTGGTGCTGCCGAACGGGCGCATCTTCGTCGGCTTCCCGCGCCACGCGCAGGACCACAAGGACGCCACCCTGGCCGAGCTGGTGGACGGCAAGCGCGTGCCGTTCCCGGACGCGGCCACCAGCCTGGCCTCCGACCGGCCCGACCGCGACCGCCTCGTCTCCGTGCACGGCATGACCTCGGACACCCGCGGCAACCTGTGGCTGATCGACGACGGCAAGCGCGCCGGCATCGCCGGCATCCCGGACGGCGCGGCCAAGGTGGTGGGCTACGACCCGGCCTCGCGCCGGCAGCTCGCCAGCGTGGTGCTGCACGCGCCGGCGCTGTTGCAGGACAGCCACATGAACGACCTGCGCGTGGACCTGACCCACGGCGCCAAGGGCACCGCCTACGTCACCGATTCCTCCTTCGGCACCACGCCCGCGCTGGTGGTGGTGGACCTCGCCAGCGGGCGCCAGCGGCGCGTGCTGGCAGGCCACGTCTCCACCGCGCCGGTGCAGGGCTTTCTCGCCATCCTCGACGGCAAGCCGCTGCGCTACGACCCCAAACACCCGACTTTCCCGATCGGCGGCGCCGACGCGATCACCCTGAGCGCGGACTCCAAGACGCTCTATTTCGCCCCGCTCACCAGCCGCCGCCTCTACAGCATCCCCACCGACGTGCTGGCGAACTTCGACGCCAGCGAGCAGACGCTGGAAGCGGCCGTGCGCGACGAGGGCGAGAAGGGCTTCGCCGACGGCATGGCCACCGACCCGCAGGGGCGCCTGTACACCACCAACGGCGAGCACGACGCCATCCTGCGCCGCTGGCCGGACGGCCATTTCGACGTGGTGGCGCGCGACCCGCGCATCGTCTGGCCCGACGGCATCTACGCCACCGGCAAGTACGTCTACGTGGTGGCCGGCCAGTGGGAGCGGCTGGCCGGCTTCAACGAAGGCAAGAACCTGCGCCGGCCGCCGTACCTGCTGCTGCGCGCCGCGCTCGACCCGGCGCCCGAGGTGGCGCCCGCGCAGGCGGCGCGCTGAGCGCCCCGGCATCTTTTCGATCCGCACCAGGAGTCATCGCATGTCCAAGGAATTCCGCGTCGTCGCCGTCGTCCAGGCCAAGCCCGGCCACGAGGAGGACGTGGCGCGCATCCTGCGCGCCGCCACCGCGCCCTCGCGCGCCGAGCCCGGTTGCCTGTTCTATACGCCGCACGCCGACCTCGACGTGACCGGCCGCTTCACCTTCATCGAGCGCTGGGTGAGCCAGGCGGCCCTGGACGAGCACGTCCAGACGCCGCACTTCAAGGCGATGGTGGAGGCGCTGGGGCCGCACATCGACGGCGAGCTGGAACTGGTGAGCCGGCTGGACCCGCTGCTCTGAACGCCGCGGCCGCCCGCCCCCAAGCGCCAAGGAGACCCGCATGCACGCCCTCGCACGCCTGACCGCCCCGGCCCTGCTCGGCGCCGGCCTGCTCGCCGCCGGGCCGGCCGCCCGCGCCGGCGAACCGGCGCAGTACATCCCCTCGCCGCAGGTGGTGCCGCACGGCAGCGCGCCGCACGCCAAGGCGCAGCTGCTCAGCGACGTGGGCGGGCGGCGCACCTACCTGCTGATCCTCTCCACCGGCGATGAGGTCTACACCGCGCTGTCCGACTTCGCCAAGGCGCACCACGTCACCGCAGCGCACTACACCGCCCTCGGCGCGGTGCACGACGTGCAGGTGGGCTGGTACGACCTCGGCCGCAAGGCCTACAAGATCATCCCGGTCGAGGGCCAGGTGGAAGTGGTGTCGCTGACCGGCGACATCGGCGTCGCCAACGGCAAGCCACTGCCGCACACCCACCTCGTGGTGAGCCGGCCGGACGGCGAGGTGCGCGGCGGCCACCTGATCCACGCGGTGGTCTCGCCCACGCTGGAAATCACTATCACGGAAGAGCCCGCCACCCTGGCCAAGAAGGTGGACGAGGCCTCCGGCCTCACCGTGTTCGATCCCAAGCCTTAAAGGAGCCAAGCATGACCGGCATCCCCGCCCTGACCCTCAACGACGGCCACGCGCTGCCGCAGGTCGGCTACGGCACCTGGCCGATGAGCGACGCCGAGGCCGGGCCGGCCGTGGCCGAGGCGCTGCGCGCCGGCTACCGGCTGATCGACACGGCCGCCGCCTACGGCAACGAGGCCGGCGTGGGCCGCGGTATCCGCGCCAGCGGTGTGCCGCGCGAAGACGTGGTGATCACCACCAAGCTGCGCGGCCCCGACCACGGCTACGACAGCGCGCTGCGCGCCTTCGACGCCAGCGCCAAGCGGCTCGGCGTCGACCATGTGGACCTCTACCTGATCCACTGGCCGCTGCCGATGAAGGACCTCTACGTGGACAGCTGGCGCGCCTTCGTGCGGCTGAAGGAAGAAGGCCGCGTGCGCTCCATCGGCGTGTCCAACTTCCAGCCCGCGCACATCGAGCGGCTGGAGCGGGAGACCGGCGTGCTGCCGGCGGCCAACCAGGTCGAGCTGCACCCGGATTTCTCCCAGGCCGCGCTGCGCGCCTGGCATGCGCAGAAAGGCATCGCCATCGAGTCGTGGAGCCCGCTGGGCCGCGGCGGGCTGCTGCACGACCCGGTGCTGGAGCGGCTGGCCGCCAAGCACGGCCGCACGGTGGCGCAGGTGGTGCTGCGCTGGCACGTGCAGCTCGGCCTCGTCACGATCCCCAAATCGCAGAACCCCGCGCGCATCCGCCAGAACCTCGCCCTGTTCGACTTCGCGCTGGACGCGGACGACCTCGCCGCCATCGCCGCGCTGGACGGCGAGCACCGCCAGGGCGGCCACCCCGACACCTGGATCGAATGAGCATGGGCACGCCACCTGCGAAGACCGGCGCGCACGGCGCCGGCTGGGCCGAGCTGGCGCTGGGCGTCGGGGGCTTCGGCATCGGCACCGGCGAGTTCGTGACCATGGGCCTGCTGCCGCAGATGGCACAGCAGCTGCACGTGTCGGTGCCCGAGGCCGGCCACGTGATCAGCGCCTACGCGCTGGGCGTGGTGATCGGCGCGCCGCTGATCGCGGTGCTGGCCGCGCGCTGGCCGCGCCGGCGCCTGCTGCTGGCGCTGATGGCCTGCTTCGCGCTGGGCAACGTCGCCAGTGCGCTGGCGCCCGGCTTCCTGTCGCTGGCGGCCTTTCGTTTCGTCACCGCCTTGCCGCACGGGGCCTACTTCGGCGTGGCCTCGCTGGTGGTGGCCTCGCTGGTGCCGCCCAAGGAGCGCGGGCGCGCGGTGGGCCGCATGATGCTCGGCCTCACCGGCGCCACCCTGGCCGGCGTGCCGCTGGCCGACGGGCTGGGGCAGTGGCTGGGCTGGCGCGCGGCGTTCGCCCTGGTGGCGGCGCTCGGCGCCCTGACCTGCCTGCTGGTGGCGCTGTGGGTACCGTTCCAGCCGGGCAACGCCAAGGCCAGTCCGGTCAGCGAACTGGGCGCGCTGCGCCGGCCGCAGGTGCTGCTGACGCTGGCGGTGGGCGCGGTGGGCTTCGGCGGCGTGTTCAGCGTGTTCAGCTACATCACGCCCACCATGACCGAGGTCGCCGGTCTGCCGGAGCGCTGGATGCCGGCGGTGCTGGCGGTGTTCGGCGCCGGCATGATCCTGGGCAACCTGGGCGGCTCGTGGCTGGCCGACCGCGCGTTGATGCCCGCCATCGGCGGCCTACTGCTGTGGAGCGTGCTGGTCTCGCTGGCCTTCGTGGCCGCCGCGCCGCACCGGTGGCTGGCGCTGCCCGGCGTGCTGCTGATCGGCACCGGCATGGCGCTGGTGCCGGCGCTGCAGATCCGCCTGATGGACGTGGCGGAGGACGCCCAGACCCTGGCCGCCGCGCTCAACCATTCCGCCTTCAACGTCGCCAACGCGCTCGGCGCCTGGCTGGGCGGCCTGGCGGTGAGCGCGGGCCTGGGCTGGGCCGCCACCGGCTGGGTGGGTGCGCTGCTGGCCGCGGGCGGGCTGGCGATCTTCGCCGTCTCGGCCGGCGCCGCGCGGCGCACCGCGCTCGCCGGCGAGCGGGCCTGAGACACGGCATGCGGCGGCCGTCGCGGGCAACCACCAGCGCCGACCGCCGCGACGCCGGCCGTTTGCCATTGCACGATGCGGCGCGCCACCCGCCCGTCACCATCCTTACGAAGGAGAACACCATGTCGATGAAACGCTACGCCCCGCTGCTGGCCCTTGCCGGGCTCGCGCTCGCCCAGGCCGCGCCGGCCCAGACGGTGGCGCTGCGCCACGCCCGCGTGATCGACGGCAACGGCGGCGCGCCGCTGGAGAACGCCACCGTGCTGATCGAGAACGGCCGCATCGCCGCGGTGGGCGCCGACGCCAGCGTCAAGCTGCCGGCCAAGGCCAAGCTGATCGACCTCGCCGGCAAGAGCGTGCTGCCCGGCCTGATCTCCGACCATTCACACTTAGGCATCACCGACGGCACCGGCGCCGGCCCGCAGAACTACAACCGCGCCAACATCGTGCGCGAGCTGCGCCAGTGGCAGCGCTACGGCGTCACCACGGTGACCTCGCTGGGCCTGAACGGGCCGCTGTTCTACACGCTCCAGCGCGAGGCGCACGCGGGCACCTTGCCGGGCGCGGACATCTTCGGCGCCGACCGCGGCATCGGCGTGCCCGCCGGCGCGCCGCCGATGAACGTGGCCGCCGACCAGCTCTACCGCCCGAGCACGCCCGAGCAGGCGCGCGCCGCAGTGGACGAGACGGCCACGCGCCACCCCAGCTTCGTCAAGGTGTGGGTGGATGACTTCCACCACAGCGTGCCGGCCAAGATGTCGCCCGAGGTCTACCGCGCCGCCCTCGACGAGGCGCACAAGAAGGGTCTGCGCGTGGCCGCCCACGTCTACTACCTCGCCGACGCCAAGCAGCTGGTGGCCGACGGCGCCGACGTGATCGCCCACGGCGTGCGCGACGAGCCGGTGGACCAGGCTTTCGTCGACGCGCTCAAGGCGCACGGCACCTGGTACATCCCCACGCTGGGCCTGGACGAATCCTTCTACATCTACGCCCAGCAGCCGGCATGGATGCAGACGGCCTTCTTCCGCCAGGCCGTGCAGCCGGCGCTGGCGGCGCAGTTCGCCGACCCCGCCTGGCGCGCCAAGGTGCTGGACCCGAAGGCGCTGGCGGTGAACCAGGCCTCGGTGAAGACCAACCAGGCCAACTTGAAGCGCCTCTACGACGCGGGCGTCAAGATCGGCTTCGGCACCGACTCCGGCGCCACCCCGCTGCGCCTGCCCGGCTTTGCCGAGCACCGCGAGCTGCACCTCATCACCGAGGCCGGGCTGACCCCGCTGCAGGCCATCTCGCTGGCCACCCGCGACGCCGCCGCGCTGCTCAAGCTCGACGACCGCGGCACCCTCGCGCCGGGCAAGCGTGCCGACCTGCTGGTGGTGGACGGCGACCCGTCGCACGCCATCGCCGATCTCGACCGCATCGAGGCGGTGTGGCAACGTGGCCGGCAGGTCGCCGGCCCGATCGCGCCATGACGGCGTGCGCGGCGGTGGTGCGGCCGCCGCGCCGGACGAGGTCCGGTAGCATGTCGCCCACTGCGCTCCGGCGCGGGCCCGCGCCGCCTCCGGCGCCACCCTGCGCCACCGTGCCTTGCACGGATGACATACCCGGGCGGCAGGATGCCGCCGAATGCAGATACCAAAGCTTTTTCCGACTAGGTGCCCCGATGTCCCCCGACGATACCTCTCCCGCGCGACGCGACTTCCTGCGCAAGTCGCTCACGCTGATCCCCGCCGCGGCGCTGGCCGGCCAGGCCGCGAGCGGCGCGGCCGCGGCCGCGCCCGGCCACGGCGCCGCGGCCGCCCGCGACTACCAGCCGACCTTCTTCACGCCCGAGGAGTGGGCCTTCCTGCGCGCCGGCGTGGCGCGGCTGATCCCCGCCGACGAGCGCGGCCCCGGCGCGCTGGAGGCCGGCGTGCCGGAGTACATCGACCGCCAGATGGCCACGCCCTATGCCAGCGGCAGCCAGTGGTACATGCACGGCCCCTTCAACCCCGACGCGCCCAAGACCATGGGCTACCAGCTGCGCCTGGCGCCGCGCGAGATCTACCGCCTGGGCATCCGCGACGCGGAGGCGTGGAGCCGCAAGCAGCACGGCAAGCCCTTCGCCACCCTGGACGCGGCCACCCAGGACGCGCTGCTCGCGCAGTTCGAGCAGGGCGAGGCGCAGTTCGAGGGCGTGCCGTCGAAGGTCTTCTTCGCGCTGCTGCTCGGCAACACCCGCGAGGGTTTCTTCTGCGACCCGGTGCACGGCGGCAACCAGGGCATGGTGGGCTGGACCCTGATCGGCTTCCCCGGCGCCCGCGCCGACTTCATGGACTGGGTGGAGCGCGACGAGCGCTACCCGTTCCCGCCCGTGTCCATCCGCGGCGAGAGGGCCTAAGACCATGGCGAAGACGATGAAGAAAGTGGACGCCGTGATCGTGGGTTTCGGCTGGACCGGCGCCATCATGGCCAAGGAGCTCACCGAGGCCGGCCTCAACGTGGTGGCGCTCGAGCGCGGCCCGATGCGCGACACCTACCCCGACGGCTCCTACCCGCAGACGATCGACGAGCTCACCTACAACATCCGCAAGAAGCTCTTCATGGACGTCTCGCGCGAGACGGTCACCGTGCGCAACACCACCGCCGACGGCGCGCTGCCGATGCGCCAGCTCGCCGCCTTCCTGCCCGGCACCGGCGTGGGCGGCGCGGGCCTGCACTGGTCGGGCGTGCACTTCCGCGTGGACCCGGTGGAGCTACGCCTGCGCAGCCACTACGAGGAGCGCTACGGCAAGAAGTTCATCCCCGAGGGCATGACCATCCAGGACTTCGGCGTGAGCTACGAGGAGCTGGAGCCGCACTTCGACTTCGCCGAGAAGGTGTTCGGCACCTCCGGCACCGCCTGGAGCATCAAGGGCAAGGTGGTGGGCGAGGGCAAGGGCGGCAACCCGTTCGCGGCCGACCGCTCCGACGACTTCCCGCTCGAGGCGCAGAAGAACAGCGTCTCCGGCACGCTGTTCGGCAAGGCCGCCGAGGCGGTGGGCTACCACCCCTACAACATGCCCTCGGCCAACACCTCCGGCCCCTACACCAACCCCTACGGCTGCCAGATGGGGCCGTGCAACTTCTGCGGCTTCTGCAGCGGCTACGCCTGCTACATGTACTCCAAGGCCTCGCCCAACGTGAACGTGCTGCCGGCGCTGCGCCAGGAGCCGAAGTTCGAGCTGCGCGCCAACGCCCACGTGCTCAAGGTCAACCTCGCCAGCGACGGCAAGCGCGCCACCGGCGTCACCTACGTCGACGCGCAGGGGCAGGAGGTGGTGCAGCCGGCGGAGCTGGTGATCCTCGGCGCGTTCCAGTTCAACAACGTGCGCCTGCTGCTGCTGTCGGGCATCGGCAAGCCCTACGACCCAGTCAGCGGCAAGGGCACGGTGGGCAAGAACTTCGCCTACCAGAACCTGGCCACCATCAAGGCCTTCTTCGGCAAGGACCAGCACCACACCAACCCGTTCATCGGCGCCGGCGGCAACGGCGTGGCCATCGACGACTTCAACGGCGACAACTTCGACCACGGCCCGGCGGGCTTCGTGGGCGGCTCGCCGATGTGGGTGAACCAGGCCGGCACCAAGCCGATCAGCGGCCTCGCCGTGCCGCCCGGCACGCCCGCCTGGGGCAGCGCGTGGAAGGCCGCCGCGGCCGACTACTACACCCACCACCTGTCGATGGACATGCACGGCGCGCACCAGTCCTACCGCGACAACTACCTCGACCTCGACCCGAACTACAAGGATGCGTTCGGCATGCCGCTCCTGCGCATGACCTTCGACTGGAAGGAGAACGACATCAAGATGAGCCGCTTCATGGTGGACAAGATGCGCAAGATCGCCGAGGCGATGAACCCCAAGGCCATCGGCGTGTACGCCAAGGACTTCGGCTCGCACTTCGACCTCTCCAGCTACCAGACCACGCACCTCAACGGCGGCGCCATCATGGGCACCGACCCGTCCACCAGCGCGATCAACCGCTACCTGCAGAGCTGGGACGTGCCCAACGTGTTCGTGCTCGGCGCCTCGGCCTTCCCGCAGGGCCTGGGCTACAACCCCACCGGCCTGGTCGCCGCGCTCGCCTACTGGTCCGCCAAGGCGATCCGCGAGCAGTACCTCAAGCACCCCGGCGCGCTGGTGCAGGCGTGAGGGAGCGCGCATGAAACGTCTGATCGCAACCCTCGTCCTGGTCGCCCTGGCGGCCTTCGCCGTGGTGCTCGCCGTGGCCCTCTGGCCCACGCACACGCGCGCCGTCGCCGCCGGCGACACCGCCTCGCCCGCCGTGGTGGAGGCCGGTCGCTACGCCGCCCGCGCGGGCGACTGCATCGCCTGCCACACCGCGCCCGGCGGCCAGCCCTTCGCCGGCGGCCTGCCGATGCAGACCCCGGTGGGCACCGTCTACTCCACCAACATCACGCCCGACCGCGAGCACGGCATCGGCGCCTACACGCTGGACGACTTCGACCGCGCCGTGCGCCACGGCATCGCCAAAGACGACCACTCGCTCTACCCGGCGATGCCGTACCCCAACTACGCCCGCGTCACCGACGCCGACCTGCGCGCGCTCTACGCCTACTTCATGCACGGCGTGCAGCCGGTGGCCGAGGCCAACAAGCCGGTGGACATCCCCTGGCCGATGTCCATGCGCTGGCCGCTGGCGCTGTGGCGCAAGCTGTTCGGCCCGGCGGTGGTCGGCCCGGACGCGGCCGCGCCGCCGGCCGGCGCCACCGCGCAGGAGGCCGTGGTCGCCCGCGGCGCCTACCTCGTCGAGGGCCTCGGCCACTGCGGCGCCTGCCACTCGCCGCGCGGCCTGGGGATGCAGGAGAAGGGCCTCGCCGGCACCGACGCCGCCTTCCTCGCCGGCGGCGCGCCGCTGGAAGGCTGGGTGGCCAAGAACCTGCGCGGCGACGCGCGCGACGGCCTGGGCGGCTGGAGCGAGGCGGAGCTGGTGCAGTTCCTCAAGACCGGCCGCACCGACCGCACCGCGGCCTTCGGCGGCATGACCGAGGTGGTGCAGCACAGCCTGCAATACCTCGGCGACGACGACCTCGCCGCCATCGCCCACTATCTCAAGAGCCTGCCGCCGGTGGACTCGCAGCAGGCGCCGTTCCAGCCCGACACGCAGGCCGCGCAGGCGCTGTGGAAGGGCGACGACAGCGCCCGCGGCGCCGGCCTCTACGTGGACAGCTGCGCCGCCTGCCACCGCACCGACGGCAAGGGCTACACGCGCTTCTTCCCGGCCCTGGCCGGCAACACCGTGGTGCAGGCGGCCGACCCCACTTCGCTGATCAGCATCGTGCTCAACGGCAACACCCTGCCGGGCCTGCACGCCGCGCCCTCGCCGATCACCATGCCGCCGTTCGGCTGGCGCCTGAGCGACCAGCAGGTGGCCGACGTGGTGACCTTCATCCGCGGCAGCTGGGGCAACCAGGCCGCCCCGGTGAGCGCCGCGGAGGTCGCCAGGCTCCGCCGCGACGACAACCGCGCCACCACCGGCACCGACCTGGGGCCGGGCTTCGGCGGTGCGGCGGCGAAGGCGGAAGCGTCGCCGCATTGATCGTGGTGCCCGGGCCGGCCGCGCAGCCGGCCCGGGCGGCCCACCGGAACACGGCGCCTCGCAATTTCTTGCCGTGTTTGTAGGGGATCGCCTAGTGCTCTTTGGGCGCAGGCCTACGCGCGTGACCGGGAGCCGGCCCGGCATAATGGGGGCTCTTCGAGAAGGATGCAGGGCTGTCCGGTGGCTGCCGGACGGCGCGGCGGGTCGTCGCTAAAGTTGCCGGCGGGCCTGCCGATACAGGCCTGCCGAGTCACAGGGGTGTGCCGATGGATGCAGGACGCGCGCTGGGGAGGCGCGTACGGGGAGGTCTGTGTTTCGCCTTGCTGGCGGCGCTTGCCGTGCAGGGCGCGGCGGCGCAGAGCGCGCTGGACCGGCAAGAGCAGCTGCGCCGCGCGCAGCGGCTGGACCAGCGCATCGAGACGCAGCAGAACGCGCCGTTCCAGGCGCTGCCGCAGGTGGCCGCCGAGCCCGCCGACGGCGCCCTGCCCAAGGAAACCCCGTGCTTCGCGCTGCACACGCTGCGCCTGGAAGGCGAGCGGGCGGAGGACTTCGGCTGGGTGCAGCGCTACCTCGACCGCTACCGCGGCCAGTGCGTGGGCCGCGCCGGGCTGGCGCTGCTGCAGAAGCGCGTGGCCAGCCTGATCCTCGCCCGCGGCTACATCACCACCCGCGTGGGCATCCCCGCGCAGGACATCGCCAAGGGCCAGTTGCACCTGCTGCTGGTGCCGGGCGTGATCCGCCGCATCCGCTTCGCGGAAGGCTCGCCGGCTTCGGACTGGCATACCGCCTTCCCCATCGGCGAGGGCGACCTGCTCAACCTGCGCGCGCTCGAGCAGGGGCTGGAGCAGTTCAAGCGCCTGTCCTCGCAGGACGTGAGCATGGACATCGCGCCGGGAGAGCAGGCAGGCGAATCCGACGTGGTGCTCACCGTGCGCCGCACGCGCCGCTGGCACGTGGCGCTCAACGCCAGCGACGCCGGCCTGCGCGCCACCGGCCGCGACCAGGGCGGCGCCGACCTGACGGTGGACGATCCGCTGGGCTGGAACGACCAGCTCACCGTCGGCCTCAACGGCGCCCTGCGCACCCACGACGACGGCGGCAGCACCCAGGGCAACCACTTCAGCTACAGCGTGCCGCGGGGCTGGTGGACCTTCAGCGGCTCCTACTCGTTCTACAAGTACCGGCAGTGGGTGGACGGCTTCATACAGCGCTTCCGCTCCACCGGCACCTCCAAGACCGGCGATCTCAGCATCCAGCGCGTGATCGCGCGGGGCACCACCAGCCGCACCGCGCTCGAGTTCCATCTCGCCACCCGCAACGCGCACAGTTTCCTGCAGGGCGTGGAGGTGGGCGTGCAGCGCCAGCGCACCGCCAGCGCGGAGCTGGCGCTGCTGCACCGGCAGTACTTCGGCCGCGCCCAGCTCGACGCGCGCCTGGGCGTGCAGCGCGGCGTGCCGTGGTTCGGCAGCCAGTGGTTCGGCTACGACCCGAACGTGGGCTACCCCACCAATCGCTACGGGCTGCAGACGCTCGACCTCGCGTTGAGCCTGCCGTTCGCCGTCGGCCGCCAGCCGGTGGCCTGGGACAGCAGCCTGCACGCGCAGCGCTCCACCGACCACCTGCCTTCGGCCGAGCTGGTGACGATCGGCGGCCGCTACACGGTGCGCGGCTTCGACGGCGAGGAGACCCTGCTCGGCGAGCGCGGCGCCTACTGGCGCAACACCTTCACCTTGCCGATCGCAGCCGCCGGCATCGCGCCCTACCTCGGCGTCGATGCCGGCCGCGTGGGCGGGCCGAGCACGCAGCCGGGCCGGCGCTGGCTCGCCGGCGGCTTCGTCGGCCTGCGCGGGAGCTATCGGCAATTCAGTTGGGATGCGTTCGCCGGCTGGGCCCTGCATACGCCGCGCGCGCTGCAGTCGAAGCGGCCGGCCACCGGGATTCAGTTGATCTACCAGTTCTGATTCTTTGCATGCGCCGCGAGGACAGCGCGCGGCTTTAGGGAGAGAAGTGCGATGGGCATCCACGGAAACGGTTCGGGCTTCATGCCGACGCAGGGCAGGGTCGCCTGGCTGCACAGCATGCTGCTGGCCGGCGCGGTGGCCGGGCTGGGCATTCCGGTGGCCTCCTGGGCGCAGGTGGTGGCCGACGCCGCCGCCAGCCAGAAGCCCAAGCTCGACATGGCGACCAACGGCGTGCCGGTGGTCGACATCGTGGCGCCCAACGCTGCGGGCGTGTCGCACAACAAGTACACCAGCTTCAACGTCGATGCGCGCGGGCTGATCCTCAACAACAGCGCGAACATCGTGCGCACGCAGCTGGGCGGCTACATCGCCGGCAACGACAACCTGCGCAACGGCACCGCCTCGCTGATCCTCAACGAAGTGACCTCGGCCCTGCCCACCCACCTGGGCGGCTACCTGGAAGTGGCCGGCCGCGCGGCGCCGCTGGTCATCGCCAACCCCTACGGCATCACCTGCGACGGCTGCGGCGTGATCAACTCGCCGCGCTTCACGCTCAGCACCGGCACGCCGGAGTTCGGCGCCAACGGCAGCCTGGAGGCGTTCCGCGTCACCGGCGGCAGCATCACCGTCGGCAGCGGCGGCCTCAACGCCTCCAACCTCGACCGCGTCGACCTCATCGCCCGCGCGGTGGCGATCAACGGCGCGCTGTGGGCCAACAACCTCAACGTGGTCGCCGGCGCCAACCGCGTGAGCTACGCCGATGCGGCTGCGCAGGCCATCGCCGGCAGCGGCGACCGCCCCGCCGTGGCGGTGGACGTGGCCGCGCTGGGCGGCATGTACGCCAACAAGATCCGCCTGGTCGGCACCGAGGCCGGCGTGGGCGTGGTCAACGACGGCACCATCGCCGCCCAGGCCGGCGACCTCACGCTGAGCAGCGCGGGCCAGGTGAGTCTGCACGGCACCACCGTGGCGATGAACCACCTGGATCTCAGTGCGCAGGGCCGCATCGACCTGGCCGGCACCACCGGCACCCAGCAGGGCGACGTGACGGTGAGCGGCGCCGACGCGCTGAACCTCGGTGGCCGCCTGATCGCCGCCGGCGCGCTGCACGCCGGCGTGGCCGGCGACTACCTGCAATCGGGCTACCTGAGCGCCGGCGGCGACGCCGTGCTGCACGCACAGGGCGACCTGCGCAACCAGGGCACGCTCTACGCCGGCGGCGGTTTCGACCTCGGCGCGGGCCGCGCCCTGCAGAACGACGGCACCGCCTACGCGCTGGGCGACGGCCGGGCCACCGCGGGCACCGTGCTGGGCGGCGGCGGCGCCAGCGTGATGCATGCCGGCGGCGATCTCTCGCTGGCGGGCGCCTTCATCGACAACGCGGGCGTGCTCGATGCCGGCAAGGCGCTGTCCGCCCGGAGCGGCGGCGATCTTGCCCTGGCGGGCGCGGCGCAAGGCATCGCCGGCGTGCAGTTGCAGGCGGCGGGCGCGGTGAGCAATCGCGGCCAGGTGGTCTCCGGCGCGGCGGTCAGCGTGCAGGCCGCCAGCGTGGACAACGGCGGCACCGTGTCCGCCACCGGCGCGCTCTCGCTCGACGCGCAGGGCAAGGTGAGCAACCAGGGCACGCTCTACGCGGGCGAGGGCCTGCACGTGCAGGCCGCGGGCCTCGACCAGTCCGGCAGCGCGCAGGCCTACGGCGCCGGCGGCGTGCAGGCCACCCTCGGCGGCGCGCTGAACAACCAGGGCGTGCTGGTGGGCGGCGGCAACCTCGCCATCACCGCGGGCAGCGTGGACAGCACCGGCCAGCTGGGCAGCCAGCAGGGCGACGTCGACCTGCACAGCGCCGGCGACGCCACGCTGGCGGGCACCACCGCAGCCGCGGGCCGACTTGCTGTGCACGCCGGCGGCCAGCTGGTGCTGGGCGGCCAGCTCAGCGCGGCCTCGGCGCAGGCCGATGCACAGGCCGTCACCAACACCGGCACGCTGTACAGCCAGGGCGCGATCGGCATCCAGGCGGCCGGCGCGCTCGGCAACCAGGGCACGCTCTACGGCGAGGGCGACCTCACGCTCACCGGCGCGCAGGCCCGCAACGGCGGCACGGTGCACGCGGGCGGCGCGCTGTCGATCAGCGGCGACTCCCTCGACAGCCAGGGCACCCTGGATGCGGGCGGCGGGCTCTCGCTGCTCAGCCGCGGCGACGCCAGCCTGGGCGGCTACGCGCAGGCCGGCGGCAACCTCGACCTCACCGCCGCCGGGCAACTGCAGAACCAGGCGCAGGTGCTGGCGGGCGGCGATCTCACGCTCAGCGCGGCACAGCTCGCCAACAGCGGCACGCTGGCCGCGACCCAGGCCCTGCACGCCACCACGCCGGGCGCCGTGCACAACGACGGCACCCTGTATGGCGGGCAGAGCCTCGACCTGCACGCGGCCAGCCTGCAACAGAGCGCCACCGGCAGCCTCGGCGGCGGCCACCTGGCGCTGACCGTGGACGGCGCACTCGACAACGCCGGCAACCTGGTGGGCAACGCCGGCCTCGACGTCCACGCGGCGCGCATCGCCAGCAGCGGCCAGCTCGGCACCACCGGCGGCGACGTCAACCTGACCACCACGCAGGGCGACCTCGGCCTGGGCGGCACCACGGTGGCGGCCGGCGCCATCAACGCCACCTCGTCCGGGGCGCTCGACCTGAGCGGCGCGCTCAGCGGCGCCGGCGTGGGCCTCGCTTCGGCGCAGGCCACGACGCTCGGCGGCACGCTCTACAGCAGCCTGGGCGCCAGCCTCGCCGCAGGCCGTGACCTCAGCCTGACCGGCCAGCTGCATGCCGTGGGCGATGCCAGCCTGCAGGCGGCCGGCAGCTTGAGCCTGGGCCACGACAGCGTCGCGCACAGCGACGGCGACCTGCACCTGACCGGCGCGGCCATCGCCCAGGACGGCACGCTCGACGCCGGCCGCGACCTCGCGCTCAACAGCCGCGGCGAGGTCACGCTGAGCGGCACCGTCCAGGCCGCGCGCGACCTCGACCTGCAGGCCGTGACGGCCTGGGCCAACCAGGGCCAGACCCTGGCCGGCCGCGCTCTGACGGCGACGGCCGGCCGCCTCGCCAACCCGGGCGTGTTGTCCGCGGGCGCGGGCCTCAACCTCGCCGTTGCCGGCGCGCTGGGCAACGACGGCAGCGTCTCGGCAGGGCAGGCTTTGCAGGCCCAGGCGGCCAGCTTCAGCCAAAGCGCCAACGCCAGCTTCGGCGGCGCCGACCATGTCGCCCTGACGGTGGCCGGCGCGCTTGCCAACGCGGGCAGCCTGGTCGGCGGCAACGGCTTGCAGATCATGGCCGGGAGCCTGAGCAGCAGCGGCCAGCTCGGCACCACGGCGGGCGACGTGTCGCTGACCACCACGCAGGGCGACCTGGCGCTGACTGGTACCACGGTGGCCGCCGGTTCGCTGGCCGCACAATCGGCCGACAACCTGAGCCAGGGCGGCGCGCTGCGCGCGGCGGGCGTGCAGTTGAACGCGGCGCAGGCGTTGCAGCTGAGCGGCACGCAGCAGAGCGACCAGGACGCGACGTTGACGGCCGGCACCACGCTGGGCCTGGATGGCGAACTGAACGTGGCCGGCAACGCCACGCTCACTGCCGGCACAGGTCTCAGCCTGACGGCGCCCAGCGTGGCGCACGCGGGCGGCGACCTCACGCTGAGCGGCGCTTCGCTCGCCAGCGCCGGCACGCTGGACGCGGGCCACGACCTCAACGCCACCAGTGCGGGTGACTTCACGCTGGGCGGCATCGCCCAGGCCCAGCACGATGTCACGCTGAGCGCCGCGGGCACGCTCACCCACACGGCGCAGACCGTGGCCGGCCGCAACCTCACCGCCACGGCGGCCACGCTCGCCAATACCGGCACGCTGTCGGCCAACGGCGCATGGAGCGCCAGCGCCAGCCAGGGCTTCACCAGTAACGGCACGCTCTACGGCGGTCAGCAGCTGACCTTGGAAAGCGGCGGCGACCTGTCCTTGCAGGGCAGCGCGCAGAGTGCGGGCGACGCGAGCCTGCACGCGGCCGGCACGCTCACCAATGCGGCGCAGACGGTGGCCAACGGCCAGTTGGCGCTGGAGGCCGACCAGGTCGCCAACCAGGCCGGCGGCGCGCTGTCCGGCGCGGGCCAGTTGACCGTTACCGCACACAGCGGCTTCGGCAACAGCGGTTCGCTCTACGGCGGCCAGGCGCTGTCGTTCAGCGGTAAAGACGTCCAACAGGATGCGGGTGCCAGCATCGCCTCGGGCGACCTGCTCAAGTTCGACTTGAGCGGTACGCTGACCAACGCGGGCAGCCTGGTCGGCGGCAACGGCTTGCAGATCACGGCCGGGAACCTGACGAGCAGCGGGCAGCTGGGCACCACGGCGGGCGACGTGTCGCTGACCACGACGCAGGGCGACCTGACGCTCGGCGGCACCACGGTCGCGGCCGGGGCGCTGAGCGCGCAGTCGGCCGGCAAGCTGAGCCAGGGCGGCGCGCTGCGCGCGGCGGGCGTGCAGTTGAACGCGGCGCAGGCGTTGCAGCTGAGCGGCACGCAGCAGAGCGACCAGGACGCGACGCTGACGGCGGGCACCACGCTGGGCCTGGATGGCGAACTGAACGTGGTGGGCAACGCCACGCTCATCGCCGGCACCGGCCTCAGCCTCACCGCGCCGGGCGTGGCGCACGCGGGCGGCGACCTCACGCTGAGCGGCGCCTCGCTCGACAGCGCCGGCACGCTGGACGCGGGCCACGACCTCAACGCCACCAGCACGGGCACGATGAACCTGGGCGGCATCGCCCAGGCGCAGCGCGACGTGGCGCTGAATGCCGGCACGCTCACCCACACGGCGCAGACCGTGGCCGGCCGCAACCTCACCGTCGGTGCGGGCAGCGCGACCCAGCAGGGCAGCTTGTCCGCCGGCCAGGCGTTGAGCCTCGACGTCGCCGGTCAGCTCGCCAACAACGGCAACCTGCTCGCCGGCACCACGCTCGGCCTCACCGCCGGCAGCTTCAGCCAGGGCGCGCAGGCGCAGGCGAGCGCGGCGCAGGGGGCGACCCTGCGCGTGCAGGGCGCGCTGGACAACGCCGGCAGCCTCGTCTCGGGGCAGGGGCTCGACATCCGGGCCGACCAGCTGAGCAGCACCGGCGAGCTGGGCACCACCGCGGGCGACGTCTCGCTCGCCACCACCCAGGGCGACCTCACGCTCGGCGGCACCGTGGTGTCGGCCGGCGCCCTGCAGGCCGGCGCCGCCGGTTCGCTGTGGCAGAGCGGCGGGTTGCGCGCGCAAAGCCTCGGCCTCATCGCCGGGCAGTCGATGCAGCTGGCGGGTACGCTGTCCACCCCGGGCGCCGCGACGTTCAATGCTGGCGGCGACCTCACGCTGGCCGGCAGCCTGTCGGCCGACGGCGATGCCTCGCTGACCGGCGGCGGCGCGCTGAACCTCGGCAACGCGGCCATCGCCCATGCCGGCGGCAATCTGCTGCTGCAGGGCGCCAGCCTGCAAAGCCTCGGCACGCTCGATGCCGGCCACGACCTTGCGGCCACCGCGGGCGGCATCGACCTGGCCGGCCGCGCGCAGGCCGCCCACGACGTGCAGCTCACCACCGCGGGCGTGCTGAGCAATGCCGCGACGGTGGTGGCGCAGGGCCGCCTCGGCCTCGATGCCGGCCGCCTCACCAACGCCGCGGCCGGTGCGCTCAGCGCGGCGGGCGACGTGCAGGCGACCGTGCAGCAGGACGCCAGCAACGACGGCACGCTCTACGCCGGCGGCGCGCTCACGCTCGGCGCCGCCAGCCTCACCCAGGGCGCTCAGGCGCAGGTCAGCAGCGGGCAGGGGCTGGCCCTCACGCTCGGCGGCGCCCTGAGCAACGCCGGCACCCTGGTCGGCGGCCAGGGCCTCAGCGTGCAGGCGGGCAGCCTGAGCAGCAGCGGCCAGCTCGGCACCACGGCGGGCAATGTGTCGCTGACCACGACGCAGGGCGACCTGTCGCTCGGCGGCACCACCGCCGCGGCCGGCGCGCTGGCCGCGCAGGCGGCCGGCACGCTGGCGCAGACCGGCACGCTCACCGCCTCCGGCCTCACGCTGACCTCGGCTGGCGACATGCAGCTGGCGGGCAGCAGCACCGACGCCGCCGGCGGCGCCAACCTCACCACGCTTACCAGCGGCGGCGCGCTGCGTAACAGCGGCACGCTGGCCAGCGCCGGCGCGCTGAAGCTCGATGCCGGCGGCCTGCTCGACAACCAGGGCAGCATGGGCGCGCAGCAGGCCGTCACCGTCAACGCCGGCGGCGCGCTGACCGGCTCGGCCGCCTCCGTCTTGCAGGCGGGCGGCGACCTCGCCGTCACGGCCCAGTCGGTCGCCAACCAGGGCAGCTTCGCGGCCGGCAGCGACTTCACCCTGCATGCCAACGGCGACGTCGGCCTCGGCGCCGTCACCCAGGCAGGCCGCACGCTGACCATCGCCACGGGCGGCGCCCTGAGCAATGCCGGCCGGTTGCTGGCGAACGGCGGCATGCAGCTCGGCGCGCAGTCGCTGAGCAACCAGGCGGGCGCGGCGATCTCCGCCGGCGGCGCCTTGAACGTCACGCTGCCGCAGGCCTTCGCCAACCAGGGCCATGTCTACGCCGGCCAGGCGCTCACGCTCAACGCGGGCAGCCTGAGCCAGGGCAGTGCCGCGCAGCTCTATGGCGCGGGCGACGTGACCCTCGGCCTCGGCGGTGCCGCGAGCAACGCCGGCAGCCTGGCCGCCAAGGGGCGGCTCGGCCTCACCGCCGCTTCCATCACCAATACCGGCGCGCTGGGCACGCAGCAGGGCGACGCGAACCTCGCGGCCACGCAGGGCGACCTCAACCTGGGCGGCAACGTTTCGGTGGCCGGCAACCTCGCGGCCAACGCCAGCGGCGCGCTCAACCAGAGCGGCGCGCTCGCCGCCACCGATGCCACGCTGGGCAGCGGCGGCAATCTCGCCATCAATGGACGTCTGGACGGCCGGAACATCACCCTGCACGGCAATGCGCTCAGCCAGTCGGGCACGGTGAGCGGCCAGGCGGTGTCGCTGGATGCGGCCTCGATCGACAACGCGGGCCAGACCCTGGCCCAGGGCGACCTCGCCCTGCACGCCGGCAGCATCAACGTGAACGGCGTGCTGGGCGCCGGTATCCGCAGCGACGGCTCGCTCGGCACCACCGGCACGCTCACCGCGATTGCCGGCACTACGCTGACCGCGCACGGCAGCCTGCTCGCCGGCAGCACGCTCGACGTGGAAGGCAACACGCTGGATCTCTCCTACGGCACCCAGCGCGCCGGCAGCAACGCCACCGTGCTGGCGAAGGCGGGCAACCTCGACCACACCGGCGCCGACCTCGCCGCCGGCGGCCTGCTCAACGCGCAGGCCAGCGGCACGCTCATCAACGCGAGCGCCAACGGGCACACCGCGCGCCTGCAGGCCGGGCAGCTCGCGCTCGGCGCCGCGGGCTTCGCCAACAACTACGGCCAGCTGCTGCAGATCGGCAACGGCGATCTCAGCCTGCAGACCGGCGGCAGCTTCGACAACACCGGCGGCCTGATCGCCAACAACGGCAACAACCTCACCCTGCATGCGGGGCGGCTGGTCAACACCAGCGGCAGCGTGCAGCTGGCCGGCGGCGGCCTGCTCGACGTCGCCAGCGCGCAAGACCTCGACAACCGCGGCGGCACGCTGGCCGGCAACGGCGCCGTGCGCGTGCAGGCCGGCAATGGGTTCGCCAACGACGGCGGCCTGGTCAACGCGCGCCAGAACGCCCAGCTCACCGCCGCCTCGCTCAGCAATGGCGGCGGCACGGTCTCCGGCGGCAGCCTGGACGTGAACCTGGGCGGCGGCACGCTCAGCAACGGCAGCGGCCTGATCCAGGCCACGGCGGGCGATGCGCACGTCTCGGCCGGCTCGTTCGGCAACGCCGGCGGCACCGTGCAGGCGGTGGCCGGCGCGTTGACGCTGGGCGTGAACGGCCTGCTCGACAACAGCTACGGCCTGCTCGGCGCCGCCGGCGGCGCGCAGCTCAACGGCTACCAGTTCGGCAACGTCGGCGGCACCGTCAGCGCGGGGTCGCTGAATGCGCAGTTCGGCGGCACCGCCGACAACAGCGGCGGCCGCCTGCAGAGCGGCGGCGCGCTGAGTCTCTACGTGGGCAGCACGCTCACCAACAACGGCGGCAGCATCGAGGGCAACGGTGGCTTCACGCTCACCGCGGGCAGCCTCTCCAACCGCGGCGGCCGGGTGGCGAACGCCAGCGGCGCGGCCACCCAGGTTTCGCTGGGCGGCAACCTGGACAACACCGGCGGCACCGTGGGCGGCCAGGGCGACCTCAACCTGGGCGCCGCCTGGGTGGGCAACGCGCAGGGCGGCCGGCTGGTGGCGGGCAACAACCTCACCCTTTCCACCGGTGGCCTCGACAACACCAGCGGCACCGCTTACGCGGGCAACACGCTCAACTTCAACAACGCCAACGCCAACGTGCGCAACGCCGGCGGCTCGCTGGGCGCGGGCCAGGCGCTCAACCTCACCCTGCACAGCCTGGACAACAGCGGCGGCACCTTGCAGGCGGGCATCAACGGCGTCGCCAACGTCGGCAACGTCAACCTCAACATCGGCAGCCTGACGGGGCAGGGCAGCATCATCGCCAACAACACGCTGGGCCTGCACGTGAGCGGCGACTACCTCCAGGCCGCCGGCTCCAGCTTCAAGGCCGACGGCGGCTTCAGCCTGGCGGTGGACGGCCAGTTCACCAACAACGGCAGCATCCAGGCGGTTACCAACTTAAGCATCAGCGCGGCCAACATCACCAACAACGCCGGCGCGCTGCTCAACTCGGCCAACACCCAGCTCAGCACCGGCGGCACCGTCACCAACGCCGGCAGCATCCAGGGCGACACCATCGGCATCCACGCCGGCAGCGTCAACAACACCGGCACCATCATGGGCGGCGGCGTCACCGTGCAGGCGGGCAGCCTGGTCAACGGCGCGGACCTGGGCACGCAGACCGGCAACGCGGCCTACCAGAGCGGCACCATCGCGGCCACCCGCAACGTGGACCTGTACGTGGGCTACCTGCTCAACCGCGACGCGCAGATCTACAGCCTCGGCGACATCAACATCGCCGGCGCGGGGCGCAACGCGCAGGGCCTGTTCGACACGCGCGCGGGCCAGGTGGACAACCTCTCCGGCTCGATCCAGGCGCAGGGCAACATCCTGATCGCGGCGAACCAGATCAACAACCGGCGGCGGGTGGCCAGCACTACCAACTACACGCTGACGCAGGCGGAGTCGCAGGCGTCCAAGCCACTGCCCGACAGCCCGCACATCTCTACGATGAGCGGGTATACCCCGGTGACAACCTGGACCGAGTACCACACCCTTTCCGAGGACGTGCTCAGCGCCGCCAGTGCGCAGAGCCAGATCGTGGCGGGCGGCAACATAGCCCTGTTCGGCTCCGTGACCAACAATGCCTCCACCGTGGCGGCGGCGCAGGCGCTTGGCATCAATCAACTGGGCATGGGCGGGACCACCGGCATGGTGGCTGGCAACGAGACGGTTGCCAATGAGGCGCTGGCCGGCGGGCGCACCATCCAGCCGGTTGCCGTCAAGCAGTATGGCACCTGCGCCGGCTCGGACGCTCAGTGCCGCGGCATGTTTTCCCTTGAGGGCACGACCACCTATACCCCAGACACTAACCCCGCCGACTACATCCACGACACCTACGCCATCCTGCCGGCCATCCTGTCCGGTAGCCAGAGCGTAGCGATCAGTGGCCAGACCATCACCAACGGCGGCGTGACCTCGGGCGGCCAGACCGTCACCAACATGCGCCTCGATCCCAATGCGCAGCGCATCGGTCTGGCCGGCGTCGGCAAGGGCAGCGCCGGCGGCGCGGGCGGCGTGACGGTGGGCGGCCAGGTGGACCCGGGCACCGGCCGCGCCGCGCAGGTGCTGGGCGGCGTGGGCCAGCCGCTGGCGGGCGTGAGCCTGCCGACCGGCGGCATCTACCACGTGCGCGGCGGCAACGGCGCCCAGGGCGCGTCGGTAAGCGCCGGCACCGCGAACGGCCAGGTGGCGACGGGCGGCGTGCAGCAGGGCACGTCGGTGAATGCCGGCGGCACCTCAGTCACGGTATCGGGCGGCCAGGCGCTCGCCGCTGGCCAGGGCACGGCGGCATCAGGCGTGGAGGCGTCGGGCACCGGCGGTCCGCTGGCCGGCGTGCCGGCTGGCGGCCAGTTCGTCAGCATTGGCAACGGCTACGTGCCCGGCGGCATCAGCGCCGTCTCGGCCGGCGATGCGGTGGCGGTCGCCACGGTCGGCGGCGGCACGTTGTCGGTCACGGCGGCGGGCGCCGCCGCCCGTGCGGTGGGCGGCCTGGGCAACGCCTACCTCACGGCGCTGCTCGGCCATGCGCCGAGCACCAACTACCTGATCGAAACCGACGCGCGCTTCGCCGACTACAGCCAGTTCGTCAGCAGCGACTACCTGCTGCAGCACCTGGGCTACGACCCGTCGAAGACCCAGATGCGCCTGGGCGACGGCTTCTACGAGCAGCAGCTGGTGACCCAGCAGGTGAC
>NZ_LFQR01000049.1 GCF_001182895.1 Frateuria defendens | reverse complement strand
TTGGACAAGCAAGAGAAAGTAACTCGCTCCCCGGCAGGGGAGCGAAACCCCGGCCAAAGGCCGGCCAGTTCGCCATTGAACTTCAACAACACAAACTTGGGCTCAACAACACAACACGCCTTCCCCCCACGAACACCGGCAGCAAAAACCGTGAACTGCTCCATGAAGCAAGAGCAAACAAACCAGATCCAAAACAACAACCGAAACAGCCGCTGACACTAACTAGACCACTATCGCGGCCTCACCTAGCCAACCGCCTCGCTCTCAGAAACTCAACCGGTAATCCACCGTCGCCATCCGCCCGTGCCCACGCTGGGCAAAGCTTTGGTCCAAACCGAACTGCAGCGACGAACGCACGCTGGCATTCCAGGCCAGCGTGAGCCCCGCCGTGCCGCCATAGCGCGATAGACCCACGCCGCCCAGCGGCGCCCACTGGTCGACGCCGGTGAAGCTCGCCTCGGCGGTCTCGCCGCGCATGGCGAACGCGCGCTGCCAGGCCAGCCGCCCTTCCAGGCGCAGGCTGCCGCCGCCGGCGAACGACCAGTTGCGCTCGGCGCGCAGGCCCGCGCCGGCCTGCCAGCGTTCGACCGTCTGCGCGCCCGACTTGAGGCCGAAGCCGTCGCCGCCCACCTCGTCGAAACTGCCGCGGCGCACGTTGGCGTACTGCAGGTCCACGTAGGGCGTGAAGCGGGTGGCGCCGAGCGACAGGCGGTAGCCGCTTTCGGCGTAGGCCACGCCATAACGGCCGCGGCTGTCGCTGCCCACGCTGGCGCCGGCGGCGCCGAGCTGGAGCTGGCGGTGCATGGTCTCGTAGTAGCTGCCCAGGCCCACGCGCCCGACCAGGTAGCCGCGCTCGCCGACCAGGCCGCCGTAGAGCATGCCTTCCACCGCGCGGCTGCGACCCTGGTCGGCGCTCTCGGCCAGCCGGCCCAGGCCCTGGCTCTGGCTGAGCGCGAAGCCGGCCACGCCGTTGCCGCCCAGGCGCAGGTCCTGGCCGGTCATCCAGCCATCGAGGTCGATGCCGACGTTGGCGTAGCCGCTGCGCGAGAGGCCGCCGTGGTAGCCCAGGCGCTGCGACCAGCCGCCGGGCTTCGCGGTAGGCGCGTCGAGCAGGTCGTCGATGTGGTCGGACAGCGCGCGCGTGCCGGCGTCGATCGCCTCCAGGGCCATCGCCGCGCTGGCTGCGTGCAGCTGGCCGGAGAGGCTCTCCAGCGAACGCTGCGCCGCCTGCAGGCTGGCCGCGTGCTGCAGGCTGCCAGCCGCCTGCACGAAGCCCGAGGCCGAGGCCGAGGCGGTGGTGCCCGCCGGCGCCGCGCCCAGCTGCGCGTTGATCTGGTCGAACGCGCCCTGCACCCGCTCGGCCGCGCCGTAGGAGGCCGCCGTGTAGCTCATGCCCTGCACCGCCGTCACCTGCACCTGCTGCACGTTGAGCCAGGCGCTGGTGGCGTCGTAGTTGAGCGAGGCGGTGAGCAGCACGCCCGGCGCCCGGTTGAGCGCCGAGAAGCTGCCAACGAGGCCCTTGTCCGCCACCAGCACGTTGGTGTGCGCGTTGACCACGTAGCCCTGGTCCGCGCCGGTCACATACAGGTCGCCGCCGCCCAGCGTGGCCGTGCCGGCCACGTGCAGCGCCGAGCCCAGCGACACGGCGAGCCGCCCCGAAGGCATCTGCATGTAGTTGCCGCCCACCGCCACGTCGCCGCCGGCCACGCCGAGGGCGCCGTAGCTGACGACGCTGCCGCCGATCGCGTGCGTGGCCTGCACCTGGGCGCCCTGGCTGATGTTGACGCCGCCGGCCAGCGACCTGGCGACCAGGGTGCCGCCCTGCACCTGGGTCAGGCCGGTGTAGCTCGCGTCCTGGGTCAGCGTGAGCGTGCCGTCGCCCTGCTTGACCAGGCCGCCCGCGCCGGAGATCGGGTTGTTCCAACTGGAGCTGCCGCTGAAGCTCACCGTGACGTCGCCCCAGTCGAATTTCGCCGGACCGTTGACCGCCTTGCCCACGTTGAGCGCGCCGTAGCCGAAGGTGGTGTCCGGCCCGGGCGTGCCGAGATCGGTGGCGGTGCCGAGCAGGGTCTGGCGCACCAGGTCGTTGCTGAAGTACGGGTAGGCCTGCCACACCAGCGCCGCCGCACCGGAAACCTGCGGCGCCGCGAACGAGGTGCCCTCGACGATGTAGTAGCTGGCGTGGCCCGCGGTGTCGTCCTTGCCGCTGACGATCACGTCTCCCGGCGCGGCCAGGCAATAGTTCATCGCCTTGCCGCAGGCGTCGGAGTAGCTCGCCAGCTGGGTGGGATGGTTGCTGTCCAGCGCCACCGCCACCAGCCAGCCCTTCTGCAGCTCGGGCGCCACGTTGGGCAGCGCCGCGATGTCGCTCGGATCGCTGCGCGAATCGTTGCCGGCGGCGAACACCACCAGCCCGCCATGCTGCAGCACGAACGGATCGTAGGCGGCGCCGAAGGCCTGGTTGATCGAGGCGTCGGCGGTGTTCCAGTAGATGCCGCCCCAGGAGTTGTTCATCACCTTGACGCCGGCCTGGATCATGCCGGCGTTGACGTACTGGCCGAAGAACTGCGCGTCGGTGGCGGTGACGGCGTTGCCCTGGCCGGAGCCGTCGTCCGCCGGCGGCTTGTCGCTCAGGATGCGTGCCGAGACGAGGCTGGCGCCGGGCGCGATGCCGCCGGCGAACCGCTCGAACGGCTTGCCGGCCGCCACCTCCGACACCCAGGTGCCGTGGCCGAGCACGTCGTCGACGGCAAAGTTGTTGGTGGAGCCGACGTAGATCTGCTCCTGCGTCACCTGCCCGAGCAGCGAGGGATGGGTGTGCATGATGCCGCTGTCCACCACGCCGATGGTCACGCCCCCGCCGGTGTAGCCCTGGGCCTGCGCCGCGTAGGCGTTGGTGAGCGCGAGCTGGGCGTCCAGTGGCGGCGGCGGCGGACTGGGCGCCGGGGCGGGAGCTGGCGCGGGCGCGGGCGCCGGCGGCGGAGCGGGCGTGGAGACCACCGGCGTGGGCCGCACATTGCCGCCACCACCGCCGCCGCAGCCGGCCAGGCCGAACGCCACCACTACGGCCACCGCCAGTTCGCGGTGGCACAACGTGTTCTTCTCCATACGTTTTCCCCTTGCGATTCCGCTTCGTCGACCACACGTCGTGCGCCGGTTCCTTACGACCATGGTGCCATGGCGCACGGCGCGCGAAAACGTTCATATCCCCCGCCGCAGTCGAGTTTGCCGCTCCCCATGGGCCACTGCGATAATCGACGATCGGCATCGTAGTGAGCCCCCTCTAGCTTTCGCGGAGATTTCCCCATGTCGGATGTCAGCGTCGTCATCGCCGGTGCCAAGCGCACCGCCATCGGCTCCTTCCTCGGCCAGTTCACCGGCGTGCCCTCCCCCAGGCTCGGCGCCACCGCCATCCAGGCGGCGCTGGAACAGGCCGGCGTCGCCGCCGGCGAAGTGAGCGAGGTGCTCATGGGCTGCGTGCTGCCCGCCAACCTCGGCCAGGCCCCGGCGCGCCAGGCGGCGCTCGGCGCCGGCCTGCCGCCGGGCACCGGCTGCACCACCATCAACAAGGTCTGCGGCTCGGGCATGAAGGCGATCATGCTGGGCCACGACCTGATCCGCGCCGGCTCGGCCGCGATCGTGGTGGCCGGCGGCATGGAGTCGATGACCAATGCCCCGCACATGGTGCAGGCGCGCACCGGCCTGCGCTACGGCGACGGCCAGCTGGTGGACCACATGGCCTGGGACGGCCTCACCAACCCCTACGACGGCAAGGCGATGGGCGTGTTCGGCGAGCTGTGCGCCGACAAGTACCACTTCACCCGCGAGGAGCAGGACGCCTACGCCGCCGAGTCGGTGCGCCGCGCCCAGGCCGCGCAGCAGTCCGGCGCCTTCGCCGGCGAGATCGTGCCGGTGACGGTGAGCACCCGCAAGGGCGAGGTGCAGGTGGACACCGACGAGCAGCCCGGCCGCGCCGACATCGCCAAGATCCCGAGCCTGAAGCCCGCCTTCCGCAAGGAGAACGGCACCATCACCGCGGCCAGCTCCTCCAGCATCTCCGACGGCGCCGCCGCCGTGGTGCTGCTCTCGGCGGCGGACGCCGAGGCCCGCGGCCTGGCGCCGCTGGCGCGCATCGTGGCCCACGCCACCCACTCGCAGGAGCCGGAGTGGTTCACCACCGCGCCGGTGAGCGCGCTGCGCAAGGTGCTGGACAAGGCCGGCTGGAAGGTGGAGGACGTGGACCTGTTCGAGGTCAACGAAGCCTTCGCCGTGGTGGCGATGGCGCCGATGCGCGAACTGGGCATCCCGCACGAGAAGCTCAACGTCAACGGCGGCGCCTGCGCGCTCGGCCACCCGATCGGCGCCAGCGGCGCGCGCCTGGTGGTGACCCTGCTCAACGCGCTGAAAACCCGCGGCCTCAAGCGCGGCGTGGCCGCGCTGTGCATCGGCGGCGGCGAGGCGACGGCGGTGGCGATCGAGCGCCTGGACTGAACCGCCTCCGGGCGAATGGCGCTGAAAGCCGCCTAACCGGGTCTTTAATGCGTACTGAAGACGCGCCGTGAAATAGGTGGCGCAAGTTCTTCGAAAGCGCTATTAATACGCCCGCCTTCCGGCATTTCATTGCCACATGGCATTCCACGGCATAAGGAGATTCACCATGAAGTTCACGCGTACCCTTCTCGCCTCTGCGCTCGTCGCGCTGCTGGCGGCCTGCAGCAACGGCGCGCAGGATTCCGCGCAGGACGCCCAGAAGTCGGCCGACCAGGCGCAGCAGTCCGCCGATCAGGCGCAGCAGGCTGCCGGCGCGGCAACCGCCGCGGCCCCGGCCTCGACCGCCGCCATGGCACCGGCTTCCACCTCGGCGGCCCCTGCTTCCACCGCGCCGGCTCCGGCCTCCACCAGCGGCAAGTAATTCTCTACCGCTGGGTTTGCCAATTAAAAACCGGCCGCCTCGTGCGGCCGGTTTTTTTATTGCCGGAATAGTGAACGGCGGTGCGTTTTCGCACGCGGATATTTCGCCGCTATCATGCCGCTCTTGCCCACGGTGGATCATCGCCCATGAGCGTGCTCGCCTCGCAGATCGATACCCGCTCGCCCGCCTTCCAGGCCGCCAGCGCGCAGTTGCGCGGCCTGGTCGAGGATCTCAAGCGCGAGCTGGCGCGCACGGCCGAAGGCGGCGGCACCAAGGCCCGCGAGAAGCACACCGCGCGGGGCAAGCTGCTGCCGCGCGAGCGCATCCGCGCCCTGCTCGATCCCGGCTCGCCCTTCCTCGAACTCGCGCCGCTGGCCGCCCACGGCATGTACGACGACGCCGCGCCCGCGGCCGGCCTGATCACCGGCATCGGCCGCGTGCACGGCCTCGAGGTGGTGGTGGTCGCCAACGACGCCACGGTGAAAGGCGGCACCTATTTCCCGGTCACGGTGAAGAAGCACCTGCGCGCGCAGGAAGTGGCGCTGGAGAACCGCCTGCCGTGCATCTACCTGGTCGATTCCGGCGGCGCCTTCCTGCCGCTGCAGGACGAGGTGTTCCCCGACAAGGAGCACTTCGGCCGCATCTTCTACAACCAGGCGCGCATGTCCGCGCTCGGCATCCCGCAGATCGCGGTGGTGATGGGCTCGTGCACCGCCGGCGGCGCCTACGTGCCGGCGATGAGCGACGAGACCATCATCGTGCGCGAGCAGGGCACCATCTTCCTCGGCGGCCCGCCGCTGGTGAAGGCGGCCACCGGCGAGGTGGTGGACGCGGAAGCGCTGGGCGGCGCGGACGTCCATACGTCCGTCTCCGGCGTGGCCGACCACTTCGCCGAGAACGACGCCCACGCACTCGGCATCGCCCGCGACATCGTCGCCAGCCTCAACCGCAAGAAGGCCATGCCGCTGGCCGTGCAGCCGCCGGCCGAGCCGCTCTACGCCGCCGAGGAACTCTACGGCGTGATCCCCACCGACACGCGCCGCCCGTTCGACGTGCGCGAGGTGATCGCGCGCCTCGTCGACGGCTCGGCCTTCCACGAGTTCAAGGCGCGCTACGGCAAGACCCTGGTCACCGGCTTCGCGCACATCCACGGTTACCCGGTGGGCATCGTCGCCAACAACGGCATCCTGTTCTCCGAGAGCGCGCTCAAGGGCGCCCACTTCATCGAGCTGTGCAACCAGCGCAACGTGCCGCTGGTGTTCCTGCAGAACATCACCGGCTTCATGGTGGGCAAGAAATACGAGAACGCCGGCATCGCCAAGGACGGCGCCAAGATGGTCACCGCGGTGGCCTGCTCGCACGTGCCCAAGTTCACCGTGGTGATCGGCGGCAGCTTCGGCGCCGGCAACTACGCCATGTGCGGGCGCGCCTACGGCGCCCGCTTCCTGTGGATGTGGCCCAACGCGCGCATCAGCGTGATGGGCGGCGAGCAGGCGGCCTCGGTGCTGGCCACCGTGCGCCGCGACGGCCTCGAGGCCGCCGGCAAGAGCTGGAGCGCGGAGGAGGAGGACGCCTTCAAGGCGCCCATCCGCGAGCAGTACGAGCGCCAGGGCCACCCGTACTACGCCAGCGCCCGGCTGTGGGACGACGGCGTGATCGACCCCGCCGACACCCGCCGCGTGCTCGGCCTGGCGATCTCCGCCTCGCTCAACGCACCGATCGAGCCGCAGCGCTACGGCGTGTTCCGCATGTGAGCCGCGCCCGGCGGCCGGCGAGCCGCCGCAGCGGAATGCTCAATCATGCAGCGTGATCGCGCTGCCGATCGGCGCCGCCTCGGTGCGATGCAGGTCCAGCACGAGGATCTCGTTGGTGCCGCCCTGCCACCACGACGCCGGGCAGTACAGCCGCTGCTGCGGCCCGAGGTTCCAGTAGCGGCCGAGCAGGCGGCGGTTGACCCACACGTAGCCCTTGTTCCAGGCGCTCATGTCCAGGTAGCAGTCCGCCGGCGCCTCGCGCGCCAGTTCGGCGCGGAAGAACAACCCGGGCCGCAGCGCGGCGGGCGGCTCCCGCCACGGCCCAAGGCCGCTCATGTGTCGCTCGTCCAGGGGCAGGCTGAAAACGTCCCAGTCGAGCAGTTCCCGGCCGTCCAGGCGGGCGCCGCCGACCAGGCCCTTGCGGTCGCCGATGGCCGGTCCGTAACCGACGTGGCCGAAGCTGTCGATCAGGATGTCCAGCATCACCTCGGCCTCCGCGGCGGGCAGGGCCACGTCGCTGGCCGTGCGCAGGCCCGGCTTCTGCACCCGCGACACGTAGTCGAGATAGCGGCCGTCGGCGAACACGGTGGCGTAGTCATGCACGCCGCGCAGGTCGAGCGTGCGGCCGCGCACGCGCTTGCGGTAGAGCACCAGGCCCTGGTTCTGGCCGAACAGCTCTTCGTTGGACTGCGGCCGCTGCACGGCCTTGGCCGCCGGCAGGCCATCCCATAGCGACGCCCAGGGCGCGGGCGTCACCGGCTCGAAACCCGCCGCCTCCGGCGTCGCCGGCACGGCCGGCAGCGGCCGCTTCAGGGTCTTGCCGATCATCGCGCGGAAGCGATGGTAGTCGGCGGTGGGCGCGCCGCGCTCGTCGATCGGCGCGCCGTAGTCGTAGCTGGTGATCACCGGCTCGAAGTTGCCGCCGTCACGGTTGGCGTTGGCTCCCGCACCGAAACCGAAATTGCTGCCGCCGTGCACCACGTAGAGGTTGAACGAATGCCCCGCGGCCAGCAGTTGCGCCAGGGTGGAGGCGTAGTCCTCGCGCTGGAAACGGGCATCGCCCCAATGCGTGAGCCAACCCGGGTAGCCCTCGCCCACCCACACCGGCATCTCGCCCGCGATGGCCTGGGCGGTCGCGAAATCGGTGTCGCCATCCAGGCCCAGGGCGGTGCCCGGCAAATAGGTCTTGGCGTCGCGGATCTGGGCGAGGCCGTCGGAGATCGAGAACGGCCCGTCGATGCCGCGCTCGCGCCACAGCGCCTGCAGCTGCTGCAGGTAGCTAAGGTCCTTGCCGAAGGAGGCGTATTCGTTCTCCACCTGCAACATCAGCACTGGCCCGCCGCGCCCGGCCATCAGCGGCGCGATGCGGGGCGCGATGGCGTCGAGGTAGCGCCGCACGGCGTCCATGTAGCGCACGTCGTCCTTGTCGCGCACGCGCACGTGCGGGTCGCGCAGCAGATAGGCCGGCAGGCCGCCGAAATCCCACTCCGCGCAGACGTAGGGGCCGGGCCGCAGGTACACCCACATGCCCTCCTCCGCACACAGCTCGATGAAGCGCACGAAGTCGCGCGCACCGGTGCTCAGGTCGAACACGCCCGGCTCCGATTCCAGCGTGTTCCATATGATGTAGATGGCGATGGTGTTTAGCCCCATCGCCTTCGCCATGCGGATGCGGTGGCGCCAGTACATCGGCGGGATGCGGATGGGGTGCATCTCGCCGCTGCGGACCTGGAACGGGCGCTCGTCCAGCAGGAACTGCTGGCGGCCGAGTGCGAAGCGGTGGGGCTTGCCGTCGGGTGCGGGCTCGTGCGACCCCGCGGTCGGCGCGGCTTCCAGCGGGAGGCCGCCGGCCAGCGAGCCGGCCACGCCCAGTACGCTCAGTTTCAGAAGAGTCCTGCGTTGCATCGAAGCCCCCCGAGTGTGAATGACTGGCCTGGCCGATCTCTCGCCATGTCTGGTGCCAGCGAGGGCCTTGCCTCATCAGAGCGTAGCTCATGGTTTCGTTATCTGTCGAATACTTTTGATTACCCGGAAGCCAAAGTTCGTGGCCATGCCATCCGCCGGCCCGCGGCAAGCAAAGAAGTCGATCACAACGGCCTTAGCGTTAGGCCAACGTTGTGCACGCCCAATGTTTTCGTTTACATTCGATTTCAAGAAACGAAGCAAAAATAGAACGAATACGAAACCACCAATGTATTGGCGAGGCAATCGCCTTCCGGGCGTTTCGCCTCGCTGGGTGGCCGCCAGCCGTGCCCTCGCCTGGCTCAGCCACCGCACCTCGCCATCCCATGCCCTCAGGGCACTCCATCATCGAGAGACCAATCACGTGGAACGTAGACGGCACCGCCCCCTACTCCTGATGCTCGCCCTGCTCCCTGGCTTCGCCTGGGCCTCCGACACGCCCGGCAGCTACACCAGCTATCGCTTCGACCATGGCGCCGACGCCGGTTTCGAGTCGGTGGACTTCGGCATCACCGTCACCACCGACCCCGGCTACCGGGCCGGCATCTTCTGGAGCAACCAGTTCAACTTCATCGGCTCGGGCGGTGCCTACACCGGCATGCAGAGCAATGGCGGCGACGACCGCATGTTCCTGTTCTCGGTGTGGAACGCCACCGACGCCAAGCCCGGCAGCCCCGGCAGCTACTGCCTCAAGTTCGGCGGCGAAGGCGTGGGCGAGAGCTGCCGCATGGCGCATGCGTGGAAACAAGGCCACACCTACCGCTTCCACGTCGCCAACGAAGGCGGGCGGTGGTTCGGCGTGACCGTCAGCGACCTCTCCGACGGCACCTCCTTCAAGCTCGGCAGCGTCCTCGCCACCTCGGCCCGGATCTCGCCCTCGGGCATGGTCAACTGGACCGAATACTTCGAGTGGAACGCGCCCGACGCCTCCTGCTACGACCAGCCCTACTCCAGCGCGCGCTTTGACCTGCCGCGCGCCGACGGCGGCCGCGCGGTGGCCTCGATCTCCTCCACCCACGTGTCGAAGTCCTGCCCCGCCTTCAGCCAGGTGCTGACCGCCGCCAACCTGCCGCTGCAAGGCAGCCTGCATGCCAATGCCATCGGCAACAGCCTCCGCGGCGCCGTGACCGGCGGCATCCGGCCCACCGCCTGCCTTGCGGGCAAGGGCGGCGCCGCCAGTGGTACCCCCGCCGTCGCCTCCGCCTGCGACGGCAGCCGGGGCCAGGCCTGGGTCTACGCCGTGGACCACACGCTGCGCCTGCAGAACAACCTCTGCCTGGACCTCAGCGGTAATGGCACGAAACCGGGAACGCTGGTGGACGTGCGCACCTGCAACAACGGCACCAGCCAGCGCTGGAGTTATGCCGGCGCGCAGCTGCGCAGCGATTGGTCGGGCCTGTGCCTCGCCGCACACGGCCCGGGTGACCCGCTGACCACCGAGACATGCGCGGCCGGCGCGGAACAACGATGGCAACTGCCCGAGCCCGATGAGGCCAAGGCGAACGCGCCGGCCCGGCCGGGCGGCCATGCCTTGGGCTCTTGAAGCCACCAGGCATCGATGGGGCGAGGACGTACCGTGGAGCCTGTCCGGCATCACCCGGTCAGGCGCCCGGGAAGGCCTGGCACACAAACGGCGGTGATGGTGAACCGGCGCCCGTGGCTCGCCCCCGGGCGCCGGCCGTTCTCCATCCAGGCGAAGCCGTGGCCGACCATCCAGTACCTGGGGAACGACATGGCCACGCAGGGCGATACGTCGCCCCGATGATCAGCACGAGCCCCTCGCGTAACGCAGTCATCCGGGACGGATCGCTCTCGGGTGGCCTTCCCATCTCCACGCATTCCTGCGCCATCGCGGCGAGTGTGAGGCGTGGCTTCGCTTGATGTGCTTCTCGACGTGCGAACCGAACCGACGTCGCCTCTTTTCCAGTCGGCGGCATCCTGCCGCGCGACGCGGCCCCCGCGCAGGCAAGCTGCGCGGAGGCCGCCGGTCGTCAATCGTCAATCGAACGTGTAGCGCAATGCCAGCGACGTGGTGCGCGGAGCCTGCCAGCTCGGCGCCCCATAGCTGTTGCTGCGTGGCGGCAGATTGCCGTCGTCGGTGAGGTAGCCCTGGTCGTAATTCTGGTTGCGGTTGGTGATGCCCTGGCGGTTGGTCACGTTCTGCATTTGCAGGTCGAGGCTGAGCTTGTTGTGCTCGCCGAACGTCCAGTCGTAGCCGATCGAGGCGTTCAGCGCCCAGAAGAACGGCAGCCGCCCCGCACTGCCCTCCGTGCTCAACTTGCCGTCGCAATAGTGCGTGGCATACCCATAGGCGGGGTCGTCCGGATTCGGGTAGGTACCCAGGCAGCTCAGCGGCTCGCCGGTGTGCATGCTCAGCACCGAGCCCAGGCGCAGGCCGGTGCTGAAATAGTAGACGCCGGAGAGCGTGAGGCTGTGCCGGACGTCGTTGCTGAGATCGCCGGTGGCGCCCTGCATGACGCCGGGGAAGTCGAACTGCGAGGTCTGGCCGATGTAGCCCGCCGTGCGCCGCGTCAGGTCGAGGTAGCCGTCGGTGTTGCCGTACTCGTGCGCCCAGGTGTAGCTGATGTCCAGATAGTAGGGCTCCTCCGCACTGCGGCTGTGCGACAGATCCAGCGTCAGGCGGTAGTACTTGTGCTGGCCCTTGGGCACGCCGTAGAAGCTGGCGGGGATGGAGAGGGTTTCGGACTTGCCGTCGCCGTCGTAGTCGCGCCGCACGTTCAACGGTTCGCCCGGATTGAACTCGATACACGTGAACCGCTTCTCGCCGTCCAGATCGTAATCGGGATAGCCGTGGCTGCGCGCCCAGGCATCGATGGCGTCGCCGTAGCAGGTGTCGTCGACGATCCGCTCCAGCTTGGCGTAGCTGAGGTCGGCCTGCGCCGCCCAGGTCGGCGTCAGCTGCATCTGGACGTAGACCTGGGCCTCGTACTGATAGGGCGCCTTGATATTGGTGGTGGCGATCTGCTCCGCCGAAGGCGGCACGCCGTACTGGGTCTGGTAGACGTCGCCGATCTGGTTGAGACCGGTGGGCGCATGGGTGGTGGGGTCCATGCCCGTGTAGGTGTAGTAGCGCGTCCATTCGGTGCGCGCCTCGGCCACGCCGAAGCTGAAATTGGACGGCATCGACAGTGAATATTTGCCCAGGTTGGCGCCGATCTTGAGCGAGCTGTCGCCCCGCACGTCCCACGCCAGCCCCAGCCGCGGCGACAGCATGGGCAGGCGCAGGAAGTCGCGCCCGATGGCGTCCTTGTTGATGTAGCGGTCGTAGCGCAGGCCGCCGTAGAGCAGCACGCGGTCACTGGTCTGCCAGTAGTCCTCCAGGTACGCGGCCTTGTTGACCGAATAGAACTGGCCGCCCTCCTTGTCGTAGTACTGCGTCACGTAGCGCCCGTCGGCCGGCGCGGTGGCGCCGTTGCTCAGGGCCGCATTGGGGCGCTGGTAGTAAGTCCAGTAGCCCGCGTCGGGCGAGCCCCACTGCTGGGACAGGAAGTGCTTGTAGTGCTCGGCGCCGGCCACGATGCGGTGGTCGCCGAGCTGCCAGTTCATGTCGCCCTTGAAGCCACGCCGCCAGTAGCGGTCCGGCTGGCGGGTGGTGCTGGAGTTGATCAGGCCGATGTTGTAGGTCTGCTGCGTGACCGGGTCGACCGACTCCACGTAGGGCAGGCCTTTGGCGTTGTCCGAGGAACTGAGGTTGTAGTCGGTCTCGCCGAGATAACCCGCCATCAGGCGGAAGCCCAGGTCGTCGGTGGCCTGCCAGTGGTAGTTGCCGATCAGGAACTTCGTGTCGACCGGGCCGGACGACCAGCCGTAGTAGCGCCCCACCGAGCTTGGGTCGTAGCGGGTGTTCAGCCGGTACTGGTTGGTGAAGTTGCTGCTCCAGTCCTTGTAGCCGACCACGTTGATGGACTGATTGTTGGTCAAGTTCCAAGTCAGGTTGAGCAGGCCGTTCTTGTCGCGCTTGCTGGACTCGTTGTGGTACTGCGAGGTATTGCGCGTCGCGCTCGACGGCGGCTGGTTGCCGAGCAGGGCGAAGAAGAACAGCTTGTCCTTCACCAGCGCGCCGGACGCCCACAGGTACTGCGTGGTGCTGGCGGCGCTGCTGTTGGCCGAGATGTAGTTGTAGTAGTTGCCGGCCGAGTCCAGCGTGTTGTGCCCGCGCGGCTGCAGCAGGCGCGAGGTCGGCGGGGTGTAGTACAGCGAGTAGCCGGCCTTGAAGTCGTTGCCGCCCTGGCGCACGGTGGCGGCCATGATGCCGCCGGTGGCGTTGGTCCAGGAGGCGCCGAAGCTGTTGGTGAGCACCTGGGTCTCACCGATCGCCTCCGCCGGCAGCCGCTGCGCGCCCATCGAGGTGCGGTCGTTGGTGGTGTCGAACTCGTTGTAGAAATAACGGTTTTCGGCCGAGGTCGCGCCGCCCATCTGTACCAGGCCGGTAGTCTGGCTGTCGTAGCGCACGTTGGACTTCAGCAGGGCGATGTTCTCCATGCTGCGTCCTATGGGCAGCTGGTTGACCAGGTCCATGCTGTAGCGGCTGGCCAGCTCTGGCGTGCTCACGTCGATGGGGTTGATCACGGTGGAGGCGGCATTGGCCGAAACGCGCACCGCACCCAGTTCGCGCGCGCCCGGCGCGGCCGTGGCCACGACATCCACCGGGGTCTGCACGTTGGCGGTGACCACGGCCGTGCGCTCGACGATGGTCCTCCCCCCCTGCACGACGCTGACGGCGTATTGGCCGGGATTGAGGCCGGCCGTGCTGTAGCGCCCGTCGCGGTCGGGGCGCAGATCGCGGACGAAACCGGAATCGAGACCTGTCACCCGGATCACGACGTCCCCACCGGTCGGCGCGCGGCCGTACAGGCCGCCGGTGATCGATTGCGCCTGGACCCCGCTCGCCAAGGCCATCAGCAGGCTCGCGGCCAACATTTTCTTCAAGCCGTGCACCGAGGCACGACAGTCGCATCGCATCGTCATGTAGGTGGTCTCCCCTCTCCCGGCGTGCGGCGGCGACGCCTGTGCCGCCACCCTTCACGCTTACGAACGATGCATATATGAAAGACACATGTCAATACTCGAAGATAATCGAAAGTAGACATTTTTATGAACGAAAGCCAGGCAGGCTTGCGCGCCGAAAACCCGCCAAGGGAAGGCATCGGTGATATTGCGACGAAGGCAGCGCCGCGCGCGGCGGCGCAACGACGCGGGGCGGCCCGCATTCGGGAGATCGATGGCGCGGGTATCTATAAACCCGCAGACGCCAGGCCATGACGCCAGGCCATCCGGCAGAGCGCGCACCAGGGTGAACGGCCGGGTCCTTTTGAATTTACGGTCTTCGCCGCCGTGCCCTTCCTGCCGCCGCAGCGGCGAAGACCGCCACGATGCGCGTCAGCGCGAAGCTTGCGCCGGCTTCAGCTTGAGCAACACCGTGCCATACGTCGGCACTTCGAACACATGTTGCGCATCGATCGGCCCGAGGTCGCGGTGCTGCCATACGTCGCGGGCCGACACGGATGACCCCATGCCGAGCGCATGCAGGTCCAGCGTGGCGGTCGTCGCGTGGTCGAGTGTATTGAGCAGGCCCACGGCGACCGAGCCGTCCGCAAGCGGACGCGCCCACAGCTGGATCGCTCCCCGCTGCTGCACCCGTCGGCCAGGCACGCCACGAGCGTCCTGGCCGATGGCCAGCACTTCCGGGTCGGTCAGCACCTCGCGCGTGGCGGGGCTCATGCCAGCCAGGTCGTTGCCGGCGATCAGCGGCGCGGCGAGCAAGACCCACAGGCTCATGTGGGTGCGCTGCATGTCCGGCGACTCGAAGCCCTTGTTGCCGACTTCCAGCATGTCCGGGTCGTTCCAATGCCCGGGTCCGGCATAGCCTTCCAGGCCGGCCTCGGCCGAGGCGTTGAACATCATGCTCTGATAGCTCTGCTCGATGTCGATGGTGGTGCGCCAGAGGTTGCCACCGACCTCGCCGCCCCATTCCCACACCCGGCCCCAGCCGTAGCTGCACAGGGCGTAGACGACCGGGCGGCCGGTGGCGTCCAGCGCCTTCCGCATGGTGCGGAAGGCGCCCTTCATCATCGCCGTCTGCTCGTCCAGCGGCTTGCCGACCAGCTGCTTGCGGTAGCTGCACAGGTCGTATTTCAGGTAGTCCACGTCCCAGCTGGCGAACGTGCGCGCGTCCTCGGCCTCGTGGCCATAGCTGCCCGCGTAGCCGGAGCAGGTCTTCTCGCCAGGCGACGAATAGATCCCGAACTTCAGCCCCTTGCCGTGCACGTAGTCGGCCAGCGCCTTCATGTCGGGAAACTTGGCGTTCGGGTGGAGGCGGCCCTGCGCGTCGCGCTGGCCCTGCCAGCCGTCGTCGATGATCACGTAGCGGTAGCCGGCCGCCGCCATGCCGGTGGAAACCAGCAGGTCCGCCGTCCGGCGGATGTCCGCATCCGTCACGGCATCGCCGAAATAGTTCCAGCTGTTCCAGCCCATGGGCGGCGTGCGGACCAGGGCGGCATCGTCCACGGTGGCCGCGGCCAGCAGCGCGGGCCATGCCGCAAGGCTCGCCAGCCAAGGCAGGAAGGGATTCGTACGCCTGCTCATGTTTTGTCGTCTCCTTGAAGAAAAAGTCGGAACCGCCACGGCCACCCGCTCCGCTCCGGACAATCGCCGCCCAAAGCGCAGCATCGGCCCTCGCTCAGGGAACCGGCGCGAGTTCGAGCGTCAACACCTCGAACGGTGCGAGCGTCACGCTGGAGGGCCGCCCGGCATCCAGCGTCATGGCCGGCTTCCCGGCATCGGCCCTCCATGGGCTGCGCGCGCCGAAACGCCGTGCCGCCCCGGACGGCAGTTCCAGCTGGCGCGCCAGGTCGAGCACCGCCAGCTGCGGCCGGTCGCTGGGATTGCGCAGGGTGAGGATGGCCTTGCCCGGCGACCACGCCGCCCAGCCGTAGACGTCCAGACGGCCGGGATCGCCGCCGACCCAGTGCGTGTCGCGCAGCACCCCGGCGTTGGCGCGCGACCAGCGCGCCGCCTCGGCGAGCGTGTCCCAGTCCTGCGGCGAGAGCAGCGAGGGCGTGATGTACAGCTCCTGCAATTGCGTGCCGGTGCCGAAGTAGGAGTGCACCTCGTTGGCGAAGTCGTGGCCGGGGTCGGTATTGAGGTTGCGGTTTTCCTTGGCGTAGATGATGCCGTGGAGCATCAGCGCATTGAGCGGATACAGCGGCCCCTTCTCGACGATGTTGCGGTAGGTCTCGCGGTCGCGGTAGGTGATCCAGCGCTCGCGCTTGCTGCCCAAGCCGGCCAGCGCGTCGTCCTCGCCGTCGCGCCAGATCGAGTCGGCGTAGCGCAGCCAGAACGGCGAGGCGGTGGTGCCGGTGGTGAGGTTGACGTAGAGATCCGGCCTGGCGTTGCGCAGGTCGTCGATGAGGTGGATGGCGGCGTCGAAGTCGCTGTCGAAGCGGCTGCCGGGGAACACCTTGTCGGCGTTGCCGGTGCCGTCGAACTTGAACTGGTTGATGCCGTCCTTCTGCAGCAGTTCCAGCGTGGCGTCGCGGAAACGCTGGTAGTAGCGCGGGCCGGACAGCGCCAGGCCGCCGTCGATGACCTCGTAGCCGGCCGCCTGGCCATTCTTCACGCGCTCCTTCTTCGGCGGGCCGTAGCCGCCCCAGGGCGAGAGCCACACGCCGGGTGCCGCGCCGTATCGGGCAGCTGCCTCGCGCAACGGCACGAAGCCCTGCGGGAAATCCCTGCTGAAATGCCAGCTGCCGCTGCGATCGTCCCAGCCATCGTCGAACAGGAAGGAGTCGAGCTTCACGCCGCGCTTGACCGCCAGCTCCTCGCCGAACGCATGAATGCGGTCCAGCGCCTGCGCCTCGGTGTAGGGCGTGAAATAGCCGATGTCGTACCAGGAGTTGTAATGCAGGAAGCTGCGATACGGGTGGGCACGCTCGCGTTCCACGTAGGCAAGGAAGTCGCGGCGCAACTGGTCGCCATGGGTGACACCGACCACCGCCGAGTAGGTCACCGACTGGCCCTTGGGCAGCGGCAGCACGCGGTCGATCCACAGCCGGATGCGCCGTCCGTAGACCTCGCTGGAGGACAGCGGATGCTCGAAGCCGAGATAGTCGTGCCCGGCCACCACCGGCGAGCCTTTCACCGTACCCACGACTTCGGCGTCGGCCCCTTGCGCCTGCAACAGCTCCACCCGGTCGAGCCGCTCGTCCTGCTTGAGCGCGGTGAGGGTCACCTCCTCGCGCAGGTAGTCGGCGCCGTCGCGCTGCACCCAGCGCCAGGCGATGCGAAAGCGCCCTTCCGCATCGCCGAAGCTCGCCTGCACCGCGCTGCCGGGAAGCCGCGCCGACAGGCGCGAGGCCTTGGGGTCGGCCTTGAGCTTCACCGCCCGCGGCGCCGCCAGCACGCGCAGTTCGGCCAGGCCGAGCTTGCTGCCATCGGCCAGGACCAGCGCGAATGGCGCCTGCAGCGGCAGCTGCTGCCGGTTGACGAGATCGGTCACCTGCATATCGCCGAGATGATCGCCGGCCTGCTTCCAGCTCACCGCGATCGCATCGTTGCCGAAGCGCTGCACCGGCCCCTGGCTCTCGAAGGCCGCCGGTTTGTCGGCGGCCATCGCGGCGCCGGCGCCCAGCAGCAGGGCGACCAGGGCCGGCAGCGCGGCGCGCCGCCTTGCCGGCGGCTGGATGGACGAAGCATGGCGGCGTGGCGTCATCGGCGGGATCTCCCCTCAGGATCGTGCAGACCCGGCACGCTCCGGCTGCCGGGTCCGCGAAATGAATACGCCACGCATCCACCGTGGCGGTGAAACTTGCCGGACCGGATCGCCATCGACCCGACGCGCCCTGCGCCCCCCGCCTCGACGATTCAGCCGTCCAGACGTCTGACGACAACCTGCGAAAGCAGCGCATCGACATCCTCGCGCCGCACGTAGCCGGTCTCCTCGCCCAGCGCATTGGCGGCGCCGCAGGCCGCCCCCAGACGCAGCGCCTCCTCCAGCGGCTCGCCGTGCCGCAGCGCCACGGCCATGCCGGCCATGAAGCAGTCGCCGGACCCCACCGCGTTGCGGCTGTGCGTGGTCGCCACGGCCACGTGCCAGGCCGTCGCGCCGTCGAAGCCGACCGCGCCCTGCACGCCCAGCGTCACCACTGGCCGCGCGACGCCGCGCTCGTGCATCGCCCGCGCCACCGCCGCGGCTTCGCCGGCCGAGTCGATGCGCCGGCCGCTCCACTCGGCCGCCTCGTCGCGGTTGGCCTTGACCAGGTGCACGCCGGCGGCGATCGCCTGCCGCAACACCTCGCCGCTGGCATCCACCAGCGACGGCGGCACGACCTGGCGCGCCAGGCTTGCATAGGTATCCGTACCGAAGCCGCGCGGCAGGCTGCCGGCCAGCACCACCAGGGCGCTCTCCTCCGCGCAGCGCAGCAGGCCGTCGAGCAGCCGCTCGCGCGCCGCTACCTCCGGTTCGGGGCCGGGGTCGAGAATCTCGGTGATGCGGCCGTCCGGCTCGCGCAGCGCGATGCACTGGCGCAGCGCCTGCCCGATCTCCACGCCATGGAACAGCACGCCGCGCTCGGCGAGGCGGCGCCCGATCAGGTTGCGATGGAGCGGGTCGGTCAAGCCCACCAGCTGCACGCGCTCGCCCAGCGCCGCCACCGTCTGCGCCACGTGCAGCCCCTTGCCTCCCGGGTACGCGCTGGCCGCGCGGGCGCGCTGCACGTGGCCAGGCGCCAGCGCGTCCAGCGACACCAGCCGGTCGATCGCGGTGTTGAAGCCGGCCACCGTGATCATGGCGCGGCCGCCAGCAGATGCCGCACGTCCGCCTCGCCGGGCTGGCACGCCGTGCCACCCAGGCCGCGGGTGGAAAGGCTGCCGCAGGCGCTGCCCCAGCGCAGGCACTCGCGCAGCGGCAGCGCGCGCCGCCATGCATGCAGGAAACCGGCATCGAAGGAATCGCCGGCGCCAGTGCTGTCCACCGCAACCACCGGGAAGGCCGGCACGGCGAGCGTGCGGCCTTCCTCGTCGAGCGCGATGCAGCCCTCGCCGCCGCACTTGACCACCGTGCGGGTGCGGCCGTTGGCGAAGGCGTGCAGCGCCCGCGCCGGCGTGTCCTCGCCGCTGATCGCGCAGGCTTCCAGGGCATTCGGCAGGAACACGTCCACTTGTTCGAGCAGTGCCGCGAAGCCCTCGTCGCGCCAGCACTGGGCAGGGTCGAAGCCGGGATCGAGCGAGGTGGTGAGCCCGGCTCGCCGGGCGCGCGCGAACAGCTCGCGCAGCCCCGGTCGCAGCGCGGCCTGCAGGTAGTAGGAGGAAACATGCAGATGGCCGGCGCGGGCGAGCAGGTCGTCGCCGACATCCTCCGCACGCAATGCCGCGACCGCGCCGGGATAGGTCACCAGGGCGCGATCGTGCGCGGCCGAGAGCGCCACCGTGACGCCAGTGCGCAGCGCCTCCTCCTGGCGCACCGCGACCACGTCGATCCCGGCCTCGCGCAGGGCCGCGACGCAGGCGTCGCCCCAGGCATCGCGGCCGGCCCGGCCGGCAAAGGCCACCGGCTCACCCAGCCGCGCCAGGCCCATCGCACAGATCATCGAGGAACTGCCTGGCCCCTGGCGGAAGCCTTCGGCCAGCATCTCGCGGCCGAAGGCGGGCAGCGTCGCGCAACCGGAGAACACCAGGTCGACGTTGATCTCGCCCGCCACCAGCACCGGTTTCACGCGCCGTGCTCCGCGCCGTGCAGGGCGAAGTCCTCCACCACCCGTGTGAGCACGCCCTGCGAGGGCGTGTCCGGCTGCTGTCCCAGCGCCAGGCAGCGGAAGAAGGCGAGCAGCTGGCCGACCACCACGTGCACCATCTGCTGCTGCACCGCTTCGAGCTGGTACAGGCCCGGCAGCTCCACCGCCAGGCCGTCGCCGCCGAGCAGCTCGACCGGCACCGATTCGCCCACCACCACGCGCGGCCCGCCCAGGCGCTTGCGCGTGAGTTCGCGCAGCAGGTCGCTCTCGTAGCCGCGCACGCGCGACTCGCCGGACAGGAAGGCCACCACCGCGCACTGTGCGTCCAGCCAGGACATCGGGCCGTGGCGCAGGCCGAGGTAGGTTTCGGCCAGCACGCGCACCGCGCCGCCCGTCATCTCCATCATCTTGAGCCCGGACTCGCGGGCAACGCCCAGCGTCGCGCCGCTGCCCAGGTAGGCCGCCGCCGTCACCTCGCGCCGCGCCACCGCCGCCAGCGCGTCGCCGTAGCGCTCGAACAGCAGTTCGACGATGGCCGCCGCCTGGTCGGCCAGCTGCGCGTGCGCCGCGGCGCCGGCCGCATAGCGCAGGCCGCTGCCGGCCAGCAGCAGGTTGCTGAAGCTGCTGGTCATCACCAGGCTGCGGTCGTTGGTGCTCTCGTGCAGGCACAGCACGTGCAGGCGCGGCTCGTCCGTATAGCGTGTGGCCAGCTTGCCGCGTGCATTGCAGGTGATGGCGAGGTGCGCATAACCAGGCTCCGCAGCCAGCACCTGATCGACCGCGCCGGTGCTCTCCGGGCTGTCGCCGGAACGGGCGATCGACACCAGCAGTCCCCGCCCCGCCGGCAATACGCCGCACAGCGACGTCAGCAACTGGCCGGCGGGCACCGCCAGGCATGGTATGCCCAATGACGCCTGCAAGGCCGGCGCCAGGCTCTCACCCGCATAGGCCGAACTGCCCGAGCCGGTGAACACGATGTGCGCAGGCGCCTCCTCCACCAAGGCCCGCAGCATGGCCTGGGCCGGAGCCGTGGCCAGCGTCGCGGCGGTGCGCCGCCAAGTGGCCGGTTGCTGAAGGATCTCCCGCAGGGTGTCGGCATAGCCCAGGCGCCGCTGCTCGGCTGGCGCCGCAGCAGTGAGCCGCATGAGTTCGGAAGTGGAAACTGCTGGTTTGACAGGCATGGGCATATGATGAAATATGACTGAAAGTGAAATCTAACGAAACTTACAACCAAAGGTATTCGAAATGAATCACACCTTGCAAGCCGCCACCGCCGCCAGCCGGCTGGCCTCGCTGCCACTGTCGCACGGCAAGCGCACACGCCTGTGGCGCCTGCTCTACGGCAGCGGCCCGCGCAACGGCAGCCTGCTGGTGCTGCCACTGGACCAGGGCCTGGAGCACGGCCCCACCGATTTCTTTCCCCATCCGCCGGCGCTCGACCCGGGCTACCAGTTCGCCCTGGCCGAGGCCGGCGGCTTTTCCGCCATCGCGCTGGGCATCGGCCTGGCCGAGAAATACATGACCGAGTATTGCGGGCGCGTACCGCTGATCCTCAAGCTCAACGGCAAGACCAACATCCCAAGCGACGCCGAAGCCACTTCGCCGCTGTTCGCTTCGGTGGAGGACGCCGTGCGCCTGGGCGCGGACGCGGTGGGCTATACCCTCTACGTGGGTTCGCCGCGCCAGCACGATGAGCTGCGCCAGTTCGAGCAGGTGCGCCGCGACTGCGAGCGCTACGGCATGCCGCTGGTGATGTGGTCCTACCCGCGCGGCGCGGCGATCGACGCCAAGGGCGGCAAGAACAGCCTCTACGCGCAGGACTACGCTGCCCGCGTGGCGCTGGAGCTGGGCGCAGACATCGTCAAGCTGCACGAGCCGGTGGCCGAGCGCGCCGCCAGCCCCGCGCCCTACGATGCGCTGGACGAGGACGCCGCGGCACGCTCGGCCCGCGTGGTGCGCTCGGCCGGCCGCACCATGGTGCTGTTCTCCGGCGGCGAGAAGAACGACGACGACGAGGCGGTGCTGCGCAAGGTGGAGTTCTACATGCAGTCCGGCGCCAGCGGCGTGATGTTCGGCCGCAACATGTGGCTGCGCCCGTTCGACCAGGCGGTGGCGCTCACCCGCCAGGTGCATGCCATCATGGCCCGCCATCCCCGCTGAGGCCCGAGCATGGCCAGAATCCCCCGTGACGACGCCATCCACGGCCTAGCGTCGCAAGCCGGCGCGACGCCACCGCGCCGGCCCGCGCACTGCTTCTGCTGCGCGCCGCCGGGGGCGGTGGCCGCGGCACGGGATAGCGGCAAGGGCAAGAACCTCCTGCAGACCATGCCCGATGCGCAGCGCCTCGCCCTGCCGCTGGCCGAGTTCGCGCCGCGCAGCATGCTCGATGTGAAGGCCACACGCGTCGCGTACCCGGCCTTCCCGGTGATCGACGTACACACGCACCTGAGCTGGATGAGCGAGACGCGTGGCGGCGTCTCGGTGGGCGAGGCGATGACCTACTTCGCCGACCCCGCCGAGCTGCTGCCGCTGATGGACCGCAAGGGCATCCGCACCCTGGTCAACCTCACCGGCGGCGTCGGCCGCGGGCTGGAGGAAACCATCGCACGCTTCGACCGCGCCGCGCCCGGCCGCTTCCTCACCATGACCGAGCCCTCCTTCGGCCTGTTCGGCGAGGCGGACTATCCGCAGCGCCAGGCCGACGCCATCGCCCACGCCAGGCGCGCGGGCGCCTGCGGCCTCAAGCTGCTGAAGACGCTGGGCCTGTACCTGCGCGAGGGCATCGACGAGGGCGCGCTGGTGGGCATCGACGACCGCCGCTTCGACCCGATGTGGGAGGCCTGCGCGGCGCATGGCCTGCCGGTGTTCATCCACAGCGCCGACCCGCTGGCCTTCTTCCAGCCCACCGATCGCCACAACGAACGCTACGAAGAACTGGCCAGGCACCCGGACTGGTCCTTCTACGGCGAAGGCTTCCCCAGCCACGCCGAACTCATCGCCGCACGCGACCGCGTGATCGCGCGCCACCCGCGCACCACCTTCGTACTGATGCACGTGGGCAACCAGGCCGAGACGCTGGACGCCGTGTCCGCCTGCCTCGACCGCCACCCCAACGTGCATGCGGACATCAGCGCGCGCATCGGCGAGCTGGGACGCCAGCCGCGTCAGGCGCGGCGCTTCTTCGAGCGCCATCAGGACCGCCTATTGTTCGGCACCGACGCGGTACCCCCGCCCTACGGCGAGGAGGTGCCCCAGCAACTGCTCGGCGACGCCCTCTACGAGATCTACTATCGCTTTCTGGAAACGGAGGACGAATACTTCGACTATGCGCCCGCGGCCACGCCGCCGCAGGGACGCTGGTCGATCTACGGCCTCGGCCTGCCGCACGCGATCCTGCGCAAGATCTACCACGACAACGCCGCCCGCCTGCTTGGAATGGACCCATGACACAACGCCGCAAGGCCGCCGCCCTCCACGCCCCGAAGCCCGCCGCCCGCAAGGCGGCCCCGCCCAAGCTGCTGGTGGAGGAACGCCGGCGCCTGATCGTGGAGCAGATCGAGCAGCAGGGGCGGGTCACGGTGGAGCAACTGGTCGAGCGCTTCGGCATCTCGGCCGTGACCATCCGCGCCGACCTCGAGGCGCTGGCGCGCGGCGGCGCCATCGCGCGCTCGCACGGCGGCGCGCTGCCCGCCGCACCGCCCTCCTCGCAGATGGACACGCCGCTCACCATCAAGGAAACGCGGAGGCTGGCCGAGAAGCGCCGCATCGGCCAGGCCGCGGCCAAGCTGATCAAGGACGGCGAGACGATCATCCTCGACTCCGGCTCCACCACGGTGGAGATCGCGCGGCAGATCCGCCAGCGGAAGTGGGAGTCGCTCACCGTCATCACCAACGCGCTCAACATCGCGCTCGAACTGAGCGGCCTGCCCACGGTGCGCGTGATGATGCTGGGCGGGCTGCTGCGCCAGACCTCCTACTCGCTGGCCGGCCCGGACGCGGAGCAGGCGCTGGCCAAGCTCTCCGCCGATCGCCTATTCCTGGGCGTGGACGGCCTCGACCCGGAAGTGGGCGTGACCACGCCCGACCCGCAGGAGGCCACCCTCAACGCGCTGATGATCCGCGTCTCGCGCGAGACGGTGGCGGTGCTGGACGCCAGCAAGTTCGGCCAGCGCAGCCTGTCAGTGATTGCGCCAGTCGCCAGCCTGGGCATGGTCATCAGCGATACGGCCGCCCCGGAGGCCCTCGTCGCCGCGCTGCAAAAGCAGGGCGTGCGCACACTGCTGGTCTGAGCCCTCCGCTCGCGCAGAAGCGAACCCACCCACCGCTACCGCAACGACCCTCTCCATTCGCCGATTGGGTCGCAGCAGCATCATGCGCTGCATGTAAACTCGTCGCTGGCCTGTTACGGACGCCTGTCCGCGCACGTTTGCCCGTCGTGCCCGCAGGACGTGGCCTGCGAAGGCACCTTCCCACACGCAAGTGCCGAGGCAGTTCGTCAGCAGGCTCGCCGATTCGACACAGGGGAACAGTCAGGGATGATCGTTGGGATCGATCTAGGTACCACGCACTCGCTCATCGGCGCCTACGCCGGCCAGGGCGCGCAACTCTTTCCGAACGCCCTGGGCGACTGCCTCACGCCCTCGGTGGTGAGCGTCGACGAGGAAGGCCTGGTGCTGGTGGGCCAGGCCGCGCGCGACCGGCTGATCAGCCACCCCGCCAGCACCGTCGCCGCCTTCAAGCGCTGGATGGGCACGCCCCGCGAGACCGTGCTGGCCGGCCGCAGCTTCCGCCCCGAGGAACTCTCGGCGATGGTGCTGCGCTCGCTGCTGGCGGACGCCGAGGCAGCACTGGGCGAGAAGGTGAGCGAGGCGGTGATCAGCGTGCCGGCCTACTTCTCCGACGCCCAGCGCAAGGCCACCCGCGCCGCCGGCGAACTGGCCGGCATCCGCGTGGAGCGGCTGATCAACGAGCCCACCGCCGCGGCCCTGGCCTACGGGTTGCGCGAGCGGCCGGACGGCGCGCGCTTCCTGGTCTTCGACCTCGGCGGCGGCACCTTCGACGTGTCGGTGCTGGAGATGTTCGACGGCGTGATCGAGGTGCACGCCAGCGCCGGCGACAACTTCCTGGGCGGCGAGGATTTCCTCGACGCGCTGGAGACCGCCTGCCTCGCCGACCTGCGGCTCGACGCGCAGGCGCTGGACGCCCAGCAGCGCGGCCAGCTGCGCCGCCGGCTGGAGGCGGCCAAGCGCGGGCTCACCGCCAACGCCGTCGCCAGCATCGAATACGCGCTCGGCGCGCAGGCGCTCGCCTGGCAGATCGACGAGGAACGCTTCGCCAAGCTCACCGAGCCGCTGGTGCAGCGCATGCGCGCGCCGCTGGAACGCGCCATGCGCGACGCCCGCCTGCAGCCCGAGCAGCTCGACGAGATCGTGCTGGTGGGCGGCGCCAGCCGCATGCCGCAGGTGGCCCGGCTGATCGCGCGCATGTTCGGCCGCCTGCCGCTGCGCCACGTCAACCCCGACCAGGCCATCGCGCAGGGCGCCTGCGTGGCGGCCGGCATGAAGTCGCGCGACCAGCGCCTGGACGAAGTGATCCTGACTGACGTGTGCCCCTACACGCTGGGCACCGAGGTGGCGCGGCGCGACGACCAGGGCCGGCCGCAGCGCGGCTTCTTCGCGCCGATCATCCATCGCAACAGCGTGGTGCCGGTGAGCCGCGAGGAAACCTTCTGGCCGATCAGCGAGGGCCAGTCGGTGCTGATGCTGGACGTGTTCCAGGGCGAGAGCCCGCTGGTGGCGAACAACATCAAGCTGGGCCAGCTGGAGCTTACGCTCGACCCCAAGCGCAGCATCGCCGAGAACGCGGTCGCCGTGCGCTTCACCTACGACGTCAACGGCGTGCTGCAGGTGGAGGCCGCCGTGCAGGCCACCGGCCGCCGCTACGAACTGGTGCTGGAGCAGAACCCCGGCCTGCTCGCCCCGGAGGAGATCCGCACCCGCCTGGCCGCGCTGGCGGAGCTGAAGATCCACCCGCGCGAGAAACAGGAGAACCTCGCCCTGCTCGCCCGCGCCGAGCGGCTCTACGAGGAGCACATCCAGGCCCGCGACCAGTTGCAGAACTGGATCGCGCGCTTCCGCTCGGCGCTGGAGACGCAGGACGACATACTGATCCGCGAGCACCGCCGCGAATTCGGCCAGGCGCTGGACCTGCTGGAAGGCACCTGATGTCTCCGTTCGAGTGGCTGGGCCTGCCCGAGGACGCCGACGAGCGCGCGGTCAAGCGCGCCTATGCGATGCGCCTGCGCACGACCCGCCCCGAGGACGATCCGCAGGGCTTCCAGCACCTGCATGCGGCGTACCAGTCGGCACTGGCGGTGTGCCGGGCGTCGGCAGCCGTTCCGGCGCAGGCGGTGGCGCAGGCTTCGCATGCACGGGACGTTCCCGTTGCCGGTGCGTTCGATTCGGTGCGCCACGCGCCGCAAGCCGTGCCGTCTCCGACGCCCATCGCGTCGCCGGCACCCGCGCCGCGGCCTGCGCCATCGCCGGTGCAGGCCGCCACAGCGCGGCCCCGCGAGGAACCCCAGCCCAGGTTCGAGCTGGAAGCGTTCTGCACTCAAGCGATCCACCTGGCCGCCCAAGGCGACGGCGAGGCGCTGCTGGTCTGGCTGAAATCGCAGCCCGCGCTGTGGTCGTTCCGCCTCAAGACCACGGCCGGGCACGAACTGGTGCGCCGCCTGTACCGCGACGTCCCGCCGATGCCGGCCGCGTGCCTGCACGTGCTGCTGCGCTTCTTCGACCTCGACCACGTGCACGCCGGCCACGACCCGCTGGCCCTGCAGCGGCTGGAGCGGCGCATGCGCCTGGCGTGGGAGCTGCAGCCGGCGCACCGCGACGCGCTGGATCGCCGGCTGCAACTCGGCTGGGAGCCCCCCGCGCGAGCCCTGGGGCCGGACTGGCGATCGCTGCTGCGCTCCTCGCTCTCCTCCGGCGCGAAACCCGTGCGGACGAAGCGCTGCCTGCAACGCCTGCAGCGCCCGTTCCATGGGTGGCAAGGCATCGCGGCCGGGCTGTTTCCGCGGCGGATCGGCGAAATGGAGGCCTTTATCGGCCAGCTCGCCGGTGCGCATCCCGAAGACCTGCCGCCGTCGATCCCGCGCGAGCAACTGCGCTTCTGGACCGAAGCCGCCGACACCCGGCATTTCGGCGCCGCCCGCCTGCTGGCCGGGATCGGCAAGCTGCTGCTCGTCACGGCCCTGGCCCTGCCGCTCGGCGCGCTCCTCACGCTCGGCCTGCTCGACAGCGGCAGCGCGACGGCATCGCCCTACCTGCCGCTGCTGCTCGGCCTGGCGCCCGCGACCGCCGGCCTGCTGTGGCTGGCCCTGCACTACTTCCGCATCATGGACAACTGGCACTCGCGCGCCGAGCCGCTGCCGGCGCGCTGGCCGCGCTTGCGGCTGGCCCTGGTGCCGGGGCTGTGCGCGATCGGCGCGGCGGGTGCGCTGGCCCTGCCGCCGCCGTACCTGTGGCTGCGCCTGCCGGTGCTGTTCGCCGCGCTCTGGCTGGGCTTGCGCCGCTACTGGCGGCGGCACGACGAAACGGGCCTCTACCTCAACCCCACGCTGATGCGCATCGGGCTGCTGGTGCTGCTGTTCACCACCGGCTCGCCGGCGCTGGTGATGGGCGGGGCGGCGATGCTGGCCTGGGCCGACGACCTGCGCCGGCATCGCGGGCGGCTTCGCCTGGACGCGGCATCGCAAGAGTCGTCCAGGCCCGGCCGATGAGCCATGCTTCCCGCCGGCTGGCAGCGGGAACGCCGACAACCGCAGCCCCGTACGCGCCGCCGCACGAATCTCTACACCTGAGAAAGAGGCGGCCATGCCGCCGCACGCCCGGCCCCGTCGCAACGGCAAGGCTCGACCGCGGGGCGCAAGACGGGCATGTTTAGGCAAGTCCATCCGCGGCCTCCTCTCCGAAAGGCGCCGGGTGGACGACCTGCCCAGACATCGCGATCAGACGCCCTCCAGTACGCCGACCAGAACCCATGGAACACGCGAAGAGATCCGCCCCTTCCCCTCACCCAACCGGGCTCCCCGGAGCCCGGCACGCGCAGGCCACCGCGCGCGGAACGAACGGCCCGGCGGGCACCTCGGCATGAGCGCCTTCGCCGATGTCGCCGCCGCCGTCGGGCACACGCCGCTGATCCGCCTGCGCCAGGCCTCGCAGCAGACCGGCTGCGAGATCCTGGGCAAGGCCGAATTCGCCAACCCGGGCGGCTCGATCAAGGACCGCACGGCGCTGGGCCTGCTGCTGGACGCCGAGCGCCGCGGCCTGCTGCGGCCGGGCGGCACCATCGTCGAGGGCACCGCCGGCAACACCGGCATCGGCCTGGCGCTGATCGGCGCCAGCCGCGGCTACCGCGCCCTCATCACCATGCCGGACACGCAGAGCCGCGAGAAGATCGACGCGCTGCGCATCACCGGCGCCGAGGTGCGCCTGGTGCCGGCCGCGCCCTACGCCGACCCGAACCACTACGCGCACGTGGCGCGGAGGCTGGCGGAGGCGATGAACCTTCAGGAGCCCGGCAGCGCCTGGTTCGCCGACCAGTTCGACAACACCGCCAACCGCGACTTCCACGCCGCCACCACCGGCGTGGAGATCTGGGAGCAGACCGGCGGGCGGATCGACGGCTTCGTCTGCGCCACCGGCACCGGCGGCACGCTGGCCGGCGTGGGTCGGGCGCTGAAAGCCCGCAACCCGGCGGTGACCATCGCCCTGGCCGACCCCGCGGGCTCGGCGCTCGCCAGTTACGTCAACGAGGGCGAGCTGAAATCCGCCGGCAATTCGATCAGCGAAGGCATCGGCTCCAGCCGCGTCACCGCCAACTTCCGCGACGCGCCGATCGACCTGGCCTGGTCGATCGGCGACGAGGAATCGGTGCCGTGGGTGCATGCCTTGATGGCCGGCGAAGGCCTGAACGTCGGCGGCTCCAGCGGCGTCAACGTGGCCGGCGCGGTGCGCCTGGCCCGCGCGCTGGGACCGGGCCATACCATCGTCACCGTGCTCGCCGACGCCGGCAGTCGCTACCGGGCCAAGCTGTTCAACCCGGCCTTCCTGCACGCCAAGGGCATTCCGGTGCCGGCATGGCTGCAACGGGCGTTCCCGGAAGCCGACACCTAACCGGCACCAGCGGAACGCACCCGCGATGACGCGCCGCACCGTGCGATCTCATGTAGGAGCGCGCCTTGCGCGCGACAAGCTTACGCAGCGGTGATGCCGCTATGCCCGGTCGTGCGCAAGGCGCGCTACAGAAAAGCCGTGTCGGGGTTGGGCTTCAGCGCCCGCGCGGGCGGAACACCAGCGGCTGCGCGTCCGGTTGCGCCGAGGTCGCCGGCGCCTTGGGGCCGCAGCTGCCGCAGGTGCCGCAGCCGTCGCCGCAGCTGCCGGTGGCCTGCCTGGGCTGCAGCCAGCGGCCCAGCCGCCGCAGCCAGGCCGCGCGCCAGGGCTTGTTGAGCGCCGACGAGGCGCCCGCCTGCCAGCGCGTGGCGAGCTGCGGCGCCAGCTTGCGGAAGGTGTAGAGCACGCTGATCAGCACCAGCAGCGCGATCACCGCGTACTGCACCAGCAGGTTCGTCGTCATGTCAGCCACCTCGCGATCTGGTAGGTCAGCAGCGAAGCGACATAGGCCACCGCGAACATGTAGCCGAAGGAGATCGCCACGTTGCGCCAGGAATTGGTTTCGCGGCGGATCACCGCCAGCGTGGACATGCACTGCGGCGCGAAGGCGAACCACACCAGCAGCGACAGCGCGCTCGCCAGCGAGACGTGGGCCGTCAGCGCCTGGCCCAGGTCGCCGCCCTCGCCGCCCACCGCATACACCGTGGCCAGCGCGGCCACCGCCGTCTCGCGCGCGGCGAAGGCCGGGATCAGCGCCAGGCTGATCTGCCAGTTGAAGCCGAGCGGCCCGAAGATGTATTGCAGCCCACGGCCGAGGTAGCCGGCGATGCTGTACTCGATCGCCGGCCCGCTCGCTCCCGCCGGCGGCGACGGGAAGGTGGAGATGAACCACATCAGCACGGTCAGCGAGAGGATCACGCCGGTGAGGCGCTTCAAGAAGATCGAGCCGCGCTCCCACAGCCCGATCGCCACGTCGCGCGGATGCGGCAGCCGGTAAGACGGCAGCTCCATCAGCAGCGCGTGCTCGCTGCGGTCGCGGCGGATGCGCTTGATCACCCAGCCCACCGCCATCGCGCCGAGGATGCCCGCCGCGTACAGCGCGAACAGCACCAGCCCCTGCAGGTTGAAGGCGCCCAGCACGTGCCGCGCGGGGATGAAGGCCCCGATCAGCAGCGCATACACCGGCAGCCGCGCCGAGCAGGTCATCAGCGGCGCGACGAGGATGGTGGCGAGGCGGTCGCGCGGGTCCTGGATGCTGCGCGTGCCCATGATGCCGGGGATGGCGCAGGCGAAGCTCGACAGCAGCGGGATGAACGAGCGCCCGGTGAGCCCCACCGACAGCATCACGCGATCGAGCAGGAAGGCCGCGCGCGGCAGGTAGCCGGACTCCTCCAGCACCAGGATGAACAGGAACAGCACCAGGATCTCGGGCAGGAAGCCGAGCACCGTGCCCAGGCCGCCGAACAGGCCGTCGGTGACCAGGCTCTGCAACGGCCCCGCCGGCAGCAGCGCCGCGGCCTGCGCGCCGAGCCAGTCGAAGCCGTCGCCGATGGCGTCGGTGATCGGCTTGCCCACCGAGTACACCGCCTGGAACACCAGGAACATCACCACCGCCAGGATCGCCAGCCCGAACACCGGGTGCAGCGCCCAGCGGTCGAGCGCGTCGTCCACCTGCGCGGTGGCGCGCGGCATCACCACGGTGGCGGCCATCAGTTCGCGCACCTGCGCGTGCAGGCCGGCGCGGCTGGCTGCGTCGTCCGGCTGCGCGGGCGCGGCCGTCGGCATCTCGCCGTCCACCTGCGCGATCAGCGCACGCACGCCGCCGCGCTTCACCGCCACCGTCTCCACCACCGGCAGGCCGAGGCGGCGTTGCAGCTCGGGCACATCGATCGTGATGCCGCGGCGGCGCGCGGTGTCCATCATGTTGAGCGCCAGCACCACCGGGCGGCCCAGCCGCTTCACCTCCAGCACGAAGCGCAGGTGCAGGCGCAGGTTGGTGGCGTCGGCCACGCAGACGATCAGGTCCGGCGCGGCCTCACCCGGGTAGTTGCCTTCCAGCACGTCGCGGGTGATGCGCTCGTCGGGGCTGGTGACGTCGAAGCTGTAGGTGCCCGGCAGGTCCAGCAGCTGCAGCACGCGGCCGGAGGGGGCGGTGAAGCGGCCTTCCTTGCGCTCGATGGTGACGCCGGCGTAGTTGGCCACTTTCTGGCGGCCGCCGGTGAGCTGGTTGAACAACGCGGTCTTGCCGCAGTTGGGGTTGCCGACCAGGGCGATGCGCAGCGTACCGGCGCTCATGCCGCCTCCTGTTCTTTCAGCCGCACCGCCACCCGGGCCGCCTCGCTGCGACGCAACGCGAAGCGCGTGGAGCCGATCTGGATCAACAGCGGGTCCGCACCCAGCGGGCCCTGCGCCACCAACCGCACCGGCTCGCCCGCGACAAAGCCCAGGTCGCGCAGGCGTTGCGCGATCGGGTCATTGGCTTGGGCATCGTCCACACGGTCCACGACGGCAGCGGCTCCCTTGGGCAGATCGGACAGGCGCACAGCGGTCCACCGAAATAAGAATGGTTCGCATTGTACAGGAGGAGGCACTTTGTTGCAGCGCGCCTGCCTGAAGTGGATGGGCCCGTCATCCGCGCAAGGGGCAGTCATGCCTACAGTGGAAGATCACGATGCCAGCATCCGCAACGTTCGATCAGCCTTCGGGAAAGGAGAAGGAATGCACGTAGTTGTCAGCCGAGTTGCCGCACGAAACGCTCTAGCCACAGAAAGTTGACCAGAGGGGCGGTGGCGGCTTCCGCGCGGGTTCGCCGGACTTCATCCAGCAAAGCAAGCACTTCCTTACCGTCGACCAGGCCAGAGTCGGCCAGGGCACAGTCCTTCAATTGAGCCGCAATGGTGTCGGCTTGTTGCGCAATTAATTCGGGCAGGACCCGGGCGAAGGTTTCCTTGGCGTATCCAAGTCGGAAAACATCAGCTCCCAGGCTGGCTTGGAGGTAGTGCCGCAAAGGTGCACGTTCGTGACGGAAGGTTGCTGGAAGTCGATGGCAGAACCCGACCAGGACGGGATCGCAAAGCGGATTGACGGGCCACAAGCCATGCTGGAGAAGATGCGGCGCATGGCTGGCCTGGGCCAACAGGGCCGAAACGGGAACCGGTGCCTGTGGCGCATCGAACGTCCGCAGAGACCTTATGATGTTCAATGCGCGAGTACTCAACAGCTTTTGGGCACGCAACCGAATGTCGGTATAGATCCGGCTTGTAGGAGCCTGCGTAGGAGCCTGCGTATTATCCACTTCGAACCGGAATGGCAGGAACAGTTCGTCACCACCAACGCCCGTGAAAAGAAGTTGATCGCCACGCCTCGCCGCGCCAGCCCATAACGCCTGGAAGGCTTCTAGATAGAACTCCCGAAGCGGCCGCTCCCTTCGCCCGCCAGGCAAAAGATCAAGGGACGGTGGATAAGCCGCCATCTCCACAGTCTCGTCGAACAAGCCAAGCCGGGCGACGATATGCTGCCGGCGTTCGACCTGACTTCGCCGGCAATCGCCATCAAGCAGTATGCCCCGACTGGCCAACGGGCTAGCCGACTTGCTCAGTGCCACGGCAACAGCGGCTGAGTCCATGCCGCCACTCAACTGAACAACCATCCGGTCGGGAGCAAGCGGCCGCTTGGCGATCACGCGCCACAGCATCTCGCCAAAAGCCCGTCCGGCCTCATCGAGGCTGTTGGGCGCAGTTGCCGATGGCACGATCGGCCCTGATGGCCGTGGATACTGGTAGAAAACGTGTCCCGGCTCCACGTGCAGAGTCGATCGCTCCGTGAGCATGGTGATGCCGGTGCATAGCTGCCGCGCCGCATAAATAGGCTCTAGCAGCAAGGCGTGGCAAGCCACCTCTGCATCCAGGACCGAAGTGCGGGCAAGGAGGTCGGCAATATCCCAGGACAGTGCGACGCTTGTCTTGTCGACATGGCAATAGACGGGTGCGGAACCGAGCGCACCCGCACGGATCTTCAGCCTGGCTCCAAGTTGCGCCACCTCCACCAATACGTAGTCGAGGGGCCACGTTAGGCATTCGCGATAGAGCAGATCGAAATGATCTGCATCCACCACAACTTCCCGAGGTGAGGGCAGGACCGCTCCCCCGGCAACGCGCTCCCTGACCGCCACGAACCACTGCCGCTCCGTGCGCACCAGAAGTGTTTCAAGCGCAGGGTGGGCATAAGGCGTCAGTCGGCTTCCCCCGACAACAAGCTCGCTCCCCTGTAGAGTCACATCCAGTACTAAATCGCTCAGCGCGAGATCGGCTTTAATCATCCGTGACAATCCATCGCCTAAAACTAAGCGCCGCCTCTCAAGGGAGGCGGCGCATGCGATCCATACTCAAAATGGATCAACCACCGTCGTAGAGACCATACCCCTGTGCATCACTCGGCAAGCCGGGCTTGTGAAGAACGCGGGGTGCCGCGCTCTTGGGCATCGGTGCATCGACCTCGACCCCGAACGGGTTCATCTCGCAGAGATTTCCTTCGACATGCATATCGAAATGGCTCACAGCGTCACTCCATTGATCGAACACACCGTCACATGACGGCGGCTTGACGTTAGCACAAGTGTCGGTCGATGTAGATGCTCGAATGCCCCATCACACTGCTAGCAACAAACAGTTCAATTCATCCAGGCACAACCGAGATTACGCATTGGCTCATGTACTCAATTCTGGGCTGCTCGCAGCTACTCCGGCACTGGCCTAAGATGCACGCGCCCCGAAGATCGTCCATACATGGCTTGCCCCACTAGAGCTTGAGGAGACACGCATGGCTATTGGTGTTGAGGTCGCCGACCGCGACCGCGTGCGCGTCCTCACCCTGAACCGGCCCGAGGTGCACAACGCCTTCGACGACACGCTGATCGCCGAACTCACCGCCGCGCTCGACGACGCCGGCCGCGATCCGGCCGTGCGCGCGGTGATGCTGACCGGCGCGGGGATGAGCTTCTCCGCCGGCGCCGACCTCAACTGGATGCGCCGCATGGCCGCGGCGGGCGAGGAGGAAAACCGTGCCGACGCGCTGCGCCTAGCCCAGCTCATGCGCACCCTGCAGTTCTGCCCCAAGCCCACCCTCGCCCGCGTCAACGGCGCGGCCTACGGCGGCGGCGTGGGGCTGGTGGCCTGCTGCGACATCGCCATCGGCGCGGACACCGCCCGCTTCGGACTCACCGAGGTGAAGCTGGGTCTGGTGCCGGCGGCGATCTCGCCCTACGTGATCGCCGCGATCGGCCTGCGCCAGGCGCGCCGGCTGTTCCTCACCGGCGAACTGTTCGACGCGCCGACCGCGCTCGGCCTCGGCCTGCTGCACTGGATGGTCGCCGCCGAGGCGCTGGACGAAGCGGTGCAGGTCGTACTGGCACAACTGGCCAAGGCCGGCCCGCTCGCGCAGAGCGAAGCCAAGCGGCTGGCGCTGCGCATGGCCGGCGCCACCGAAGAGGCCGCCGGGCGCATCGACGCGGAGAACGCCGCGCTGATCGCCCGCCTGCGCGTCTCGGCCGAGGGCCAGGAGGGCCTCGCCGCCTTCCTCGCCAAGCGCGCGCCGGCGTGGGCAGCGGACGCCTAGCAACGCGCCCTTCGCACCCTCGCAACAGGACGGGGAGGACAACGCGGGAACCGGCATCGCTACGCCCCGCCATCACGCCCCGCACCACCGCATGACTACGCATCGCAATGCGCCAGCATCGCGCCGGCGCCCCGCCCGTGCTGCTGACGCCATGCTGTCAGCACGCCGCCGCTAGCTTGTCCGGACCCTTCACCCGCGGAGCCCGCACCATGACCCGCCGCATCCTCAACATCGCCGACGTCGAACTGCAGCCCCCACCGCCCGGCTACGGCCCCACCGGCCCCGCAGCCGAGCGCTTCGAGGCCCGCATGGGCCGCATCTCGCCGCAGCTCGGCGCGCAGAAGCTCGGCTACAACCTCACCGCGCTGCCGCCCGGCAAGCGGGCGTTCCCGTTCCACAACCACCGCGTCAACGAGGAGATGTTCTTCGTGCTCGAAGGCCAGGGCGAGGTGCGCATCGGCGAGGCGCGCCATCCGATCCGCGCCGGCGACATCATCGCCTGCCCGCCCGGCGGCCCGGAGAGCGCGCACCAGATCGTCAACACCGGCGAGGCGGAGCTGCGCTACCTCGCCGTGAGCACCACGGTGTCGCCGGAGATCTGCGAATACCCCGACTCGAACAAGTATGCCGTGGCGGGCGAGTTCGGACCGGATGCCGACGGCAAGCCGCAGAGCTTTCGCATGGTGGGACGCAACGGCGAATCGGTCGGCTACTGGGACGGCGAGTAAACACCATAAGGAGCGCGCTTGCGCGCGACCGCGGCGTTACCGCCGTGCGAGCTTGTCGCGCGCAAGCGCGCTCCACAAGGGCATGGATGACCATGCCGCGAAGAGCGCGAACCGGGCCCCAGGCTTGCGCGCAGCGATGCCTTCTGTTGCGCTGCGCATCGGCCGCGGCGCGGCGATCTGCTAGCGTCGCAGGCTTTGCATCGACACGGACAGCCGGGAACCCAAGCATGTTCGAGCGCGTACTGATTGCCAACCGCGGCGAGATCGCCTGCCGCGTGATCCGCACCTGCCGCCGCCTCGGCATCCACACCGTCGCCGTCTACTCGGAGGCCGACCGCGACGCGCAGCACGTGCGCCTCGCCGACGAGGCCTGGCCGATCGGCGGCCCGCGCCCGGCCGACTCCTACCTGCGCGGCGAGGCCATCCTGGAGGTCGCGCGGCGCAGCGGCGCGCAGGCGGTGCACCCGGGCTACGGTTTCCTGTCCGAGAACACCGCTTTCGCCCGCGCCTGCCTCGATGCCGGCATCGCCTTCATCGGCCCGCGCCCGGAAAGCATCGAGGCGATGGGCTCCAAGGCCGCCGCCAAGGCGCTGATGGAAGCACACGGCGTGCCGCTGGTGCCCGGCTACCATGGCGAGGAACAGGACCCGGGCTTCCTCGTCGGGGAGGCGCGGCGCACCGGCTTCCCGCTGATGATCAAGGCCGCGGCCGGCGGCGGCGGCAAGGGCATGCGCATCGTGCACGGGGAAGGCGAGTTCGCCGCCGCGCTCGCCGCCGCCCAGCGCGAGGCGCAGTCCTCCTTCGGCGATGCGCGGGTGATCCTGGAGCGCTACGTGGAGCATCCGCGCCACATCGAGTTCCAGGTGTTCGGCGACACGCACGGCCAGGTAATCCACCTGAACGAGCGCGAGTGCTCGGCCCAGCGCCGCTACCAGAAGGTGCTGGAGGAAACGCCCTCGCCCTTCCTCGACGCGCCGCGCCGCGCCGCGATGGGCGCCGCCGCGGTGGCCGCGGCCAGGGCGGTGGACTACGTGGGCGCCGGCACGGTGGAGTTCATCGTGGCGCCGGACGGCGCGTTCTTTTTCATGGAGATGAACACGCGGTTGCAGGTGGAGCATCCGGTGACGGAGATGACGCTGGGCCTCGACCTCGTCGAATGGCAGCTGCGCGTGGCCGCGGGCGAACCGCTGCCGCTGGCGCAGGAGGCCATCCGGGCGCAGGGCCACGCGATCGAGGTGCGCCTGTACGCCGAGGACCCCGAGCAGAACTTCCTGCCGGGCTCCGGCAGCTTGCAGACGCTGCGCCTGCCCGCGCCGTCGCCGCACGTGCGCCTCGATGGCGGCGTGGTCGAGGGCGATGCGGTGTCGATCTTCTACGACCCGATGATCGCCAAGCTGATCGTCTGGGACACGGACCGCCCGCAGGCGCTGCAACGCCTGCGCGAGGCGCTGGCCGGGTGCGAGATCGCAGGGCCTAAATCGAACATCGCCTTCCTCGAACGGCTGGCGCGGCATCCCGCGGTGGTCGAAGGCCGCATCGACACCGGCTACCTCGACCGCCACCTGGACGAATTCCTCGCCGGCGACGGCGCGCCCGACCCGCGCGTGCTGTTCGCCGCCGCCACCGCGGCGCTGCTGCACGACGAAGGCGACGTGCTGGCCGGCGTACGTCACGATGCCGACCCGTATTCGCCCTGGGCCCGCGCGGACGCCTGGCGCATCGGCCATCCGGGCAAGCGCATCGTGGCGCTGGGCCTCGGCGAGCACCGCTACGAGATCGAGGCGCTGGGCCACGACGGCGACTACCGCCTGCGTTACGGCGAGGCCGTTTGCGAGGTGCACGGGGCCCGCCACGACGGCGCGACGCTCAGCGCCCGCTTCGACGGCGAAGCCCTGCGCTACCCGCTGCACGCGGATGCCCGGCGCGTGCTGCTGCACGATGCCGCCGGCGCGCGCCACCGCTTCGAGCGCGCCGCCGCCTTCGCCTGGACTGCCGAAGAGGCCGCCGGCGGCGATCGCGTGATCGCACCGATGCCCGGCCGCATCGTGCTGGTGAAGGCCGGCGCGGGCGATGCCGTCGAGGCCGGCCAGGAGCTGCTGGTGATGGAGGCGATGAAGATGGAGCTGGCCTTGAAGGCGCCGCGCGCCGGCACCATCGAGAGCGTGAGCGCGGTGCAAGGCGAATTCGTCGAGGCCGACGCGGTGTTGATCCGGTTCAAGACCGAGGCCGTCGCAGCATGACCCTCATGACCACCCCTGCCGCCGAGGCCGCACAAAGCGCTGGCGGCCCTGCGGCCACCGACACCCTGGACACGCTGCTCGGCGACTGGCTGGAGCTGGTGCGCAACCACACCTTGCCACCCGGCTTCATCCTGCTTGCGGGCTCGTTCTTCTACGACCCGGCGACCTTCGGCAACCCGGCGCAGGCGAGCCTGGCCTTCTGGGGGTTGTTCGGCCTGGCCTGTCTCTATGCCGTGGCCAGCACGTTCAAGTTCACCCGCCGGCGCTTTCGCCGGATCGCGCACCGGGGCCGCAGGGAGTTCCTGCAAACCGTGAGCTTCAGCGTGCTCGGCGGCATCGCGCTCGGCTCGATCATCCTGGCCGGCAAGGTCGCGGATCATCGCCACGCCCTCGCAACGGCCGGCCAGGCCCCGCCGCCACACCGGAACGCCGCCGCATGAATACCGCAACCGACCACGTCCGCATCGTCGAAGTCGGCCCGCGCGACGGCCTGCAGAACGAGTCGGCCATCGTACCCACGGCGACCAAGATCGCGCTGATCGACCGCCTCTCCGACACCGGCCTCGCCACCATCGAGGCCACCAGCTTCGTCAGCCCCAAGTGGGTGCCGCAGCTGGCCGACGCGGCCGAGGTGTACGCAGGCATCCGCAAGGCCAGGGGCGTGAGCTACCCGGTGCTGGTACCCAACCTGCAAGGCTACGCGCGCGCCCGTGCGGCGGGCGCCGGCGAGGTCGCGGTGTTCACCGCGGCCTCCGAGGCGTTCAACCGCCGCAACGTCAACACCTCCATCGACGAATCCATCGAGCGCTTCGCGTCGGTGCTCGAACGCGCCAGGGTCGACGGCGTGCCGGTGCGCGGCTATGTCTCCACCGTGCTCGGCTGCCCCTACCAGGGCGAGGTGCCGGTGGCCGACGTGGTGCGCGTGGCGCGGCGCCTGCACGAGCTGGGCTGCTACGAAGTCTCCCTTGGCGACACCATCGGCGTGGGCACGCCGACCAGGGCGCGGGCCATGCTGCACGCAGTGGCGCAGGAGGTGCCGCTGCGCGCGCTCGCCGTGCACTTCCACGACACCTACGGCCAGGCGCTGGCGAACATCCTGGCCTGCCTGGAGGAAGGCGTGCGCGTGGTAGACAGCGCCGTCTCCGGCACCGGCGGCTGCCCCTACGCCAAGGGCGCCACCGGCAACGTGGCCAGCGAGGACGTGGTGTACATGCTGCACGGCATGGGCCTTCATACCGGCATCGACCTGGACAAGCTGGTCGCCACCGGCGCCTGGCTCGCCGCCCAGCTCGGCAAGGACACGGCGAGCCGGGTCACCAAGGCGCGCAGCGCGGCGTAGGCGCGGATGCGCCCGCCGGCGCATCTTCCGTTCCCGGCCTTCCGTTCCGGCCCGCCGCACCCGCTATGATCGTCCCTTGATCGGTGGGGAAGCGAGGCGATGCGGTCGGTTCTGTTGAAACGCTTGTGCTGTGCGGCCTTCGCGCTGCTCCTGCCCGCCGCCCTGCCCGCCGCGGCCGACACCGCCAAGGGCGACTGGCTGCTCCTCCCCGACCGCGTATGGACCGCCGACGGCGACGCCGCGCACAACGGCTGGGCGGTACTGGTGCATGAGGGCGCCATTGCAGCGGTCGGCCCGGCCGCCAGCATCGTCGTGCCCGCCGGCGCGCACCGCGTCACCCTGCGCGGCGCCACGCTCACGCCCGGCCTGATCGACCTGCACGCGCACCTGTTCCTGCATCCGTACAACGAGACGCTGTGGAACGACCAGGTGCTGAAGGAGCCGCAGGACTACCGCACGCTGGAAGCGGCGAAGCACGCGCGCGACACCCTGCTGGCCGGCTTCACCACCCTGCGCGACCTCGGCACCGAAGGCGCCGGCTATGCCGACGTGTCGGTGAAGCACGCCATCGACGAGGGCCTGATCCCCGGCCCGCGCCTGTTCGTGGCCACCCGCGCCATCGTCGCCACCGCCAGCTACGGGCCCGGCCCGCGCGGCTTCCGCCCCGACCTCGACCTGCCCGGCGGCGCGCAGGAGGTGAGCGGCGCGGACGCGGCGATGGTCGCGGTGCGCGAGCAGGCCGCGCGCGGCGCGGACTGGATCAAGCTCTACGCCGACTACCGCGTGGGCCCGGACGGCGCCACCGCGCCCACCTTCACGCCGGCCGAGCTGAAGGCCATCGTGGACACCGCCCACCTGCTCGGCCGCCCGGTCGCCGCGCACGCGGCCAGCGACGCCGGCGTGCGCATGGCGGTGGAAGCCGGCGTGGACAGCATCGAGCACGGCTACGGCGCCGGCGAGGCCACCTTCCGCCTGATGAAGCAGCGCGGCACCGCCTACCAGCCCACGCTCACCGCGGTCGCATCCACCGCCGAATACTTCGAACACTACCGCCCCGGCGACGCCCCCACCGCGCGCATGCGCGAGGCGGCGCAGGCCTTCCGCATCGCGCTCGGGCTCGGCGTGCTGATCGGCAACGGCAGCGACGTGGGCGTGTTCGCGCACGGCGCCAACTGGCGCGAACCGGCGGCGATGGTGGCCGATGGCATGACGCCAACGCAGGCGCTGCATGCCGCCACCGACGTGGCCGCGCGCATCCTGCGCCAGCAGGGCCGCTTCGGCGCCATCGCGCCCGGCCTGCGCGCCGACCTCGCCGCCTTCGCCGGCGATCCGGCCGCGCACATCGACGACCTCGCGCACCCCGTCTTCGTGATGAAGGACGGCGTGCCCTACCGCACCCCCGACACCCAGCCATGAGCGACACCTACCTGATCCGCCCCATCGAACCGCGCGACGACGAAGCCGTCGCCGCCATCATCCGCGCCGTGATGCCCGAGTTCGGCGCCGACGGCCCCGGCTTCGCCCTCCACGACCCGGAGGTGGACGGCATGTCCGCCGCCTACGCGCAGCCGCGCCGCGCCTACTTCGTGGTGGAGCGCGAGGGCGCGGTGATCGGCGGCGCCGGCGTGGCGCCGCTGGACGGCGGCGAGGCCGACGTGTGCGAGCTGCGCAAGATGTACTTCCTGCCCCAGGCGCGCGGCCTGGGCGCCGGCGCGGCGATGATGCAGCGCTGTCTCGACGCCGCCCGCGGCTTCGGCTTCCGCCGCTGCTACCTGGAGACCTTGACCGGCATGGACGCCGCGCAGGCGCTGTACCGGCGCAGCGGCTTCACCACGCTGTGCGAACCGATGGGCGGCACCGGCCACCACGGCTGCGACCGCTGGTTCATCCGCGAGCTGTGAGCGCTGCCATGCCCAGCCGCGACCCGCGCATCGACGCCTACATCGCCAAGGCCGCGCCGTTCGCGCAGCCGATCCTCGAACACGTGCGCGCGCGGGTGCACGCGGCCTGCCCCGAAGTGGAGGAGAGCACCAAGTGGGGCTTCCCGCACTTCGGCTACCGGGGCGCGATGATGTGCTCCATCGCCGCCTTCAAGCGGCACTGCGCGCTCGGCTTCTGGCTGCACGAGCAGGTGGTGGGCGAAGGTGTGGACGGCGCGATGGGTCAGTTCGGCCGCCTCACGGCGCTGGCCGACCTGCCGTCGGACAAGCAGTTCGAGGCATACATCCGCAAAGCCATGGCGCTCAACGAAGCGGGCGTGAAGCGCAGCCGCCCCGAGGCCGCGCCCAGGCCGCCGCCCGAGCTACCCGCAGATCTCGCCACGGCACTGGCGAAGCAGGCGCATGCCGTCGCGCGCCGAACCTGGACGGGCTTCAGCGCCAGCGCGCAGCGCGAGTACGCCGGATGGCTGGACGAGGCGAAGACCGAAGCCACCCGCCACAAGCGCCTCGCCACCACGCTGGAATGGCTGGCCGAAGGCAAGCAGCGCAACTGGAAATACCAGCGATGAACCATCCGCCCGAGTCCGCCCTGCCCGGGCACCGCCCGCCCCAGCTCGTCTTCGACGTGGACGACCCGACCCGGCCCGACGTGCTGCCGCTGATCCGCCAGCTGGACGGCTATCTGGCCAAACTCTATCCCGCCAGCGACGTCGAGCCGGCCGCGCCGGAGGCGCTGCAGCACCCCAACGTAAGCCTGATCACCGCGCGCGTGGACGGCACCCCGGTGGCCTGCGGCGCCTGCATTGACGAGGGCGACTACGTGGAGGTCAAGCGCATGTACGTGCTGCCCGCCTGCCGCGGCCTCGGCCTCGGCCGCCAGCTGCTCGACGCGATGGAGGCGCACGTGCGCCGCGGCGGCGGCAAGCTGGTGCGGCTGTCGACCGGCACCGCCCAGACCGAGGCGCTGGAACTCTACGAAAGCGCCGGCTACCGGCGCTGCCCGCCCTTCGGCGAACATCGCGCCCATTCGCAAAACGTCTGCATGGAAAAACCGCTCGCATGATCCGCATCGCCCGCCCCGAGGACGCCGCCGCCGTCCACGCCATCTACGCCCCGCACGTGGCCGAAGGCGTCGCCACCTTCGAAACCGACCTCCCCGGCGAGGCGGTGATGCGCGAACGCATCCTCGGCAAGCTCCGGCACTACCCCTGGCTGATCTGGGAAGAGGACGGCCGCGTGCTGGCCTACGCCTACGCCAGCCGCTTCCGCGAGCGCGCCGCCTACGACTGGATCGCCGAGACGTCCATCTACGTGCACACCGACGCCCGCCGCCACGGCATCGCCCGCCGGCTCTACCCGGTGCTGCTGGAGGCGATGCGTCTGCAGGGCATCAACCAGGCGGTGGGCGTGATCACTCTGCCCGGCGAGGCCAGCGTGATGCTGCATGCGGCGCTGGGCTTCGAGCCCGCCGGCGTGTGGCGCAAGGCCGGCTACAAGCTCGGCCGCTGGTGGGACGTGGGCGTGTGGCAGCGCGAGCTGCAGGCCCCGGCCGCCGTGCCCGCGGCGGTGCTGCCGTTTCCGGCGTTGGCGGGCAGCGAGGACTTCCAGCGCCTGCTGGGTTGAGCCGCTTCCTACAGGGGCGGCAACGCCCTGCCAAGAAAAAGCCCGGCCGCACGCGGCCGGGCTTTTCGCACTCGCCGACTTTCCGACGGCCTCACTGGGTGAGGATGTCCACGATGATGCCGGTGGCGATCGCCACCATCAGGAAGTCGCCGTTGTCGCTGCGGATCCAGTGGTAGCCGCGTGGCGGCTCGCGCAGGTGCGCGTAGCGCCAGTCGGTCACCACGTAGCGGGGGCCGAGGAACTCCGGCGGCACCCGGCCGCCGCGCTTGTACCAGCCCTCGTGCCGGCCGCGGTCGTGGAAGCCGCGGTAGACGACGCCGGGCGGGCCATGGCCGTGGTCGTCGCGGTCGTAGCCGCGGTCCTTGTCGTGGCCATGACCATGACCGTGGCCGCGATCCTGGTCGTCGTCGTAGCCATTGTCGTTGCCGTGGCCGTGGCCCTGTCCATGGGATTGCGCAAGCAAGGCCGGGCTGGACGCCAGCATGGCGGCGCAAACGAATAGCGTGCCCAACTGCTTTTTCATGATCGGCTCCTCGAGCGGGATGACGTGCACGGATCGCTGGGGCGGCCGGTGCGGCACCGTCTCGCAGGCCGGCACTTGCCGCCGCGACACGATCCTCGGCCACAAAGCTGGCCCGCCGCCCCCTAAGAGAGCATGAACGAAGCGGCCCCGCCGTGTCCGTGTTCAGCTTCTCCCTGTCGAGCCCCCGGAGGCAACGGCCCGGCCATCCCCGACCGTTCAGGCCGCACGGGAAGCGAAGCCGCATGATTTCGCGACGCACCCGGCTCGCGGTGAGCCGCCACACCGATTGAGCTAGGCTGCCTTCACCCGCTTCCGACACGGCGCGTGGAAATCGATGGCCCGCCAGCGCGACGGCAAGACCCTCCCCGGACGCCAGCTCCGCGCGTCCCTGCTGCGCGTCGAAAAGGCCCTGCACGCGGTGCGCACCGCCGCCACGCCGAGCGCGGTGCATCGCCTGCGGGTGGCGACGCGCCGGGCCCGTGCCGGGCTGTTGCGGCTGCCGCCCGACACGGTGCCCAAGGCGCTCGATGCCAGGCTCGATGCCCTGCGCGCGGCCAGCGGCCCGCTGCGCGACCTCGACGTGCTGCGCAAGGACACCCTGCCGCGCTGCCGGGCAGAGACCGGCGCCCGGCTGCCGGCCACGCTGCGCCGGCTGCTGGCCGCGCGGCGCCAGGCCGAGCTGGACGTCTTCCTCGCCGCCATCGCACCCCTGCACGCGGCCGCCGTGATCGAAAAAGCCCGCCTCGGGCTCGCCCGCGCCAGGCGCGCGGACGCGGCGCCCTTGCCGCTGCCGCCCCTGCTGCGCAAGGCGCGCAAGCGCCTGCGCAAGCGCGGCAAGGCCTTCCGCGGCGACGGCCCGGAAGCCGAGCACCGCCTGCGCATCGGGGCCAAGAAGATGCGCTACCTGCTGGAAACCCTGCCCCGCCCCGCACCGTTGCAGGCCAAGTGGCGGCGGCGCTGCGAGAACTTGCAAACCAGCCTGGGCGCGCTGCGCGACCTGGCAATGGGGCGCGCGCTGCTGGAAGAGGCCGCCCACGGCCCCGCCGACGCACCATTCGTCGAGCGCTATGCCCGCTGGCAGGCGCGCGCCGCCGCGCCGCTGCGCCGCAAGGCCAGGCGCCAGATCGAGGCCATCGCCAAGCTCGACAAGCCCTGGCGCGGCCTGCCCGCGGATTGAAGGCCGCCCGGCCCGGGCGCCATGCCGGCCCCACCGTGCCGACCGCGTGAACGGCTACAATCCCGCGCTTTACGGTTCGCGCGGGAGGTTCCCATGCAGCTCGATCGGGTCAGGGCCGTCATCACCGGCGGCGCGTCCGGCCTCGGCCACGCGGTGGCGCAGCACTTCGTCGCCCACGGCGGCAAGGTGGCGCTGTTCGACGTCAACGGGGAGAAGGGCCAGGCCGCCGCGCAGGCGCTGGGCGAGGCCGCACGCTTCCTCCGCACCGACGTGACGTCCGAGGACGGCGTAACCGCCAACCTGGCCGCCGCGCGCGAGGCGATGGGCGGGCTCAACGTGGTGGTGAACTGCGCCGGCATCCTCGGCGCCGGCCGCGTGCTGGGCAAGGACGGTCCGATGCCGCTCGGCAGCTTCGCCGGCACGGTGATGGTGAACCTTATCGGCAGCTTCAACGTGGCCAAGGCCGGCGCGGCGCTGATGCAGCACAACGAGCCAGGCGAGGACGGCGAGCGCGGGGTGATCGTGAACACCGCCTCGGTGGCCGCCTACGAAGGCCAGGTCGGCCAGGCCGCCTACTCCGCCTCCAAGGGCGGCGTGGTGGGCATGACCCTGCCGATGGCGCGCGAGCTGGCCCGCTTCGGCATCCGCGTGGCGACCATCGCGCCGGGCATCTTCTGGACGCCGATGGTGGACGGCATGTCCGAGGCCGTGCAGCAGTCGCTGGCCGCCTCGATCCCCTTCCCTCCGCGCCTGGGCCGGCCGGAGGAGTTCGCCGCCACGGTGGCCTTCATCCTCGGCAACCGCTATATCAACGGCGAAACCATCCGCCTCGACGGCGCCGTGCGCTTGGCACCCAAGTAGCAGGGAGTCGGAATTGGGAATAGCCAAAGCCGCCCCCAAGCCCCCTCCCCGCACCCCTCCTAATTCCCTATTCCCAACTCCCGATTCCCTCCCAAAAAATGAAAGCTTCCGACGTCAAGAAAGGCAACGTGGTCGAACACGAAGGCACCGTCTACCAGGTGCGCGACATCGAGCGCAGCGCGCCCACCGCGCGCGGCGGCAACGTCACCTTCCGCTTCACGCTGTACGCCATCCCCGGCGGGCGCAAGTTCGACCTGAGCCTGCGCGCCGACGACGACCTCAAGGAAATGGAGCTGGTGCGCCGCGCGGCCAACTTCTCCTACATGGACGGCGCGGCCTTCGTGTTCATGGACACGGAGGACTACACCCAGTACCCGCTCGACCCCGAGCTGGTGGGCGACAGCGCCGGCTACATCGTCGAGGGCCTCGAGGGCTACTACGTGCAGCTGATCGACGACGCGCCGGTGGGCCTGCAGGTGCCCACCAGCGTGGCGCTGACCGTGGTCGACACCGCGCCCGAGCTCAAGGGCGCCAGCGCCACCAAGCGCACCAAGCCGGCCAAGCTCGCCACCGGCATCGAGATCCAGGTGCCCGAGTACATCAGCAACGACGACAAGGTGTGGGTGAACACCTTGACCGGCGAGTTCGCCGGCCGGGCCTGAGCACATGCGGGAGGCGGCAGCACCGCCTCCCGCGCCGCGCAGGCCGGGCCTTGCCCGCCACCCCTCGCCGCACGGCGACTGCCCGGCGGACGAGGCCGTGCACGTGCCCGGCGACGAGCGCATCAACCACCCGGGCACCACGTTCGAATAGCCCGGCCGTCCGCCGCGCCGGAGGTTGCCGTGGCACAGGCAGGGGCGGCGGCTCTCGTCCACCGGCGCGGCGTGGTCCGCCGGCCGCGAACGCCATCCGGCCTTTAGCGGCGCCTTCAGCTGCGCTGGGGCAGAATCGTTGTCCCGCCACGCAAGCCACCGGCTCCCACCATGCCCGACAACGGCTATTCGCTACGCGCGAGCGTCCTGGAAAGTCTGACCAAGACCAAGCGGCCGGACGTGCCGCTGCGCGTGGTGCTGCGCAATACCGCCGCGGTGGTGCTGCCGCTGGCGCTGGGCATGGCGAGCGGGCAGACCGCGATCGGCCTGGGCGTGGCCGCCGGCGCGCTGGACACCATGTTCTCCGACCAGCCCGGCCCCTACCGCCAACGCATCTGGCAGCTGGTGCTGGCCTCGCTGGCCGCGGGCTTCGCCGCCCTGCTCGGCTTCCTGATCGGCGACCAGCTGGTGCCGATGCTGCTGGCCGCGGCGGCGTGCGGCTTCGGCGGCGGCCTGCTGGTGGTGTTCGGCACCGACATCGCGCGCGTGGGCATGACCAGCATGATCCTGCTGGTGGTCACCGGCGCCACGCCGATCCACTCCCTGGGCGGCGCGCTCGGCGCGGCCGGGCTGATCTTCGGCGGCGGCCTGCTGATGATGCTGTTCTCGGTGGCGGCCTGGCCGCTGCAGCGCTACCGCCCCGAGCGCGAGGCGCTGGCCGCGGTCTACCGCGACCTCGCCGCGCTGGCCCGGCAGCAGGCGCACGACGACGCCGACGCGCCGGAGCTCACCGAGACCATGACCCGCCTGCAACACACCCTGCTCGGCCGCCACCACGCGCGCGGCCGCGCCATGGAGGCCTTCGGCGTGCTGCTGGAGCTGGCCGAGCGCATCCGCCTCGAACTCACCGCGCTGGCCGAGCTGCGCGCCGGCCCCAACCTGCACGCGACCTTCCGCGGCGACGCCGCGCGCGTGCTGGCGGCGATCGCCGATGCGCTCGAAGCCGGCGCCGTGCCGGCGCAGGCCGAGCGGGCCCTGGAAAGCCTCCAGCTCGACGAGTCCGCGCTGCTGAGCCACGGCAGCGGCGCCGAGGCCCTGGCCGCGCACACCCGCGCGCTGTCCGGCCAGCTGGCCGCCGCCGTGCGCAACGCCAACTGGGCCGGCAGCCGCGGCGAGCAGCGCGCCGAGACCACCGAGCTGTCGCTGCCGCGCGCGCTGCGCGGCAGCTCCGCGCTCGCCACGCTGCGCGCCAACCTCACCCCGCATTCGGTGGCCTTCCGCCATGCGGTGCGCAGCGCCGTGTGCCTGAGCGCCGCGGTGCTGCTCTCGCGCGAGCTGCAACTGCCGCACGGCTACTGGCTGCCGATGACGGTGGCGATCGTGCTGCGCGCGGACTTCGCCGCCACCTTCAACTTCGGCCTGCTGCGCGTGGTCGGCACCGTGCTCGGCCTGGTGCTCACCACCGCGCTGCTGCACGTGACGCCCGCCGAGCCGTGGGCCCATCTCGCGCTGATGGCGCTGCTGTGCATGGCCTTCCGCTACCTGGCCGGCGCGCACTACGGCGTGGCGGTGGCGGCGCTGACCGGCACGGTGGTGATCCTGCTCTCCTTCGACGGCGTGAACTCCACCGTGGCGGTGACCGACCGCGTGGTCAGCACCGCGCTGGGCAGCGGCATGGCCCTGCTCGCCTACCTGCTGTGGCCGACCTGGGAGCACGGCCGCGCCCGCCCGGCCCTGGCCGACATGCTCGACGCCTACGCCGACTACCTGCTCGCCCTGGCCCGGCCCGAGCGGCGCAGCGCCCATGGCGAGGCGCGCACCGGCGCCCGCACCGCGCGCAGCAACGCGCAGGCCTCGATCGAGCGCATGCGCGCGGAGCCGGCCACGCCCGCGCCGCTGCTCGACCTCGCCAACGCGCTGCTCGCCAACGGCAACCGCCTGGCGCGCACCACGATGACGCTGGAGGCGGTGATCGACACCCACGGCGGCCTGCCCGAGCAGGCCGAGGTCAGCGTGTTCGTGGACCACGCCGCCACCGCCCTGCGCGACATCGCCGCCGCCCTGCGCGAGAACCGCCCGCCCGCCGCCCTGCCCGACCTGCGCGCGCTGCAGCGCAGCCTGGCCGAGCTGCTGGCGATGGCCGAGGACGGCGAGGCCGCCGCGCAGCTGGTGCGCCTCAGCGACCGCCTGGTGGACAACGTGGACACGCTGGCCTACGTGCTCGGCCGCAGCCGGCCAGGGCTGGCGGCCTCGCCGGCGATGCGCCAGGTGCATCCTTAGACTGCGTGGACCCGATTGCGTGGTCCGGCGCTTCCAGCGGCCCGTCCACGATCTCCCTGCAAAAGCTGACTATCCCGTAGATACCGTCTTGCTCACCCCCTCGCAAGGGCCCGCTCGGTGTCGAAGGTGGAGCCCCAGCCGGCCTGGCTGCCGAACAAGCGTTCCTGGCTGACAATGGAGCCCAATGCGCCGAGTAACGTGCAAGCTGCAGTAGCTGCCAGGGCGAAATGACCAGAGAGGTTCGCCATGCGACCACAAAGCAAGCTAACCCTTGCGTTTCTGACGGCCTGTGTGGTCGCCGCTGCCTATGCCTATGCGGCACATTGGGCCCCGGCGACAGACAATTCGCCATCCAAGCTCTCGGACACAGGTAGCGCCGCTCCAATTTCCGTGAACCAGAGCAACCCGCCGGACTCTGCCGCCATCACGCGACACCAGGCCGATGTCGCTGCTCCGCATTACGACCTTCGGAATGCGGAAGCCGCTGACGCTTTCACGGAGGCGCGAACCTGTATCAGGAACGCCGACAAGCTACGCACACTCGCTCTCCGCAAGGAGCAATGTGCGCACGCTCCCCAGGATGCCTCGGCGGCGGCTGAATGTAGCGGCATCTCGAAGGAATTATCGGCTGCGGAGCAAGCCTCTTTACAGAGCAGTTGCAGCAATGATCCAGTCAGATTGCAACAATCCTTGACCGAAGCGACTGCGGCCGCCGCACGCGCCGGAAATGCTGATGCACAATTGTGCTTCATAGACGGGGGCTACTACCCGACCGACGAAGCATCCATCCGCACGTATGGTCCCGAAGCCGCCGAGTACCTCAAGAACGGGCTCGCGCGTGGTGACTGGCGTATTGTACAAACGCTTGCCACGCCACCCGACAGCTATATGCACCGCGGCCAGGCGTTAGGCGGCCAGGTGTACATCGGCCTCCCCTTTACCGCTTACCGGGCTACGCGCCTCTTGCTGTTAGGCGCTACGGGGCCGTATGCGCTGGTGCTTCAACAGAAGTCGAAAAGCTACGCCACTGCGCTGACTCCAGCTCAGGTTGCCAATGCGAACGAGTGGGCCAAGGAAGAATTCCGCCGTCACTTCAGCCATAGCGACCTGCTCAGAGCGCCCCCTCCGACCTGCCTGACTGAATGAATGATGGGATCAAGTGACGCCGCCCCCTCGGCAACCCGCCTGCACGTGATCCATCGACTCTACAGCGCCTCATTCGACTTGAACTGCTTTGGCGCCGAACCGATCGGGACCTACATGCTGGCTACGATACCGCGCTCGGGAAGTACGTTCTGCGCCATCCGTCTTTGGCAGAGCGGCCTGCTGGGTGCCCCCATGGAATACCTGAACTTCAGGGTGATGGGCCAAGTGTTCCGAAGACTCGGCTACCAGCCCGATGAGCGAGGCCACATCCCGGAAGGCCGCATGGCAGATTACTGGAGGGACATTCGCCGCCTTCGCACTTCGCTCAACGGCATGTTTGGCTTCAAGATGTTTCCGGGGAACTACATTGAGATCGCCAAGGCGTACCCGAGCTTTCTGGCGAACATTACGCCTAACTATGTCGTATATCTGACCAGAAGAGACGACCTGGGCCAAGCGATGTCTTACTCCCGTGCGCGGCGCAGCAACGTGTGGTTTGCGGGCGTTGAGAAAACGCTCGATGTCCCCTATGACTTTGACCACATCAAGGGCTGCTTGAAGAGTGTTCGGCAGCAAAAACAGTCCTGGGAGGACATCTTCGCAGCAACCGGAACGACGCCCATCCGGATTTATTATGAGGATCTCCTCAGCCACGGGGAAACGGTGGTCGCGTGCGTGCTTACGGCGATGGGCATAACGCCCGATGCGTCGACCGCTCTGGAAGTACCCATGATTATCAGGCAGACAGATGGGATCAATGCGGATTGGCAGGCGCGATTCTTGGACGATCTGTCCAGGCACACCGAGGCCGCGTGAACCGGCTGTGCTCGTCGGCCGAGTGGCAGGTCGGCCTGATGCAACTGCCATGCCGGAACACAGTGCCACATCTCCTGGCGCTCCAGGTGCCACTCCTTCGCGCTTACGGCGGTGAGGCCCTGCTCGCCGCCGAGAAGGTGCGCGCGTGGCTGTCGTCCGAACCGGTCGCGAGGTGCGATCCGTGGCCCTTGCGCCAAGCCGACCTTGAACATGAGTTGTCGCCCCTCCTCCACGCCGCAGCGACGGAAATACCCGCCACGGGCCGGACATTCGTTGAATGGGCCACTATCCAGTCGTCAGGCCTGCCCTCCGCCACCGATGTGGCGGAGGAAGGACCGGAAGCCTTTCGTACCGTGCTGCTGAAGCTACATGCCGCGCTGGGGACCCGTAGCGATGGGTTTCGCCATGCCCCCGCTCGAAGTCTGCCCGATGGAAGGGGGGGCTTGCGTTCGCTATCCCAGCCACGACTTGATCGAACAACAGGTGACGCGGATCGGTACCTTCTGGGTACGCCACTATCAACGGGCACGCGCCGCCGCAGGCGTCGTCGCGATGACTGCCTTGATGAACCTGCACCCGTTCGCGGACGGTAATGGGCGCGTCGGGCGGATGCTTTTCCACTGGACGCTGAGGAGTCCCGCTCTGGCAGCGGCGTATCTGCCACTGCACGAACTCGGCCAATTATCCCGAGGAGGTTATTTGATCCGGCTTAGGCAAGCCCAATACCACGGAACCTGGGAGCCGCTCTTTACCTATCTGACCTGCTGCGCACGCAGTCTCTTTGGGTAGCCTCCAGGCCGACTGGTGCACAACCCCCAGGCAAAGTGCAAACAGCTACGGCACTGCAGCCACGTGCCCGCATGGCCCAAGGAGCCACCGGCGCGCGTAGCGCCAGCAGCGGGAATCGCTGTGTGCCGTGCTGGGCGGCCAGCACGCTAAAGCGTCAGGCTGCGTTCCGCATATCCCTGCGGCACCGCCATCCCCCGCGCATGGCGGCACTGCCTGCGCCACTGCGCCGGCGAGATGCCGTAGCGCGCGCGGAAGGCGCGCTGGAACTGCCGCTCCGAAGCAAAGCCGAATTCGTACAGCCGCCATGTATGCTGCACACCGGCTCGCGCACGAGATGGCTGCGCACCTGTTCCAGCCGCCTACGGCGGATGTAGCTGCCCACTCCGCCCGCATCGCCGAACAGGCGGCACAGGGTCGAGTGCGAGATAGCGATGTCACGGATTAGTGAGACGATGCCGAGCGACTCCTCGCCCAGGTTCGCCTCGATGTGCGCGCAGATGTGGTGCAGCGTGCGCTCGTGCGGCTCTGCCCCGGCGCGGTTCGCACCGGCTGCGGGCGGCAGCCCCGCGCCGGTCCCATCATTCGGCAACTCCCCGCACAGCCCCGCCCCGTGTGCACCGCCGCACGACGCCGCGGCGGCCTGGCCGTACACTCGGCCCCGATGCTCAAGATCGACACCCACGCGCACGTGCTGCCCCGCGACTGGCCGAATCTCGCGGCCCGGTACGGCGACGAGCGCTTCCCGGTGATGACGCACAGCGACGGGCGCCACCGCATCTACAAGGACGGCAAGTTCTTCCGCGAGGTGTGGGAGTCGGCCTTCGACCCGCAGCACCGCATCGACGACTACGCGCGCTTCGGCGTGTCGGTGCAGGTGATCTCCACCGTGCCGGTGATGTTCTGCTACTGGGCGCCGGGCCACCAGGCGCTGGAGCTGCACCGCCATCTCAACGATTTCGCCGCGGCGATCTGCGCCGCGCACCCGCGCCACTACGCCGGCCTCGCCACCGTGCCGCTGCAGTCGCCGGAGCTGGCGGTACGGGAACTCGAGCGCTGCATCGACGAGCTGGGCCTGGCTGGCGTGCAGATCGGTTCGCACTGCGGCGCGTGGAACCTGGACGCGCCCGAGCTGTTCCCGTTCTTCGAGGCCGCCGCCGACCTCGACGCCGCGGTGATGGTGCACCCGTGGGACATGATGGGCAGCGACAGCATGCCCAAGTACTGGCTGCCCTGGCTGGTCGGCATGCCGGCCGAGCAGTCGCGCGCCGCCTGCTGCCTCACCCTGGGCGGCGTGCTCGAACGCCTGCCGAACCTGCGCGTGATGCTGGCCCACGGCGGCGGCAGCTTCCCGTGGAGCATCGGGCGCATCGAGCACGGCTTTCGCATGCGCCCGGACCTGGTCGCCACCGACAACCCGCGCAACCCGCGCGACTACCTCCAGCGCCTGTACTTCGACTCCTGCGTGCACGACCCGCGTGCGCTGCGCTACCTCTTGGATGTGACCGGCGTCGAGCGCGTGATGCTCGGTACGGATTATCCTTTCCCGCTGGGGGAACAGCGGCCCGGCAGCGGCATCGACGCGCTGGAACTGGACGAGGGCGAGCGGGCCCGGCTGTTCCACGGCACCGCGCTGGAGTGGCTGGGCTTGCCGCTCAAGCGCTTCGTCATCGACGCACCACACCGGGAACAGGCATGAGTTTCTTGCGCAACACCGTACTGATCGGCGCCCTGCTGCTGGCCGGCCACGCCGGCGCCGCCGACGTGAGCATGGCCGGCGGCAGCGTCAGCTTCCACACGCCGGACAACTGGGTCGGCATCATGGAGACCCAGGGCGACCCGGAGGTGCACGTGTACCAGGTGCCCGACCCCTCGCCCACCGCCGGCAGCACGCTGGCCCGCGTCACCGTCACCGTGAAGCAGGCCGCCGACCTCGCCGACTTCCAGCAGTACATGAGCGGCGCGATGGCCAAGGCGCGCACCCTCGACGGCTACCAGCCGGCCACCGGCCGCACGCAGCCGAACGGCCAGGCCTATACCGCGAAGGAAGCCGGCGCGCCCTTCAGCTACAGCGAGCGCTACTGGTTCGTGCACAGCCACGCCGTGCAGCTGCGCTGCGTGCGCCCGGCGCAGAGCCAGGCCGGGGCGGCGTGGATCGCCGCCTTCGACAAGGGCTGCGACGCGGTGGCGGCGAGCCTCCAGCAGTAGGCGTTCCTCGCGGCGCTTCCGCCCTCGCGGGCGCTCGGCCGCGACCTCACCCTCCAAGCTCGAACCCTTCTCCCACCGGGAGAAGGTGCCGGCAGGCGGATGAGGGTGCGGCCGGAGCGCAAGACACCATCGCTCCGCTCCGGCCGCCCCCTCACCCCAACCCTTCTCCCGAGAGAAGAGGGACGCACCTCGCGGGCCTTGCAGCGCGGCGCGAACTCACCGCCCCAGCAGCTTCTCCATCACCTTGCCCACCGCCGCGAACGCGAACGCGCCGGTGACGTGCGTGGCCGCGCCCAGCCCGCCGCCGCTGCAGGAGAGGTTGAGCGGATCGCTGCCCGGCGGGCGCGTGCCGCACACGCTGCCGTCCGGCTGCGGGTACTGCACGTTCTGCAGCGAATAGACCGCGCTGACGCCGAAGTAGCGGTCCGGGTTGCGCGGGAAGCCGAAGTCCTGGCGGAGCTTCTTGCGGATCAGGCTGAACATCGCGTCATGCTCGGTGCGCGAGAGGTCGCGCACGCGGATCTGGGTGGGGTCGGTGCGCCCGCCCGCCGAGCCCACCGAGACGATCGGCAGCTTGCGCCGGCGGCACCAGGCGATGGTTTCCAGCTTCACGCGGAAGGCATCGCAGGCGTCGAGCACCACGTCGTAACGGCGGTCGAGCAGCTCGTCCAGCGTGGACGGGGTGAGGAAGCGCTCCACCGCCTCCAGCCGGATCGCCGGGTTGATCGCATGCGCGCGCGCCGCGATCACGCCCACCTTGGGCTTGCCGTATTCGCCGTCCAGCGCGTGCAGCTGGCGGTTGGTGTTGGAGAGGCACACCTCGTCGCCGTCGATCAGGGTGAGCCGCCCCACGCCGCTGCGCGCCAGCGCCTCCGCCGCCCACGAGCCGACGCCGCCCACGCCGATCACGCAGACGTGGCCGTGCGCGAGCTTCTCCACCGCGCCGCTGCCGTACAGGCGGTCGACGCCGGCGAAGCGCTCGGCCGGAAACTTCACCTCACTCATGCTTGCTGCTCCGAAAAACACTGTGGGAAGCGGCGCCCGCGCGATGCCGCACGAGCCGCCGTTCCGGGGGTGCAAAACGCCATTTTATGTCCTGCGCGGGCGCACCGTGCCCGCTATGCTCACCGGAGCATCCTGCGCCACGAGTCGAGGAACCCCATGCGTGCAGCCCTACTGATCGTGCTTGGACTGGCGATCGGCATCATCGGTACCGTCTTCGCCATGAACGCGCTGCGCGAGCGCGACCCGCTGCCGAAGGCGGTGATGAACGTGATGGAGCACCACATCGGCGAACTCAAGCAGGCCGTGAAGCGGGGCCAGTGCGAGGCGGCGGCGAGCCACACCAGGCTGCAGCAGATGTACATGGCCTCGCTCGACGTGGAGCCCGCCTTCGCCGGCACCGAGCCCGATTTCCTCGCGCTGGCGGGCAAGCTGCGCGAGACCCTGCACGGCGCCGCGCAGGCCGTTCCGGCCGACTGCCCCGCGCTCGAGGCCACCATCAAGCCGGTGCTGCAGGCCTGCCACGATTGCCACCAGAAATACGACTAGGCGCGCGAACCGGCTTGCGGCGCTACAGCTTCACCTTGCCGCGCAGCACCTGCCAGAACATCACCCAGTCGCCCATCAGGCTGTAGAGCGGGTGGCTGAAGGTGGCCGGGCGATTCTTCTCGTAGACGAAATGGCCGATCCAGGCACAGCCGTAGCCGGCCAGCGGCGCCAGCCACAACGCCCGCCACTGCCCGGTGGCGAGCGCGAACGCCACCACCAGCAGCACCAGCGTGCTGCCCACCACATGCCAGCGCCGGCATACCGGATGCCGGTGCTCGCCCAGGTAGTAGGGGTAGAACTCGCGGAAGCTGGCGAAGCGCGACATGGTGGGCCTCCACACGGCACGGCGGCCACGCCAGCCTGACGCCGGCGGCCGCCCCGCGCAAGCTCATCCCGGCAGCGGGATGAACTCGCCCTCCTCGCCGGGCACGCTGCCGAAGCGCTGCGCCGCCCAGTCGGCCTTGGCCTGCTCGATGCGCTCGCGGCTGCTGGCCACGAAGTTCCACCACAGGTGCCGCTCGCCGTCCAGCGGCGCGCCGCCGAACAGCACCACCCGGCTCGCCGCGGTGGCGTGCAGCGACGCTGTCTCGCCGCCCGCCTGCACCGCCATCCGGCCCTTGGGCACCTCCAGATCACCCCAGCGCACCGCGCCCTCGACCACGAACAGGCCGCGTTCGGCATGCTCCGGCGGCCAGTCCAGCACGGCCCCGGCCTGCAACTGGGCCTCGACCAGGAACATCGGCGCGAACACCTTCACCGGCGAGCGCTTGCCGTAGGCCGTGCCGATCGCCAGCACCAGGCCGGCGCCGGGCCGCTCGATGCGCGGCAGCTCGTCCGTGCCGTGGTGATGGAATTCCGGCGCCGTCTCCGCATCCGCCTGCGGCAGCGCCACCCAGGTCTGGATGCCGTGCAGGCGCTGGCCGCTCTCGCGCAGCGCCGGCGGCGTGCGCTCGGAGTGCACGATACCGCGGCCGGCGGTCATCCAGTTGATCTCGCCCGGGCGGATGTCGGCCAGGCTGCCCAGGCTGTCGCGGTGGCGGATGCTGCCCTCGAACAGCCAGGTCACCGTGGCGAGGCCGATGTGCGGGTGCGGCCGCACGTCCATGCCGGTGCCGGCGGCGAAATCCGCCGGCCCCATGTGGTCGAAGAACACGAACGGCCCCACGTGCCGTACCTGCTGCACCGGCAGCAGGCGGCGCACGCGAAAGCCGTCGCCCAGGTCTTGCTCGCGCCCTTCGATCAGCTGCGGTACGGCATCCATCGGCATCCCCCGTTCACCAAGCCCGCTGATATTGCACCGGCGGCGGCACCGCCGCACCCAGTTCCTGTGCGGCGCGGCGCGGGAAGTAGGGGTCGCGCAGGCTCTCGCGGGCGATCAGCACCACATCGGCCTTGCCCTCGGCGACGACCGCCGCGGCCTGCGCGGGCGTGGTGATCAGGCCCACCGCACCGGTGGCGATCTGCGCTTCCTCGCGGATGCGCGCGGCGAACGGCACCTGGTAGCCGGGGCCGAGCGCGATCTTCGCGTGCGCCACCAGGCCACCGCTGGAGGTGTCGATGAGGTCGACGCCCAGCGGCTTCAGCTCGCGCGCCAGCCGCACGCTCTGCTCCACGTCCCAGCCGCCCTCGCTCCAGTCGGTGGCGGACAGGCGCACCCACAGCGGCAGCTCCTGCGGCCACACCTCGCGCACGGCCGCCACGATCTCGCGCAGCAGTCGGGTGCGGTTCTCGAAGCTGCCGCCGTAGTCGTCGCCCCGGCGGTTGCTGAGCGGCGAGAGGAACTGGTGCAGCAGGTAACCGTGGGCCGCGTGCAGCTCGATCAGCTGGAAGCCGGCCGCCAGCGCCCGCTGCGCCGCAGCGCGGAAATCGGACACCACCTTGCGCAGGCCGATCGCGTCCAGCGCCTCCGGCACGTGCCAGCCCTCGTCGAAGGGAATCGCCGAGGGCGCCACCGTGGTCCAGTCGCCCTGCCCGGCCGGCAGGGCGCCGCCGCCCTCCCACGGCCGGTGCGCGCTGGCCTTGCGGCCGGCGTGCGAGAGCTGCACGCCGGGCACCGCGCCGTGCTCGCGGATGAACTGGGTGATCGGCCGCCAGGCCTGCAGCTGGGCGTCGTTCCACAGGCCCACGTCCTGCGGCGAGATGCGCCCCTCGGGCGATACCGCGGTCGCCTCGGCGATCACCGCCGCCGCGCCGCCCACCGCGCGGCTGCCCAGGTGCACCAGGTGCCAGTGGTTGGGCACGCCGTCCTGCGCGCTGTACTGGCACATCGGCGACACCACGATGCGGTTGCGCAGCGTCAGCGTGCGCTGCGGGAACGGGGAAAACAGATCCATGGGAAAACCTCGGGAATGCGGACGATGGGCCATGACATGCCGTCCGCACGCCACCGCTTCAAGAGCCGGTGGCCGGAAACGCGAACGGCTGCGCGGCCAGCCAGCCGGCGATGCGCGCGGCCACGGGGCCGGGCGCCTTCATCCAGCTGAAATGATCGGCCGGGCCCTGCAGCTCGTCCGGGGCCAGCACCGCCACCGTGCGCGGCGCCTGCGGCAGCCGGGCCAGCAGCCAGTCCAGCGAGGCCGCTGGGCCCAGCCAGTCGTCGCGCAGGCGCAGCGCCAGCAGCGGCCGCGCGTAGCGGGCCATGCCGGTCTCGAGCTCGCCGAGGCCGGCCGCCGCGTAGCGCCCGCTGCGGCCGCTGCGGGACCAGTCGCCGATCACCCCGCGCGCCTCGTTGCCGCCGAAGCCGATCCAGCGCCCCGGCAGGTGGCCGCGCAACGCCGCCAGCCACGGCGCCAGGCCGTAGGCGATGCGGATCGGCCAGGCATGCCGGAAGCTGCGCCAGTACGGCGCCCCGGAGGCGACCAGCACCAGGCCGGCCGTCTGCTCCGCATGCCGCCCCGCGTAGAGGCACGCGAGCTGGCCGCCCAGGCTGTGCCCGCCCAGCCACAGCGGCAGCGACGGCAGCGCATCGAGCGCCACGGCCAGGCCGGCCGGCAGGTCGTCCTCCAGCAGTTCGCGGTAGGCCCAATCCTGCCGCCGCCCGGCGCGCCGGTTGCTGGAGCCCAGGCCGCGCCACTCGTGCAGCGCCACCGCGACGCCGCGCGCGGCCAGCGCCGCGGCCAGTGGCAGGTAGTGCCTGGCCGACACGCCCATCGCCGGCAGCCAGTACAGCAGGCACGAGGCCGGGCCGGCGGCCGGCCGCAGCAAGGTGACCTCCGCCCGCGCGCCGTCGCGGGCGGTGGCCGGCAACCGCTGGATTTTCACGTCGCCGGCAACCGGCTCCATCGTGGCTTGCATGCCCGACCACCCCAGATCCGCGCAGCATCGTGCGCATTAACGACGAACGAGACTTCAATAAAAAAGGCCGGCTTGCGCCGGCCTTTTCGTATATCGACTCCGCCTTCAGGCCGGAGACACTTCATCGGCCTGCAGGCCTTTCTGGCCCTGCACGACCTTGAAGCTCACCTTCTGCCCTTCCTTGAGGCTGCGGAAACCCGACCCGACGATGGCCCTGAAATGCACGAAGACATCGGGACCATTGTCGCGACTGATGAACCCGAACCCCTTGGCGTCATTGAACCATTTGACTGTGCCAATTTCACGATCCGACATGACTCACTCCGAAACTACCCGTCACCGACACAAGCCGGCCTCCCCCTGGCCGACGACTCAACTGGGCAGCCAGGAGCAGGTGGAGCGGGACGCCGAAGATCCCTGGCGTCGGGCACACGAGAACCGAGCAACCGCAGTGCTTGCAAGCATAACGGATTTCCGCCGAAGCAAGCACTTTTCGGAAAACTGTGGCTGTCCATTCGTATTACACGTCACAAAAAACAAAAAGGCCGGACCTCGCGGCCCGGCCTTTTTGTGCATTGCAAAATGCTGGCGATTAAGCCGGCAGCACTTCGTCGGCCTGCAGACCCTTCTGGCCTTGCACGACCTTGAAGCTCACCTTCTGGCCTTCCTGCAGGCTCTTGAAGCCGGTGCCGGAAATCGCGCGGAAATGCACGAAGACGTCCGGGCCGTTGTCGCGGCTGATGAAGCCGAAGCCCTTGGCGTCGTTGAACCACTTGACAGTACCGATCTGACGATCAGACATAGAAACACTCCGTAAGGTTTGTGAAGAGACTCGGCCACGTCCACATGGACGAGCCGGCTTACTGGTATGCAAGGAAACCCTAGGGGTGAGGCGATGAGGCAGATCGAGATCGGCAGCATCGGGCCACGGAACTTTGGTGACCCCGGCAGACGCAGTATCGGCATCATAACCGTGCTTTGCGTACAAAGCGACCCTCCCCGTTCAGCTTAATAAATAGTTTTTCGGCCTAAACCTCGAATTGATGCATTGTCGCAATCGCGCCTTTAATTGCGACTTCACGAAATCGTGCCCCGCCGCCGGTGGACGATGCTGGCCTTCCGCCCGATACTGGCCCCAACTTCCGGCCGACGCCCGCATGACCACCCGCCCGTCCCTCGCCCTTGCCGCCCTGACCGGAGCCTTGCTGCTCGCCGGCTGCGGGGGCAAGGCGGCCCGCGGCGACCGCGCGGCGGCGACCGCCCAGCACCGCGCCGCGGCCACGCATGCGGCGCCCGCATCGGCCGTCCCGCCGCAGCACCCGGCGCTCGCGCCGCTGCCGGATCGCACCGGCATCGCCCTGTGCGACGCCTATCTGGCCAGCTACAAGGGCTGCCACCGCGCCGCCGGCATCTATCCGACCGACCAGCTGGAAGCCCGCTACCAGGCCATGCGCACCAGCCTGCTGCGCGACGCCCAGAACCCCGACATCCGCCCGCAGCTCGCCTCCCGCTGCAATGCGCTGGCCACGCAGCTGCGCCGGGCGCTGCACGGCAAGCCGTGCGAGACGGGGCCGGCCGCCGCCGGCAGCAGCGGTTCCCGCTGAGCCCCGTTCGCCGCTGCCCAGCCGCTCTCCCGCCGGATCGCGAACAGGCGTCGAGTCAGCCGTCGCGCCAGGCCGCGCGCAACCCCGCCGCCACGCCGGAGGGCGCGCGCACCAGCCGTACGGTGGGCGTGCCGTGCCAGCGGGCGGTGCGCGCGATGGCGGACGCCACCTCTTCCAGCAGGCGCGGTGCGGGCTCGACATCGGGCTCCAGCCACAGCGTCTTGATCTCGAACACACCCGTCGTGCGATGGGCCTTGGCGTCCAGCCGGCCGACCAGCCGGCCGCGATGCAGGATCGGCAGCACGTAATAGCCGTAGCGCCGTTTCGGCGCGGGCGTATAGCACTCGATGGTGTACTCGAAACCGAACAGAGCCTGCACCCTGGCGCGGTCCCACACCAGCGGATCGAACGGCGACAGCAGCGCGGTGTGGGTGGCGCGCAGCCGCCCCTGGGCCGCCTGCGCCAGCAGGTCGGCGTGGTCGCGGTGCACGTAGCCCGGCACGTTCCAGCCCGCCACCGATGCCGCGAGCAGTTCGCCGCTGGCCAGCAGCGGCGCGAGTTCGGCCTCGCTCACCGCGGGCTTCAGCCGGTAGTAGTCGGCGATCCAGCGCGCCTGCGCGATGCCCAGCGCGCGCACGCTGTCCAGGATGAAGCGCCGGCGCAGCGCGGCCGCATCGGCGGCCACCGGCGCGAACGGCGGATCGAGCTTCGCCAGCACGCGCTCGGCCACATCGTAGACGCGCTGGAAGCGCTCGCGCCGCGTCACCATCAACGCGCCCAGCGCGAACCAGGCCTCCAGCCAGCGCTTCTCGGGCTTCCACGTCCACCAGCCGCTGGCGGGGCGTTCGCCGTTGGGGAAATCCGCCGCACGCATCGGCCCGTCGGTGCGGATGCGCGCCAGCAGCGCCTCCATCGCGTCGCGGTGCTCGCCGTGCATGCGCGCCGCGTGGCGATGCGCCCAATGGTGGGCACGCCCGCTCCAGGCGCGATGCAGCGGCAGGTCGGCGGCCGGCACGAAGCAGGCCTCGTGCGCCCAGCATTCGGCCAGCCGCCCGGCGGCCAGCGCCTCGTCCAGCCATGCCGGCTCGTAGTCGCCCAGCCGCGCGTGCAGCACCAGGTAGGGGCTGCGCGCCACCACGTGGATGCTGTCGATCTGCAGGAGGCGCATGCGCTCGACGGCGGCCACCACGTCGGCAGGACGCGCGCGCCGCCGCGGCGTCTGCAGCAGGCCCTGGGCGGCCAGTTGCAGGCGCTGGGCCTGCGCCAGGCTGAGGGAAAAACGGGAATCCGTCATCGCGGATGAAGGCTGCTGCAACGGGATCGCGTTTTCACGTGGCCTCGACGCCTGGGTTGAGTCGCTGTTTACGAATGCTTTGCTAGCGTGCGGCTTGGCGCCTACGACGCAATCCCGCATCGCTCGCGCACTCTCGCATCTTCGCATGGAGTATCGACGATGAAACCTCGCAACCCATTGCTGCTGTCCCTGCTCGCCGCCGGCACCGCGCTGCTGGCCGCGCCGCTGCTGGCGCAGAACCAGCCGCCGATGCCGCCGCAGCCCGCGCCCGCATCGACCGCGCCCGCGCCCGGCGGCGCCGCCACCAGCATGGCGCCGCCGCAGGCGATGCCGCCGCCGGCGAACCCGCCGCAAGGCCAGCCGCCGCCCGCGCAGGGCCAGGCGTCGCAGGGCCAGCCGGAGATCCACTCCTCGATGCCGCCGGCCGCGCCCGAGAGCACGCCGCCGGACTTCTCGCAACTCTCCAACGGCGGCAAGTCGATCAGCGAGGAGCAGGCCGCCACCTACCCGCCGCTGGCGAACGATTTCATCCACGCCGACCGCAACCGCGACGGCAAGATCAGCAAGAGCGAATACACACGCTGGACCCAGCAGAAATAAATCCAGGCCCGCATGGACCGCCGGCCGCGGCGACGCGGCCGGCGGTTTCGTATCCGCCATGCAGGAACGCTCCACTACACTTTTCCCGCCAGGCACATGAGTGCGGGACACTTTGGGAGATCCGATGAAGCGACTGACCGCCGCTATGACACTCGTGCTGTGCGCAAGCCTGGCGCCCCATGCCGCGCGGGCGCAGAACCCCGACCCGATGGACATCCGGGCCTGCACCGGCATCGAGAGCGACGCGCAGCGCCTGGCCTGCTACGACCGCGCCACCGGCCGCGATCACCTGCCCGCGGCGCAGAAGAAAGACGAAACCGCCGCGCAAGGGCCGGACCTCTTCCATACCGACGCCAGCGTGCAGGCGGCAACCAGTGCCAAGACCGTGAACCGCCCGCTGTCGCTGCTCGACAGCCGCTGGGAGCTGTCGCCGGAGAGCAAGCTCGGCACGCTCAACGTGCGCGGCTACAAGCCCGTCTACTTCATGCCGGTGTTCGCCACCAGCAACCAGAACACGCGCCCGTCCAGCCCCAACCCGCTCAACACGGTGACCACGCCGCAGCAGCTGGACAACGTGGAGGCGAAGTTCCAGCTCAGCCTCAAGACCAAGGTGTGGCAGGGCGTGTTCGGCGACGTCGGCGACCTGTGGGTGGGCTACACCCAGTCCTCGCGCTGGCAGGTCTACAACAACAAGACCTCGCGACCGTTCCGCGAAACCAACTACGAGCCCGAGGCGCTGCTGGTGTTCGCCACCCACTACGACGTGCTGGGCTGGGACGGGCGCATGTTCGCCGTCGGCCTCGACCACCAGTCCAACGGCCGCTCCAACCCGCTCTCGCGCAGCTGGAACCGGGTGGTGGCGAACGTGGGCTTCGAGCGCGACGGCTGGACGGTGATGCTGCGTCCGTGGTGGCGCATCCCCGAGCACGGCAAGAACGACAACAACCCCGACATCAGCAACTACATGGGCCGCGGCGAGGTGCAGATCGTGCACGAGGTGGGCAGCCAGGAATTCGGCATGATGCTGCGCCACTCCTTCCGCGGCGGCAGCGACAGCCACGGCGCCGCCCGCTTCACCTGGAGCTTCCCGATGGCCGGCAACCTGCGCGGCTACATGGAAGTGTTCAAGGGCTACGGCGAGAGCCTGATCGACTACAACCACAACGCCACCTACCTCGGCCTGGGCGTGTCGCTGCTCGACTGGTACTGAGCGCCAGCGCCGCATCGGCGGCGTCCCACGCACTAAAGGCCGCGCGGCCGCACGAAAAAAGCCCGGCGCAATCGCCGGGCTTTTTCGTGCGTGACTCGATGCGATGCCGCAGTCCGCGGCGCGGCGCTCAGTGGTCGTGGCCGCCCGGGCCGTGCACGTGGCCGTGCGACAGCTCCTCGTCGCTGGCCTCGCGCACGTCGGTCACTTCGATGGCGAAGTGCAGCGCCTGGCCGGCGAGCGGATGGTTGCCGTCCACGTGCACGGTGTCGTCCTCGACCTTGGTCACGACCACGTTGAAGGCGCCCTGCGGGCCGCGGCCCTGGAACTGCATGCCCGGCTGGACGTCGTCCACGCCCTGGAAGGCGGCGCGCGGCACCTGCTGCACCAGTTCGGCGTGGTGCACGCCGTAGCCTTCTTCCGGCGTCACGTCCACCTTGAACTGGTCGCCCGGCTGGCGGCCTTCCATCGCCTTCTCCAGGCCCGGCACGATCTGGCCGCTGCCGTGCAGATAGGTGAGCGGCTCGCGGCCGGAGGAGCTGTCGACCACCTGGCCCTGGTCGTCGGTCAGGGTGTAGTGGAACGAGGCAACGGTACGGGGTGAAATCTGCATGGTGGTTCTCGCGTTGCGGTGGGGAAAACCGGCATCTCGCACCGGCAAGAACGACCTAGCCTAACAGATCGCGCCCGCTGCTCGCCCGGCATGCGAAAATGCACGCCCCCCGCCCGGTCCGCTGTTCCATGTCCGCCTCGCTGATGCACGACTGGCGCCACCGCCCCACGCACCGGCAGGTATGGGCGCTGGCCACGCCGATGATCCTCTCCAACCTCACCGTGCCGCTGGTGGCGCTGGTGGACAGCGCGGTGGCCGGCCACCTGCCCCAGGCCAGCGATCTCGGCGCGGTGGCGGTAGGCAGCGCGGTCTATGCGCTGCCTGTCTGGAGCTTCGGCTTCCTGCGCATGGGCACCACCGGCTTCGCCGCGCAGGCCGCCGGCGCGCGCGACGGCTCGGCGCTGCGCACGGTGCTGGCGCAGGCGCTGGGGCTCGCACTGGCGCTCGGCATAGCCGCCGGCGCGCTGATGCTGCCGCTGCTGCCCTGGCTGCTCGCGCTGATGCACTCTTCGGCGGCGCTCGGCGACAGCGGCCTCGGCTACCTGCACCTGCGCCTGCTCGGCCTGCCGGCGGCGCTGCTGAACTATGCGCTGGTTGGCTGGTTCGTCGGCGCGCAGCACGCGCGCACCACGCTGGCGCTGCTCCTGGTCACCAACCTGGTCAACATCGCGCTCAATCTGCTGCTCGTGCTCGGGCTGCGCTGGGGCGTGCAAGGCATTGCGCTGGCCTCGGCCGCCGGCGAGTGGTGCGGGGCGCTGTACGGGCTGGCGCGGGCACGGCGGCTCGCGCGCGGCGTGGACGGGCGCATCGACTGGCAGGCGCTGCGCGGCTGGTCGCACTGGCGGCCGCTGCTGGCGGTGAACCGCGACATCTTCCTGCGCACGCTGGCGCTGGAGGGCGTGTTCTTCGCGCTGTCCGTGCTCGGCGCGCGCCTCGGCGACGCGGTGGTGGCGGCCAATGCGCTGCTGCTCAACGGTCTGATGCTCACCGCCTTCGGCCTCGACGGCCTCGCCAACGCGGTGGAGGCGCTGTGCGGCCATGCCATCGGTGCCGGGGACCGCCACGCCCTGCGCCGCGCGCTGGTGGTGGCCGGCGGCTGGTCGCTCTTGGGCAGCGTGGGCTATGCGCTGCTGTTCGGGCTCGGCGGCCGCCTGTTCGTGGACGCGCAGACCAACCTGCCCGCGGTGCGCGCCGTGGCCTACGCGGCCCTGCCCTGGCTGGCCGCGCTGCCGCTGGTAGCGGTGTGGAGCTACCTGCTCGACGGCCTGTTCATCGGCGCCACCCGCGCCCGCGAGATGCGCGACGGCATGCTCCTCTCGGTGGCGCTGTTCGCGCTGCTGGCCTGGGCCGGCCGCGACTGGGGCAACCAGGGGTTGTGGCTGGCCTTCCTCGCCTTCATGGCGGTGCGCGGCGCGAGCCTGGGCGCGATCGCGCTGCGGCTGCGCCGGCGGCAGGCATGGCTGCGGCCGGCGGCCTCCTGAGGGAACCCTCGGCCGGCCCGAGGCATGACACGCGGACACCCGCGCCGGCTCAGGCCGGCAGCAGCGGGGCCAGTTCGCGGCCGATCTTCTCCGGCGTGTCGGTGGGCGCGTAGCGCTTCACCACGCGGCCGTCGTGGTCGACCAGGAACTTGGTGAAGTTCCACTTGATCGACTCGCTGCCCAGGATGCCCTTGCCTTCGCTCTTGAGCCATTTGTACAGCGGGTGCGCGTGCTCGCCGTTCACCTCGATCTTGGCGAACAGCGGGAAGGTGACGTCGTAGCTGGTCGAGCAGAAGTTCTTGATCTCGGCCTCGTCGCCCGGCTCCTGGTGGCCGAACTGGTCGCAGGGGAAGCCGAGCACGGCGAAGCCGCGGCCGCCGTATTCGCGCCATAGCGTCTCCAGCCCTTCGTACTGCGGAGTGAAGCCGCACTTGGAGGCCACGTTGACGAGCAGCAGGGTCTGGCCGCGCCACTCGGACAGCGAGCGCTCGTTGCCGTCGATGTCGGCGGCGCTGAAATCGTAGACGGTGGTCATGGGAACGATCCTCGCGGGTGTGGTGGATCAGTTTAGAACCAGCGCGGTACAGCGGCGTCTACAGCTCATCGTTTCCGCCGCGCCAGTGTGGCCTGGGGATGCCCTCCAGGCTCGATCGCGGATACCGTGGGGGAGCGGCTGGCGGCCCTTGAGCAGGCTGGGAGCAGCCCGCCGGGTGTTCGGCCACCGGCCTTGGCCTTATGCTTCGTTTTTTGCGACGCAGTCCACGCATCGCCTTGACGAGCGCGACGCCGCGCCAGCCGCCGAGAGCATTCCGTGATCCGATTCCAGGCCGTCCACAAGTCCTATCGCGTCGCCGGGCGGGAGGTTCCCGCGCTGCAGCCCTTCGACCTCACGATCGCCGACGGCGAGGTATTCGGCATCATCGGCCACTCCGGCGCGGGCAAGTCCACCCTGCTGCGGCTGATCAACCTGCTGGAGCGCCCGAGCGGCGGACGCATCCTGATCGACGAGGTGGACATGACCGCGCTCGACGACACCGCGCTGCGCGCGCAGCGGCGGCGCATCGGCATGATCTTCCAGCACTTCAACCTGCTCGGCTCGCAGACGGTGGCCGACAACGTGGCCTTCCCGCTGCGCCTGGCCGGCGAGCGCGACGCCGCGGCGATCCGCACCCGGGTGGCGGAGCTGCTGGCGCGGGTGGGCCTGGAAGCCCATGCGGACAAATACCCCTCGCAGCTCTCCGGCGGCCAGAAGCAGCGCGTGGGCATCGCCCGCGCACTGGCCAACCGTCCCTCCATCCTGCTCTGCGACGAGGCCACCAGCGCGCTCGATCCGCAGACCACCGCCTCCGTGCTCGAACTCCTGGCCGAGATCAACCGCGAGCTCAAGCTCACCATCGTGCTGATCACCCACGAGATGGACGTGGTACGCCGCGTGTGCGACCGCGTGGCGGTGCTGGACGCCGGCGTGATCGTGGAGCACGGGCCGGTGGCCGACGTATTCCTGCATCCGCAGCACCCGACCACGCACCGCTTCGTGGACGAGGCGCTGCCGGAGGAGGCCGCGGCCGAGCAGGCGCGCTACGCGCAGATACCCGGCCGCATCCTGCGGCTGTCGTTCCGCGGCGAGACCACCTGGTCGCCGGCGCTGAGCCGCGCGATGCGCGAGACGGGCGTGGACTTCAACATCCTGGCCGGGCGTATCGACCGCATCAAGAGCATGCCCTACGGCCAGCTCACCCTGGCGCTGGAAGGCGCCGACACCGACGCCGCCCTGGCCGCGCTGCGCGCCGCCGGCATCGAAATCGAGGAGCTGAAGGCATGAGCGCGCCGCTGCTGCAATCGCTGTTTCCCAACATCGACGACTGGGTCGAGATCGGCCAGGCCTGCATCGACACCCTGCTGATGCTGGGCGGCTCGCTCGCGCTCACCGTGCTGGTGGGCCTGCCGCTGGGCGTGTTGCTGTTCCTCACCGGCCGCGGCCAGCTGTGCGCCATGCCCAAGCCGTACGGCGTGCTCTCGCTGCTGGTGAACGTGCTGCGCTCGATCCCCTTCATCATTCTGATGATCGTGCTGATGCCGCTCACCTACGTGCTGGTGGGCACCAAGCTCGGCATCCGCGGCGCCATCCCGCCGCTGGTGATCGGCGCCGCGCCGTTCTTCGCGCGGCTGGTGGAGACCGCGCTGCGCGAGGTGGAGCACGGCGTGGTCGAGGCCAGCCAGGCGATGGGCGCCAGCACCTGGCAGATCGTGCGCCACGTGCTGCTGCCGGAGGCGCGCGGCGGCCTGCTCGCCGCCGTCACCGTCACCGCCATCGCGCTGGTCGGCTACACCGCGATGGGCGGCGCGATCGGCGCCGGCGGCCTGGGCGACCTCGCCTACCGCTACGGCTACTTGAGCTACAAGTCCGACTACATGCTGGTCACGGTGGCGCTGCTGATCGTGCTGGTGCAGCTGCTGCAGATGCTCGGCGACCGCGTGGTGGCGCGCTACGGGCGGCGCTGAATGCCGCTCCTCTTGCCCAGCTTCCTGCGGGGTGATTTGGCTCCGGCGTAGGCCGGGGGCGCTTCACCACAGCGAAGTGGGTCACCCAAGCTTTGCGTGGCTGGATTGAATCGGGGCGCTTATCGCGGGCTGGCCGGCCTTTGGCCGGGGGTTTCGCTCCCCTGCCGGGGAGCGAGTTACTTTTCTTTGCTTGCCCA
>NZ_LFQR01000048.1 GCF_001182895.1 Frateuria defendens | reverse complement strand
GCCGAGCTGGTCGCCATCGCCGGGCACTACCGGGTGTTCGAACAGATTCCGAAGGACCTGGAGGGCCAGAGCGTGCAATGCTGGCTGGAAGGGGAAAAACTGCATATCGCCCGGCTGTGAACGGGCCCACTACAAAAGCATAAGCGGGAGATGAGCCTTGACTGAGATTATCGTTGTCACGTCCGGCAAGGGCGGCGTCGGCAAGACCACCACCAGCGCATCCCTGGCCACGGGCCTGGCGATGGCCGGCAAGAAGGTGGCGGTGATCGACTTCGACGTGGGCCTGCGCAACCTCGACCTGATCATGGGCTGCGAACGTCGCGTGGTGTACGACTTCGTCAACGTGATCCACGGCGAGGCCACGCTCAAGCAGTCGCTGATCAAGGACAAGCGCCACGAGAACCTCTACGTGCTGGCCGCCAGCCAGACCCGCGACAAGGACGCGCTGACCCAGGAAGGCGTGGAGAAGGTGCTCGACGAGCTGGGCAAGGAAGGCTTCGACTATGTGGTGTGCGACTCCCCCGCCGGCATCGAGAAGGGCGCCCACCTGGCGATGTACTTCGCCGACCACGCGGTGGTGGTGGTGAACCCCGAGGTGTCCTCGGTGCGCGACTCCGACCGCATCCTGGGCCTGCTCTCCAGCAAGACCCGCCGCGCCGAGCGCGGCGACGGCGCGATCGCCCAGCACCTGCTGCTGACCCGCTACAACCCCGCGCGCGTGGCGATCGGCGAGATGCTGAGCGTGAAGGACGTGGAGGAGATCCTGGGCATCAACGTGGTCGGCGTGATCCCCGAATCGGAGAACGTGCTGGCCGCCTCCAACGCCGGCGTGCCGGTGATCCTGGACGAGCAGTCCAACGCCGGCCACGCCTACCGCGACACCGTCGCCCGCATTCTCGGCGAGGAGCGTCCGCTGCGCTTCGTCGACGTGGCCAAGAAGGGCTTCTTCCAGCGCGTGTTCGGAGGTTGATCACGATGGGCATTCTCGATTTCCTGAAGCGCAAGCCGGAACCCACCGCGACCGTCGCCAAGGAACGCCTGCGCATCATCGTGGCGCAGGAGCGCTCCACCCGTGGCGCGCCCGACTACCTGCCGCTGCTGCGCAACGAGCTGCTCGAGGTGATCAAGAAATACGTCCACGTCGACATCGAGGCGATCAACATCAACGTCGAGCGCGACAGCGGGCACGAGGTGCTGGAACTCTCCGTGGCGCTGCCGGACGGCAAGCCCGCCACCTCGTCGGCGGGTTGAAACGAATCGTCGTTCCGGCGCAGGCCGGAGGCGCTTCACAACAGCGAAGCTGGTCATCCAGTCGCGACCGAGCAAAGCCGTGGAGCGGCATCGCCGCTCCGCACGCCCCGTCGCTGGATTCCGGCCCGCGCCGGAATGACGGGATATATCGCACCGTGAACACACCCGCCGCCGCCTTCTCCACTACCTCCGTCGACGTGCTGCGCCTGGCCGACATCGGCTTCGCGGCGCCCGCCGCCCTGCTCGCCCGCTACGGCCTCGCTCTGGAGCGCGTGGCGGATGGCGCGGCCATCCCCGGCAGCTTCTGGGGCGATGAGGAGGCCGGGCTGATCGGCAGCACCGTGTACGCCCGCACCGACACGCCGGTGCACTCGCTGCTGCACGAGGCCGGCCACCTGATCGTGCTGCCGCCGGAGCGCCGCGCCGCGGTGCACACCGACGCCACCGACTCGATCGAGGAAGAGGACGCCACCTGCTACCTGCAGATCGTGCTCGCCGACGAGCTGCCCGGCGTGGGCCGCGAGCGCCTGATGGCCGACATGGATGCCTGGGGCTACTCCTTCCGCCTGGGCTCCACCCGCGCCTGGTTCGAGCAGGACGCGGAGAACGCGCGCCGCTGGCTGGCCGAACGCCGGCTGCTGCCGGACGCGCGCTGACCTTCATCGCAGAGGATTGGCCATGGCGATCGACACCGTGATCTTCGACCTCGGCGGCGTGCTGATCGACTGGGACCCGCGCCGCCTCTACCGCCGGCTGTTCGACGAGGAGGCCGAGGTCGAGCATTTCCTCGCCACCGTCTGCACGCCCGCCTGGAGCAGGACGCCGGCCGGCCGCTGCGCGAGGCCACCGAGGCGCTGGTGGCCGAGCATCCGCGGCACGAGGCGCTGATCCGCGCCTACTACACGCACTGGCACGAGATGCTGGGCGGCGCCATCGAGGCCACCGTGGGCGTGCTGCGCGACCTGCGCGAGGCCGGCCGCTGCCGGCTGATCGCGCTCACCAACTGGTCGGCCGAGACCTTCCCGGTGGCGCTGGAGCGCTACGACTTCCTGCACTGGTTCGAGGGCATCGTGGTCTCCGGCGCCGAGCGCCTGGCCAAGCCCGATCCGGCCATCTACCGCCTGCTGTGCGAGCGCCACGGCGTGGTGCCGGCACGCGCGCTGTTCACCGACGACGCCCCGCGCAACATCGAGGCGGCCCGCGCGCTGGGCATGCACGCGGTGCCCTTCACCGGCGCCGACGCGCTGCGCGAGGCCCTCATCGACCACGGCCTGCTGCCCGCCTGATCGGACCGCGCCATTCCCGCTCCCCGCTCCCCGCTCCCCGCTCCCCGATTCCCGATTCCCGATTCCCAGCTCCCAAGCTAGACTCCCCACCCAGGGAGATGGCATTCCTCCTCGAACCGCCGCAAGGCTGATGATGCCTGGTCAACCCCACACGGGGCGGCTGGGCGTTCCCGCTTCCAGCCCGTCCGCCCCGCCAACCGAACCGGAGCCCGGATGCGCATGGATCTTCTCTCGCTACTCGCCGTCGGCGGCGGCGCTTTTCTCGGCGCGGTGCTGCGCTGGGTGCTCAGCCTGCTGCTCAACCCGCTGTTTCCCACCGTGCCGCTCGGCACGCTCGCCGCCAACCTGCTGGGCGGGCTGCTGATGGGCCTGGCGCTCGGCCTGTTCGCACAGTTCGACGCGCTCTCGCCCACCGCGCGGCTGTTCTTCACCACCGGTTTCCTCGGCGGGCTCACCACCTTCTCCACCTTCTCCGCCGAGACCACCACCCTGCTGCTGCGCCAGCAGTACGCCTGGACCCTCGCCATCGTGGCGCTGCACCTGTTCGGCAGCCTGCTGATGACGCTCGCCGGCATCGGCCTGGTGCGCGCCATCGCGCGCTGATCCGGCCCCGCTTTGGAGGACCACGCGATGAAAGGCTATTCGCTGCGTTTCTACATGGCCGAGAACCAGAAGCACCACGGCACGCTGTTGTACGAGTGGCTGCTGGAGCAGGCACGCCGGCTCGGCGTGCCTGGCGGCTCCGCCTTCAAGGCCATCGCCGGCTACGGCCGGCACGGCCAGATGCGCGAGGCGCACTTCTTCGAACTGGCGGGCGAGCAGACGGTGCTGGTGGAGTTCATCGTCGGCGAGGAGGAGGCCAGCACGCTGATCGAGATCGTGCGCGGCGACCATGCGCCGCTGTTCTGGGCGCGCTTCCCGGCCGAGTTCGGCGTGGTCGAGCCGAGACCCTCCTGACCGCAAGATTCCACGCGACGAAGGCCCGCCGGACGGGTGTAGGATCGGGCGCCATCGGGCGATCGCCAGGGACGCCGCCGCCGCGGCCGACGATCGTCCGCGCGTCTTTGGTCACAGCGATGGCGGAGCGAATGAGCGTCGAGTCACTGCAAGAGAAAGCACGAACCCTGCTGGCCCATGCCGGCATCCACATCAACGGCGACGGCCCCTGCGACCTGCGCGTGCACGACGAGCGCCTCTACGCGCGCGTGTTCGCCCACGGCTCGCTCGGCCTCGGCGAGGCCTACATGGACGGCTGGTGGGACTGCCAAGACCTGCCCGGCCTGTTCGCCCGCCTGCTCGGCTCGCACCTGGATCAGGAGCTGAAGACCCTCGACACCCTGCTCGCCCACCTGCGCGCCCGCTTCATCAACCTGCAGCGCGGCGAGCACGCCTACGAGATCGGCCGCGCCCACTACGACCTCGGCAACGACCTGTTCCAGGCCATGCTCGGCAAGCGGCTGGTGTACTCCTGCGGCTACTGGGCCGAGGCGACCAACCTCGACGACGCGCAGGAGGCCAAACTCGACCTGGTCTGCCGCAAGCTTAAGCTCAAGCCCGGCATGCGCGTGCTGGACATCGGCTGCGGCTGGGGCGAGGCGCTGAAGTTCGCCGCCGAGCGCTACGGCGTGGAGGGCGTGGGCGTCACCGTGTCGAAGGAGCAGGCCGAGTTCGCGCGCGCGCTGTGCGCGGGGCTGCCGATCGAGATCCGGCTGGAGGACTACCACGCGCTCGACGAGCGCTTCGACGCGGTGTTCTCCATCGGCATGTTCGAGCACGTCGGCGGCAAGAACTACCGCGGCTATTTCGAGACGGTGCGCCGCTGCCTCGCCCCGCAGGGGCTGTTCCTGCTGCACACCATCGGCAGCAACGAGTCGCCCGGCCGGCCGGACCCGTGGATCGAGAAGTACATCTTCCCCAACTCGGTGATCCCGGCCGCCAGCCAGGTCGCCACGGCGCTGGAAGGCCTGTTCGTGGTCGAGGACTGGCACAACTTCGGCCCCGACTACGACCGCACGCTCACCGCCTGGCAGGCCAACTTCGACGCCGCCTGGCCGGCGCTGTCGGCCAGCTACGACGAGCGCTTCCGGCGCATGTGGCACTTCTACCTCACCGTCTCCGCCGCCGTGTTCCGGAGTCGCCGCGACCAGCTGTGGCAACTCACGCTTAGCCCCGACGGCGTGCCGGGCGGCTACCGCGTGCCGCGCTGAGCGCCGCCCCGCTGTCGTAAGGAGCGCGCCGCCGCGCGAGCGCGGCGTGACGGCGTGCGCATCGGCCCGAAGCGGCGAGAAGCCGGCGCGCGCCGGCGCGCTCCTGCAACGGCATCGCCCTGCGATGACGGCCGAGCCTGCCTGCTTCTTCACATACGCCCCGCTAGCCTCGGCGCATGCCAGCACCACGACCCGACATCGTGGCGACCGACGTGCCCGCGCGGCTGGACCGGCTGCGCTGGGGGCGCTTCCACACCCTGGTGGTACTCGCGCTCGGCATCACCTGGGTGCTGGACGGGCTGGAGGTCACCGTCACCGGCGCGGTCGCCGGCGCGCTCAAATCCAGCCCGGTGCTGCACCTCACCGACGCGCAGGTGGGCCTGGCCGCCAGCTGCTACCTGGCCGGCGCGGTGGGCGGCGCGCTTGGCTTCGGCTGGCTCACCGACCGGTTCGGACGCAAGCGCCTGTTCAACGTGACGCTCGGCCTCTACCTGCTCGCCACCGCGGCGACCGCGTTCAGCCCCGGCTTCGGGATCTTCGCGCTGTGCCGCGCGCTGACCGGCGCCGGCATCGGCGGCGAGTACGCGGCGATCAACTCGGCCATCCAGGAGCTGGTGCCCGCGCGCTACCGCGGCCGCACCGACCTCGCCATCAACGGCAGCTTCTGGCTGGGCGCGGCGCTGGGCGCGCTCGGCGCGGTGCTGCTGCTCGACCCGCGCCACCTGCGGCCGGAGCTGGGCTGGCGACTGGCCTTCGGCATCGGCGCCGTGCTGGGCCTGGGCATCCTGTGGCTGCGCCGCTACGTGCCGGAGAGCCCGCGCTGGCTGATGCTGCACGGCCGCCTCGGCGAGGCCGAGCGCATCCTGGAAGACATCGAGCGGCAGGCCGGCGCCCCGGTGCTGGAAGCCACGCTGCCCCGGCTGCGCCTGCGGCCGCGCCCGCTGCGGCCGTCGGACCTGGCGCGCACCCTGCTGCGCGCCTACCCGCAGCGCACCGCGGTCACGGTGGTGCTGATGGCGGCGCAGGCGTTCTTCTACAACGCGATCTTCTTCACCTACGCGCTGGTGCTCGGGCGCTTTTTCGGCGTGGCGGACGAGCGCGTGGGGCTGTTCCTGCTGCCCTTCGCGCTGGGCAACTTCCTCGGCCCGCTGCTGCTGGGCCGCTGGTTCGACCTGCTGGGCAGGCGGCCGATGATCGCCGGCACCTATGCGCTGTCCGGCCTGCTGCTGGCGCTCACCGCGTGGCTGTTCCGGTTCGGCTGGCTCGATGCATCGGGCATGACGCTGTGCTGGAGCGTGGTGTTCTTCTTCGCCTCCGCCGCGGCCAGTTCGGCCTACCTCACCGCCAGCGAGAGCTTTCCGCTGGAATTGCGCGCGATGGCGATCGCGCTGTTCTACGCCTTCGGCACCGCGGTGGGCGGCGTGGCGGGGCCGTGGCTGTTCGGCGCGCTGGTGGGCAGCGGGCGGCGCGAGGCGATCGCCTGGGGCTATGCCTTCGGCGCCGTGCTGATGCTGGTCGCCGCCGCCGTGGCCTGGCGCTGGGGCCTCGCCGCCGAACGGCGGCCGCTGGAGCACGTGGCGCGGCCGCTTTCGCACGAGGACGAATGACGCCCGCCGCATGGCGTGCCAGCCGCGCCCGCCGCTCCGATATGCTCAAGGGCGACACCCACCGGGCGGACGCACGACACGGCCGCCCGCGCCGCCAGGACCACGCATGAAACGCCCGCGCCTGCTCGCCGCACTCGCCTGCCTCGCCCTGCTCCTCGCCGCGCCGCTCGGCGCGCGCCCCGCGCTGTGGACGGTGAAGGATGCCGACACCACCATCTACCTGTTCGGCACCGTGCACCTGCTGCCCCACGACGCCGACTGGCACTACCCCGCGCTGGACCAGGCCCTGGCCGCGAGCCGCGCGCTGTACATCGAGCTGACCGACGACGGCCAGGCCAACATGACCGCGCTGGTGCTGCGCTACGGCCTGGACCCTTCGCACCCGCTGTCGGCCCAGCTGAGCCAGGCCGACCAGGGCCGGCTGGCGCGCGCGGCGCAGCTCGCCAACGTGCCCGGCGGCAGCGGCGCGCTGAACATCATGCGGCCCTGGCTGGCCGCGCTGACCCTGGCGGTGGCGCCGCTGACCCAGGCCGGCCTCGATCCCGCCCTGGGCGTGGACAAGCAGCTGCGCGCGGCGGCGGAGAAGGCCGGCAAGCCGGTCGAGGGGCTGGAAAGCGCCGAGCAGCAGATCCGCTTCCTCGCCGACATGCCGAGCGCGCTGCAACTCGCCCTGCTGCGCGCCACCCTGCACGACACCGACCGCGCCAAGGTCGAGCTGAAGGCCTTGATCGAGGCCTGGAAGCGCGGCGACGACGCGGCCATCGCCCGGCTGGAGAACGACACCCTGCGCAAGGAGGAGCCGCAGCTCTACCAGCGCCTGCTGGTGACCCGCAACGAGGACTGGGCCCGGCGCATCAAGGCCATGCTGGACCGGCCCGGCACCGTCTTCATCGCCGTGGGCGCGGCGCACCTGGCCGGGCCGGACAGCGTGCAGGCGCAGCTCGGCAAGCTGGGCGTTGCGGCGACGCGCGAGCAGGCGCCATGAAGGCCGCGTGGGTCGCCACGGCGGCCCGCTCCGCTCAAGCCGGCTCGCGGCGGTGTATCGCGCCGGCCAGGGCCGGCGCGTCGCCCACCTGGATGAGCCCCGCCCGCCGCGCCGCCTCCACCAGCCACGCGGCGATGCGCTCGCCCCACTCGCGCTGCCCGGCCTCGTCGGCGATCAGGTCCTGGCGCACCTCCAGCTCCACGTGCGGCAGGCCACGACGCTCGCCGTACACCGGGATGGCGTAGTCGGAAGCGTCGCTCACCGCGTAGGGCTGGTTGTCGCCCACGGTCCAGCGGCCGTCCTCGCGCATGAGCGCGAGCAGCGCGTGGGCGAGGCGCGCGTCGCGCTGGTAGAGCACACCGAGCTGCCACGCCCGCTCCTCGTCCAGGTAGACCGGCGTGAAACTGTGCACGGTGACCAGGATGGTCGGCCGGCCCAGGGCCGCGCGCCGGTCCAGCTCATCCTCGGTGCGCCGGTGGTAGGGCAGGAAGATCTCCTCGCGCCGCGCGGCGACGGCGGCGGCATCGAGGTCGCGATTGCCGGGCACGTCGGTGCGCTCGCTGCGCAGGGGGATCGAGGTCGGCGATTCGAACGGCCGGTTGCAGTCGATCACCAGGCGCGAATAGGTCTGGCAGATCAGCCACGCATCGAGCCGCCCGGCGAGCACGCGGGCCAGGCCTTCGGCACCGATGTCCCAGGCGATGTGGCGTTCCAGCTCGCTGGCCGGCAGGCCGAGCGCGCGCAGGCGCCGCGGGACGAGCCTGCCGGCGTGGTCGCAGGTGAGGAAGAACGGCGAGCCCGCGTCGGGCCGGTGGACGGTGAACGGCGCGGGCTCGTCGTCGGCGAGCAGGCGCCGGACGGCATCGGAATGGGGTTCGGCGGAATCGGGCATGGCGAAGTGGGCGCGGGAACCGGGGCCGCTCCATGCTAGCGCCTGGCGGCCCCGGCCGCAGGACTCGGGCGATGCACGGGACGGGCCCCGGCGCAACCTGTCCCCCTCGGGCCGCTTCTGGCACCATCGTCCGGTTGTCGGCGCGCCATGGCGCCCAGTGGAACCGCACGATGAACCTGCAAGCCAATTACGAACAGATCCCGCTCAAGGAATACGCCGAGCGTGCCTACCTCGACTACTCGATGTACGTGGTGCTCGACCGCGCCCTGCCCTTCGTGGGCGACGGCTTAAAGCCCGTGCAGCGGCGCATCGTCTACGCGATGAGCGAGCTGGGGCTCAATGCCGCGGCCAAGCCGAAGAAGTCCGCGCGCACTGTGGGCGACGTGATCGGCAAGTTCCATCCGCACGGCGACAGCGCCTGCTACGAGGCGATGGTGCTGATGGCGCAGCCGTTCTCGTACCGCTACCCGCTGATCGACGGCCAGGGCAACTTCGGCTCGCCGGACGATCCGAAGAGCTTCGCGGCGATGCGCTACACCGAGTCCAAGCTCAACCCGATCGCCGACGTGCTGCTGGGCGAGCTGGCGCACGGCACGGTGGACTGGGTGCCCAACTTCGACGGCACGCTGGAGGAGCCGAGCTGGCTGCCCTCGCGCCTGCCGCACGTGCTGCTCAACGGCTCCATGGGCATCGCCGTGGGCATGGCCACCGACATCCCGCCGCACAACCTGCGCGAGGTCGCCTCCGCCTGCATCCGCCTGATCGACGACCCGGACGCCACCGTCGCCGACCTCGCCGAGCACGTGCCGGGCCCGGACTACCCGACCGAGGCGGAGATCATCACCCCGCGCAACGAACTGCTGCTGATCTACCAGACCGGCACCGGCTCGGTGCGCGCCCGCGCGGTGTACCGGCAGGAAGACGGCAACATCGTGATCACCGCGCTGCCGCACCAGGTCAGCCCGTCCAAGATCCTCGAGCAGATCGCCGCGCAGATGCGCGCCAAGAAGCTGCCGATGCTGGAGGACCTGCGCGACGAGTCCGACCACGAGAACCCGATCCGCCTGGTGCTGGTGCCGCGCTCCAACCGCGTCGACACCGGCGAGATGATGCAGCACCTGTTCGCCACCACGGACCTGGAGAAGAGCTTCCGCGTCAACCTCAACATGATCGGCCTGGACGGCCGGCCGCAGGTGAAGGACTTAAAGCGCATCCTGAGCGAGTGGCTGAAGTTCCGCGTCGACACGGTGACGCGCCGCCTCGAGCACCGCCTCGGCAAGGTCGAGCGCCGCCTGCATCTGCTGGAAGGCCTGCGCATCGCCTACCTCAACCTCGACGAGGTGATCCGCATCATCCGCACCGAGGAAGAACCCAAGCCGGTGCTGATGGCGCGCTTCGGCCTCAGCGAGGAGCAGACCGACTACATCCTGGAAACCCGCCTGCGCCAGCTGGCGCGGCTGGAAGAGATGAAGATCAACGGCGAGCGCGACCAGCTGGAAGAGGAGCGCGCGCGCATCAACGTGCTGCTGAAGTCGCCGGCCAAGCTCAAGGGCCTGATCAAGGAAGAGCTGCGCGCCGACGCCGCCAAGCACGGCGACGACCGCCGCTCGCCACTGGTCCAGCGCGAGGCCGCGCAGGCGCTGGACGAGAGCGCGCTGGTGCCGAGCGAACCGGTCACCGTGGTGCTGTCGCAGAAGGGCTGGATCCGCGCCGCCAAGGGCCACGACGTGGACGCCGAGGGCCTCTCCTACCGCGAAGGCGACGGCCTGCTCGCCGCGGTGCGCGCGCGCACCACCCAGCAGGTGGCGGTGATCGACTCCACCGGCCGCAGCTACTCCACCCCCGCCCACACCCTGCCCTCCGCGCGCGGCAACGGCGACCCGCTCACCGGCCGCTTCAGCCCGCCGGCGGGCGCCCGCTTCGACGCGCTGGTCGCCGCCGACAACGACACCCGGCTGGTGCTCGCCAGCGACTTCGGCTACGGCTTCGTGACCCGCTTCGAGGCGCTCACCGGCCGCAACAAGGCCGGCAAGCAGATCATCACCCTGGGCGATGGCGCCCGCGTGCTGGCACCGCAGGTCAGCGCCGACCCGGCGCGCGACCGCATCGTGGTGGTCACCACCGAGGGCCACCTGCTGATGTTCTCGGTGGCCGAACTGCCGGAACTGGACAAGGGCAAGGGCAACAAGCTGATCGAGGTGCCCAAGGCCAGGCTCGCCAGCGGCGAGGAGCGCGTGGCGGGCATCGCGGTGGTGGCCGAGGGCAAGGGCGAGGTCACGCTCTACGCCGGCCAGCGCAAGCTCACGCTGAAGTGGTCGGACCTGGTCGAATACGGCGGCAGCCGCGCCACCCGCGGCGGCTTGCTGCCGCGCGGGCTGCGGCGGGTGGAGCGGATCGAGACGACGGGCTGATCCGCGAGGGATGCCGTGGCGGGGCTGATGATTGGCCGCGCGGCCTGATCGATGCCGTTGCTTGGTTGGCCGCGGGCCCGCGAGCGATCCACCGATGGCGGCGGCGGTACGGGCCGCGCCATGGGGCACGCTTCCACGCCTCCTCACGCCTTACGGAAGGCGGCTCCTTGGCTTTTCTCCCGCTCCCCGGCGGGGAGAGGGTCGGGGTGAGGGGCCGGTGCTCGCGGGAACGCCCCCTATCCCGCTCTTGTTCGGCCACTCTTGCTCGGCCGCTTTCGCTTGTCGTTCCGGCGTAGGCAGGACAAATGCGCAGAACGTCCGAAGAACGTCCCCGCAGGGGCGAGCGGAGCGAGTCACCCGGTACCGCGCATTTCGCTTCAAACCCAGGCGTACGGCGCTGGGTGACCCGCTTCGCTGTTCTGTTGTGAAGCGCCTCCGGCCTACGCCGGAACGACAAGGCAAGAGCGGCGAGCAAGAGCAGAGTCGCTGCGTTCCCGCACACCCATGGCTACCGCAAGACGCGCTCCATGGCTCCAGCCCGTCGACGGCAAGATCGCGAACAGGCTCAGAGGCGTGAGCCCTGGTTCGCGGCATTCCTCCGGCTTGCCGTTGGCCACCGCGACACAGCGATGGCCGGTGATCGCCTCCGGCGACAGCGCTCCTTCTTCGCATGCGTTGGAGCGTCCGCGGATGCGTTAGAGCGCCACGCCCTCGCGGCACCCGCGGCCCCATGCTCCCCGCCGGTAGTTCTTTCCGGCGCCGGTAAATAGTGCCGAGCCCGCCGTTGCGGCGGCGCGCCCCCAGCTCTTCCAAACCGCGCCCCGATGCGGTCCGGCACCCCGCTTCAGCGCGACGAACCCATGGCATGGATGTTGCGATCCGCCCTAGCACCGCATGCGGTGCGCCGGCCCTGCGCCGGCGTCCTTCACTCAGCGGAGAACCCCGCCATGGCCACCAACACCCAGCAAGGCACCGGCTCCGGCACCAGCAACCGGGGCTTCGCCGGCATGAAGCCGGAGCGTCAGCGCGAGATCGCCAGCGAAGGCGGCCGTGCGGCGCACGCCAGCGGCAACGCGCACGAGTTCGACTCGGAGGAAGCCCGCCGCGCCGGACAGAAAGGTGGCGAGGCGGTCAGCCAAAACCGTGAGCACATGGCCACCATCGGGCGCAAGGGCGGCGAGCGCAGCCACGGCGGCACCACGCGGCGCACCAAGCGCACCGACCAGGACACCGGCAGCACCGGCAGCACCGGCAACGCCGGCAACGAGTGAACCCGCGCTTCGCGCACCTTGCCCGCAGCGCTCCGCAGCACCGTCAAGGAGAACCGCCATGCCGCATCGCATCCGCTGGATCGCCACCCTGACCCTGCCGCAATCGCCGCCCGACGTGAGCAGCGCCAGCCACCGCTCTTCGTGGCGACGGCCTCCGCCGACGGCGCGGCCGAAGTCGAACTGGGACAGCTCGCGCTGCAGACATCCAGCTCGGCCGGCGTGAAGCAGATGGCGCAGCGGATCATCGACGACCACACCCGCGCCAACCGCGAGCTTGCCGGGCTCGCCGGCCGCAAGCAACTGACGCCGGCCAGCCACCCCGACGCCGCCGCGCAGGCCACGGCCCGGCGCCTGCAGGCGCTGGACGGCGTCGCCTTCGACCGTGCCTATGCCGGCGAAATGGTGAAGGATCGAGCGGACCTCCACCGGCAACGGCAACCGCGACCTCAGGCGCTTCGTCGCCGACACCCTGCCGGCGCTCAGGCACCACCTGCAGATGGCCCGTGCGCTGGCCGGCAACGGGCACGGCGAGACGGCGCCGGAGGAACGCTCCGCGCCGCGCGACATACACGACAGCGGCAACGCCCGGCCCATGGGCGTTGAGTTCTCGGCGCGGCAAGTGCCGGCAGTGTCCTTTCCCCACCACGCACATGCTCAGGAGAACCCCATGAACCATCGTTACAACCCCTCCTCGCCACGGGACGAATTCAGCCGCCGGGAAAGCCAGCAAGGCCACCAGGGCTACGGCCGGCAGCAGGGCGACGACTTCGAGGCTCAGCGCTGGGAGCGCGACTACGAGCCGGGCCAGTCGCCCGAGCGTGAGCCCTACCGCGGCCGCGCCTCGGCCTCGGAACGTGGCTACAGCGAATATGGACAGGACTACGATTCGCCCTGGGGCGAATCGGGCGCCATGCGCGGCGGCAGTTACGGCCAGCGCTACGGCGGCGAAGGCGGCTCCCGCGGGCAGCCCGGCGGCTACGGCGGGCGGCAGGGCTACGGCGGCCAGCACGGCGGCTACGGCCAGGGCCGCTTCAGCCACAGCCAGTCCAGCCATGGCTGGTACGGCGGCCAGCGCGAAGAGCCCTGGCAGGGCCAGGGCGGCGGCTGGCAGAACCTGGGCTGGCAGGATCAGGGCGGCGACGACCTGCGCTACGTCGGCGGCCGCGAGTCCGGCGGGCGCGGCGGCGAGCAGCGCTACGGCGGCGAGTACCAGGCCGGCCGCTACGGCGGCATGGGCGGCGGCATGGGCCAAGGCCAGGAGATGGGCCAAGGCATGGGCGGCGGGATGGGCCGCAACCTTCGCGGCAAGGGCCCCAAGGGCTACCAGCGCTCCGACGAGCGCATCCGCGAGGACGTCTGCGAACGGCTCAGCGACGATCCGGAGATCGACGCCAGCGAGGTCGAGGTGCAGGTGAAGCAGGGCAACGTGACCCTGCAGGGCGAGGTGCCCTCGCGCTACATGAAGCACCGCGCCGAGGACTGCGCCGACGCCTGCAGCGGCGTGAAGGACGTCGACAACCGCATCCACATCAGCGCATCCGCCACCGGCGAGGCGCAGGGCGCGACGCTGCGTGGCGAAGGCCCGCGCAGCGGCATGGGCGCCACGCCCGGCGGCGGCACCGGCAAGCCCAGCTGAGGGGTGGACCGGGAAGCGGACGGCCTGCCGGCGGAAAGACGGGCGCCGGCAGGCCGGGAGCGTGCGGGGCCGTTTCTCGACGGCGCCTAGACTTCCTTGCGGGCATGCTTCATCGGCCAAACCCCGCTCATACCCGTCGCGCCGCATTCTGGGAAAGGTCGCAAGACGGGGGCCACGTTTCAGGAGCCCGCATGCGCCGTGCCATCCCAACCGTCTTGTTGGTCGACGATGATCAGGACTTCTTGAACTCCGCCTCGGCCTACGCCCGCCTGCGCGGCTGCGAAGTGTCCGTGGCCTCCACCCTCAAGGACGCCGCCCGGCTGGTGAGCGAGGCGCGCCTGCCCGACCTGATGCTGCTCGACATCGGCCTGCCCGACGGCAACGGCCTGGACCTGCTCGAACGCATGCCCGCGGACAGCCGCAGCCGCGTGGTGGTGGTCACCGGCAACCCCAGCGTGGACACCGCCCTGCACGCGATGCGCCACGACATCATGGACTACGTGGTCAAGCCGGTGGAGCAACGCCGCCTCGACGCGCTGCTGGAGCGCGCCAGCGTGCACGCCAGCGCCCGCCTCGACGTGCCCGGCGAACCGGAGAGCTGCGGCGGCCTGCTCGGCAACACGCCGGCCATGCGCAAGCTGTTCCGCATGATCCGGCGGGTGGCGCCGCTGGAGAACACCGTGCTGCTGTTCGGCGAGAGCGGCACCGGCAAGGAACTGGCCGCGCGCGCCATCCACGACTTGAGCGGCCGGCCCGGCGCCTTCGTGGCGGTGAACTGCGGCGCGGTGGCGCCGGAGCTGCTCGGCAGCCAGCTGTTCGGCCACGAGCGCGGCAGCTTCACCGGCGCCGTGCGCGACCACGCCGGCTACTTCGAGCAGGCCCAGCACGGCACGCTGTTCCTGGACGAATGCACCGAGATGCCGCCCTCGCTGCAGACCTACCTGCTGCGCGTGCTGGAGAGCAAGAACGTGACGCGGCTGGGCTCCAGTGCCCGCCGCACGCTGGATGTGCGCGTGGTGGCCGCCTGCAACCGCAACCCCGCCGAGGCGGTGCGCGACGGCGCGCTGCGCGCGGACCTCTACTACCGCCTGTCGGACTTCCCGCTGCTGATGCCGCCGCTGCGCGAGCGCGTCGCGGACATCCCGCTGCTGGCCGAGCGCTTCCTGGCCCAACTGAACGCGCAGTACCGCACCGCGCACACGCTCTCCGCCGCGTCGATGGAACGGCTGCTGGCGCACGGCTGGCACGGCAACGTGCGCGAGCTGCAGCACGTGATCAACCGCGCCTACGTGCTGGCCGAGAACGGCATGCTGGAGGCGATGCCCGCGCACCCGCCCGGCTGGGCGGCCGGCGACAGCGCCATCCTGGTCGGCCAGACGCTGGAAGAGATCGAGAAGCGCGCCATCCTCACCGCGCTCGACCGCTACAACAACGACAAGACCCGCGCCGCCAAGGCGCTGGGCATCAGCGTGAAGACGATCTACAACAAGCTCACGCGCTACCGCGAGGGCACCGGCCCCGGCCAGACGTGACCGCCGGCGCCGGTCCGCCGTGGGAACGCGCCCTGCACCTGGCGGCCGCCCGCGCCCTGCGCGCCGGCACCGCCGCGCATGCCACCCATGAACTGCTGGCGACCGCCGCGCAGGCACTCGCCGCACCGCTGGCGGTGCTGTTCGAGTTCGCGGACACGCAGCACGGTCCGCACCTGCTCGGCCTGTACGACCCCGAACACCGCCTGCGCGGCGGCGACATCGCCTCGGCCGAGATCCACGCCGCGCGCGCGAGCGCCCGCGCATGCCGCTGGCGCCGCACCGAAGCCCCCCGCTGGTTCGAGCCCGAAGGCCTGCTCGACGGCTGGGCCGTCCGCCTGCCCGCCTCGCACGCGGGCGCGCCCGTGGTGTTCGCGCTCTATGCGCGGCTGCCGCTGGCCACGCTGCCCAAGGCGCGCTTCTTCCACGCCGTGGCCGCCTGGCTCGCCGCCGTGCAGGCACGCCCCGCCCCGGCCGACGAGGCCACCGCCGTTCCGGACGGCCTGATCGCTTCCGGCTGGCTGCACCGGCTCAACAACCGGCTGGGCGTGATCGCCATGCAGGCCGACATCGGCCGCCTGCACGCCCGGCAGCGCGAGGACAAGGAACTGGAAGCGGTGTTCGAGCAGATCGCCGCCTACTGCATCCAGTGCTCGGTGGAGGCGCGCCTGCTCGATACCGGCCGCGGCACTTGAGCGAAGGCGACGGATTTCGCCGCGCCAATGGAATCAGGACATCAAGATCGGCGAGGGCATGCCGCCGCCCTCGCCTGCCTGCGGCCGCTCGCCGGGCGGCGGGATCGGGTCCTGGATCGGCGGCGGCGAAGGTTCGGGGTCGGTCAGCGGCGGCCGCGCCGGCTGCGGCGAGGGCGGCTCGCCGGGCGGCAGGTCCGGGTCGGGCTCCGCCGGCGGCGAAGGCGGCTTCACCGGGTCCGGCGGCGGTGCAGGCTCCGGTGGCTCCGCGCCGAACCGTACCCGCGGCGGCTCGTCCAGCCAATGGGAAGATGAAGGCGTGACGTGGATGCGCGGATTCATAGCGAGGCGGGGTCCTGGATCTTAAAGGATGCGTGATGGCGGACGGGGCCGGCGACGGGGACGGCGAGGCGGCCGCGCCGGGGCCGCCGGGCGGGTGCTCGCCACGACTGCAGCCGGCCAGGGCCTGCAGCGCCCACAGCCATGCGCCTCGACGGATCATGCTCCGCCGGATGGCCCGCGGCCCGCACCCGGCGCGCTTTCGTATGGACGTCCATACGCCCACGTCAATGCGGTATGGAAACGCTCTCGAACACCTCGGCCTTGAGCGAGCGCGCGTCGGAGCGCTCCAGGTCGGCCAGGGCGACAATGCCGCAGATGGCCTCGTTGCGGTCGGTGATCGGCACGCGGCGGATGCGGTGGAAGGCCATCAGGTTGGCCAGCTCCTTCACGCTCGCGTCGTCGTGCAGGCTGAGCGCGGGTGCGGTCATGCACTGCTCCACGCTGACCTGGCTGGGTTGATCGCCTGTCGCCACGCAGCGTGTGACGATGTCGCGATCGGTGATCACGCCGACCAGGTGCCGCTCCTCGTCGATCACCGGAATCTCGCCCACGTCCTCCTCGCGCATCAGCATCGCGGCGCGGTGCAGGGTATCGCCCGCCGTGCAGCAGCGGGGGTTGGGGGTCATGATCTCGCGTACGTTCATGCTGCCTCCTCGTTCCGGTCGCGCCGCGGCGGGCGGACGCCACGGGGCGACCCGTGGCGTTCCCTCCGCTCAGCTGTTCTTGTGACTCTGCTGGCCGGCCCGAACGTGCTGCTCGTGACTGCCGCCCCGGCTGCCGGCGCTCTTGGCCGCGCCTTCCTTGCCTTCCTTGCCCTGGCCACCGTGACTGACGCGGCCGCCCTTGGCGGCGGCCTCGCGCTGCTTGTTTTCGTCCATGGCACCGAAACCGCGTTTGTCGCGCTCGTTCGCCATCTCGCCTCTCCGTCTCTTCAGCGGGCGCGCGTAGATCGGGGCCGCACGGACACGCGCCCTCGATCCGCGCAGGCATGCAGCATGGCGCAGTCGACCTAAACGCGGCGCATGGGAAACATCAACGACCTCGTCGACATCGTTAACCGGCGCGGCGAGCGCGAGCGGACGCGCCGCGCGTCCTACGTCGCCGCCTCAGGCGTGCAGCCGGGCAGCCGCAGTTCCACGCAGGTGCCTTGCCCCGGCGCGGTGGCGAGGTGGATCTGCCCCTTCGACTGCTTCACGAAGCCGTGGATGATCGAGAGCCCCAGCCCCGTGCCCCGCCCCAGCGGCTTGGTGGTGAAGAACGGATCGAACACGCGGGCCGCCATCTCCGGCGACATGCCCACGCCGGTGTCGGCCACGCTCAGGGCGACGAAACCCGCCTCCCCGCCCTCCCCGGCCACGGCGCGCGAGCCGATGGTCAGCGTGCCGCCGCCCGACATCGCGTCGCGGCCGTTGATGGCGAGGTTGAGCAGCGCGTTCTCCAGCTGGCCGGCGTCGCACATCACATGCAGCGCGCCCTTGGCCAGCGCGATGCGCAGGCGCACGTTGCCGCCCAGCGTGCGTTCGAGCAGGCCGCCCATCGAACGCACCAGGGCATTGACGTCCACGCAGGCCGGCCGCAGCGGCTGGCGGCGCGCGGCGGCGAGCAGGCGGCGGGTGAGCTGGGCCGCCCGCTCGACCGAGCGGATGGCGCTGTCGAGGTGGCGCTCGACCAGATCGGGGCGCCCGCGCTCGCCTTGGGCACGCGCGATCTCGAGCGAGCCGCTGATCGCCTGCAGGATATTGTTGAAGTCGTGCGCGATGCCGCCGGTGAGCTGGCCCAGCGCCTCCAGCTTCTGCGCGTGGAAGAGCTGCTCGCGGGTGGACGCCAGCTCGGTTTCCGCCGCGTGGATCTGGCTCAGGTCGCGGGTGACGTGCGCATAGCCGCGCAGGGTGCCGTCCGCCTCCCGCAGGGCGATCAGCGCGATGTGGGCGAGGAGGCGCGAGCCGTCCTCGCGCAGGCACCAGTGGTCGGCTTCGTAGCGGCCGTGCGCCAGCGCCTCGCGCAGCATGTGCTCGGGCAGGCCGGCGGCACGGTCCTCCGGCGTGTACAGGCAGTGGATGGAGCCGCCGAGCACGCTCTCGGCGCGATGGCCGCTGATCCGCCGCATGCCGGCGTTCCATTCGTCGATGCGGCCGCCCGCGTCCAGCATACAGATCGCGTAGTCCGGCGCGGCGTCCATCAGCAGGCGGAAGCGCCGCTCGCTTTCCTCCATGCGGACCTGCGCCTCCCAGCGTGCGGTGACGTCGCGGGTGACCTTGGCGAAGCCGATCAGCCGGCCGTGTGCGTCGCGGATCGCGTCGATGGCCACCATCGCGCGGAAGCGGCTGCCGTCCCGGCGCACGCGCCAGCCCTCGCCGTTGTAGCGGCCCTCGCGGCTCGCCACCGCCAGCGCCGCCTCGGGTTGCCCGCGCGCCCGTTCCTCGGCGGTGAAGAACATCGCATAGGAGTGGCCGAGCACTTCCTCGGCGCGGTAGCCCTTGATCTGTTGCGCGCCGCGGTTCCAGCTGCTGACGCGGCCCTGCGGGTCGAGCATGTAGATGGCGTAGTCCACCACCGACTGCACCAGCAGCTCGAAGCGATTTTCCGTGGCGGTGACGCGGAAAGCCTGTTCGCCCCTGGAAAGCCCGCTGTCGCCGCGGCGATCCGGCGTGTTCGTATTCAAGGACAGGCCTCAGGAAACCACTTGCCGGGCGCGCCCGCAGGCGCCGGCGACGGTGCCGAGCAGCGTGCGGCGGTCGTAGGGCTTGGGCAGGAAGACCATGCTCGGGTCCAGCGGCGTATCGGCCCAGCCCAGGTCGCCCGACACCACCACCACCGACGCCCGCGAGCCGCGCGCGCGCATCGCGTTGGCCATCTCGATGCCGTTCATGCCGCGGCGCAGGTTGACGTCGGTGAACACTACGTCGATGTCGGGCCTCGCGGCGAGCACGTCCAGTGCCTGCTCGGCGTCGCTGGCGTGCACCAGCTGGTAGCCCGCATCCTCCAGCAGCAGGGAGGTCACTTCCATCACGTCCGGGTCATCCTCCACCAGCAGTACGACTTCCATGGGCACACCCCTGGCAAAGCCATAAACGTTTTCACAGCGATTACCAGTCCAACGCAGTCGCCGTCGGCATTTCGTGATGGACGCGGACGCGGTGCGTGACGTGTGACTTGGCACGCATTTGCCGGCGCATTGACGGCGCCGCGCCGATCATGGGCCGACCTGGAGCACCCGCATGGCGACAGCTTTCCAGATCCTCCGGCGCAGTGCGTGCATCGTCCCCGGCGTCGCGCCGGACGCGATCGTCGCGATGCCCGTGCACCACGACACGCACGACCTCGCGGCCTGCCTCGGCGGCCTGGGCGAGCAGCGCGACGAGCAGGGCCGGCGCTATGCGCCCGGCCGCGTGCTGGCGGTGCTGCTGCGCGAGCAGCGTGGCGATGGCGCCTTGCCGGCGATCGCGGCGGCGGATGCCGGCACGCTGTCGCGGAGCGCCGACACGCTGTCGCGGGGCATGCCCTCGTGGGTGCTGATCGAAGGCGTGCTGCCGCGCACGCAGCGCCACGCCGGCGGCGTCCGCCGCGAGGCGCTGCGCACCGCGCTGTTCCTGGCGGCGCCGGCGACCGGCCTGATCGCCACCACCGATGCCGACAGCCGCCTCCCGCCGAACTGGATCGCGCGCCAGCTCGATGCGCTGCGCGCCGGCGCCGACCTGGTCGCCGGCGTCGCCGACGTCGATCCACGCGAGGAACTGCGCCTGCCCTGGGCGCTGGCCCGCCGCAGCCTGCTCGAAGGCTGCTACGCGCACTGGCTGGAACGCATCGACGCCTACCTCGACCCGCTGCCCTACGACCCCTGGCCGCGCCATCGCACACCCACGCGCGCCAGCCTGGGCTTCGGCGTGGCGGCGCTGCGCCGGATGGAACCGCTGCCCGCCCCCGCCACGGACGAGCATCGCGCCCTGATCGAGCGCGGCCGCGCGCTGGACCTCAAGATCCGCTTCGATCCGGAGCTGCGCGTGGTCGCCCCGCTCCGGCCCGCGGAAACGGTGCGCGGCGGCACCGCCGGCTTTCGCTGCCCCGCCTATGCCAACGCCGCCAGCGAGTCGCTGCTGGAGCCGCTCGACCGCGCCATCTTCCGTGCCCGCCTGCGCGCGCGCTGGCGCCGGCTGCATGCGCAGGGCCTGCTGGCCGGTTCGCTGGACCGCTTCCTGCTCGGCTTCACGCGCGAGCATTGGCTGCGGCTGATGGCCTCGCCCACCTTCGGCGTGCTGTGGCTGCAGGCCGAGCGCGACCTGCCCCGCCTCGCCCGCCGCCCGTTGCGGCCGGATGAACTGATCGGGCAGATCCACGCCGCGCGCGAGTGGTGGTGCGAGGTGCTGCGCCACAACCCGCCGCGCACGCCCCCGGCGCCGGCGGCGTACCTCGCGCACGAGATGCTGCCGTGACGCCAGGCGCGCGACGGGCCCGCGCTCAGTCGTCCGGCGCCTTGGCGGGAATGAAGGGCGCGACCGGGTCGCTGGCCGGGAAGGTTTCTTCCAGCGAATGATCCTGGTTGAGGTCTTCCTTGGCCTTGCGCTGTTCGCGCTCCTCCTTCGTCTCCTCGCGCTGCGTCGGGGGACGATCCGAAGGATGACCCTTGTCTTTGCGGTCGTGACTGCTCATGGGCGCCTCCACCTCGGCCGGCGGCCCATCATCCGCCCCGGCCGGTAAAGCGCGCATCGGTATTTCCGCGGCGCGCGTTCACGCCCCGCGTACACGGCACCGCGCGGGCCGCCATGCGGCGATGACGCCATGCCGACATGCGCTGGCCGATGCTCGGGCCATGCGCTGCCAGCACCGCCCGCCATGAAAGCAACGCACGCCGCACCGTTTTTCCGCCCGGGGAAGCCTCCCCGCCGCGCCGGCACGGGCCGGCGGTAGAGGCGCGCATGGCGAAGGCCCGCATCGGCATCTCCGGCTGGCGCTACGCGCCCTGGCGCGGCGACTTCTACCCGCGCGGGCTGCCCCAGCGCAGCGAGCTGGAGTACGCCTCGCGCCGCTTCGACACCATCGAGATCAACGGCTCGTTCTACGCGCTGCAGCGGCCGACCAGCTACGAACGCTGGCGCACGCAGGCGCCGCGCGGCTTCGTGTTCGCGGTCAAGGCGCCGCGCTTCATCACCCACGTGCGGCGGCTGCGCGACGCCGCGCAACCGCTGGCCAACTTCTTCGCCTCCGGCGTGCTTCGCCTGCGCGAGAAGCTCGGCCCCATCCTGTGGCAGCTGCCGCCCAGCTTCCGCTACGAGCCCGCGCTGGTGGACGAATTCCTGGCCCAGCTGCCGCACGATACCGAGCAGGCCGCGAAGCTCGCCCGGCAGCCGCACGAGGGGCCGCGGCGGCGCCTGCGCCACGCGCTGGAAGTGCGCCACGAGAGCTTCCGCGACGAACGCTTCGTCGCCACCCTGCGCCGGCGCGGCGTGGCCCTGGTGGTGGCCGACACCGCCCGCCGCTGGCCGCTGTTCGAGGACGTCACCGCCGGCTTCATGTACCTGCGCCTGCACGGCGACGAGGAGCTGTACGTGAGCGGCTACAGCGAGCGCGCGCTGGTGGCCTGGGCCGAACGCATCCGGCGCTGGCTGGACGGCGCCGAGCCCGACGACGCGCGGCGTATCTCCGCCCGTGCCGCCCGGGGCCGCCGCGGCCGCGACGTGTACTGCTACTTCGACAACGACGCCAAGGTGCGCGCGCCCTGCGACGCGCAGCACCTCGCCCGGCTGCTGGAGCGCCGGCCGGACGCCGCGCACCGGCCGCGCCAGCGGCACGAGCCGCACGTCCACGCGCACCGGCATGCGTAGCGCGCCGCCGGCGAGCGGGCCGGTCAATCCATCGGCTCAATCCATCGGCTTGTGCCGGATCACCGTGATGCGCCCGTTCGGCTCCAGCCGCGCCTCCTCCACCTCGCGCTCGTCGTGCAGCCCCTCGGCGCGCAGCGCGCGCTGGAACACCGCCGCCGGCATGTTGTGACGGCGCAGCGCGGCGGGCGAGACCTTGCCCGCCCGCGCCAGGATCGCCGGCACGCCCTCCACCCAGCGGTTGAAGCGCGCCGAGCGCGCGGCGACGTAGCCGAGCAGCTTGTCCAGCGCGAGGATGGTCGCCACACCGATGAAGGCGGCGCCGAGCGAGCCGTCCTGGTCCACGATCGCCGTGCGCAGCGTGCCGCCCACCAGGATCAGCACCAGCAGGTCGCGCTGGATCGCGCGCTGCCGGCCGGCGGTGGTGCGGGATGCCCCGCTGCTCTTGGCTGCCCTGGTGGCCATGCGCCTGTCTCCCGTGGAATGCGCTGCGGACCGCCGATGCTGGGCGCGACGTGGTCAAGGCGCGGTCAACAGGCCGTCAACGGTTTCCCGTCGAAGCACGCACGCCCGGATCGACGCGGCCGCGGCCTGCGCGGATGTCCCGCGGGCGGGCCTCAACCGGCGTTGCGCCGCCCCCGGCGCGGCGCGCCCGCCGACTTCTTGCCCGCGGGCACGGGCTTGCGCGGCGCGGCTTTCTTCGCCGTCGCGCGCTTGGCCGCGGCGCGCTTGGCCGGCGCGCTCTTCTTCGCCGTGGCCGGCTTCGAGGGTGCGTTCTTGGCCGGCGTGCGGCGGTTGCTCGCCAGGCTCTTCTGCAGCAGCGTCATGAAGTCGACCACGTTGGTGGCGGCGTTGGCCGGCATCTCCTCGGCCTGTTCCGCGGGCGGCACCACCAGACCCTTGGACTTCATGCGCTTCTCGATCACCTGGCGCAGGCGATCGCGGAAATCGTCCTTGTAGTCCTTCGGCTTCCACTTGCCGCTCATCGACTCGATCAGCTGACCGGCCATCTCCAGCTCGCGGGGCGAGACGCGGTAGTGCTCCAGCTCGGCCTCGGGCACCGCGTACTCGTCGGCGTCGACCAGCTGCTGCGGATAGCGCAGCAGCAGCAGCCACAGCGCGTTGTCCCTGGGCATCACCGCGGCCAGGTATTCGCGGGTGCGGATCACCACCCGGCCGATGCCCAGGCGGCCGGTGCGGCGCAAGGTCTCGCGCAGCAGCACGTAGCCCTTCTCGGCCTTCTTGCCGGGCACCAGCAGGTAGGGCTTCTCGAAATATTCCGGGCCGATCTCGCCGGCGTCGACGAAGGTCTCCACGTCGATCGACTCGCGCCGCTCGGAGGCGGCCGAGCGGATGTCCTCCGGCTCCAGCACCACGTAGCTGCCCTTCTTGTATTCGTAGGCCCGCACGATGTCCTTCCACGGCACCTCCTCGCCGGTCTCGGCGTTGACGCGCTCGTAGCGGATCGGCGTGTTGCTGCGGCTGTCGAGCATGCGGAAGTGCAGGTCGATGCTGTGCTCGGCCGACATCACCGAGACGGGGATGTTCAACAGCCCGAAGGAGAGCGTTCCGCTCCAGATGGGACGAGGCATGGCGCGCACTCCGCGTGGCCCGCTGCCGGGCCTTCCATCATCCCAGCCCGCGCGTCGAGCCGGCGTGCAGCCGGCGTCAAGACGGCGCGGCGGTGTCCTCTTCCAGCGAGGCATGCAGGGCGGCGGCCAGGGCCGCGTCGCCGTTCACCAGGGCCTGCCAGCTCAGGCTGAGCCCCTTGCGGCGGCCACGCTCGGTGATGCGCAGGCCGAGCGGGTCCAGCCGCACCGTGTAGTCCTTGCCGTCCACGGTGATCTGCCGGCGCAGCGTGCGGTCGAGTGGCGTCATCGTCGGGGTCCTTGTCGGGTCGGGCCGTCGGCATAGCTGAAGCACCCGCCGCGTGGCTCCGGCGTGAAGGCCGCCCGGTTGCACGCCGCCTTCATGCCGCCGCTGGCAGGGTCGGACACGACCGCGACACCGCCCGCCGCGGCGCATGCCCCGCGCACGCCGCCATGCGCCGCGCCGCCTCCGCCGACCGCCGCATGAGCCTGCACGACTACCAGCGCAAGCGCGACTTCTCCCGCACCCGCGAGCCCGGGCCCGGCACGCCGGCGCCGGCCGGCGCGCGGGCCATCTTCGTGGTGCAGCTGCACCACGCGCGCCGCCGCCACTACGACTTCCGCCTGCAGGTGGGCGACGCGCTCAAGAGCTGGGCGGTGCCCAAGGGCCCGAGCTACGACCCGGCGGTGAAGCGGCTCGCCGTGGAGGTGGAGGATCACCCCGTGTCCTACGCCGACTTCGAGGGCGACATCGAGGAAGGCTACGGCCAGGGCCACGTGGACCTGTTCGACCGCGGCGTGTGGGCCACCGACGGCGACGCCGAGGCGCAGCTGGAGAAAGGCCACCTCGGCTTCGAACTGTTCGGCCGCCGCCTCAAGGGCCGCTGGCACCTGGTGCGCAGCGGCCGCCGCGAGCGCAAGCCGTCGTGGTTCCTGATCAAGGACGGCGACGCCTTCGCCGGCAAGCTCGAGGCCGACGACCTGCTCGACGCCAGGCTCGTCGCCAGCACGCGCCGCGCCACCCGGAGCGGCGGCGCCAGGGAGGTAGCGGAGAAACTCGCCGCCGGCCGCCGCCGCGCCGCGCCCAAGGGCGCCACCGTGGCGCTGGCGCCGCTGCGCCGGCGCGCCGCGGGGATCCCCGGCGCGCGCAAGGCCGCCATCGACACCGCCTTCTTCGCGCCGGAGCTGACTCGCCTGCGCGAGACGCCGCCGCACGGCGAGGGCTGGCTGCACGAGATCAAGTGGGACGGCTACCGCATCCTCGCCGCGATCGCCGGCGGCGCCGTGCAGCTGTGGTCGCGCAACGCGCTCGACTGGAACGCGCGCGCGCCCGAACTGGTGCAGGCGCTCGAACAACTGGGCCTGCGCGAGGCCCGGCTCGACGGCGAGCTGATCGCCCTGCACGCGGGCCGCAGCGACTTCAACGCCCTGCAGCAGACCCTCGCCGGCGAGGCGCAGGCACCGCTGGTCTACATGCTGTTCGACCTGCCGCACTTCGAAGGCTGGGACCTGCGCCGCAGCCCCCTGCGCGAGCGCAAGGCGCTGCTCGAGGCGCTGATCCCGCCCGGTTCCGGCCACCTCGCCTTCAGCCGCCACTACGAGGAAGACGGCGAGGCCGTGTTCGCCATGGTCACCGCGCAGGGGCTCGAAGGCATCGTCTCCAAGCGCGCCGACTCCGGCTACCGGCCCGGGCGTGGCGACGACTGGGTCAAGGTCAAGCGGCTGGAATCGGACGAGTTCGCCGTGGTCGGCTACACCCCGCCCAAGGGCCGCCGCAGCGGCTTCGGCTCGCTGCTGCTGGCGCGCCCGGACGCGGGCGGCGGCTGGCGCTACGCCGGGCGCGTGGGCAGCGGCTTCAGCGACGCGCAGCTGCGCGAGCTGGGCGCCGCCTTCGCCGGCAAGGGCCGCCGCACGCCGCCGGTGCGCGTGGACGCCATCGACCCGCTGCTGCGCCAGGCGTACTGGGTGCACCCCAGCCTGGTCGCGGAGGTGTACTACCGCGGCATCGGCAACCAGGGGCTGCTGCGCCAGCCCAGCCTGAAGACGCTGAGGGACGACAAGATGCCCAACGAGCTGCGCGACGCCGACCGCCCCGCGCCCGCCACCGTATCCCGCGCCGCCGCGCGCGGAAGCGGCACGCCGGTGCGCCTCACCCACCCCGAGCGCGTGGTGTACCCCGGCGAGGGCATCACCAAGCAGGACGTGTTCGACTACTACGCCGCGGTGATGGAGTGGTTCCTGCCCGGCGTGCAGGACCGCCCCACCTCGGTGCTGCGCTGCCCCGACGGCGTCGACGGCGAGTGCTTCTTCCAGAAGCACTTCACCCGCGGCCTCAAGCACGTGGGCATGGTCAAGCTCAAGGAGGAATCCGGCGCGCAGGCGGTCTACATCTACCCGCGCGAGACGGATTCGGTGCTGGAGCTGGCGCAGTTCGGCGTGATCGAGTTCCACCCCTGGGGCGCCACCGTGGCCGAGCCCGACCGTGCCGACCGCGTGGTGTTCGACCTCGACCCCGGCCCCGGCGTGGGCTGGGACCGCGTGAAGGCCGCCGCGCGGCAGGTGCGCAAGCAGCTAGACCGGCTCGGCCTGCAATCCTTCCTGCGCACCACCGGCGGCAAGGGCATGCACGTGGTGGTGCCGCTCGCCCCCGCCTGCGCCTGGCTGGCGGTGAAGGCCTTCGCCCACGCCTTCGCCGACACGCTGGCGCAGCTGCATCCGCTGGAGTTCGTGGCGGTGGCCGCCAAGTCGCAGCGCGGCGGCCGCATCTTCATCGACTACCTGCGCAACAGCCGCGGCGCCACCAGCATCGCCTCCTACTCCCTGCGCGCTCGCCCCGGCGCCCCGGTAGCGATGCCGCTGCGCTGGAGCGAACTCGGCGCGCTCGCCAGCGGACGCGCTTTCGATCTGCGCACGGCGCCGAAGCGGCTGGCCCGGTTGCGGTCGGATCCGTGGGAGGAGATGGGGGAGATTCGGCAGAATCTGGATGAGGTGTTGGAGCGATTGGAGAGGGGGCAGGCGTCGGAGTGAAGCGGGATCCGCAACTCTCTTTCCATTGGTGGAGGGTTGGGGTGAGAGGCGGGTGTCGCGGGGACGCGACTATCCCGCTGCGCTCCCGCACACCCATGGCTACCGCAAGACGCGCTCCATCGCCCCAGCCCGTCGACGGCAAGATCGCGAACAGACTCTCAGCAAACCACCCTTCAGCGGTCGTCGCGCGTCCAGATCAGCCCGTCCACCTCGCGCACCGGGAACTTGGCGATCGGCTCGTAGGCCGGCGGGCAGGTCACCGCGCCGCTGCGCAGGTCGAAGCGGGCGCCGTGGCGCGGGCATTCCACCTCGTAGCCGTGCACCGTGCCGCCGGCGAGGTCGCCGCCGTCGTGGGTGCATACGTCTTCCACCGCGTACAGCTCGCCGTCGATGTTGTACACCGCGATCGGCGTGTCGCCGTCGTACACCACCTTGAACTCGCCGGGCAGCAGCTCGCTGCGCGCGGCCACTTCCACCCAGCCGGTCATGTCCGTGCTCATGCCTGCAGATCCTTCACCAGCACCTCGAAGCGCAGGTCGTCGCGGCGCGGCAGGCCGAAGCGCTCGTCGCCGTAGGGGAAAGGCTGGTATGCGCCGGTGCGGCGGTAGCCGCGGCGGAGGTACCAGGCGATCAGCTCCTCGCGCTGCACGATCACCGCCATGCGCATCGCGCGGCAGCCCCATTCCTCGCGCGCGATGCGCTCGGCCTCGGCCAGCAACGCCTTGCCCAGGCCGTCGCCCTGCAAGGCCGGGTCGACCGCGAACATGCCGAAATAGGCTACCTCGCCCTGCCGTTCCAGCTGGCAGCTCGCACGCAGGCGGCCGCCCTGCTCCAGCAGCACGATGCGGCCCTGCGGCCCGGCGATCAGCGCGGCCACGTCCTCGACGTTGGTGCGGCGGCCGTCGAGCAGGTCCGCCTCGGTGGTCCAGCCGCGTCGGCTGGCGTCGCCGCGGTAGGCGGATTCGACCAGCGCCACGACGGCTTCGGCATCGGCCGGGGCGGCGCTCCTGAAAACGGGGGAAAATGAGGAGGTCATCCGCCCATGATACCGTCCCGCCGGCGCTTCCCGCCGCACGCAGCGCAAGGACCGCGGCGCCGGACGCGGCATCGCCGCCTACTTGCATTGCGACCGCACGCACCGCGAGTGCCGCGGCACTGCATCGCCCCCGCCTTCGCAGGCACACTGCGCGCCACGGGCCTCCTTCCTTCGACATGGCATGGCATGCGTCCCTCGTACTTCAGGCGGCTGCGCGGCCCCCTCGTCGTCCTGCTGATGCTCGCCCTGCACGGCACGGCGCACGCCGGCGGCGCGCCGCCGTGGACTTTCCCGCTCGACGCCCCCGCCGTGTCGCCGGCGCCGCTGCGCGTGAGCGTGTACCTGCCGCCCGGCTACGCCCCGCATCGCGGCCGGCGCTACCCGGTGCTCTACGCCAACGACGGCCAGGACATGGACGCGGTGGACCTCTCCGGCACGCTCGCCGCGCTGTACCGCGAGCGCACCATCCGGCCGGTGATCGTGGTGGCGGTGGACATGCCGGCCGACCGCGCCGACGCCTACGGGCTCTCCGACCGCGCCATGGGGCGCAGCGTGGTCGGCGGCTCGCGCATCGGCCCCATCGGCAGCCATGCGCAGGACTACTCCGCCTGGTTCGCCACCCAGCTGGTGCCCTGGGTCGACGCGCACTACCGCACCCAGGCAACGCCCCGCGGCCGCAGCCTGCTCGGCTGGTCGCTGGGCGCGCTCAACGCCTTCAACCTCGCCTGGGAGTACCCGGAACTGTTCGGCCGCGGGGGCGCGTTCTCGCCCTCGTTCTGGCTGGCCGGCGACCGCACGGACGCCCGCCGCATCCAGCACACCCGGCTGGCGCAGGCGATGGCGGACCGCGGCCCGCCGCGCAAGGGGCTCGCGTTCTGGTTCGCCGTGGGCGGCGCCGAGGAAAGCGGTGACCGCGACGGCGAGGGCGTGATCGACGCGGTGGACGACCTGGATGACCTGGTCGAGGGCTACCGCGACGGCGACGGCTTCCGCACGCGCGGCCTGCGCCAGCTCGGCTACACCGTCGCCATCGACCCGGCGCCCTCGGCCCGCCGCGCCGACGTCACGCTGGTGCATTGGCAGGACGGCCAGCACAACCAGGCCACGTGGAAGCGCATGCTGCCGCCCTTCCTGCGCCGGGCCTACGGCCGCTGAGGCGGCGGCAGGCAGCCGATGCCGGCCAGGGTGATGCGCAGGGCCTCCTCCAGCGGCGTGTACGGCGAGCCGCCGAGGACGGCCCGCAGCTTGCGGTCGTCCAGTTGCAGCGGCTCGCGCCACAGGTAGCGCATCTTGCGCAGCTCGCGCAGCGTCTCGTTGAAGGGCGCGCCCAGCGCCACCTGCCACCAGGGAAAGCGCGCCAGCCGGAGGCCCGGCCGGCCGGCCGCGCAGGCGATGGCCGCCGTCAGTTCGTGGCCGTCGAGCCAGTAGCCGCCGAAGTGGAAGCACTCGACTTCGGCCAGTTCGTCTTCGCGTTCCAGCAGGCGGGCGGCCGTCTCGGCCACGTCGGGCAGGTAGGCCCAGGCGTGCCGGTGTTCGGGCGCGGCCGGATAAGACACCCGGCGCGGCGGCACGCCCGCCTTGAGCAGCCCCAGGGAGAACCAGCTGTTGCCGGCGTGCGGCCCGAAGAAATCGCCGCAGCGCAGGATCAGCGTGCGCACGCCCCCGTCCGCCGCCGCGGCCAGGCGCTGCTCCATCGCCACGCGGATCTCGCCCTTGCGCGTGGGCGGCCGCTGCGGCGCGTCCTCGGCCACCAGCGGAAACGTCTCGGGGCCGAAGTTGTAGACCGTGCCCGGCAGCAGCACGCGCGCGCGTTCGGCCCGCGCCGCGGCCAGCGTGCTGTCCAGCATCGGCAGCACCCGCTGCCCCCAGCCGCGGTAGCCGGGAGGGTTGACCGCGTGCACGATCACCTGCGCGCCTTCGGCGGCCCGGCGCACGTCTTCGGCCTGCATCACATCGCCGCGATGCCAATCGACGGCATCCGGCACCGTCGCGGGCTTCGCCGAGCGGGCCAGCGCGCGCACCCGCCAGCCGCGGCGCGACAACGCCCGCACCATCTCCCCGCCGACGCCGCCGCCGGCCCCCACCACCAATGCCGTCCGCTCCACCGCCATCGCACCATCCTCGCTCATGGAGGCACCAGCTTGCGGGCGGCAACGGTCTATGAAAATTACCTATTGGCGAACGTCTGCTATACATTTTTGCATGACCAGGACAAACCCCAGCTGGGACCTGCACCGCTCCTTTCTCGCCGTGATGCGCGAAGGCAGCCTCTCTGCCGCCGCCCGCGCGCTGGGCATGACCCAGCCCAGCCTCGGCCGGCACATCCGCGAACTGGAAACGGCGCTGGGCGTGGCGCTGTTCGCCCGCTCGCCGCAGGGGCTCGCGCCCACCGAGATCGCCCATGCGCTGGTGCCGCACGCGCAGGCCATGGCCGCCGCCTCGGCGGCGCTGCACCGCGCGGCCTCCGCCGGCAAGGAGGAGATCCGCGGCACGGTGCGCGTCACCGCCAGCGAGGTGATCGGCGCCGAGGTGTTGCCGCCGATCCTCGCCGCGTTCCGCGAGAAGCACCCGGGCATCGTGATCGAGCTGGTGCTGTCCAACCGCTCCGCCGACCTGCTGCGCAAGGATGCGGACATCGCCGTGCGCATGGTCCGCCCCACCCAGCAGGCACTGGTCGCCCGCCACGCCGGTGCCTCGCCGCTGGGCCTTTATGCCCACCGCCGCTACCTCAAGGCCCACGGCCGGCCACGGAGCCTGGCCGAACTCGCCGGGCACAGCCTGATCGGCTTCGACAACGAGGCGCCTTATGTCCGCGCACTGCGCCCCGCCGTCGGCGCGTTGCCTTACGCGCGCGAGCATTTCAGCCTGCGCACCGACAGCGACCTCGCCGCCCTGGCCGCCCTGCGCGCCGGCTACGGCATCGGCATCTGCCAGGTCGGCGTCGCCCGGCGCGATGCCAGGCTGGTGCAGCTGCTGCCGCAGACGCGCCTGCCCAGGCTCGACGTCTGGGTGGTGATGCACGAGGACCTCAAGGCCAGCCTGCGCAACCGCGCGCTGTTCGACCATCTGGCCAAGGAAATGGCCGTCTATACGGCGGTATCGAACGCCCCGCCGGAGCGCCGGGACGGCTGAATGCGATTCCTGTGAAGCAGTTCTCGCCCCGAGCCCGAAAGTTCCCCGCGCGGTAACGCCGGCTTTACGCGAGGCGGACGCCTAATACGCCTCACCGCCGCGCCCGCTTCGCCGCGCGGCCGCTGCACCTGCCCCAGCCCCGGGGCCGCCGACGGATCGGCGCTCGTCGCCGGGGCGAACCGCACTTGGGGCGCGCTCACCCGGTCGTTGGAAGCCGCACCACGCATCGCGTCGCGCCGTAGCCGGTCCACTGGAAAGTGGAGAACGCTGCATGACTGAGCCCCGCCAGCACGCCAGGACCGCCAGGCGCCCCGCGCCGCCGGTCGGCTGCACCCGCGCGGCCCGTGCCGCGCGCGCGCTCTGCGCAGTGCGCCGCGGCCACCCCGTCTCCCAGGGAATCCACGCCACGCACGTTCGCGGCAACGAGGGGCGCCGGCGCGCACAGCGCCTGCCGTGGTCGCCGAAGGCCAAGGCCTTCTGGCACCCCTCGGCCGCCCGCCCGCCGCCTTGACCGGCCCCGCGGCCACGGCGTCCGCGCCGCCCGGCCATGCCGGCGGCGCGGGCCCGGCACTGCACCAGGGGCCGACCGGGGAGGGCGGCCTCATTCCAGGGGAAAGGCCAAGCCTCGCGCCGTCGGCGCGGGAGAACGGGCCGCTTCGAGCGAATCCAAGGAGCACATCATGGCTACATCCAGTGGCGGGAGGTGCCGCGCGCGGCGGTTCGCGCGGGCGTGTCTCGGGTTCTGCCTGCTCATAGGCCTCGCCCACGCGCAGAGCCAGCTGCCGCGCCCGACGGGTGCCGTGCCGGTGGCCGGCACGCTCACCCTGATGCTCGACCCAAACCCGGGCCCGGCCGCCGCCGTGCCGTCGGCACGGCGGATCGAGCTGCCGGACGTGGACGTGTTCCTGCGCGAGGCGGCGTCCGGCACTGCCGGCCCGAGGAGCAAGACCCAGCTCGACGGACGCTTCCACCTCGCCGCGCCGGCGCCGGGCATCTACACCGTTTGCTGGGAGGCGCCGGGCATCGGCGCCGGCTGCGGCGGCCGCTTCAGGGCCGGCCCGGATGCGGTGTACCTGCAGGTCGTGCCGGTCCATGCGAAGGGCGGCTTCGTCTACGGCAAGGTGCTCACCGCCGACAACCGGCCGTGCTGGGTGAGCGATGCATTCTTCGGCCTGGACGTGTCCACCCGCGTCGTCCTGTTCGACAGCCGCCAGCATCCGGTGCAGCCGGCCATGCGCGCCAACACCGAGGGCGAATACGTGTTCGCCGGGCTGAAGGCCGACCGCTACCAGGTGCGCGCCGCCTGCGAGAAGGCCCAGGCGCAGGCGCTGGTGTCGGCCGGCGAGGCGCCGGCCGCGGCCAACCTCACGCTGCCCAACCATGCGCCGCGGGTGGCCGGCATCGCCGCCTTCGACGGCACGCGAGGCATCACCCGCGCCGGCACGGGCGCGGCGATCAAGATCGCGGCCAGCGTGCGCGATGCCGAGAACGACCCGCTCGACTACATCTGGAAACCCGCCGAGGACGCGGGCCCGCTGGCCGCCGTCAACGCGGCGCAGCAGCCATGGACCACCGGCGCGCAGGCGGGCTTGCAGACGCTCTACCTGATGGCCCGCGACGGCAAGGGCGGCTATGCCTACAAGCGCTTCGACCTGCCGGTGGGGGGCCGGGAGGTGGTCTTCGCCGGGCGCGTGATCGACGAGGTCACCGCCGCCCCCGTCGCCAAGGCGGCGGTGGCGGTGAACGGCGCCGGCACCACCACCAACGCGCAGGGCTGGTTCAGCCTGAAGACCGCGCCGGCGGTCGCGCCGGAGCGCTACGTGCTCACCGTCTCGCACCCGCAGTACGCGCTGCTGGCGCGCGTCCACGACAAGGCCGCCGCGGGCGACGTCTATCCGCTGATCCGCGTGCAGGCCGCCAGCGCGGACCCGGCGGGCGTCATCGACGTCACCGACACGCGCAGCAGCGGCCCCTGCGGCGGCAAGGCGCCGGCACGGCCGCTGCCCGGCCACGACCGCCGGGCCACGCTCGCCATGCAGCAGGCCACGGACCGTTACGCGCGCCCGTGCCGGCGCGAGGGCGCCCGGCTGATCCTGCCGGCCGGCGCGCTGGTGGACGCCGGCCAACGCCCGGCGCAGGGGCCCGTCTCGGTGCAGTTCGCCACGCTCAACCCCGCCCGCCGCGCCCTGCCCGGCGACTACCGCGCCACCGACGCCGCCAACGCGCCGGCCGAGCTGCTGAGCTACGGCGCGCTCTACGCGCAGTTCCGCGACGTCGCCGGCCGGCCGCTCAACCTCAAGCCCGGCAGCAGCGCCGAGATCCGCGTGCCGATCCCGCCCGAGCAGCAGGCCTCGGCGCCCGCCTCGATCGCGCTGTGGTCGTTCGACCAGGGCCGCGGTCTGTGGGTGCAGGAGGACACCGCCACGCGGCAGGGCGCGATGTACGTGGGCAAGACCCGGCACTTCTCCACTCTCAACATGGACGTCGCCGGCAATGACCCGGCGCAGGCCACCTGCGTGCGCTTCACGCTCGGCGCCTCGCTGAGCGGCTGGAGCAATCTCGTCGTCCGCGCCTACGTCTCCTACGGCGGCAACGCGGTGCAGGTGAAGGAGACGGCGCTCAACGGCGACCAGTACCACGCGATCTACCGCATCCCCTACGCGCCGCCGGCGCCGGCGCCGAACACGCTGCGGCTGGAGCTGCGCGGCACCTACGGCGGGCAGGAGGTGGTGCTGCTCAACAACATCGTCAACACCGACGCGCCGCGCCCGAAGATGACCGGCAACAACCTCTGGCCGCCCTACCCCTACGCGGAGTGCGGCGACGCGATCACGCTGGAGGCCGACCCGGTGAACCTGCCCTACTACGGCGACATCGACGCCACCGGCCGGCCCGCCTTCCTCACCGGCCCGTTCGGCCAGTTCGCGCCGGCCAACGGCGAGCAGGTGGCCACCGACTACTACAACACCCTCGACCCGGGCAACGCGACCTTCCCCACGCTGGCGGCGTGGTGGACCCAGCATGGCTTCGCCGCCGACGGCGGCGGCGGCACGCGGGCCGCCTACCTCAACCACAACGACCTGGGCTTCGGCCGCGACATGCACTGCAAGCAGACCGGCGCCGACCTGGCCTGCTACGTGACCAACTACGGCGCGCCCGACCAGAACCCCGCCAACGCGGACGCGGCGGAAAGCCAGGACCCGGCCAGGCGCGGCGCGACGGTGGCGATGGAGTACAGGAGCAGCGAGCCCGCCGACCGCCGCGTGCGCTTCTACGTGTACGCGGGCGGCGACCCCGCCGCCGCCGGCAAGCTGAAGTTCGCCGACCTGGACGGGCTCGGGCCCAAGTCGGTGCCGCACCTGTGCCTGGTCTGCCACGGCGGCTCCTACGACGGCACGGCCAACAACGCCCTGCAATCGCGCTTCCGCGAGTTCGACCTGCAGTCGTTCAAGTATTCCGGCGGCCGTTCCTGGGACTACCCGCCCGCGCCGGACAGCAACAGCCTGAGCGCCGCCGAGCTGACCACCTTCGCCACGCTCAACCAGCTGGTGCACGACGTCCAGCCCGGCAGCAGCGCGATCAAGACACTGATCGACAACTGGTACCCGGGCGGCTTCAACCCGGGCACGAAACCCTCGCAGGCCAACGTGCCGCCCGGCTGGAGCGCCGGCGGCGACCCCGCCGTGTACCGCAACGTGTATGCGAAATCCTGCCGCACCTGCCACGTCGCGCGCGACGGCGGCGTGGCGAACGCCTTCATCACCTTCAGCAGCTCCAGCCAGTTCGCGCCCACCGACTACGCGGTCTGCGGCACGCCGAAGTTCATGCCCAATGCGTACATCACCTACAAGAACTTCTGGAACGACCCGCAGCGCGTGATCGACTACAAGAACTTCACCGGCGCCGGGACGTGCCAGTGACCGCCGCCGCACTGGGCGCCGCGCCCGGGTGAAGGCTCGGCGGGCGCCCTGGGCGGCGCCCGCCGGCCTGCCGCTAGAGCTTCTTCTCCGCCCCCAGCAGCACCGACTGGTTGTCGCGGCTGCTGTTGTCGAGCAGGTTCTGGTATTCGAACCGCAGCAGCCAGCCGCGCAGCAGTTGCAATTGCAGGCCCGCGCCGAGCAGGGTGTGGTTGCGCGACTGGTTGTTGAGCGTGGCGCGGTACAGCGGGCCGTCCAGCAGGTCCGCGTAGCGCATCACGGCCTGGCTCGAACCCTGGAAGTCGTGGCCGAACTCCACCCGCAGCTGCGGCAGCCACATGCCGTAGTCGCGCTTGGCCGACCACTGCGCGCGCAGGCCGAGCGTGCCGGTGCTGGTCTTCACCGTCTGCCCGCGGTAAGCCAGCGCGAACACCTCGTCGCCGTGCTCGGTATAGCCGTCCAGATGTGCCCGGGCGATGTCGAGGCGGCCGTAGGGCGACAGCAGCATGCCCTCGCTGCGGTGCTCGTAGCTCAGCGAGAACGAGCCGAACAGCTGCTTGCCGTCGCGGCTGCCGCGCACGGTGTTGCCGTTGTCGGTGACGTAGCGGCGGGCGTCGAACGACAGCCACTGGTAGCCCACCAGCGCGTCCGCGTACACCGCCTCGAACGGCCGGTAGCTGGCGTAGAGGGCCAGGTTGTAGCTGTCCACCGTGCTGCGGCTGGTGTTGCGGCCGATGTCGGAAGTGTCGTGGCCGTAGCCCAGGCCAATGCCCAGCGCGAGGGCCTCGCTCACCCGCTTGTCGGCGCCCACGCTCACCCCCGAGGTGGTGAAGTCGATGCCGTCGTCGCTGCTGCCCGGCTGGCTCTTGCCGAAGTTCACCGCGCCGCCGGTCCAGATCGACACGTCGCCCGGTAGGCTCGCGCTCCCGGCGCGCTCGCCCGAAGGCGGCGCGGCGGCGGCGTCGGGCTGCACCATGCCCAGGCGCTCCCAGTCGTCGCCCGCCGTCGGCCCCTGGCGCAGCGGGTCGCGCTGCTGCCGGGCGCCGGCCGAGCTGAAGGTGATGCCGTTGCTGAAGCCGCCGATCGCGGCCGCCCCGCCGTGCAGGCTTTCCAGCCGGCGCTGGAAGTTGCCGATCTGCCCGATGGCCATGCGCCGGGTGGCGTCGGCCTGCGCCTCCAGGATACCGAGCACCTCGGCGTTCTTCGACGGGTCGCTGCGCGCCGTCACGCTCACCGTGATGCTTCCCGGCGCCGAGGTCGCGTAGGCATTGCTCAGCGTGTAGCCGAGCTGCGCCGCGCCGCTGAAGGTGGCCGACGCGGTGAAGTCCAGCCGGTAGCCGGTGGCCGTGGCGCGGACGCTGGCGGTGCCCGCATTGCTTGGTGAAACGGAGAGCACCCGGGCGCCGGTGAACGGGCCGCCGCGCGCGCCGGCGGTGAGGTCCATGTGCACCGTGGTGCCCGCGACCGCCTCGGCGCTCAGCGCCGCCGGCACCGGCAGCGGATTCACCGTGAGGGTGATGCGCGCCGGCGCGGAGGCGCCGAAGGCGTTGCTCAGCGTGTAGTCGAAGCCGATCGTCCCGGTGGCGTCCGCCGCCGGCGTGTAGACGATGTCCGTACCGTTGACGGCCAGTTGGCCGGTCGAGGGCGGATCGACCACGTGCAGCGCCGTGAACGGCCCGCCGGTGGCGCCCGCCGCGGCGTGGATCGTCACCGCCTGTCCGGCGAGCACGGTCGCCGCCTGCGCCGCCGCGGTCGGCACCGCCAGCGGCGTCACCGTGACGGACACGGTCGCCGGCACGGAGGTGCCGCCGGGGCCGATGGCCGTGTAGGTCAGCGTGTCGCTGCCGTAGTAGTTGGTGGCCGGCGTGTAGACCACATCGAGGCCATTGACGCTGGCGCTGCCGTGCGCGGGCGCCTGGGCGATGGCGATGCTGGCGATCGGGCCGGCGTCGTTGGCGGTCACCGCGATCGTCGCCGGCGCGTCCGCGGGCATGCTGAAATTGTCGTTCTGCGCCACCGGCACCGGCTGGGCGACGGCCACCGTGTAGGCCTGGCTGCCGGTGAAGTGCAGCCCGTCGGTGGCGGTGATGGTGAAGCTGTAGCTGCCCGCCGCGCCCGGCGTGCCGGCGAGCAGGCCGGCGGCGCTGAGGCTCAGGCCGGCCGGCAGCGTGCCCGCCGACACGCTGAAGGCATAGCTGCCGTCGCCGCCGCTGGCCGCGAGCTGCTGGTGGTAGGCCACGGCGGCCTGGCCGCCCGGCAGCGTGGCCGGCGTCACGGTGATGGCCGGCGCGCCGATGCTCACCGTGTAGCTGTGCGTGGCGTTGAACGGCGCGCCGGCACCCGTGCTGCTGTCGGTGACGCGCACCGTGAAGCTGAAGCTTCCCGCCGCGCTCGGCGTGCCCGACAACTGCCCGGTGGCGGCGTTGAGGCTAAGCCCCGCCGGCAAGGCGCCGGCGCTGACGCTGTACGCATACGGCGCCACGCCGCCCGTCGCGGTGAGGCTCTGCGCATACGCCGCCTCGGCCATGCCCGCCGGTAGCGTGGCCGGGCCCAGCGCGAGCGTCGGCGCCGCCACGTTGACCGTGTAGGCCTGGCTACCCGTGAAGCCGTGGCCGTCCTGGGCGCTCACCGTGAAGGTGAACGAGCCCGCCGCCGTCGGCGTGCCGGACAGCACGCCGGCGCTGCTCAGGCCGATGCCCGCCGGCAGCGCGCCGGCAGCAAGGCTGAAGGTATAGCTGCCGTCGCCGCCGCTGGCGGCCAGCGGCTGGTTGAACGGCGCGGCCACTTGCAGGGCCGGCAGCGCGGCCGGCGTGACGGCGATCGCCGGCGCGCCGATGGTCACGCTGTAGCTGCGCGTCGCGCTGAACGGCGCGCCGCTGCCCGTGCTGCTGTCCGTGGCCCGCACCGTGAAGGTGAAGGTGCCCGCAGCCGTCGGCGTGCCCGACAGCGTGCCGCTCGAACTCAAGGCCACGCCCGGCGGCAGCGAGCCCCCACTCAGCGCATAGCTGTAGGGCGCGATGCCGCCGCTGGCCACGATGGTCTGGGCATAGGCGCTCTCGGCCGTGCCTCCCGGCAGCGAGGCCGGGCTCAGGCTGATCGACGCCGCGCCCGCGCTCAAGGTATAGGCCTGGCTGCCCGTGAAGCCGAGGCCGTCGTGCGCGGTGACGGTGAAGTTGTACGTGCCGGCTGCAACGGGCGTGCCGGAAAGCAGGCCGACGGAAGACAGGGCCACGCCCGGCGGCAGGGCGCCGGCCGCGAGCGAGAACGTGTAGCCGCCGGTACCGCCGCTGGCGGTCAGCGCCTGCGAGTAGGCGGTGCCCACCTGCATCGCGGGCAGCGAGGCCGGCGCGAGGGTGATCGTCGGTGCCGCCACGGTGAGGCTGTAGGCGCGCGAGCCGGTGAACGGCGCGCCGGTGCCCGTGCTGCTGTCCGTCGCCCGCACCGTGAAGGTGAAGGTGCCCGCGGCCGTGGGCGTGCCCGACAAGGCGCCGCCCGAACTTAAGGCCATGCCCGGCGGCAGCGAACCCGCGCTCAGCGAGTAGGTGTAGGGCGCCGTGCCGCCGCTGGCGGTCAAGGCCTGGCTGTAGGCCGCCTCGGCGGTGACGCCCGGCAGGGTTGCCGGGTCGAGCGTGATGCTGGCTGCGGCCAAGGTCACGCTGTAGGCGCGGCTGCCGGTGAAGCTGTGCGCGTCCGTCGCCGTGATGGTGAAGTTATAGGTGCCGCCCGCCGTCGGCGTGCCGGACAGGCTGCCGTCCGAGGCGAGGGTCAGGCCCGCCGGCAGGCTGCCCGCAGTGACTGCATAGTTGTACGGTGCGCTGCCGCCCGCCGCCGACACGTTCTGGCTGTAGCCGACGCCGACCACCGGCGCGGGCAGCGAGGCCGGCGAGAGCGTCACCGTGGGCGCCGCCACCGTCAGCGTATAGCTGCCGGAAACCGTGTAGGGGCCGCTGCCGGTGCTGCTGTCCGTGGCGGTGATGGTGAAACCCGCCGTGCCCGCCGAGGTGGGCGTGCCGGACAGGGTGCCGGTGGAAGTGGAAAAGCTGAGCCCCGTCGGCAGGGTGCCCGAGTTCACCGTGAGGCTGTAGCTGTACGAAGGGGTGCCGCCGCTGGCCGTGAACGTCTGGCTGTAGGGCACGCCGGCGCTGCCGCTCAGGCTGCCCGGCGCCGGGCTGAGCGCCAGGGTGGGTGCGTTGACGTTGAACGTGTAGGCGCGCGAGCCGGCGAACGTGCCGCCGCTGGTGCTGTCGGTGGCCGTGACGGTGAAGTTGAACGCACCGCCCGCCGTGGGCGTGCCCGACAGCGCGCCGGAGGAAGACAGCGCCAGGCCCGCCGGCAACGCACCCGCCGACATCGCGAAGGTGTACGGCGCAGTGCCGCCGGCGCCGATCAGCGTCTGCGCGTAGGCCGTGCCGACCGTCGCCGCCGGCAGCGCCGGCGGCAACACCGACACCGTGGGCGGCGCGATGACCAGCGTGAGGTTGCCGCTGGTCACGCTGAAGGGGCCGGTGCCCGTGCTGCTGTCCGTCGCGGTGACGCGGAAATTGAAGGTGCCCGCGGCCGTGGGCGTGCCCGAGAGCGTGCCGTTGCTGGCCAGCGTGAGGCCGGCCGGCAAGGCGCCCGAAGTCACCGCGTAGGTGTACGGCATGGCGCCGCCGCTGGCGCCGGTGAGCGACTGGCTGTAGGGCACGCCCGCCGTGCCCGCGGGCGGATTGGCCGGCGTGTAGCTCAACGTCGGCGGCGACACGGTGATGCTCGCCGTGGCCGGCGCCGACGTGCCGGAGCCGTTGGTCGCGGTGTAGGTGAAGCTGTCGCTGCCGGCATAGCCGGCCGTCGGCGTGTAGGTGATGGAGGTACCGCTGGCCGTGGCCGTGCCGTGCGCCGGCGCCGTGCCGACGGCCACCGACGCGGGCGTGCCGCCGGTGATGTTGAGCGTGATGGGGTTGGCCGAGCTGCCGTAGGCCACCGTGGCGCTGACCGGGTTGGCCACCGGCGGCTGGTTCTGCACCGTCACCGTGAAGCTGGTCGCGCCGAAGTACGGGCCGCCGGCGCTGCTGTCGGTGGCCCTGATGGTGAACGTGCTGGTCTGCAGCGTGGTGGGCGTGCCACTGATCACGCCGCCCGGGGACAGGCTCAAGCCCGCCGGTAGCGAGCCGGTTTCGAGTGAGTAGGTGTACGGCCCGGTGCCGCCCGTGGCCGACAGCGCCTGGTTGTAGGGCGTATTGATCGCGGGGTTGGGCAACGTGGTGGGAATGGTGATGGTCGGCGACGGCACCGTGATCGCGTAGCTCTTGGTGCCGCTCGCGCTAGTGTTGTCGGTGGCCGTGAAGGTCACGCTGTAGCTGCCGCCGGTGGTCGGCGTGCCGGAGATGGTGCCGCCGCTGAAATTCAGGCCTGGCGGCAGGCTGCCGGAGGTCAGCGCGATGGTGTAGGGCCCCGCGCCGCCGCTGGCCGTCAGCGTCTGATTGTAGGCGACACCGACCTGCGGCGCCGGCAGCGTGGACGGGGCGATCGCGATGCTGGAGGTGGGCGCGGCGATGTTGACCGTTACGGCCACCGTGCCCGAGTCGCCGTCCAGGAACTGGAAGTGGTCCTGCACCGCGCCGCCGGCGATGACGGTGTTGGTGTAGGTGACCTGGTTGCTGAGGTTGTTGTAGGCGATCGTGCCGTAGGTGGAGGAGGCGTCGCCGCCGTTCAGCCCGAAGCCCGTGTCGCAGGCCGTGGCGTCGATGGTGACGGAGCCGCCGGAGGCGACGGAAACGGTGTAGGGCCCGCAAACCACGGACGTCGCCGCCCTCGCCTGCCCCGTCGCCAGCATCAGCGCGCCCAGCAACCATAGCCCCCACAGGCGCGGCGAACGAACGAACGCCGCCAACGCCCACAGCGTGGTGCGACAGATCCCTAGACCCTGCATGGTCCTTGCCCCTTGTTGCGCACCCGGCCCCGCACCGCGCCGCGCGCCCCGGAGAGCGCCCGACCAGCGATGGAACCAGGCAGCCACGGCTTCCCGCTAGCCGTCCCCTGTATCGACATGCGCAACACCGCAGGACCCGCCGTGTCGCTCCCGGCTTCGCGCACATCCGCGGCATCCTACCCCTTGCCGACGCCCCGGACCCGACATTGTGTTCGCGCGCAGGAATCCCTTGTCAAGCCACTCGTGGGTGCGCAAAAGTAATTCGACCCGGCGACCAGGACGCGCCTGCCGGGCACCACCAGGGGGAATCCACATGTCAGATCCGTATCTCGGGCAGATCATGCTTACGGGCTTTGGTTTCGCGCCCCGGGGCTTCGCCGCCTGCAACGGCACCACCATGTCGATCGCGCAGAACCAGGCGCTGTTCGCGCTGCTCGGCGTGCAGTACGGCGGCAACGGCACCACCACCTTCATGCTGCCCGACCTGCGCGGCCGCACGCCGCTCGGCACCGACAACACGACCTACCCGGTCGGCAACCTCGGCGGCTCGGAAAGCGTGACGCTGCTGACCGGCCAGCTGCCGCCGCACGTCCACCTCGCCAACGCCAGCGGCAGCGCCGGCACCACGCGCAACCCGACCAACGCGCTGTTCGGCGGTTCCGGCAGCACGGCCCTCTACGGGCCTTCCACCAGCGCGCAGGTGGTGCTGAACGCGGCCAGCCTCGACAGCGCCGGGCAGAGCGGGCCGCATTCGAACATGCAGCCCTACGGCGTGCTCAATTTCTGCATCGCCTTGAACGGCCTCTATCCCCCCCGCAACTGACGCCGGAGCCACGACCATGACGACACCCTACGTCGGCGAAATCCGGCTGCTGCCCTACTCCTTCGCCCCGGTCGGCTGGCTCGACTGCGACGGCCGCCTGCTGTCCATCTCCAACTACGAGCTGCTGTACACCCTGCTGGGCACCCTCTACGGCGGCGACGGCCAGACCACCTTCGCCCTGCCCGACCTGCGCGGCCGCGTCCCCCTGCACATGGGCACCGGGCAAGGGCTCACGCCGCGCACGCTCGCCGAACTGGGCGGCACCGAGACGGTGACGCTCACGCCCGGTCAGATGCCCGCGCACAGCCACCCCTACGCCGCGACCAGCGCCACCGCCGGCAGCAGCACCCCCGGCGCCGGCGTGCAGCTCGGTGCGGTCAGCAGCGACACGCTGTACACCGGCGACATCACCGGCCTCGCCAGCGCCGACATGGCGGCAACCATGATCGGCCCCAGCGGCGGCAGCCAGCCCCACGACAACACCATGCCGACACTGACGGTGCGCTTCTGCATCGCCACCGACGGCGTCTTCCCCTCGCAGGGCTGAGCCGTCCACTACGACAGCTTCCAGGGAGAATCCACGATGAGCGAGCCGTTCCTCGGCGAAATCCAGCTGTTCGCCTTCAATTTCGCCCCCCGCCAATGGGCACAGTGCCAGGGGCAGCTGATGCCACTCAACCAGTACACGGCACTGTTCTCGCTGCTCGGCAACATCTTCGGCGGCGACGGGCAGCACAACTTCGCCCTGCCGAACTTCAGCGGCAGCGCCGCCTGCGCGCAGGGGCAAGGCAACGGGCTGACCCCGCGCACAGTCGGCGAGAGCTTCGGCTCGGAGAGCGTGACGCTGCTGGGCAACCAGATGCCCAGCCACACCCATGGGGCTCGGGTCTACAACCAGCGCGATACCAGCAAGCGCCACGGCATCCCGGCCGCCGGCGACGCCGTGGTGGCGCCGGCCACCCTACAGCCGTTCGTCGCCGCCTCGCCCGACACCGCCTTCCCGCCGAACGTGGTGGGCGCCAGCGGCGGCGGGCTGCCCCACGAGAACCGGCAGCCCTACCTGGCCGTGAACTTCTGCATCGCCCTGGCCGGCGCCTACCCCAGCCGCCCTTGAGCGGCCTCTCGGCGCTCGCCTTCCCGCCGGCCCGGACCGCACTGCTGTCCGGGCCGGCGGGCCTCGGCGTGGAGCTGCGGCCGGCGCAGGACGGCGACCTGCCGTTCCTGCGTACGCTGTACGGCGAGCTGCGCACGGCCGAGCTAGCGGCCGTGCCCTGGCCCGAGGCGGCCCGGCAGGCCTTTCTCGACAACCAGTTCGCCCTGCAGCACCGCCACTACACCACGCACTACCTGCCCGCCGACTTCCTGGTGATCGAACACTCCGGGCATCCGATCGGACGTCTATACGTCCATCGTGGCGAGCGCGAGGCGGTACTGGTTGACATCGCGCTGCGGCCCGCCTGGCGCGGTCGCGGCATCGGCCGCCGGCTGATCGGGCTCGTCCAGGCCGCCACGCGGCAGGCCGGCCTCGCCGCGCTCGCCTTGCATGTGGAGCTGGGCAACGCCGCCGCGCAGCGCCTGTACGAGCGGCTGGGCTTCGTGGCCGGCGAGGTGGCCGGCCATCACCGCGCCATGCGCTGGGACGTAGCCCGCGACCGGGCAGTCAGTTGAACAGCGCCTGGTAGATGAAGCCGTCGCGGTCGCGCGCCACCGGCACCAGGAAGATGCCGAACTCGCCCAGCGCCGCATGCTTCATCTGGTAGATCTTCTGCGGAAAGAGAATCGCCGACTCGTGCCGGAACAGCAGCGAGAACGGCGCCCGCACCATGCCCGGCACCGCCCGCTGCACCGGCAGCGGCCGCGCCTCGACCAGGGTGAAGACCGAGCCGCCGTCCTGGTCCAAAGCCACGTCGAACGTCTCGTTCACGTGGCCGGCGAAGTGTTCCAATCCGAAGAACTGCATGGCGTCGTTCCCCCGTTCGAGCCCGCGCTTTTTCCAGGCCGGAAGTCTGGCACAACTGGGCCGCACGCACCCGGCATCCGGACACGGCGCGCCAGGCCGCCGGGCGCCGTCCAGCGCTGGCGCTGGCCGCCCGTGTTCGGCATGATCGCGCCGTCGGCGGGGCGCCCGGTTTGCACCGCCTCGTCCGGCCCGCTACCCAGCCCAGGCGCACCGACATGTCCGACATCGGCCTCACCCACGTGGCGCTGCCCGTGCATTCGCTGGAGGCCAGCATCGCCTTCTACGCGAAGTACGCCGGCATGCATCCCGTCCACCGCCGGCCAGGGGTGGTCTGGGTCAGCGACCGCACGCGGCCGTTCGCCATCGTCCTGATCGAGACACAGGGCGAGATCAAGCCACTGCTCCCCATGGCCCACCTCGGGGTCGGCGTGCCGACGCGGGAAGAAGTGGACCGGTTGTCCGAGTTGGCGCGCGCCGATCGCTGCCTCATCCGCGAACCCGAGGATGCGGGGCCGCCCGTCGGCTACTGGGCCCTGATCCGGGACCCGGATGGCCATACGCTCGAGGTTGCCTACGGGCAGGAACTGGGCCACACGGTCGAGGACGTACCCGCCACGCCTACCGGGCCAATGTCCGGCTGACTGCGCCCACCCCGCCGCTCACGGCAAGCAGCCGCTGCAACGCCGCGAAAGTGCGCTCCACATCCGCCACCGTCGTGCGCCAGTTGCAGAGCGCCGCGCGCAGCACCGGGCGGCCGTCGAGCACGGAGGGCGAGAGATAGGCCGTGCCGTCCTCGTGCAGGGCCTGGCGCAAGGCGGCGAGCCGGGCCGCATCGCCGTCGGCCAGGGCGAAGCAGACCACGTTGAGGCGCACCGGCGCGGCCAGGCGGAAGCGCGGGTCGGCCCCGATCAGTTCGCCCAGCCGCGCGGCGGCGGCCGCGTTGCGCTCGACCAGTTCGGCGTAGCCCTCGCGGCCGTAGGCGAGCAGGCTCGCCCACAGCGGCAGCGCGCGGAAACGGCGCGAGTTCTCCGGCGCCAGGTGTAGGAAGTTGTCCGGTACCGCCTGCGGCGGCGGCAGGTAGGCGGAGTGGTTCTGGAACACTTCCCGTTGCAGCGGCAGGTGCGCCGTGTAGGCCACCGCGCAGTCGTAGGGCACGTTGAGCCACTTGTGCGCGTCCACCGTCACCGAGTCGGCCGCCCCGATGCCCGCCAGCCGCGGGCGATAGCGCGCGCTGGCCGCGGCGATGCCGCCGAAGGCCGCGTCCACGTGCAGCCAGAAGGGGGTGCGGCGCTTGAGCGAGGCGATGGCGGCGAGATCGTCGAAGTCCACCGTGTTCACCGTGCCCGCACTCGCCACCACGATGGCCGGCGCCTCGCCGTGTTCTTGCAGCGCGCGCTCCAGCGCCGCCACGTCCAGCGCCTCGCGGCCGGGCAGCAAAGGCAGCGCGCGCAACGCGGCACGCCCGAGCCCGGCCATGCTCAGCGCCTTCACCGTGCTCGAATGCGCGCTGCCGGCGAACACCGGGATCGGCGGCAGGCCGAGCAGGCCGTCCGCGGCCACGTCGCGGCCATGGCGATGCCCCGCCCACTGCCGCGCCAGCGCCATGCCGACGTAGTTGGCCATGGTGGCACCGGTGACGCACACGCCGGTCCACGCCGGCGGCCAGCCGAGCAGTTCGCCCAGCAGGTTCACCGCCTGCTGCTCGATGGCCGCGGCGCAGGTGTCGCCGTTGCGCTGGGTGTTCTGGTCGAAGGCGCCCACCAGCCAATCCGCCGCCAGCGCCGCGGGCGTGGCGCCGCCGGTGACGAAGCCGAAGTAGCGCGGGCCGGAGCTGCCGGAGAGCGCATCGCCATGCTCGCGCATGAAGCGCCGCAGCACGGCGAGTGCGCCCTCGCCCTGCTCGGGCAGCGCGATGCGCGCGGGCAGCGCCGGCGGGGTCGCGGCCGCAGGCCGCTCCGGTAACTCGCGCAGGTAGCCGCCAGCGATCGCGCGCGCCTCGTCGAGGATCGCGTCGAGCCCGGCGAGGTCTTGCTGGAAGCGGGGGTGCATGGAAGTCATTCGGATATCCGTGAGTCGAGCGGGAGGCAAGCCTGCGGCATGGCGCGCCGCGTGGCCGCCCAGAAAACCAGGGCCGCCAGGCTGACCGCGGCGCCGAGCAGACACACGGCCGGCCAGCCGGCCCGGGCGTAGACGGCGGTGGCGGCCGTGGCACCGCCGCCGCTGCCCAACCCGTAGAACAGCATGTAGCCGCCGAGCAGTCGGCCGCCGGCTTCCGGACGGCCGTGCAGGATCATGCTCTGGTTGGTGATGTGGATGGCCTGCGCGGCAAGGTCGAGCAGCACCACGCCGAGCACCGTGGTCCACAGGCCGAACCGCATCGCCGCCAGCGGCAGCCAGGCGGCGAGCAGCAGCAAGAGCGCTGCGCCCGTCGCGCGCTGTCCCCGGCCACGGTCCGCCCACTGCCCGGCGCGGCCGGCAGCCCAGACGCCGACCAGCCCGGCCAGGCCGAAGGCGCCGATGGCCGTGTGCGAGAGCGCATGCGGCGGTGCGCCCAGCGGCAGGCTGAGCGCGCTCCAGAAAATGCCGAGCGCCGCGAACATCAGCAGGGCGATGCCGCCGCGGATCTGCAGCACGCGGTCGTATCGCAACACGTGCAGCAGGCCGACCAGCAGACGCGGATAGGACGGCGCGCCGGCCGCCGGCAAGGCCGGCAGGCGCCGGCGCAACAAGGCCAGCAGGACCACGGCGACGGCGGCGGAGCCCGCGTACAGGGCGCGCCATCCGGCCACGTCCGCCACCACGCCGGCCACTGCCCGCGCCGCGAGCAGGCCAACCATGACGCCGGCGCCCACCGTGCCCATCATCCGCCCGCCTTCGCCCGGCGGCGCCCAGGCGGCCGCGTAGGCCAGCATGCCCTGCGTCATCGCCGTGCCCAGCAGGCCCAGGGCGAACGCGCTCGCCAGCAGCATCGTCGGGCTCGCCGCCAGCGCCATCGCCAGCGAGGCAAGGCCGAGCAGTGCGGCCAGCACCAGCGCCAGGCGCCGCCGCGGCACCCGGTCGCCCAGCGGGACCAGCAGCACCAGCGCCAGCAGCGAGCCCAACTGCGTCACGCCGAACACCGCGCCGATGGCCGCATGGCCAATGCCGAACTCCGCCGACAGTGCGTCGAACAGCGGCTGGGCGTAGTACACGTGGGCCACGCTCCAGGCGCAGGTGGCGGCGAACAGCAACCGCAGCGCGCCGTCGCCTGCCGCCACCCCTGCCCGCATCGCGCGCCCCAGACTGTCCACACCACCTCACAGTTGCAAAAAGAAACTACATGCAGTGTGTGGAAACTGGTTTTACAATGCAACCACGAAACAAGAACGCCACTACCGAGGACCGCCATGGCCGCCAGGGAACAACTCAAGCATGCGCCCTGCCCCGTGGCGCGCGCGCTGGACGCGGTGGGCGACGCCTGGTCGCTGCTGATCGTGCGCGACGCCTACGACGGCAAGCGCCGCTTCGGCGAATTCCTCGACAGCTTGGGCATCGCCCGCAACATCCTGTCCGGCCGCCTGCGCAAACTGGTGGAGGCCGGCATCCTCGAGGAGGCCGCCGCCTCCGACGGCTCGGCCTACGGCGAATACCGCCTCACCCGCAAGGGCATGGATCTCTTCCCCGTGGTGGTGGGCCTGCGCCAGTGGGGCGAGAAGCACCTGTACGGCAGGCAGGAGCGCCACTCGCTGCTGATCGATGAGGCCAGCGGCAAGCCCATCCCGCGCATGCGCCCGGCCGCGGCCGACGGCCGCCCGCTGACACCCGCCAACACCCGCGTCAGGAAGCTGCCCGATGGCCGTGCCTGAAAGCCTGTCCAGCTCTTCTCATCACGGCGCACCGCCGCTGTAGACATAAGGAGCGCGCCTTGCGCGCGACAAGCCTACGCAGCGGCGACGGCATGGTGCCCCGGTCGCGCGCAAGGCGCGCTCCTACAGTTCGTTCCGTGGCCGGCGCCTACATCAGCAGCTTGCGCACCTTGAGCAGCGCGGCGACGAAGGCGTCCACTTCCTCGCGCGTGTTGTAGAAGGCCAGCGAGGCGCGCAGCGTGGCGGGCACGCCGTAGAACTGCATCAGCGGATGGGCGCAGTGGTGACCCGAGCGCACGGCCACGCCCTCGAGGTCGAGCAGGGTGGCGAGGTCGGTGGCCTGGGCGCCCTCGACCAGGAAGGAGATCACCGGCTCCTTCTCCGCCGCCTCGCCGACCAGGCGCAGGCCGGGGATCTCGCGCAGGCGTTCGGTGGCGTAGGCGAGCAGCTCGCCCTCCCACGCGCGGATGGCGTCGAAGCCGAGCGTGCGGTAGTAGCCGATGGCCGCGCCCATGCCGGCGAAGCCGGCGATGTTGGGCGTGCCGGCCTCGAACTTGTGCGGGGCCTCGGCGAAGGTGGTGCCGGAGAACTTCACCTCGCGGATCATCTCGCCGCCGCCGAAGAACGGCGGCATCGCATCGAGGTGTTCGCGCCTGGCCCACAGCAGGCCCGTACCGGTGGGCGCGAGCATCTTGTGGCCGGTGACGGCGTAGAAATCGCAGCCCAGCGCCTGCACGTCCACCGGGCGGTGCGGCACCGCCTGCGAGCCGTCCACCAGCAGCGGGATGCCGCGCCGCCTGCACTCGCGCGCAAGCTCGCGCACCGGGTTGACGGTGCCGAGCACGTTGGAGACGTGCGCCACGCAGGCCAGCTTCACCTCCGGCGTGAGCAGCTCGACGAACTTCTCCACGATCAGCTCGCCGCGCTCGTCGATCGGCGCCGCCTTCACCGTGGCGCCGGCGCGCGCGGCCACGATCTGCCACGGCACGATGTTGGCGTGGTGCTCCATCACCGTGGTGAGGATGGCGTCGCCGGGCTTGAGACGCGGCAGCGCGTAGCTGTAGGCCACCAGGTTGATCGACTGCGTGGTGCCGGAGGTGAGCACCACTTCGTCGCGCGAGGGCGCGTTGATGAACTTCGCCAGCTGGTCGCGCGCGCCCTCGTAGGCGGCGGTGGCCTCCTCGCCCAGCTGGTGCACCGCGCGCGCCACGTTGGCGTTGTGCTCGCGGTAGTGCGCGTCCACCGCGTCGATCACCTGGCGCGGCTTCTGGCTGGTGTTGGCGTTGTCGAAGTACACCAGCGGCTTGTCATGCACGCGGCGGGCGAGCAGCGGGAAGTCCTCGCGCACGCGCTCGACGTCGAACGTCGCGGCGGAGGCGGCGGAGGCGGTGGTGGCGGGCTTGGCGGTCATGGCGGAACTCCGTTGGCGCCCTCCCGGCGGGCGGGAGGGGCGAGAGGCTTACGACGGCAGCTGGCCGATCAGCAGCGTGTCCAGGTGCTCGCGCAGCGCGGCGTCCGGCAGGTCGTCGAACACCGCGCGGCAGAAGGCGGCGGTGAGCAGCGCCCGCGCCTGGGTCTGCGGCAGGCCGCGCGAGCGCAGGTAGAACAGCGCGCGCTCGTCGAGCTGGCCCACGGTGGCGCCGTGCGCGGCCTTCACCTCGTCGGCGTAGATCTCCAGTTCCGGCTTGGTGTCGATCTCGGCCTGGCCGGAGAGCAGCAGGTTCTTGTTGCTGAGGCTGGCGTCGCTGCCGTCGGCGCCCGGCGCCACCACGATGGCGCCGCGGAACACGCCGCGCCCGCGCTGGTCGGCCACGCCGCGCCAGATGGATTCGGAGGCGGTGCCGAGCGCCTGGTGGCGGATCGCGAGCTGGGTGTCGATGTGCTGGCGCCCCGTGGGCATGAACACGCCGCGGGTGACGAAGCGCGCGCCGTCGCCGGCAAGCTCCGCCGCCAGGTCGTGGCGCACCAACGCGCCGCCCAGCTCCAGCGCGTGCAGCGTGGCCTGCGCCCGCGCCTCCAGCCGGTAGCCGCTGCGGCGGACCAGGGTGGCGCCGGCGGCCGCGCGCTGCAGCAGCACGTGGCGCAGCTGCGCGCCCTCGCGCAGCACGAAGTCGGACACCTGGGTGCCGAGGTGGCGCTGCTCGCCGGTGGCGAGGTGCTGTTCGATCAGCTCCAGCTCCGCGCCCTCGCCCAGCTCGACCACGTGGCGCGCGTGCCAGGCCAGCTCGCCCTCCGCCGGCGCACCGACGATGAGCAGCCGCACCGGCTGCGCGATCTTCGCGCCGGCCGCCACGCGCAGCACCGCGCCGTCGCCGGCCAGCGCCGCGTTGAGGCGGGCGAAGGCCTCGCCGCCGTCGCGGTAGAGCCGCGCCAGCGCGAAGCGCAGCGGCTCGGGCTCGCCGGCCAGCACCTGTGACAGCGGTTCGAGGCTGAGGCCCGCGGGCAGGTCGTCCAGCCGGGAGAGATCGGCGCGAAAGGCGCCGTTGACGAACACCAGCGCCGGGCCGTCGATGCCCGCCAGCGCCAGCGCGGCCGCCTCGACCGGGCGCGAGGCGGCCTGCGCGTCGCCCAGCGCGAACGGGCGCTGTGCCAGCGCGCGCAGCGCGGTGTACTTCCACGCCTCGTTGCGGGTGTCGGGCAGGCCCGCGGCGAGGAAGGCGTCGAGATTCTCGCACCGCGCGGCGTCCAGCCAGCCGATGCCGCGGCCGGGCAGCGCGGCGGCCGCCGCGGCCTCGCGCAGCGACTCGACGAACGGGGTTCGCGCGGCCTCGCTCATGCCCGCTCTCCGACCAGGGCCTGGCCGGCGAACTCCGGGTGGCGCTCGGCGATCCAGGCGTAGCCATGCTCTTCCAGCTTGAGCGCCAGCGACTTGTCGCCGCTCTCCACGATGCGCCCGCCGGCCAGCACGTGCACGTAGTCGGGCACGATGTAATCGAGCAGGCGCTGGTAGTGGGTGACCACCAGGAACGAGCGCTCCGGCGAGCGCAGCGCGTTGACGCCCTCGGCCACCTGCTTGAGCGCGTCGATGTCCAGGCCCGAGTCGGTCTCGTCGAGGATGGCGAGCTTGGGTTCCAGCACCGCCATCTGGAAGATCTCGTTGCGCTTCTTCTCGCCGCCGGAGAAACCCTCGTTCACCGCGCGGTGCAAGAGCTCGTCGGAGATCTGCATGATCTTGAGCTTCTCGCGCACCAGCTTGAGGAACTGCATGGAGTCCAGTTCCTTCTCGCCGCGCGCCTTGCGCTGCGCATTGAGCGCGGCGCGCAGGAAGTAGGTGTTGTTCACGCCCGGGATTTCCACCGGGTACTGGAAGGCCAGGAACAGGCCGGCGGCGGCACGCTCCTCCGGCTCCAGCGCCAGCAGGTCCACGCCCTCGAAGCTGACGCTGCCGGCGGTGACCTCGTAGCCCTCGCGCCCGGAGAGCACGTTGCCCAGGGTGGACTTGCCGGCGCCGTTGGGGCCCATGATGGCGTGCACCTCGCCCGGCTTCACGGTGAGGCTCAAGCCCTTGAGGATGTCCTTGCCCTCGACGCGGGCGTGCAGGTTTTCGATCTTCAGCATGGTGGTCACTCAGTGGAATCCGGCGTCTCCGCCGCAGCGGCGGAGCACGACATAGGTGAAAGCTTGCTCATTGCCCGAGGGCGTGCGATGCACGTCGCGATGCTCGGTCACCGGCTCGTAGGCCGGCGCGAAAACGGCCGCCGGCGAAAGCGCGTCATAACGCACGACCGGCAGCCCGGTGCAACGCTCCGGCCCGTCCGCGGCGAACGTGCCGACGACGGCGAAACCACCGGGGCGGACGGCGCGCACGGCCGAGGCCACGTAGCGCGCGCGGTCGCCGGCCTCGGAGAGGAAATGGAACGTCGCACGGTCGTGCCACAGCGCGAAATGCGCGGCCGGCAGCGCGACCTCGGTGACATCGCCGACGATCCAGCGCACGGTCTGCGCCCGCGCGCCGAGGTGCCGCTTCGCCTCGGCCAGCGCCACGGCGGAGAGGTCCAGCACGCTCACGTCGGTGAAGCCGCGCGCGAGCAGGTCGTCGACCAGGGTGGAGCGGCCGCCGCCGACGTCCAGCACGGGCAGGTCGCGTGGCAGATCCAGCGCGTCGATCAGGCGCAGCGACGCTTCGAGGTGCGGGCGAAACCAGCTGGTCTGCGCCTCGCTCTTCGCGCTGTACACCGCATCCCAATGCGCCTGGCGCATCGCGTTCATCCCACTGCGCCTTCCAGCGAGACTTCCAGCAGCTTCTTGGCCTCCACCGCGAACTCCATCGGCAGCTCCTTGAACACCTGCTTGCAGAAGCCGTCCACGATCATCGACACGGCGTCTTCCTCGCCGATGCCGCGGGCGCGGCAGTAGAACAGCTGGTCGTCGGAGATCTTGGAGGTGGTGGCCTCGTGCTCCACGATGGCGCCGGGGTTCTTCACCTCCATGTAGGGGAAGGTGTGGGCGCCGCACTGCTTGCCGATCAGGAGACTGTCGCACTGGGTGTAGTTGCGCGCGTTGTCGGCGCCCTTCTCCACCTTCACCAGGCCGCGGTAACTGTTCTGGCCGCGGCCGGCGCTGATGCCCTTGGAGACGATCTTCGAGCGCGTGTCGCGGCCGATGTGGATCATCTTGGTACCGGTGTCGGCCTGCTGGCGGTGGTGGGTGAGCGCCACGGAGTAGAACTCGCCCACCGAGCGGTCGCCGCGCAGCACGCAGCTGGGGTATTTCCAGGTGATGGCCGAGCCGGTCTCCACCTGGGTCCAGGAGATCTTGGAGTCCGCGCCGCGGCAGTCGCCGCGCTTGGTCACGAAGTTGTAGATGCCGCCGACGCCGTTCTCGTCGCCGGGGTACCAGTTCTGCACCGTGGAGTACTTGATCTGCGCGCGCTCCAGGCACACCAGCTCCACCACCGCCGCGTGCAGCTGGTTCTCGTCGCGCATCGGCGCGGTGCAGCCTTCCAGGTAGGAGACGTAGGCGTCGTCCTCGCACACGATCAGGGTGCGCTCGAACTGGCCGGTGTTCATCGCGTTGATGCGGAAGTAGGTGGACAGCTCCATCGGGCAGCGCACGCCCTTGGGCACGAACACGAAGGAGCCGTCGGAGAACACCGCCGAGTTGAGCGCGGCAAAGAAGTTGTCGCCGGCCGGCACCACGCTGCCCAGGTACTTCTGCACCAGCTCGCCGTGCTCGCGGATCGCCTCGCTCATCGAGCAGAAGATTACCCCGGCCTCGGCCAGCTCCTTGCGGAAGGTGGTGCCCACGGAGACGGAGTCGAACACCGCGTCCACCGCCACGCCCGCCAGCTTGGCGCGCTCGTGCAGCGGCACGCCGAGCTTGTCGTAGGTTTCCAGGAGCTTGGGGTCGACCTCGTCCAGCGACTTGGGGCCGGCCTTGGGCGCGGCGTAGTAGCTGATGGCCTGGTAGTCGATGGGCGAGAGCCTGAGCTTGGCCCAGTCCGGCTGCGGCATGGTCAGCCAGTGGCGGTAGGCCGCAAGGCGCCATGCGGTCATCCACTCGGGCTCCTGCTTGATCGCGGAGAGCTGGCGGATGATGTCCTCGCTCAGGCCCGGCGGCAGGCTGGTGGTTTCGATGTCGGTGACGAAGCCGGCCTCGTAGCGGCGGCCGAGCGCCTCCGCCACCTCGGCGTTGTCGCGAAGCGTGGCTGACACGTCGCTGCGTTCGCTGCTCATGGTGCGGTCCTGCCTTTCAATTCGGTGAGTGGCACGGTGGCGACGGCCGGGCGCGGGGCGGGCAGCATGTCGGCCAGGCTCATGGTGCGCAGCGCGCCGTCGAGCACGCTGTTGATGCGCCGCCAGCTGCCGCGCACGTTGCACAGGCCCTCGCGCTCGCACTGGCCCTCGGCCACGCTGCACTCGGTCATGCCGAGCGGCCCTTCCATCGCCTCCACGATCTCGGCCAGGCTGATCGCCTCGGCCGGCCGCGCCAGCCGGTAACCGCCGTTGACGCCGCGGAAGGAGTCCACCAGCCCGGCGTGGCCGAGCGACTTCAGCAGCTTGCTGACGGTGGGCAGCTCCAGGTGCGTCTCGTCGGCGATCTGCGCGGTGCTCAGCACCGACGCCGGGTGCGCGGCGATGCAGGTCATCACCACGGTGGCGTAATCGGTGAGGCGGCTGACGCGGAACATGGGCGGTGGAGGAGGCGGGCTTAATCCAGACCAAAATGGTACAGATTGCGCCGGGGGCGGTCAATGAAGCCCCGGGGGCACGCCCTCCCATTGCACCACCAGCGAACAAGCGGCGCACCTCATCCATGCAATACGGTGACCGGCAAGGCCCCGGAAACCGCCTGGCGCCTGCCTTGGCGGCCGACTGCGCCGGCTGGCACGCAAGATGCTGTAGCGCAGCATCCGCCGACGTTTTTAGAGGGGAGTCGTAATGAAGTGGATTACCGCCGTGATCAAACCATTCACGCTCGACGATGTGCGTGAAGCGCTGGCCGAGGCCGGCGTGCAGGGCATGACCGTCACCGAGGTCAAGGGCTTCGGCCGCCAGCACGGGCACACCGAGCTGTACCGCGGCGCCGAGTACGTGGTCGATTTCCTGCCCAAGCTGAAGATCGAGGTGGCCGTCACCGACGACCAGGTCGAGCGCGTGGTCGAGGCGATCACCGGCGCGGCCCGCACTGGCAAGGTGGGCGACGGCAAGATCTTCGTCTCGCCGCTGGAGCAGGTCATCCGCATCCGCACGCAGGAGGTCGACGCCGATGCGCTGTAAGCCTTTCGCCCTCGCCGGCGCCGCCGGCCTGGCCGGTCTCGCCGCCCTGCCCGCCCTCGCCCAGACCGCCGCGCCCGCGCCCACGCTCAACAGCGGCGACACCGCCTGGATGCTCACCTCGGCGATGCTGGTGCTGCTGATGACCATTCCCGGCCTGTCGCTGTTCTACGGCGGCATGGTGCGGGCCAAGAACCTGCTCTCCGTGCTGATGCAGTGCTTCGCCATCACCGCCCTGGTGACGGTGCTGTGGCTGGCGTACGGCTACTCGCTGGCCTTCAGCACCAGCGGCATGCACGCCGGCGAGATCAACCTGCACTCCTTCGTGGGCGCGCTGGACCGCGCGATGCTGGCGGGCCTCAAGCCCGACTCGCTGTACAACACGGTGCCCGAAAGCGTGTTCGTGATGTTCCAGATGACCTTCGCGATCATCACCCCCGCGCTGATCGTGGGCGCCTTCGCCGAGCGCATGAAGTTCAGCGCCCTGCTGTGGTTCAGCGGCCTGTGGCTCACCGTGGTCTACCTGCCGATGGCGCACATGGTGTGGAGCGGCCCGGGCTCGCTGCTGGGCGACCTCGGCGTGCTCGACTTCGCCGGCGGCACGGTGGTGCACATCAACGCCGGCATCGCCGGCCTGGTCGCCTGCCTGGTTATCGGCAAGCGCCGCGGCTACCCCACCACGCCGATGCCCCCGCACAACCTGGGCTACACCATGATCGGCGGCAGCCTGCTGTGGCTGGGCTGGTTCGGCTTCAACGCGGGCTCCGCCGTGGCCGCCAACGGCAGCGCCGGCATGGCCATGCTGGTGACGCAGATCGCCACCGCCGCGGCCGCGCTGGGCTGGATGGTGGCCGAGTGGATCGCCCACGGGCGCCCCAGCGTGCTGGGCATCGTCTCCGGCGCCGTGGCCGGCCTGGTCGCGGTGACGCCCGCCGCCGGCACCGCCGGCCCCGGCGGCGCGCTGGTGCTGGGCCTGGTCGCCGGCGTGGTGTGCTTCTTCAGCGCCACCCGCCTCAAGCACAAGCTGGGCTACGACGACTCGCTCGACGTGTTCGGCGTGCACGCCGTGGCCGGCATCCTCGGTGGCCTGCTCACCGGCCCGCTGGCCTCGCCGGCGCTGGGCGGCTTCGGCACCGTGAGCTCGCCGCTGGCGCAGCTGTGGGTGCAGGCCAAGGGCGTGGGCTTCACCGTGGTGTGGAGCGCCGTGCTCAGCCTGGTGCTGCTCAAGCTGATCGACTGGACGCTGGGCCTGCGCGTCACCGAGGAGCAGGAACAGGTCGGCCTCGACCTCTCCCTGCACGAGGAGCGCGGCTACAACCTGTCCTGACGACAAGGCCCTCCCCGGCGTGTAGCCGGGGAGGGCCGGATGGGATGGAGCGCCACCGCAAGGCTTCGCCCCATCCGCGGCGGGAGGCATGCGGCGCGCTACAGGCGCCCGTCCACCGCGTCCTGCGGCAGCACCGACTTCACGTCGTACAAGACCGCGCCCGGCTTGCCGTAGGCGCGGATTTTTTCGGGCCCCCACCGCTCGAACTCGCGGTGGGCCACCGCCACGATCACGGCGTCGTAGACGCCCGCGGGGATCTCGGCGACCGGCCGCACGCGGTACTCGCGCTCGGCCTCGCCCGCGTCGATCCACGGGTCGTACACGTCCACCTGCGCGCGCGAGGATTCCAGCTCGCGCACGATGTCCACCACGCGCGTGTTGCGCAGGTCCGGGCAGTTCTCCTTGAAGGCGAAGCCGAGCACCAGCACGCGCGCGTCCACGATGTGCAGGCGCCGCTCGCTCATCAGGCGGATCACCCGGTCGGCCACGTAGGTGCCCATGCGGCTGTTGATGCGCCGCGCGGCCAGGATCAGCTCCGGGTGGTAGCCGGTGACCTCGGCCTTGTGGGTGAGGTAGTACGGGTCCACGCCGATGCAGTGCCCGCCCACCAGGCCGGGCCGGAAGCGCAGGAAGTTCCACTTGGTGCCGGCGGCGGCCAGCACTTCCTCGGTGTCTATCCCCAGGCGGTGGAAGATCAGCGCCAGCTCGTTGACCAGGGCGATGTTGACGTCGCGCTGCACGTTCTCGATCACCTTGGCCGACTCGGCCACGCGGATCGAGGAGGTCTTGTGCGTGCCGGCGCGGATGATGGTGCGGTAGAGCGCGTCCACCCGCTCGGCCGTCTCGGGCGTGGAGCCGGAGGTGAGCTTGACGATATCGGTGACGCGGCGCGCGTGCTCGCCCGGGTTGATGCGCTCCGGGCTGTAGCCGCAGAAGAAATCGGTATTGAAGGCCAGCCCCGAGCCGGCCTCCAGGATCGGCACGCACACCTCCTCGGTGGTGCCGGGATACACGGTGGACTCGAACACCACCACGTCGCCGCGCTTGAGCAGGCCGCCCAGCATGCGGCAGGCCGCTTCCAAGGGCTTGAGGTCCGGCCGCTGCGCCTCGTCGATCGGCGTGGGCACGGTGACGATATAGACATTGCAGCCGGCGAGGTCTTCCACCCGGTCGCTGAAGCGCAGGCGCGTGGCGGCGGCAAGCTGCTCGGCCGACGTCTCCAGCGTATGGTCGCGCCCTTCGCGCAGCTCGGCCACGCGGGCGATCTGGATGTCGAAGCCGACGGTGTCGAAATGGCGGCCGAACTCCACCGCCAGCGGCAACCCCACGTAGCCCAGGCCGATGACGCCGAGGTGGGGGTCTGGGGAAAGGTCCATTGCGCGATCCGATGCAGGCCAAAGCGGCAAGCGTACACGCTGCGGAGCGCGGCTGCGCCGATCGGAGGGGATGAAATGCGCCGCTGCAGGAGGGCCGTATTTCGACTTTGGCAGCAGCGCTTCGGGGGAAGTACGAGCTTTGCTTCCTCTCCCCTCCAGAGCACGCGGGGGCGCCATGGATGGCGCCGGCTTTGAAGAGCGAAGAGAAGACCGGGGTGAGAAACCGGTGCTCGCGATGAAGCTCGCCCGAAGCTGGGGCATGGCGACCGCGTCCCCTCACCCCAACCCTCTCCCCGGCGGGGAGAGGGCGTCAGGTGGCGAAGCGCAGGCCAGGCCGCGCTCCGCCGCCGCGATCAGGCGAGGCTTACGGACGAACCGCCATCACCTCGATCTCCACCAGCGCCGACGGGTTCACCAGCGCGGCCACCTGCATGGCCGAGCGCGACGGCAGGTTGGGCTGTTCCTTGGTGCCGAAGAACTGGCTGTAGCCTTCCATGAAGCCGGCGAAGTCGAGCTTGCCTTCCTTGTTCTTGTCGGCCACCAGGAACACCTGCATCTTCACCACGTCACCCATGGTGAGGTGCATGGCTTCCAGCTGCTTCTTGATGTTGTTGAGCGCGCCGACGGTCTGCGCCTTGGTGTCGAGCACCTCGGCCGGGGCGTTGGCGCCCTTGGCGTCCTTCGGCATGGAGGCCATCTGGCCGCTCAGGTAGACCACGGCCTTGCCCGCCGGCACTTCGACGGCGGCGGCGATCGGGTACTTGCTGTTGGGGATCTTGTAGCGGGTCACGTCCGCCGCGCCGGCGGCGAGCGGCGCGAGCATCAGCAGCGAGAGGGCGGGGAAGGCGAGCTTGCGCATGGGAAATTCCTTGTGTGGGTTGGGGGTGGAAACCGGCCGGTGCGGCGGTCAGTGCGGCGGCTGGCGCAGCGCCGTGACGTCCGCCGTGACGTCCGCCGTGCTGATGCTGTCCGTGTAGCTGTTGCCGAAGTGCGAGCGGATGTAGTTGACCACGCTCGCCACCTGCTCGTCGGTCAGCGTGACGATGCCGAAGGCCTTGCCGCCCGTACCCGGGCGCTCGGCGAAGGCGGGCATGTCGCGGCGCCCGTGCAGCACGGTGAGCGCCAGGTACGGCGCGGAGACCACCGCCGGGTTGCCGGCGAAGTTGGGGTAGCGCCCCGCGCCCACCGCGCCCTTGCCGTCGGGCATGTGGCAGCCCTGGCAGATGTGGGTGTAGATCTGCTCGCCGTTGGCGGTCTTGAGGGTGGAGGCGTTGTAGATGCCGGCGCTGTCCGCCTGCGCCGCCCCGGCCGCGCCGAGGCCGAACGCCAGGCCGAGCGCCAGCGCGGCACGCCCTGCGAGTGAACGGTTCGTCTTCATGCCTTGGCCCCTCCCGCGAGCGCGCGCTGGTGCAGCCGGCCGATGGCGTCCAGCGCGGAAGTCACCGCACCCTCCTGCCAGGCAGGAATATACGACGCATGCTCGCCGGCGAGCACGATGCGCCCGTCGACCGCGCACAGGTTGTCGTAGTGCTTGGCGCGCGCCTCCTCCGACCACAGGCCGAAGCAGCCCAGGGTGAAGGGCGAGCGGTGCCAGGCCATGGCCACGCCGTTGTCGAACTCCTGCTTGTACTGCGGGTGGATCTGGCTGCCGTACTCCACCGCCCGCTGCACGCGCTCCTCGGGCGGCATGGCGGTGAACTCCATTGCGTCCAGGCCCCAGATGTAGGCGCCCAGCAGCACGCCCTTGCCGCGGCTGTGGTAGCCGGTGCTCGGGTAGCTGATGTTGGTGATCGGCAGGTCGGTGTAGCTGATGCCGCCGTAGATGTGCTCGTCCTCTTCCCAGAAGCGGCGCTTGAACTGCAGGCCGACCTTGATCGAGGCCGCGTACGGCACCGCGTTGATCGCGTCCACCATCGGCTGGCCCACGTTCATCGGGATCTGGCCGAGGATGGAGAGCGGGATGGTGTTCACGCACCAGTCGGCGCGGGCGGTGAGCTTGCTGCCCGGCTTGGTGGTGTCCTCGTAGGTGGCGGTGACGCCGCTCTCGTCCTGGTGGATGTCGATGACCTTGGCGTTGTAGCGGATCAGCGGCCCCAGCTCACGCGCGAAGGCCTGGCCGATCTGCCCCATGCCGCCCACCGGCTGGAACAGCGTGGTCTGCATCTCGTAGTTGTCGCCCACCGGCAGCATCGCCCACAGGCCCGAGCCGAGCACGTCCTTGAAGGACATCGGCTCGGATGTCACCGGCCGCGCGGTGAGGCCGCCGCCCGGCTCCTTCTCGTAGCCGCGGCGGTTGCTGCTGGTCTCGCCCTTCACGTAGGCGTAGTTCTTGTCGAGCGCGCCCCACTCGCGCAGCGAGGCGAGCAGCTTCTCCTGGTCTTCCTTGTCGACCAGCTGGTCGAGCTTGCGGGTGTTGGTGGCCTTGGCGAGCAGCTCGGCCACGTGGCCGTGGTAGTCCGCGCGCATGTTGCGGAAGCGCTGCGGCTTGCCGCCGAACGCCTTGCTGCTGTGCACGTAGGCGTTGTAGTTGACCTGCACGAAGGCCTCGAGCGGTACGCCGAGCACCTTGCAGTAATGGAGGATGCCGTGGTGGTGGTAGGGGAGCCGCCACGGACCGGGGTTGATGTACAGGCCCGGATCGAACTTGCAGTGCTGGGTGAAGCCGCCCAGCTCGGTATAGGTATCGCCGCTGTGGATGGTCCAGTTGCGGCCGCCGGCGCGGGCGTTGTACTCGAGCACCTGCACCTTGTAGCCGGCCTTGCGCAGCTCGTAGGCCGCCACCATGCCGGCGATGCCGGCGCCGAGGACCAGTACCGAGGCGCCCTTGGGCGCGCCCTGCAATCCGGCCGGCTGGCGGAAGGTGGATTCCGCCGCAAAACCCAGGCTGCTCATCGCCTGGTACATCGCCGCGCTGCCTGCCGTGACGCCGATCATCCTCAGCAGGTCGCGGCGCGTCATCGAACGACAGCCATCCGTACCCATCAACATGCGCCCCGTTTCAAACGTGCCACTTTTGAACCCCTTTTTGTGTTGAAGCAGCCCCGGCAGGGCCGGGGCTGCGCTGGAACGATACTGCTGTCGCCCCCCTTACCAGTGGTAGCCCACCTTGCCATACACGTAGGCGCCGAAGAAGCCGAACGGCGACATGGTCGGGTACGGCATCTGGTTGGTCTGGTTGTTGTAGTAGCTGTTCTTCTCCGGGTAGGTGTTGAACACGTTGTCCGCGCCCAGCGTGAAGCTCCAGCGGTCGTGGTTGTACGTGGCCGCCAGGTCCAGCAGCCAGCGCGCGCCATAGCGCTGGTCGAACGTGGTGTTGAGTCCGTTCGGATACAGCGGCGTGGTCGTCCTGCCCGCGTGGCCGGCATCGGCGTAGCGGGTCACCGCGCCGTAACGGGTCAGCGTGGCGTTGAACGACCAGGGCCCCTGGCTGTAGTTCTCGTTGAGAACCAGCTTGCTGTTCGGCCCGCCGTGTTCGTACACCCCTTTGATAAGGGAACGCGAATACAGCCGGCTGGTCAAGGGCACGTTGGGGAACTGCGCCTGCACCGCCGCCAGGCTCGGCGGGATGGAGTTGTAGCCGGTGACCTTGTTGCCGGTGACGTTGAAGCTCAGCGTGCTGCGCAGGTTGCCGCCGTTGGCGAAGGCGTAGTCGTAGTCGGCCACCAGGTCCGCGCCGCGGGTGCGGGTGTCGAAGCCGTTCATCATGTACTGCACCGAGGCGTAGCTGGCGTAGTCGCCGTGCTGGGCCAGGATGTTCTGGATGTAGCTGCTGTAGCCCGGGTAGCTCGCCGACACCGTGGGGATCGAGCCGGATAGCGTGATGCGGTCGCTGATGTCGATCTGGTACACGTCCAGGGTCAGGTTGAGGTTGTCGATCGGGCTCCACACCATGCCGAGGGAGTAGTTGTTCGACTTCTCGGGCTTGAGCGGCCGCGCGCCCAGGGTCTGCGCCAGCGCGTTGGTGACCGGGAAGATGCCGCCGTTGTAGAGGCCGGCCACCGGCACGCCCTGCTCCACCGTGTAGCTGGTGGACACCACCACCGAGTAGTAGGACTGCGCCAGCGACGGCGCCTTGAAGCCCGAGGACACCGACCCGCGCAGCGCGAAGTTGTCGGTGAAGTCGTAGCGCAGCGACAGCGCGCCGTTGGTGGTGCGTCCGAAGTCGGAGTACTTCTCGTGGCGGCCGGCCAGCGATACGCCCAGCTTGTCGGTGAGGTTGGTCTCCAGGCTCACGTAGCCGGCCACGCTGTGGCGGCCCCAGTCACCGGCCGACTGCGGGCTGTAGCCCGAGTAGCCCTGGGCGCCGGCCTGTGGCACGCCCGAGTTGGGCGCGGTGCCGCGGGTGGTGGTGGCGTAGTAGGAGGCCACGTCGCCCGCATCCAGGCTATAGGTCTCGCGCAGGTACTGGGCGCCGAAGGCCAACGTCACCGAGTTGGGCAGCCAGGAGAGGCTGAAGTCCTTGGTGATGTCGGCCGTCAGCACCTGCTGCTTGTTGCGGAAGGTGCCGTCGTAGAAGTCGCCGCCGTTGGGGTTGGTGCCGAAGTCCTGGTAGTAGGCGCGGTTGATGCTGCCCACGGTGTACATGGAGAGCTTGTTGCGGCCATAGTTGGCGCCCACGTCCCAGCGCCAGCCGTCGCCGATCTCGCCGCGCAGGCCGAGCACCAGTTCGTTGTCCTGGGTCTTGTTCTCCAGCGCCGGGTTGTAGCCCTGCGGGTACAGCGCCCACTCCGGGTAGCCCACGTAGCCGTTGGCCGGGGAGCCGATCTGCCTGCTGCTGTAGTCCCGGTAGCGCAGGTAGGGGTAGCGGTAGTTCATCTTGGCCACGCTGTCGCGCCAGGTGTTCACCGCCATGAAGTACAGTTCGAGGTTCGAGGTGATGTTGTAGCTGCCGTTGAGGTTGAAGCTCTTGTGCTGCACGCTCGGCGTGCTGCCCTGGCCCGGCGAGCCGATCTCGGGCGCGAAGATGTTCGGCTGGCTGCGGCTGATGCGGCCGTCGTAGCCCTTCTCGGCGTCGAAGCGCACCCAGCCCTTGTCGCCCAGCGGCAGGCCGAAGTTGGCCGAACCGAGGTACTTGCGGCCGTCGCCGGCGCTGTACTGGCCGCCGGTGAAGTCGAGCGCGCCGCCCTTGGCGCCCTTCTTCAGCACCACGTTGACCACGCCGGCGATGGCGTCGGAGCCGTACAGCGCGGCGGCGCCGTCGCGCAGCACCTCGATGTGGTCCACCGCCGACAGCGGCAGGGTCTGGAAGTCCACCGGCGCGGTGCCGTAGCCCTGGCCGCTGGTGTTGATGTAGGAAGGGGTGTGGTAGCGCTTGCCGTCCACCAGCACCAGCACCAGGTCCGGCGACAGGCCGCGCATGGACATCGGGCGCTGCGAGCCGGAGGCGTCCGAGCCCGCGTAGAGCGGGAAGTTCAGCGACGGCTCCAGGCGCGACAGCGCGGTGGCCACGTCGGTGGCACCGGTGCTCTTGAGCGCCTCGGCGGAGAGCACGTCCACCGGTGCCAGCGAGGTGCTGGCGGTGCGCTCGCTCGAGTGCGTGCCGGTGGTCACCGTCACCGTCTGCATGTTGCTGGTCTTCTTCGGGTCGGCCGCCACGTCGGCCTTGTCATCCGCCAGCGCGCTCCCCGCGACGGCCCACTGCGACAGCGCCAGCAGCACCGCCGCCGACAACTGCGAAAAAGTCGGACGTTTCTTCATCTCGCTCCCCACCACGTTGATTCCACTGAAACCAGGCATTCAAAAATTCCCCTCGCAAGCGTTCTGTTCACCAGTTTCGACTGGCCGTCTGGACGGCCATGGCACGAACACCCGATTCCCTCCGGAGCGCTCCGCGCCTCTTGGGCAGGTTCGTCCGACCGCCTGCCCCGTCCCCATCCGCCGCGTCCCCACGCTGGCCCGGACGGGTCGTCTCGCTTGTCCAACCCAGGACGGTTGTTCCGATGCCTTGCCGCGCCCTGCGCCCCGGCGCCGCCGGCACGGGGCGGCTCCTCACCGGCGCTTCGCACTCGCGGACACGAAGGCGCACGCGCCCGCGACCGGCCTTGCTCCGCCGATCGGACTCGTTCCATGACTGGAAAAACGCAGGATTCAAGGCGCCCCATGAGCAAGCCCGGCCGCGAAATGGACGGCCAAACTTGTCAACGTCTCGATAGCGAGATCACCACATTTACCTAACGACTGTCGAGCCGATGCGACAAATCACCACGCAACATCCTGCGAGGCTGCGCCAATGCTTGTCATCACAGCTATAACCGGGTCGCGGACCAAGCCCCGGAAAGACCCCGCGCGACGCCCTGAAGGAATGTGCGATCCGCGACACCGATGCCGATGCCGATGCGCACATGTCCGCGCCGCCGGCGAGGCCCCCGGCCCCCGACGCACGCCCGGCCTCGCGGCACTGCCGCCCATCCGGCGCGCGGCCTGCCGGACAGCGGCCAGACCGGCATGACGGGGCTTCGGCCGTCGTACTAAGCTTGATCGTATCGTCCCCGCTCCCGACCGCATGCAAGCTGCCAACGAACGCGCCACGGCCCGCCTGGCCTGGGCCCGCACCGCCACCGGCGACCCGGCGCTGGCCCTCGAGCCGGCCTCCAGCGACGCCAGCTTCCGCAGCTACTGGCGCGGCGCCAGCCAGGGCCGCAGCCTGATCGTGATGGACTCCCCGCCCGCGCAGGAGGACCCGCGCCCGTGGGTGGAGATCGGCGCGCGCCTGGCCGCCGCCGGGCTGCACGTGCCGGCGATCTACGCGCAGGACCTGGAACAAGGCTTCCTGCTGATCGAGGACCTGGGTTCGCGGCTGTACCTGTCCGCGCTCGACGCCCACAGCGCGGACCGCCTCTACGGCGAGGCCATGGACGCGCTGCTGCGCATGCAGGCGCACGCGGACGTGCGCGGCCTGCCGCCCTACGACTACGCCTTCCTCAGCCGCGAGCTGGAGATCATGCCGGAGTGGTTCCTCGGCCGGCACCTCGGCCGGCTGCCGGACGCCGGCGAGTGGGACGTGCTGGAGGCCGCCTTCCGCGTGCTGCTGGACAACGCGCTGGAACAGCCGCAGGGCTTCGTGCACCGCGACTACCACAGCCGCAACCTGCTGGTGCTGGAGCGCGGCGGCCCGGGCATCATCGACTTCCAGGGTGCGTTGGTCGGGCCGCTCACCTACGACCTCGCCTCGCTGCTGCGCGACGCCTACGTCGCCTGGGACGAGGAACGTATCGACGGCTGGGTCGAGAGCTACCGGCTGCGCCTGAAGGCCACCCACCTGATCGGCACCGAAGTGGACCACGCGCGCTTCATGCGCTGGTTCGACCTCGCCGGCCTGCAGCGCCACATCAAGGTGCTCGGCCTCTTCTGCCGCCTGTACTACCGCGACGGCAAGCTCGGCTACCTGGCCGACCTGCCGCGCGTGTACGACTACGTGGTCCGCGTGGCCAGCCGCCACCACGAGCTGGGCGCCTTCGTCGAACTGCTGAAGCGGCGCGTGGCCGGCCGCGACCTCGGCCGGCCCGACCTCGCATGAGGCACGCCCTGATCTTCGCCGCCGGCCTCGGCGAGCGCATGCGCCCGCTCACCGAGCGCACGCCCAAGCCGCTGCTCGAGGTGGGCGGCAAGCCGCTGATCGCCTGGCACCTGGAGAAACTCGCCGCCATCGGCGTGCACTACGTGGTGATCAACACCTCGCACCTGGCCGAGCAGTTCCCCGACACGCTGGGCGACGGCAGCCGCTGGGGCCTGCGCATCCGCTACGCCTACGAAGGCCCGACGCCGCTGGAAACCGGCGGCGGCCTGCTCAACGCCCTGCCCCTGCTCGGCCCCGAGCCCTTCCTCGCCGTCAACGGCGACGTGTGGACCGACGCCGACTTCGCCGCCCTGCCCGCCGAACCGGCCGACCTCGCCCACCTGCTGCTGGTGGACAACCCGCCCCAGCATCCCGGCGGCGACTTCCATCTCGACCCGCACGGCCGCGTGCACGGCGAGGGCGAGCCGAAGCTCACCTTCGCCGGCATCGGCGTGTACCGGCGCGAACTGCTGGACGGCTGGCGCGAGGTGCTCGGCAACCGGGCCGCCGAGGGCGGCGCGCGACCGCGCTTCAGCACGGTACCGCTGCTGCGCGCGGCGATGGCGCGGGGCGAAGTCGCAGGCACGCACCATCGCGGCGAGTGGACCGACGTGGGCACGGTCGAGCGCCTGCGTGCACTGGATGCCCGGCTGCGCGCGCCGGCGCATTGAACCCCACCAAATTGTAAGGAGCGCGCCTTGCGCGCGACCGACCATCACGGTGACGGGCCGGGTCGCGCGCAAGGCGCGCTACAACAGCCGGCGCGGATCAGGGCGAGGCGGGCGGCAGCCCCGGCGGACCGGCCTCGGGCGCCGGCGAAGCCGGCCCGGCATCGGCCGGACGGATGGCGGGCGGCGTCGGCAGGCCGGCCGCCGGCGCGTCTGCCCGCACCAGCTCCTGCGACAACGCCGCATCCTCCGCCTGGCGGGTCATCACGATGATGCTGATGCGGCGGTTCACCGGGTCGCCCGGGTGCGCCTTGTCGAACGGCACCGAGGCGGCCAGGCCCACCACCCGCGCCACCTTGTCGTCGCGCAGGCCGCCGTCGAGCAGCGCGCGGCGCGCCGCGTTGGCGCGGTCGGCCGAGAGTTCCCAGTTGCCGTAGCCGCGGCCGCCGCCGTAGGGCGCGTCGTCGGTGTGGCCGGAGAGGCTGATCTTGTTCGGCACGCTGGCGATGAAGCCGGCCAGCTCGTGCAGGATCTCGGCCGTGTAGGGCTTGAGCTGCGCGCTGCCGAGGTCGAACATCGGGCGGTTGAGCTTGTCCACCACCTGGATGCGCAGCCCTTCCGGGGTGATGTCGAGCAGCAGCTGGTCCTTGAACGGCGCCAGCGCCTGGCTGTGCTGGATCGCCGCCTTGAGCTGCTGCATCAGCTCCTCCAGCCGCGTGCGCTCCCGCTGGCGCGCCTCTTTCTCGACCTCGCGGCGCTCCCTCGCGGCGGCCACGGCGTTGCGGGTGTCCTGCCCCGGCCCGCGCGGCGGGCTCATCGCGCCGTTGAGCTGGATCAGGCTGTCGCTGGCGCCGCCCGGCCCCATCCTGCCCGGCGGCGCCACGGTGGACTGGCCCGGCGTCATGCTGGGGTTCTTGAAGTATTCGGAGATCGCCGCACGCTGCTCGCGGGTGCCCACGCCGAGCAGCCACATCACCAGGAAGAAGGCCATCATCGCGGTGACGAAGTCGGCATAGGCCACCTTCCACGCGCCGCCGTGATGCCCGCCGCGGCGCGACCGCCGCGCGCGGCGCACCACGATCAGTGGCGGCTCGCCGCCCTCCTTGCCGCCTGCGCTCATGCGCCCGCCCGGGCGCCGTCCAGGTGCGCCTCCAGGTCCTGGAAGCTCGGCCGCTGCTGCGCCGAGAGCGACTTGCGGGCGAACTCCACCGCCACCTTCGGGTTGTAGCCGCGCAGGCTGGCGAGCAGCGCCACCTTCACGCATTCGTAGGCGCGGCCATCCTCCTGCACGCGGCTCTCCATCGCCGCCGCCAGCGGGCCGACGAAGCCGTAGCAGAGCAGGATGCCGAGGAAGGTGCCCACCAGCGCGCCGGCGATGTGCTCGCCGATGCGGCTGGTGTCGCCGTCGAGCTGCGACATGGTGGTGACGATGCCGAGCACCGCCGCCACGATGCCGAAGCCGGGCAGCGAGTCGGCCACCTTCATCACCGCCAGCGCCGGCGCCTCGGCCTCCTCGCGGTGCGCCTCCAGTTCCACGTCGAGCAGTTGCTCGAGCTCGTGCGGGTTGATGCTGCCGCCGACGATCAGGCGCAGGCAGTCGGTGATGAACTCGACCAGGTGCTGGTCCTTGAGCAGCCGCGGGTAGGCGGAGAACAGCCTGCTCGCGGCCGGGTCCTCGATGTGCGCCTCCAGGCCCAGCACGCCTTCCTTGCGCATCACGCCGAAGATGCCGTAGAGCAGCGCCAGCAGGTCCACGTAGTCCTGCTTGCGGTAGGCCGGCCCCTTGAGGAGGCCGAGCGCCTCGCGCAGCACCTGGCGCACGACCTTGCCCGGCGTGGCGCTCAGGAAGGCGCCCAGCGCGCCGCCGCCGATGATCATCAGCTCGTAGGGCTGCCACAGCGCCAGCGCCTGGCCGTGCGCCAGCAAAAAGCCGCCGAACACGCAGGCCAGCACCAGCAAAAAACCGATCACGATAAGCATGCGGACGTCCGCCCCCGTACCTGTACTCCCATCCGGACCGTTGTAACGGCCGCACGGGGCGGATATTGAGCGCCGGACGCAAAAAGGGCCGCCCGAGGGCAGCCCTTCTTGCGCCGGCGTCGCGGACGGCGGATCGCTACTGCTTCACCGCGCCCAGCATCAGCACCTTGAACACGGCGGCCAGCACGATCGCCGCCACCACGCCACCGATCCACAGCAGCACGAACCAGCCGGCCTTGCGCCAGCGCGAAGGTCCGGCCGGCGCGCTCATCAGTGGTACCCCGGGTCGTCGTGGCGCACCTTGCCGCGGAACACCCAGTACGACATGGCGCTGTAGCACAGGATGACCGGCAGCACGATGGCCACGCCCACCAGCGCGAACAGCTGGCTGGTGTGCGGTGAGGAGGCCGACCAGATGTCCAGCGACGGCGGGATGATGTTCGGGAAGATGCTGATCACCAGGCCGCTGAAGCCGAGGAACAGCAGGCCCAGGGTGAGCAGGAACGGCTGGTACTCATGGCGCAGGCGCACCGCGCGGAACACGCCCCACACGCAGGCCAGCACCAGCACCGGCACCGGCAGGAAGGCGTAGAACAGCGGGCCGAACCAGCGCGCGGCCACGCTCGGCTGGCCGAGCACGGTCCACAGGCTGACCACGCCGATCACGCCCAGCAGCACCGCCGCCAGCGGCTTCATCAGCGCGAACATCTTGCGCTGCAGCTCGCCCTCGACCTTCATGATCAGCCAGCCGCAGCCCAGCGTGGCGTAGGTGACCAGGAGGCCCAGGCCGCAGAACAGGCTGAACGGCGAGACCCAGTCGAACTCGCCACCGGCGAAGCGCTCGTCGACGATGTGGATGCCCTGCAGCAGCGTGCCCACCACCATGCCCTGGCAGAAGGTGGCCAGAGCCGAGCCGCCCATGAAGGCGATGTCCCACAGATGGCGCGTACGCGTCGCCTTGGAACGCAGCTCGAAGGCCACGCCGCGGAAGATCAGGCCGGCCAGCATGAAGATCAGCGGCAGGTAGGTGGCTGGCAGCAGGGTCGAGTAGACCACCGGGAAGGCGGCGTACAGGCCCGCGCCGCCGAGCACCATCCAGGTCTCGTTGCCGTCCCACACGGGGGCGACGGTGTTGATCATCAACTGCCGCTCGCGGTCGTCGTCGAAGAACGGGAACAGCAGGCCGATGCCAAGATCGAAGCCGTCGAGCAGCACGTAGATGAACACGCCCAGCGCAATGATCGCCGCCCAGACGATAGGTAGATCGATATGCATGTGTGGATCCTCAGTCGTCGATGGCGTCGTTGGGGCGCGAGATCAGCATGCGGTGCTCCAGCGCCGGATGGCCGGCCGCAACGGCCTCGTGCCCGCCGTGCGCGTCGGCGTGGCTCACGTCCTCGCCTTCGAGCTGCGGGCCTTTGCGCATCAGCTTGAGCATGTAGTAGATGCCGGTGCCGAACACCGCGAAGTAGATCACCACGAAGATCAGCAGCGAGGTGCCGAGCTGCTGCGCGCTCAGCGGCGCCACGCCGTCGGCGGTGCGCATCACGCCGTACACCACCCACGGCTGGCGGCCCACCTCGGTGGTGATCCAGCCGGCCAGCAGCGCCACCAGGCCGGACGGGCCCATGCACAGCACGAAACGCTGGAACCAGCGCGCCTCATAGAGCTTCTGCCCGCGGCGCAGCAGCACGCCCAGCAGCGACATCAGCAGCATCAGCATGCCCAGGCCCGCCATCACGCGGAACGACCAGAACACGATGGGCGAATAGGGGCGGTCTTCCGGCGCGAACTCCTTCAGGCCCTTGATCTCGCCGTCCCAGCTGTGGGCCAGGATCAGGCTGCCCAGGTGCGGAATCTTCACCGCGTACTTGGTCTCCTCCGCTTCCATGTCGGGCCAGCCGACGAGGTTGAGCGCGGTGCCGCCCTTCTCGGTCTCCCACAGGCCCTCGATCGCGGCGATCTTGGCCGGCTGGTGCTCGCGCGTGTTCAGGCCGTGCGCGTCGCCCACGATGATCTGGATCGGGGTAAGCAGCAGCAGGATCCACAGCGCCATCGAGAAGGTCTTCTTCACGCCCTCGTCGCGGCGCCCCTTGAGCAGGTGCCAGGCGCCGCAGGCGGCGACCAGGAAGCCGGCCACGATGAAGGCGGCGATCGCCATGTGGGCGAGGCGGTAGGGGAAGGACGGGTTGAACACGATCTTCAGCCAGTCCACCGGGATCACCTTGCCGTTCTCGATGGCGAAGCCCTGCGGGGTCTGCATCCAGCTGTTGGAGGAGAGGATCCAGAAGGTCGAGATCAGTGTGCCGATGGCCACCATCAGGGTGGCGAAGAAGTGCGCCTTGGGGCCCACCTTGTGCCAGCCGAACAGCATGATGCCGAGAAAGCCGGCCTCCAGGAAGAACGCCGTCAGCACCTCGTAGGTGAGCAGCGGGCCGGTGATCGCGCCGGCGAAGTTGGAGAAGCCCGACCAGTTGGTGCCGAACTCGTAGCTCATCACCACGCCCGACACCACGCCCATGCCGAAGCCGACGGCGAAGATCTTCGACCAGAAGAAGAACAGCTCGCGGTAGACCGGCTTGCCGGTCTTCAGCCACAGCCCCTCGAGCACGGCGAGGAAGCTCGCCAGGCCGATGCTGATGGCCGGGAAAATGATGTGGAAGGAAACGGTGAACGCGAACTGCAATCGCGCCAGATGAAGTGCATCCAGGGTGGACATGGCTAACCTCTGTCGCTGCACGGCTGACGCCGGCGGACGAATCATGGGCGGGAAGGAAGTCGCCGGAGCCGAGTCGCTTCGACGGCCAACGCTTAAATGTTAGTGAAGGCGCTTCACCGTGAAGCTCGCCTGCGACATTGCGCCCGCCCCTGCACGCCCCCCGGAATTGATCCAACGCAAGACGACTATTCGGCAAATGCCGTCAACAAAGTGTCGCGGCGGCGGGTAAAAAAACGGGCCGCTTGTGCGGCCCGTGATGGTGCTTGCGTTCGCTGTCCTGCGGCGAAGCGCCTCAGGGGCGCCGCGCCAGCTCCGGGTCTTCCTTGCTGCGCGGCATCAGGTCCTGCTTGGACACGCCCAGCCACAGCAGGATCGGGCTCGCCACGAAGATCGAGGACAGCGTGCCCACCACGATGCCGATCAGCATGGTGATGGCGAAGCCGTGGACCACCGGGCCGCCGATCAGGTAGAGCGCCAGCATGGTGATGCCGGTGAACAGCGAGGTGATGATGGTTCGCGACAGCGTGTTGTTGATCGAGCGGTTGAGCACTTCCTCCGGCTCGGCCTTGCGGGCCAGGCGGAACAGCTCGCGGATGCGGTCGAACACCACCACCTTGTCGTTGATCGAGTAGCCGATCACCGCCAGCACCGAGGCCAGCACGGTGAGGTCGAACTCGCGCTGCACCAGCGCGATCACGCCCAGCGTCACCAGCACGTCGTGCACCTCGGTGACGATCGCCGCGATGGCGAAGCGGCGCTCGAAGCGCACCCACAGGTAGATGCCGATGCCGAGGATCACGAACACCGCGGCGATGCTGCCGTCGCTGCGCAGTTCCGCGCCGACCTGGGAACTGACCGAGGAGCGGCTCTTCAGCACCGCGTCTGGGCGCGAGGCCTGCAACGCCTTGCCGATCACGGCGGCCACCCGGTCCAGGTCCACCTTGCCGTCCACGTCGCGCATCGCGGGCGTGGGCTGCATGCGGATGGACATGTCGCGGGTGCCGCCCAGGCTCTGCACCACGGCGGTTTCCATGCCGCCCTGGGCCAGCGCCTCGCGCACCTGCCCCACGTCCGCCGGCTGCTGGTACTGCACCTCCACCAGCACGCCGCCGGTGAAGTCCAGGCCGTAGTTGAGGCCGCGGGTGAAGATCAGCGCCAGCGAGGCCAGCACCAGCAGCACGGCGATGCCGATGCTGAGGCGGCGCATGCCCAGGAAGTTGACGTTGGCGTTGTGGTTGAAAATTTCCATCTATGGGTTCTCTTTGCGAAAGTCCCTTTTCGGAGAAAAGCGGCCATCCTGGCCGCACTTCTGAAAATCAGACCGACAGCGTCTTGAGCTTGCGGTGGCCGTGGATCAGCGCGGTGATCGCGTGCGTCACGGTCACCGAGGTGAACATCGAGGTGAGGATGCCGATCAGCAGCGTCACGCCGAAGCCCTTGATCGGGCCCGAGCCCATCGTGGTCAGCGCCAGCGCGGCGATCAGGTGGGTGACGTTGGCGTCCAGGATGGTGGCCCACGCCTTCTCGTAGCCGGCGCGGATCGCCGCGTGCGGCGTCGAGCCGTTGCGCAACTCCTCGCGGATGCGCTCGCAGATCAGTACGTTGGCGTCGATCGCCATGCCCAGCGTGAGCACGATGCCGGCGATGCCAGGCATGGTCAGCGTCACCCCGATCAGCGACATCACCGCCAGCAGCACCACCAGGTTGAAGAACAGCGCGATGTCCGCCACCAGGCCGAACAGCTTGTAGTACACCGCCGCCGCCAGCAGCACCAGGCCCAGGCCCAGCAGCACCGCGCGGAAGCCCTTGCGGATGTTGTCCTGGCCGAGGCTGGGGCCAATCACCCGCTGCTCGACGATGTCCACCGGCGCCGCCAGCGAACCGCCCTTGAGCAGCAGCGCAAGCTCGGAGGCCTCCTTGGTGGTGGCAAGGCCCGTGGTCTGGAAGTTCTTGCCGAACACGCCCTGCACGGTGGCGTCGGAGATCACCTCCTCCGACACGCGCGGCACGCGGGTCTCCTTGCCGTCCACGATCTTGGTGTCGTAGAGCGTCTCCACGTACACCACGGCCATCGGCTTGCCGACGTTGGCGGTGGTGTAGTCGAGCATCTTGCGCGCGCCGGCGGCGGAGAGCGTCACGTCCACCTTGGGCGCGCCGCTCTGCTGGTCCACGCCCGATGCCGCGTCGGCCAGCTCGTCGCCGGTGACGATGATGCGCTTGCTCACCAGCACCGGCCGGCGGCTGCCGCGCTCGTAGTACAGGCGCGCGTCCGGCGGCACGTTGCCGCTGCGGGCGGCCTCGACCGCGCGCGGGTCGCCGGGGAAGCCGATGCCGGGGTGGTATTCGAGCGTGGCGGTGGCGCCGATGATGCGCTTGGCCTCGGCCGGGTCCTGCACGCCGGCCAGCTCCACCACGATCTGGTTGTCGCCCTGCTGCTGGATCACCGGCTCGGACACGCCCAGCGCATTGATGCGGTTGCGCAGCGTGCCCACGTTCTGCGAGATGGCGCCGAGCGCGAGGTCGCGCAGCTTCTCCGGCTTCACCGCCGCGTTGAGCACGAAGCGGTCGCCGGTGGTGGCGCCGTCCTGCACGTTGAGGTCGGGGTATTCGGCGGCAATCGCCGCGGAAGCCGCGTTGCGGTCCGCGGCCGCGCGCAGCACCACCGCCACGCCCTGCCCGCGCTGGCTGTTGCGGGCCACCGAGTCGTAGCGGATGTTCTTCTGGCGCAGCAGGCTGCGGATGTCGTCCGTGTAGCGGTCCTCCTGCTTGTCGATGACCGCGTTCTGGTCCACCGCCATCAGGAAGTGCACGCCGCCCTGCAGGTCGAGGCCGAGCGGCATCGACTTGGCGCCGATCGCGCGCAGCCAGCCCGGCACGGTGGAGGCGAGGTTGAGCGCCACCGTGTAGTTGTCGCCGACCGCGGTGCGGATCACGTCGGAGGCATGCGCCTGCACATCCGCGTTGGCGAAGTCCGCCACCAGGCGGTCGCCGTCGAGGGCGAGGTCGCTATAGGCGACGTTCTGCTGCTTGAGCGCGGCGGCCACCTTCTGCTGCAACGCCGTATCGACGACGGCACCATGGATGGCGGCCACCTGCACCGAGGGCACCGGCGGAAACGCATTGGGCAGCGCGTAGACGATGCCGAACAGCAACACCAGCGCGACCAGCGCGTACTTCCAGCGTGGGAAATCAGTCATGTTCGATCCTTGGGCGACCGTCCGTGATCGCGCGAGCCAGCGGGCGGCCGTCCATGGCCGCACTCTTCGATGAGGATCCCCGTCAGGAGGCCTTCAGCGTGCCCTTGGGCAGCACCTGCGACACGGCGCCCTTCTGCAGCTTGACCTTCACGTTCGGCGCGATTTCCACCGTGATGAAGCTCTCGCCCACTTCTTCCACGCGGCCGGCGATGCCGCCGTTGGTGACCACCTCGTCGCCCTTGGAGAGCGCGGCGACCATGTTGCGATGCTCCTTCTGCCGCTTCATCTGCGGGCGGATCATCAGGAAATACATCAGGCCGAACAGCACGATCAGCGGCAGGAAGGTCAGCAGCGGATTGCCCTGGCCGGCGGCCGGGGCCGCCTGGGCGATCACGATGGGAAGCTGAGAACTCATAGATTTTTGTCTCGCAAGCAATGGCTTAGGCGGGAAAGTCCGCCCAGCATCCAGTAAAAGACCTCCGATTATGCCATGCGGTTCGCGGGAAACGCACCGAACCGCGCCCCGGCGCCGGCGCCCTCGCCGAAGCGCCACGCCTGTCACGAAACCGACACGCGGCCTGCGTAGGGTGCCGCTCGCCACGGCTGCGCAAGATTTTACGAATCCGGCGAAGGGGCTCGCCACACGCGCCAAGGCACCGGGAAAAGACACGGACGCATCCCGGCCGCGCACCGCATCCATGCGGCCGCCCCGCAGGAAAGCCCGCGCAACGCGCCCCCCCTGCCACTGCCACCCAGCGGACCACCCATGAAGAAACGCGCCCTCGCAGCACTCCTTTGCACCCTCGGCGCCGCCACCGGCGGCGACCTGGCCGAAGCCACCGAGCTCGACCTCTACGTCGACAAGAAGACCAAGCAGCTCTTCGCCGAGCCCGGCCCCGGCCGCGTCAAGCTCGGCACCTTCGTGCAGGTGGACGAGCACGGCAAGCTGCCCCAGTCGGCCCTGCCTGTGCCACCCGCGACGGCCCCGGTCGCGCCCGCCGCGCCCCAGCTCGCCCGTGCCGAACCGGCCAAGCCGGCCGCCAGGAAGTGGTACGACCGCATCGGCCTGCGCGGCTACATGCAGATCCGCTACAACCACGAGGTGGGTGGCGACGCCTACGACCTCCGCACCCCGGGCGACCGCTTCGTGGGCGGCAACCAGGGCTTCGGCATCCGCCGCGCCCGCGTGGTGCTGAGCGGCGACCTCAACGACTACGTCTCGCTGTACTTCCAGCCCGACTTCGGCAGCACGCCCACCGGCTCCACCACCTCCAACTTCGCCCAGCTGCGCGACGCCTACGCCGACATCTACCTGGACAGGCAGCGCGAGTTCCGCATCCGCGCCGGCCAGTCCAAGATCCCCTACGGCTGGGAAAACCTGCAGTCCAGCCAGAACCGCCTCTCGCCCGACCGCGCCGACGCGCTCAACTCGGGCCTGCGCGACGAGCGCGACATCGGCGCGCTGTTCTACTACACGCCGCAGGTGGCCCACGAGCGCTTCCAGGACCTGGTGAAGTCTGGCCTGAAGGGCTCGGGCGACTACGGCGTGCTGGGCCTGGGCTTCTACAACGGCCAGGGCGCCAACCGCGCCGAGCGCAACAACAGCCTGCACACCGTGCTGCACGCCACCTACCCGTTCAAGTTCGACAACGGGCAGTACCTGGAGGTGGGCGCCGACGCCTACACCGGCCGCTTCGTGGTCGGCACCGCGCCGGTCAGCCTCGACGGGCGCAGCTTCACGCCCGCCGTGCCCGCCTCGGCCGAAGGCTCCAAGGACCAGCGCGTGGCCGCCCACGTCATCTACTACCCGCAGCCGTTCGGCGTGCAGGCCGAGTGGACGGTGGGCCGCGGGCCGGAACTGGACGTGGCCCGGCGCCGCATTCGCACCAGGTCGCTGCGCGGCGGCTACGTGCAGGCCATGTACAAGGTCGACGGCGCGTTCGGCTCGCTGATGCCCTACCTCAAGTGGCAGACCTACCGCGGCGCCTCGAAATTCGACAACAACGCGCCGCGCATGAAGGTGGACGAGATCGAGGCCGGCGTGGAATGGCAACCCTCCAGCGCGCTGGAGATCGCCCTCGCCTACGCCAACATGCGCCGCACCAACACCACGGCGGCGCCGTACCGGCAGGTCGACGGCGACCTGCTGCGGTTGCAGCTGCAAGTGAACTACTGAAAACCCACCCTCCCGCCTCCGAATGTAAGGAGCGCGCTTGCGCGCGACCGTGGCGCTGCAAGCCCATCGCGCCGGCCGGTCGCGCGCAAGCGCGCCTCCTACAGCAGCGGCGCACCCCGCAAGGAACCGGGGTGGGCGCGGGGCCGCTAGGCGACGGCCCCTTGCCGGCGCGCGTAGAACGCCGCCACGAAATCCTCCAGCGTGCCGGCGGCGATCGCCTCGCGCAGCCCCGCCATCAGCCGCTGGTAGTGCCGCAGGTTGTGCATGGTGGCGAGCTGGCTGGCGAGGATCTCGTTGCAGCGGTCGAGGTGGCGCAGGTAGGCGCGGGAGAAGCCGTTGGCGCAGGCGTAGCAGTCGCAGCCCTCCTCGATCACCCGCGTGTCCATGGCGTACTTGGCGTTGCGGATGCGCAGCGTGCCCTCGGGCACGAACAGGAAGCCGTTGCGCGCGTTGCGGGTGGGCATCACGCAGTCGAACATGTCGATGCCGCGGCGCACCGCCTCCACGATGTCCTCCGGCCGGCCCACGCCCATCAGGTAGCGCGGCTTGTCCTTGGGCAGCAGCGGCAGGGTGAAGTCCAGCGTGTGGTTGCGCTCGGCCTCCGGCTCACCCACCGCCAGGCCACCCACCGCGTAGCCGTCGAAGCCGATCCCCACCAGCCCCTCGGCCGAGCGGCGGCGCAGCGGCTCGTACACGCTGCCCTGCACGATGCCGAACAGCGCATTGGGGTTCTTCAGGTCGTCGAAGGCACGGCGCGAACGCTCGGCCCAGCGCAGAGACAGCTCCATCGAGTCGCCCGCCACCTTCTCGGTGGCCGGGTACGGCGTGCACTCGTCGAAGATCATCACCACGTCCGAGTCCAGCACCGTCTGGATCTTCATCGAGACTTCCGGTGACAGGAACACCTTGGAGCCGTCCACCGGCGAGGCGAAGGTCACGCCCTCCTCGGCCAGCTTGCGCTTGTGCGCCAGCGAGAACACCTGGAAACCGCCCGAGTCGGTGAGGATGGGCTTGTCCCAGCCGATGAAGCGGTGCAGCCCCTCGAACTGCTCGACGATCTGAAGCCCCGGCCGCAGGAACAGGTGGAAGGTGTTGCCGAGGATGATCTCGGCCCCGATGTCGGTGATGTCGCGCGGCGTCATCGCTTTCACCGAGCCGTAGGTGCCCACCGGCATGAAGGCCGGCGTCTCCACCGTGCCGCGGTCGAAGTGGAGGCGCCCGCGGCGGGCGCGGCCGTCGGTGGCGAGCAGGTCGAAGGTCATGGCAGTCATCCGCCCATTATCGCCGGTCGTGGCCGGCGCTGTCCCGGCCGCGCTGACGCACCCGCGCGCTCAGAACCTGCCAAGACCCTCCCCTGCGTGTAGGGGAGGGTTGGGGAGGGGTGAACCCTTGCCTCGCGGCTAGCACCCTCCCGGCATCCCCCTGTAAGCAGGCGTGATGAGTCATGCGACGTCAACGAAGAAGACTTTTGAACAGGTTCTCAGCCGCCTTGCGGCAGGATCAGCATCGCATCGCCGTAGGAGAAGAAGCGGTAGCGCCCGGCCACCGCGTGGCGGTAGGCCTCCAGGATGAAGTCGCGCCCGGCCAGCGCCGAGACCAGCATCAGCAGCGTCGACTGCGGCAGGTGGAAGTTGGTGATCAGCGCGTCGATGCTGGTGATGCGGTAGCCGGGGAAGATGAAGATCTGCGTCTCGCCGGCGAAAGGCTTCAACTCGCCGTCCACCGTGGCGCTCTCCAGCGCGCGCACCACCGTGGTGCCCACCGCGACCACCCGCCCGCCGGCGGCGCGCGTGCGGCGGATCTGCTCGACCAGCCCCGCGCCCACGTTGAGCCACTCGCGGTGCATCTGGTGGTTCTTGATGTCGTCCGCGCGCACCGGCTGGAAGGTGCCGGCGCCTACGTGCAGGGTCACGTAGCCGAAGTCCACGCCGCGTTCGCGCAACTCGGCCAGCATCCCTTCGTCGAAGTGCAGGCCCGCGGTGGGCGCCGCCACCGCGCCCGGCTCGCGCGCGAACACGGTCTGGTAGCGCTCCTCGTCGCTGTGGTCGGCATGGCGCGCGATGTACGGCGGCAGCGGCATCTCGCCGAGCTTCGGCAGCAGCTTCTCCAGCGGCTCGGGCGAGGCGAAGCGCAGCTGGAAGAAGGCGCCCTCGCGTCCCAGCACCACCGCCATGCTGCCGTCGGCCAGCTCGATCCGCCCGCCCGCCTTCGGCTTCTTGCTCACGCCCAACTGCACCGTCGCCTCGTGCGCGCCGGTGACCCGCTCGATCAGGATCTCCACCGCCCCGCCGCTCTCCTTGCGCCCGTAGAGGCGCGCCGGCAGCACGCGGGTGTCGTTGAACACCAGCAGGTCGCCCGCGCGCAGGAACTGCGGCAACTCGCGGAACCGGCGGTCGGCCAGCGCCTGCCCGGGCACGTCGAGCACCAGCAGCCGGCTGGCCGAACGCTCGGCCAACGGCGCCTGCGCGATCAGCTCGGGCGGCAGTTCGTAATCGAAATCGGATTTCTTCAAGACGGGCGCTTCGCGGCTCGGGAACAGTCAGCGAAGCATTATCCCGCAGCGTGGCGTGGAGCGCGAAGTTCGGGAATCGGGAAAGCGTAAAGCGGCGCCCCCACAAAGCGCCGCCCCGCTCTTTACCTATTCCCAACTCCCGATTCCCAGCCCTAGAGCCACCCCTTCTGCCGCGCCAGCCGGTACGCCTCGATGCGGTTGGCCACGCCGAGCTTGCCGATGGCCTCGGAGAGGTAGTTGCGCACGGTGCCGTGGGAGAGTTTGAGGCGGACGGCGATGTCGCCGGCGGGGAGGCCCTCGCCGGCGAGGCGCAGCACCTGGCGTTCGCGGTCGTTGAGCGGGTCGGCCTCGGACCACGCCTCCAGCGCCAGTTGCGGGTCGATCGCGCGGCCGCCGCGGTGCACCTTGCGCAGCGCCTCGGCGAGGTTCTCCGCCGGCGCGTCCTTGAGCAGATAGCCGGCCACGCCGGCATCGAGCGCGCGACGCAGGAAGCCCGGCCGCGCGAAGGTGGTGACGATGACCACCTTCACCGGCAACTCGTGCCGTTGCGCGCGCTGCGCCAGCTCCAGCCCGGTGAGGCCGGGCATCTCGATGTCGGTGACCAGCACGTCGGGCTTGAGCCGCTGCAGCTCGCGCCAGGCCGCCTCGCCGTCGGCGGCCGAGCCCAGCACCTCGATGTCGCTCTCCAGGTTGAGCAGCGCGGACAGTGCGCCGCGCACCATCGCCTGGTCCTCGGCCAGCAGCACGCGGATCATGCGCGGCTCCCGGCAACATGCAGCGACATGGATTCCCCTCTCGCCGGCGCGGCGGCCTGCGCAGGCAGCGGCACGCACAGCGACAACACCGTGCCGCGCCGCGGCGGCGAGTCGATGCGCAGCGTGCCGCCCAGCGTGCGCACGCGCTCGCGCATGCCGCCGACGCCGTTGCCGTGCGCGGACAGGCCGCCGCGCCCGTTGTCGCTGATGCGCATCTGGAAGCTTCCCTCGTCAATGGAGCTTTGTACTTGGGCCACCGTGGCCCTGGCATGGCGATGGATATTGGTGACGGCCTCCCGCAACACCAGCGCCAGCGCCGCCTCGATCGCCTCGGGCAGGTGCAGGTTGTCCGGCAGCGCGCCGTCGAACTGCACGCCGGAGGCTTCCAGCATCAGCCGCGCGGACATCAGTTCCGCCGCCAGGTCGCTGCGGCGCATGCCGGTGACGGCCGTGCGGACTTCGGCCAGGGCGTGCCGCGCCACGCGCTCCACCTCCTCCATCTCGCGCTGGGCACGCGGCGGGTCGGCGAGCGCCAGCCGGCGCGCCAGTTCCGACTTGATCGTCACCAGCGACAGCGTGTGGCCGAGCAGGTCGTGCAGGTCGCGGCCGATGCGCTCGCGTTCGGCCAGCGTGGCGAGCCGGCGCACTTCCTCCTGCGACAGGCGCAGGGCCGCGTCGCGCCGCAGGGCGTGGATGCCGATGGTGCTGCCCAGCCAGCAAAAAAAGCCGACCGTTGCGAGTATCGCGATGATGCCTGACGGCAAAGCCCCGAACCCGGCCACTACCACGGAAACCAGCATGATGAGCGCGGACGACGCCAGCCCCTGTCGCCATGAGGGCAGATGCCCCAGGACCATGCAGGCCATGATCGGATAGAAGAAGGCCGCTGCATTGACGCGCAGCAAGACCAGCCCCAGGACCGTCATGCCGGCCGCATACCATCCCAGCCGGGACAGTGGCCCGAGGTAGGCCTGCGCATGGAAATAGAGGAAGAACGGCAGCGACAGCAGCGTGGGGCCGAACCACGCCCACGCAAAGCCTTTTGCCAGCAGCGGCATATAGATCGCCATGCCCGGCATCAGCACGAGCATCCTCATCTGCCAGCGCAAGGGCAGCGGTGAGCCGAGCTGCCCCATCAGCGAATCCGGCCGCGGTGTCGACACATAGTCCGTCAAGCGTTTCATAGCGCCTGCCCCTCCTGGGACGGCCAGGGAATCGCCTTGCCTGCGATGTCGTCCGCAGGCTTCGGCGACGCATTCTGCGCCGCCTGCTCCCGCATCACCGTGACGGGCACCGGCATCTGGATGCGCAACCGCGTGCCCTGCCCCCGCGGCGAGTCGATCTCCAGCATGCCGCCCAGCGCCCGCACGCGCTCGCGCATGCCGCACAAGCCGTTGCCGTCCTGCGTGATGCCGCCGCGCCCGTCGTCCGCCACCGTCACGCGCAGCGCGGCGCCCTCGCGCGCCCAGTGCACCCAGGCGCGGCTCGCCTCGGCATGCCGCGCCACGTTGGTCACCGCCTCGCGCAGCAGCAGCGCCAGTGCGCGCTCGGTGTCGGCGGGCAGGCCGGGCGGCGGCGGCGCGTAGTCCAGGTGCACACCGGAGGCGCCGAGCAGCAGGCGCGCGGAGGCCAGCTCGGCGGCGAGGTCGGTGGCGCGGATACCGGTAACTGCGGCGCGCACCTCGGCCAGCGCATGGCGCGCCACCTGCTCCGCCTCCTCCATCTCGCGCCGGGCCGCCTCGCTGTCGCGGTCGAACAGCCGGCGCGAGAGTTCCAGCTTCAGGGTGATCAGCGACAGCGTGTGGCCGAGCAGGTCGTGCAGGTCGCGGCCGATGCGCTCGCGCTCGGCAGTGGCGGCGAGGCGGCGCACCTCTTCCTGGGAGAGCCGCAGTTCGACCTCCTTGTCGTTGCTCAGGCGCTCGGCGTTGACGATCAGGCCGACGATGACGGTAGTGATCGGGATCGAGACCAGCGACTGCCAGGCGTAGTGCAGCAGCATGCACTCCGCCCACATCGCGGTGTTCAGCACCAGCAGCCACGCCATGTAGCGCCACAACGGCACGCTGCACGAGCACAGCAGCACGCAGCCGTAGACGAAGTAGGTCAAGGCGCTGGGATACCAGGGCGCCAGCAGCATGCCGAGCAGCACCAGCACGAGCGCGTAGCGGATCACGTAGCGGCGCGGCGCGGCCAGGGCCTTGAAGAACAGCCACAGGAACAGCGGATAGCTCGTCGCGGTGAGCACCGCCCAGCGCAGGCTCCAGCCCTCGCTGTTGAACACCGGCACCACGAACACCCAGAACGACCACAGCAAATGCGCCGACTCGGTCCACATTGAGCGCCCGCGATGCACGCTGCGCGTCATGGCCGAGTCCGGCGCAGGCTTGAACCAACGGGCGGGCAACTGGCGCAGGGTTTCCATGGCGGCGGTTCCCGGGGGCGTGGCGGGCCGCTCAACCATAGCGGCGCAAGCGCCGCGCGGCCACCAGCAGGCACGCCGCGGTGAAGCCGGCCAGGGCGGCGACGTGGCCCCATGCGCTGCCCGCATGGCCTAGGCCCACCGCCTGCAACGCCAACTGGTCGAGGTGATAGCTGGGCCACACCGGCGCGAGCCGCTGCAGCACGCCCGGCAGGATCGACAACGGAAACCACAGCCCCGACAGGAAGGCCATCGGCAGGTAGACCAGGTTGACCGTGCCCGGACCGCCCTGCCCCTTGGCCAGGCTGCCGATCAGCATGCCCAGCGCGCCGAACGGCAGCACGCCCAGCGTGCCGGTGACGAGCAGCCGCACCATCTGCGATGGGTGCAAGCCGGCATGGGCCAGGCAGCCGGCCATTGCCAGCAATAGCAGCGAAACCACGGCCGCCATCAGCAGCGCCATCGCCATCTTGCCGAGCAGGTAGGCCAGCGGCGGCATCGGCATGGCGCGCTTGAGCATGAGCAGGCCGTCGCCCCGCTCCATTGCCAGCGAGACACCGAAGCCGAACAAGCCCGGCGCCATCACCCCGAAGGTGGCGTAGCTGGCGAGCAGGTAGCGCGGCGCATCCGGTCCGTTGGCATGGGCGAGCACGATGCCGAACAGCAGGTAGAACAGGCACGGCATGAGCAGCAGCGGCAGCATGAAGTTCGGCATGCGCAGGTAACGCAGGATCTCGGCGCGCGCCTCCTCCCGGTAGGCGCCGAGCACGCGGCGCCAGGGCATGGCTGCGGCGGCCGCCGCGTGGCCGATGGCAGATGCCTGGGACACGGTGGTGTTCATCGCTCAGGCGACCTCGCGGGTGAGTTCGGTGAAGGCTTCGGCCAGGCCGGCGCGCTGCACTTCCAGTTCGCGCAGGGCCGGGTCGGCATCGAGCAGGCGGCGCACGACCTGCTCCGCCGCCGTGGTGACGATGCGCAGGCGATCGCCGTCGCGCTCGGCGACGCTCACCTGGCTCCAGGCCGCGACGGCCGTGGCGTCGAGGTCGCTGAGGCAGCGAATGCGCGTTCGGGCGACCTGCGCGCGCAGCGCGTCCACGCTGCCCTCGCCGACCAGGCGCCCGCGCGCCAGCACGCACACGCGGTCGGCCAGCGCCTCGGCCTCTTCGAGGTAGTGCGTGGTGAGCACGATCGCGCAACCCTCCTCCGTGCGCAGGCGGCGGATCGCCGCCCACAGCTTCTGCCGCGCCTCGATGTCCATGCCCACGGTGGGCTCGTCGAGGAACAGCAGCCGCGGCCGCCCGCACAGCGCCAGCGCGAACTGCACGCGCCGCTGCTGGCCGCCGGAGAGGTTGCCGTAGCGGCGCCCGAGCAGGTCGGCGATGCCGGCAAGTTCCGCGCTTTCGGCCAGCGGCCGCGGGTGGGGGTAGTAGCTCGCGGCCAGCCGCAGCAATTCGCCCACGCGCAGGGTGGCCGGCAGCGCGGCGCTCTGCAGCATCACGCCGATGTGCCGGCGCGCCGCCAACTGCTGCGGGTCGCGGCCGAACAATTCGACCCGCCCGGCATCCGCGCGGATCAATCCCAGCAACAGCCCGATGCTGGTGCTCTTGCCCGCGCCGTTGGGCCCCAGCAAGGCAAGTATTTCGCCGCGCTGCAGCGCGAGATCGAGGCCGTCCAGGGCGCGCTGCGGACCGTAGCGTTTCACGGCGCCGGCGAGCCGGGCGACGGCGGCGGACGGATCGGGCATGATGGGCTCCTCCTTGCACCGCAGCGTAGGCAAGCGTCGGCGGCGGCGGCAGTTTCCGCCGTCAGCGGCCGCGCATGACAGCCGTCATGCGGGGGTTACGGGGGCCGGACGGCACGGGTATGCTCGGGGCATTCAAGGCCCTTCGCGCCGCCGCGGCACCGGGGCCCGCATGGAATCCTGCGTGTCGCCGGACGATGCGCATCGTCGCAACCGCCGCTGCCGTGCTCCTGTGGCCACGCAGACGGCCCGAGGAGGATGTCATGGGCGTGATCGAACAGCTGCGCGAACTGCGCACCTTCGGCGGCAAGCCGCTCACCGTGGGCCTGGACGACGCCACTATCGAGCGCCTGGCCGCGCGCCATCCCGAGCTCGGGCAGGCCGTCGCCGAGGCGGCGGAGCGCCACCACGCGCTGCGCGCGGAGCTGGGCGCATTCCTCAAGCTGGACGAGGCGGAACAGCTCGCGCAGGCGCAGGCGGGTTTCGTCAATTTCTATCCCGACGATGCGATCAACCCCTACCTGCCGGCCGCCGCGCGCGGGCCGTGGGTCGTGACGCTGAAGGGCGCGGTGGTGCACGACAACGGCGGCTACGGCATGCTCGGCTTCGGCCACAACGAGCCGGCCATCCTCGACGCGCTGGCGCGGCCGCAGGTGATGGCCAACGTGATGACGCCGAGCGTGGCGCAGCTGCGCTTCACCGAGGCGCTCCGGCGCGAGGTGGGCCACACGCGCGGCGGCTGTCCGTATGCGCGCTTCCTGTGCCTCAACTCCGGCTCCGAGGCGGTGAGCCTGGCCGGGCGCTTCGCCGACGTGAACGCCAAGCTGATGACCGACGAGGGCGGCGCCCACGCGGGGCGCCGGATCAAGCGCATCGCCGTGCGCGGCGCCTTCCACGGCCGCACCGAGCTGCCGGCGCTGTATTCGGATTCCACCCGCAAGACCTACCTGCAATACCTCGCCAGCTTCCGGCAGCACAACGAGGCGCTGATCATCGTCGAGCCGTACAACGTCGAGCAGCTCAGGCAGGCCTTCGCCGAGGCCGAGCGCCAGGGCTGGCACATCGAGGCGATGTTCCTCGAGCCCGTGATGGGCGAAGGGGACCCCGGCCGCGCGGTGACGCCCGAGTTCTACGCCGCCGCGCGCGAACTCACCCGCGCCCACGGCACCCTGCTGCTGGTCGACTCGATCCAGGCCGGGCTGCGCGCGCACGGCGTGCTGTCGATCATGGACTACCCGGGCTTCGAGCGCTTCGAGGCGCCGGACATGGAGACCTACTCCAAGGCACTCAACGCCGGCCAGTACCCGCTCTCGGTGCTGGCGGTGAACGAGCGCACCGCCGCGCTCTACCGCAAGGGCATCTACGGCAACACCATGACCGCCAACCCGCGCGCGCTGGAAGTGGCCTGCGCCACGCTCGGCCTGCTCACCGAGGACGTGCGCCGCAACATCCGCGAGCGCGGCCGCGAGTTCGTGGACCGGCTCAACGCGCTGAAGGCGGAACTCGGCGGACTGATCACCAAGGTGCAGGGCACGGGCCTCTTGTTCTCCTGCGAGCTGGCGCCGCAGTTCAAGTGCTACGGGCGCGGCTCCACCGAGGAATACCTGCGCGAGCACGGCGTGGGGGTGATCCACGGCGGCGCCAACTCGCTGCGCTTCACCCCGCACTTCCGCGTGGGCGCGGACGAGGTGGAGCTGGTGATCGCCCACGTGCGCCGGGCCCTGCTCGAAGGCCCCCGCAAGCAGGCCGCCGAGGCGGCTTGAGCCTTCCGCTCCGCGATAGGGCGCCCCCTCGGGTGCGCCTTTTTCGTTGCATGAATGCCGGCCCGCACGCGACAACCTGCGTCCCCGCGCCGGCCGGCGGCAACGGTAGACTCCAGGCGCCGGCGACCGCCGGTCACTTCAAGGAGGGTAACCCTATGTCGCTTCGATTCCGCCTGCTGGCCGCCGGCGCGGCGCTGGTCCTGGCCGCCAACGCCGCGATGGCCGCGGACACCGCGCCGAAGAAGCCGCTCACCGCCCAGCAGCAGCGCATGGCCGACTGCAGCAAGCAGTCCGCCGGCAAGAAGGGCGCCGAGCACAAGGCGTTCGTGAGCAGCTGCCTCAAGGGCGAGGCCGCCGCCGCACCGGCCGCCAAGCAGACCCAGCAGGAGAAGATGAAGAGCTGCAACGTCGACGCCAAGACCAAGGCGCTCACCGGCGATGCGCGCAAGAGCTTCATGAGCAATTGTCTGAAGGGCAGCCCGTCGCCGTAACGCGCCTCGCCCCTGCCGCGGATGCCGGCGCGACCCGGCATCCGCGCAACGCCCCGGGACCACCGGGCGCGCAGCGCCTCCTTCGCACCAACGCACATGGACGACGCGGGCTACCGGGAACCCCGTCCCAGGCCCTAAGCTTCGAGCCTGCCGCGACGCATCACGCGCCGCCCCCTCCGCAGGCACCCAGGCATGAAGATCGTCGAAGTCCGCCACCCGCTCATTCAGCACAAGCTCGGCCTGATGCGCCGCGCCGGCATCAGCACCAAGGAATTCCGCGAGCTGGCCTCCGAGGTCGCCGCGCTGCTCACCTACGAGGCCACCTCCGACCTGGAGACCGTCGAGGAGCAGATCCAGGGCTGGGCCGGCCCGATCGAGGTGCGGCGGATCAAGGGCAAGAAGGTCACCATCGTGCCGGTGCTGCGCGCGGGCCTGGGCATGTTGCCCGGCGTGCTGGACATGATTCCGGCGGCCAAGGTAAGCGTGGTTGGCCTGCAGCGCGACGAGGAGACGCTCAAGCCCATCGCCTACTACGAGAAGCTCACCGGCCGCATGGACGAGCGCATCGCGCTGATCGTGGACCCCATGCTCGCCACCGCCGGCACCCTGGTCGCCACCGTGGACATGCTCAAGGCGGCCGGCTGCAAGCGCATCAAGGGGCTGTTCCTGGTGGCGGCGCCGGAGGGCCTGGCGCACGTGGAGGCCACCCACCCGGACATCGAGATCTACACCGCCTCGATCGACCAGGGGCTCAACGCGCAGGGCTACATCCTGCCCGGCCTGGGTGACGCCGGCGACAAGATCTTCGGCACCAAGCAGCTGCCGACGGACTGACGCGACGCCTCCCCGCAAGACGGATGCCAGCCCATAGCCGCGCGTCTGCGTGCAGCATGCTGCCCGCGCAGCTGGCGCGCCAAACACGCCCTGATTCATGCGTCATTGCGCTCTGGCGCGCTCCTGTCATGCCCGGCTTCTCGGCACAGCGCGAGGCGTCCCCGACACTGCGCGCCGCTTCGCAAAACTGTCGCAAATTCCTGTTAGCGTGCGGGGGTTGGATCGCCAACCATCCTGGGGAAAGGATCATGCTCGGAACGCTCTCACGGCGCGGCCGCTGGCTCGCGCTGCTCGGTCTCTTCTCGTCTTTCGCGGCCCAGGCCGCCGACCTCTCGATCAGCCAGCTCCGCGTGCGCGGCCCGTCCGGCGGCAACGACGAATTCGTCGAGCTGTACAACGGCGGCGCCGCGGCGCTCGACCTCGCCGGCTACAAGTTCAACGCATCCAACGCCAGCGGCACCACCGGCACGCGCCTGAGCTTCCCTGCCGGCACGCGCATAGCGCCGGGCTGCCACCTGCTGCTGACCAACGGCGCCAGCGGCGGCTACTCCGGCAGCGTGGCGGGCGACCTGAAATATGCCACCGGCGTCACCGACGACGGCGGCCTGGCCATCCTCGATGCCGGCGGCGCCGTCGTCGACCAGGTGGGCCTCGGCGCCGACTCGGCCTACAAGGCCGGCACGCCCCTGGCCTCGCTGGGCGGCACCAATGCGGACAAGGGCTACGCGCGGCGCGAGAACGCCGCCGGCGTGCCGCAGAACAGCGGCGACAACAGCGCCGACTTCGTGCCGGTGAGCCCCACCGCTCCGCGCAACAGCGCCGGCGCCTGCGCGGTGCAGAACCTCTCGCTCGCCATCGCCGACGCCACCGCCACCGTGCACGGCGCCGCCGACGTGGCGCTGCCCTTCACCGTCACGCTCAGCCAGCCGGCACCCTCCGGCGGGGTGAGCGTGCACGTGCGCACCGAGGATGACACCGCCAGCGCCGCCGCGGGCGACTACGAGGCGCTCGACACCACCCTCGACTTCGCCGCCGGCGCCACCCAGGCGCAGGTCAGCGTGACCGTGCACGGGCGCACCACCGCCAGCGCGGACAAGACCTTCCTGGTTCACCTGAGCGCCCCCACCGGCGGCGCCACGCTGGCCGACGGCGACGCCATCGGCGCCATCCTCTACGACATCCCGGTGGCCGCCGAGATCTGGCAGATCACCGGCACCGGCCAGACCTCGCCGCTGCTGGGCAAATCCGTGCTCACCCACGGCAACGTGGTCACCGCGGTCGGCCCCGCCGGCTTCACCATGCAGTCGCCGGACGCCAGGGCCGATGCCGACCCGCTCACCTCCAACGGCATCTACGTGTTCACCGGCGGCGCGCCGGCGGTGCGCGTGGGCGACGTGGTGGACGTGGCCGCCAAGGTGGACGACTACTACCACCTCACCGAACTCAAGAACCCCACCGTCAGCGTGACCGCCAGCGGCGCCGCGCTGCCCGCGCCGGTGGTGTTCGACGCGCGCACGCCCTCGCCCGACCCCGCGCAGCTCTCCTGCGGCGCCACCAACTTCCAGTGCTTCGTGGGCATGCGGGTGAAGATCGAGCACGGCCTGGTCAACACCGGCAACAAGCGCTTCAGCAGCCTGCCCTACGCCGAGGTGAGCATCACCGCCAGCGGCCGCCGCTCGCTGCGCCTGCCCGGCGTGCGCTACGGCGTGCCGGTGCCCGCGGGCGTGGAGCTGCCCAACTGGAGCGGCAACCCGGAAGTGTTCAAGATGAACACCGCCGACTTCGGCGCCGTGCCGCTCAACACGCCGTTCAACGCCGGCACCAGCTTCCGCGCCGAAGGCATCGTCTCCTACGACTTCGGCGCCTACACCTTCATCCCCACCGCGTTCGAGGTGACGGACGCCGCACCGATCCCGCGCCCGGTCGCGCCGGTGCCGCCCGCGGCGCTGCGCATCGGCGCCTTCAACACCGAGCGCTTCTGCGACAGCGTGTTCGACACCACCTACACCTGCAGCGGCGACAGCAAGGAGCCCACGGCAGACGAGGTGGCGCTCAAGACCCGGCGGCTCGCCAGCTACATCGGCAGCGTGCTCAAGCTGCCCGACGTGCTGTCGGTGGAAGAGGTGGAGACGCTGCCGATCCTGCAGGGCCTCGCCAAGCAGCTCGGCGACGACTACCCGGCGAAGTACGAGGCCTACCTCGTGCCCGGCCACGACCCGAGCGGCATCAACGTGGGCTTCCTCGTGCGTACCGACCGCGTGCACGTGCTCGCCGTGCAGCAGCTCGCCGCCGAGGAAACCTGGCTGGACAACGGCCAGAGCGCCTACGTGCACGACCACCCGCCGCTGCGGCTCACGGCGCAGGCCGGCCCGCAGCGCTTCGAGGTGATCGCGGTGCATCCGAAGGCCCGCACCAACGTCGACAAGAACGACGCCAGCGCCGACCGCGACCGCCAGAAGCGCTTCGTGCAGGCCAAGTCGATCGCCGCCCAGGTGCAGGCGCTGCAGAGCGCCCGTCCCTCGGTGCCGCTGCTGGTGGTGGGCGATTTCAACGCCTACCAGTTCAGCGACGGCTGGACCGACGTGGTGGGGCTGATCTCCGGCCGCTACCAGGACAGCCAGAACCTGCTCAAGCTCGGCGACAACATCGTGCATCCGGCGCTGTGGAACGCGGTGGAATCGGTGCCGGCGAACGACCGCTACTCGTTCCTCTACACCGAGAACTTCGGCGAGATCCAGGGCTACACCAAGGCCGGCACCGGTAATCCCGGCCGCACGGTGCCCACCGTGCAGGTGCTCGACCACGCCCTGCTCAACCGCGCCGCGCAGCGCCGCTTCATCCGCATGCAGTACGGCCGCGCCGACCTCGACGCCCCGGCGCAGACCGAGGCCGACGCCGCCAGCGCCGCGGACTGGACCCGCGCCGTCGGCGTCTCCGACCACGACGGCTTCGTGGTCGACCTGCTGGTGCCGGCACTGCACGGCTGGCACGGCGGCGCCGACTTCGGCCACGGGCAGGGCCGCGACGACGACGTGCCGAACAAGCGGCACTGAGCGCCAGCCGCCCGACAAACGAAGAAGGCCGCGTCCCAGGACGCGGCCTTTTTTCTTGCCGGCGCGCGGCTTGCGCTGGCGCGACTCAGCCGCGGAAGCGGTCCGTCGCCTCGACCAGCTCGTGCAGGTTGCCCGGCTCGAAGGCGGAATGGCCGGCGTCCTGCACGATGCGTAGATCGGCCTCGGGCCAGGCGCGGTGGAGGTCCCACGCGCTGCGCATCGGGCACACCACGTCGTAGCGCCCCTGCACGATCACTGCGGGAATGCGGCGGATGCGCGCCACATTGCGCAGCAGCTGGTCGTCGTGCTCGAAGAAGCCGCCGTGCACGAAGTAGTGGCACTCGATGCGGGCGAAGGCCAGCGCGAATTCGTCCTCGCCGCTGGCGACGATGTGCGCGGGGTCCTGGTAGAGGTAGCTGGTGGCCGCCTCCCACACCGACCAGGCCTGCGCAGCGGCGAGGCGCACGGCCGGGTCGGGGCTGGTGAGCCGGCGGTGGTAGGCGCTGATCAGATCGCCGCGCTCGGCCTCGGGGATAGCGGCGAGATAGGCCTCCCACGCATCCGGGTAAAGCGCGTCGCAGCCTTTCTGATAGAACCACTCCAGCTCCCAGCGGCGCAGCATGAAGATGCCGCGCAGCACCAGCTCGGTGACCCGGTCCGGATGCGTCTGCGCATAGGCCAGCGCCAGCGTCGAGCCCCAGGAGCCGCCGAACACCTGCCAGCGGTCGAGCCCCAAGTGCCCGCGCAGCCGCTCGATGTCGGCCACCAGGTCCCAGGTGGTGTTCTCGCGCAGCTCGGCATGCGGCTTGGAGAGCCCGCAGCCGCGCTGGTCGAACAGCACGATGCGGTAGACGGCCGGGTCGAAGAACTGCCGGCAGCGCGGGTTGGTGCCGCCGCCCGGCCCGCCGTGCAGGAACACCACCGGCTTGCCGTGCGGGTTGCCGCTCTGCTCGTAGTACAGCGTGTGCAGGGGCGACACCGCGAGGAAGCCGCGGCCGTAGGGCTCGATCGGCGGGTACAGCTCGCGGCGCGGGGCGGCCGTCTGGTTCATGCGTGGCTCCAGGGCTTCAAGGCGCCTCTAGTGTAAGAGCGTCCCTGCCGCCAATGCGCGCGGGGGCATGCGGGAGCGCGCCTTGCGCGCGACCGCGGGCCGGCGGCGTCACCGCTGCGCAGGCTTTTCGCGCGCCGGCGCGCTCCTGCACACACGCCGCCGGCTAGTCGAACAGCTTGCCCGGATTGAGCAGGCCCTTGGGATCGAACACCTGGCGCACGCCGCGCATCAGCGCCACCTCCGCCTCGCTGCGCGTGCTGCCCAGGTAGGGCTTCTTCACCAGGCCGATGCCGTGCTCGGCGGAGATGCTGCCGCCGTGCGCCTTGAGGGTCGCGGCGAGCAGCTTGGTGACGTGCTCGCACTGCGCGATGAAGTCGGCATCGGCGAGGTCGGCGGGCTTGAGCACGTTGATGTGCAGGTTGCCGTCGCCGATGTGGCCGAACCACACCACCTCGAAGTGCGGGTACTCGCGCCCCAGCAGCGCCTGCATTTCATGGAGGAAGGCCGGCACCGCGCCGATGCGCACCGACACGTCGTTCTTGTACGGCTTGTGTGCGGCCAGGCTCTCGGTGATGCCCTCGCGCAACCGCCACAGCGCGGCGGCCTGGGCCTCGCTCTGCGCGATCGCGCCGTCCTCGATCCAGCCCTGCTCCACGGCGTGCTCGAACGCGGCCAGCGCGGCCTCCTGCGCGCGCTCGTCGGCGGCGTCGAACTCGGTCACCACGTAGTAGGGATGCTCGCCGTCCAGCGCGCGCTGAGCGCCGTGCGCGAGCACGTGGCGCAGCGCCACGTCGGTGAAGAACTCGAACGCCTGCAACGACAGGCGCGAACGGAACAGCGCGAACACCTCCATCAGCGCGTCCATGTGCGGCAGCGCCAGCAGCATCACCTGCGAGGGCGGCGGCGGGTCGGTGAGCCGGAGCGTGGCCTCCACCACCACGCCCAGCGTGCCTTCCGAGCCGATCAGCAGCTGGCGGAAGTCATAGCCGCTGGAGTTCTTCACCAGCGCACGGTTGAGCTCCAGCAACTCACCGTTGCCGGCCACCACCTTGAGCCCGGCGATCCACTCGCGGGTGTTGCCGTAGCGGATCACCCGGATGCCGCCGGCGTTGGTGGCGATGTTGCCGCCGATGGAGCAGGAGCCACGCGCGGCGAAGTCCACCGGGTAGATCAGGCCCTGCGCCTTCGCCGCCTCCTGCACCGCCTGCAGCGGCATGCCCGCCTCCACGGTGAGCGTGCGGTCGGCCGGGTCGAAGCCGAGCACGCGGTTCATCCGCTCCAGGCTCAACACCAGCTCGCCGTTGGCCGCCACCGCGCCGCCGGAGAGGCCGGTGCGGCCACCCGAGGGCACCAGGGCCACGCCATGTTCGTTGGCCCAGCGCACGATGCCCTGCACCTCCTCCACGCTAGTGGGCAGCGCGACCGCCAGCGGCGCGGGCGTCCAGCGGCGGGTCCAGTCGCGACCGTAGTGCTCGAGTTCGGCGGGCGCGGTGAAAAGTCGCAGTCCGGGGAGCTGCTCGGCGAGCGAGGCGAGGCGGGGGTCGGTCATGGCGGCTCCGGATCGGGCCATCCAGACTGCCAGCGGGCGCGGGCCGGGTCCAGTACCGCACGCAGCACATCGCGCCATATCTGGCTATAGTTCGCATTCTTCCGTTTTCCACCGCCGTTTGGCCTTCCAAATGAAAACCTCGTTTCCCAAGCAAGACATCAAGGTGCTGCTGCTGGAGGGCGTCAGCCAGAGCGCCCTGGAGAGCTTCCAGCGCGCCGGCTACACCCAGATCGAATTCCACGAGAAATCGCTGCCCGAGGACGAGCTGAAGGCGCGCATCGCCGACGCGCACATCGTCGGCATCCGCTCGCGCACGCACCTCACCGCCGACGTGTTCGCGCATGCGCGCCGGTTGATCACGGTGGGCTGCTTCTGCATCGGCACCAACCAGGTCGACCTCGAGGCCGCGGAGAAGCTCGGCATCCCGGTGTTCAACGCGCCCTACTCCAACACGCGCAGCGTGGCCGAGCTGGTGATCGCGGAGGCCATCATGCTGTTGCGCGGCATCCCGCAGAAGAGCGCGCTGTGCCACCGCGGCGGCTGGGCCAAGTCGGCCGCCGGCAGCTACGAGGCGCGCGACAAGGTGATCGGCATCGTCGGCTACGGCCACATCGGCACCCAGGTGGGCGTGCTGGCGGAAAGCCTCGGCATGCGGGTGATCTACTACGACATCGAGGCCAAGCTCGCGCTCGGCAACGCCCGCGCCGCCATCGACCTCGACGACCTGCTGGCGCGCTCGGACGTGGTCACCCTGCACGTGCCGCAAACGCCTTCCACCAAGCTGATGATCGGCCCCGAGCAGCTGGCGAAGATGCGCCAGGGCGCGCTGCTGATCAACGCCTCGCGCGGCACCGTGGTGGACATCGACGCGCTGGCCGGGGCGCTGCGCAGCGGCCACCTGGCCGGCGCCGCGATCGACGTGTTCCCGGTCGAGCCCAAGGGCAACGGCGACGCCTTCGTCTCGCCGCTGATCGGCCTGGACAACGTGATCCTCACCCCGCACATCGGCGGCAGCACGCTGGAGGCGCAGGACAACATCGGCATCGAGGTGGCGAACAAGCTGGTGCGCTACAGCGACAACGGCTCCACCCTGTCGGCGGTGAACTTCCCCGAGGTGTCGCTGCCGGAGCATCTCAAGAGCCGTCGCCTGCTGCACATCCACAAGAACGCGCCCGGCGTGCTCTCGCGCATCAACGAGCTGTTCTCGGCCGGCAACATCAACATCGACGCGCAGTTCCTGCAGACCGACGCCGAGCTTGGCTACGTGGTGCTCGACGTGACCGCCGACGAGGCGCAGGCGGTGGAGCTCAAGGAGCGGATGGCGGCGATCCCTGGGACGCTGCGTACGCGCGTGCTGTACTGAGCGCCCCGCTTACCGCCGTCGCCGGCGCTCGCCGGGACGGCGGGCAGGCCCGCGGGAAGCCCGCACGGCTCGAAAAGCAAAAAACGGCGCCCGCGGCGCCGTTTTTTTCTGTGTCTTCCGGATTGGTCGGGGTGGCGGGATTCGAACCCACGACCCCCTGCCCCCCAGGCAGATGCGCTACCAGGCTGCGCTACACCCCGACGCCGGAAAGACGAGAAGTCTAACAGCTTACCGCCCGCGGGCGGAAGCCTCGCAAGGCATTCGCCCTCAGCGGCGCAGCAGGCCGAGGATCTCTTCCAGCTCCATGCGCACCTGGCGCACGATCTGGTGCGAGATGCTCGCCTCCATGCGCGCCTGCGGGCCTTCCAGCCGGGCGCGGGCGCCGGTGATGGTGAAGCCCTCGTCGTACAGCAGCGCGCGGATCTGACGGATCATCAGCACGTCGTGGCGCTGGTAGTAGCGGCGGTTGCCGCGGCGCTTGACCGGGTTCAGCGCCGGGAACTCCTGCTCCCAGTAGCGCAGCACGTGCGGCTTCACGCCGCACAGGTCGCTCACTTCACCGATGGTGAAGTAGCGCTTGGCCGGAATGGCGGGCAGTTCGGTGTTATTCCCTTGGTCCAGCATAGCCCTCGACCCGCACCTTGAGTTTCTGTCCCGGCCGGAACGTCACCACCCGGCGCGCCGAGATCGGGATCTCCTTGCCGGTCTTGGGGTTGCGCCCCGGTCGCTGGTTCTTTTCCCGCAGGTCGAAGTTGCCGAAGCCGGACAGCTTCACCTGCTCACCCTTTTCCAGCGCCTCGCGAACCACCTCGAAATAGGCGTCCACGAACTCTTTCGCTTCGCGCTTGTTGAGGCCCACCTCGAGGAAGAGGCGCTCTGCCATTTCCGCCTTGGTCAGCGCCATGTCACCCTCGTAGTCTTGCCTTGCATGCCTTCTCCAGCGCAGAGACCGCCTCGCGCACGCAGCGGTCGGCGTCGTCGTCGGTTAGCGTGCGCGAAGCGTCCTGCAAAATCAAGCCCATAGCGAGACTCTTTCGGCCCTCTTCGACACCCTTGCCGCTGTAGCGATCGAACAGCCGCAGCTCCTTCAGCGCCTCGCCGAGACTGCCGCGCACGGCCTGCTCGATCTGTGACCAGCCGACCGTTTCCGGCACCTCCACCGCGATGTCGCGGCGCACCGACGGGAAGCGCGGCACCGGCTGCGCCCGCGGCAGGCGGCGGGCCAGCAGCGGCTCCAGGGCCAGCTCCAGCACGTGCACGTCCGGCCCCAGGTCCAGCGCCTTGGCCAGCTGCGGATGCAGCGCGCCGAGGTAGCCGGCCGTCTCGCCGTCACGCACGACGCGCGCGCCGCGGCCGGGATGCAGCCAGCCCGGCAGGTCGTCGGCATGCAGCGACCAGCGGCCGGGCTCGCCGCCCCAGGCGATCAGCGCGTCGAGGTCACCCTTGAGGTCGAAGAAATCGAGCGTGCGCGCGGGCTCGCCCCATTGCTCGGCGCGCGCGGCGCCGCTGGCGACGATGGCCAGGCTGGGCGTTTCCAGCGGCGCCGGCTTGGACGTCTGGACGTCCGGACGCCCGTCGCGGCGGAAGACCCGGCCGAACTCGAACAGCCGCACCCGCTCCTGCTGCCGCGCACGGTTGCGCGAGAGCGCTGCCACCAGGCCCGGCAGCAGCGAGGGCCGCATCACTGCCAGGTCCGCCGAAAGCGGATTCGCCAGCGGCACCAACGCCTCGTCGAGCCCCCAGCGCCGCAGCAGCTCCTCGCTGACGAAGGCCAGGTTCACCGCCTCGTAGTAGCCGCGCGCGGCGAGCTGCTCGCGCACGGCCAGCTCGCCCAGGCGCGCTTCCGGCTCGGTCGCCAGGGTCAGCGCGCCGGCCGGCGAATGGGTGGGGATGCGGTCGTAGCCGTGGATGCGGGCGACCTCTTCGATGAGGTCTTCCTCGCGCTCGATGTCGAAGCGGCTGCTCGGCGCGGTGATGCGCCAGCCGTCCGCCGCGGCCTCCACCCGCATGCCCAGCGCGGTGAAGATGCGCGCGACCTCCTCATCGGCCACCGTCACGCCCAGTACGCGCGCCAGGCGCGCGCGGCGCAAGGCCACCGGCTGCGGCGCAGGCAGGTCCTCCGGTCGCTCGGCCACCAGCGCGGGGCCGGCCTTGCCGCCGGCGATCGCCAGCAGCAGCTCGGTGGCGCGATCCAGCGCCCGGCGCGGCAGCGCGGGGTCGACGCCGCGCTCGAAGCGGTGCGAGGCGTCGGTGTGCAGGCCAAGCTTGCGCGCACGGCCCATGATCGCCGCCGGCGCGAAGTGCGCGGCCTCGAGGAATACGTTGCGGGTGGCGTCGGTGACGCGCGAGTGGTAGCCGCCCATGATGCCGGCCACCGCCAGCGCCTCGCGCTCGTCGGCGATGACCAGGAACTCCTCGCCCAGCCGCACCGCCTTGCTGCCGTCGAGCAGGTCCAGCTTCTCGCCCGTCCGCGCGTGGCGCACCACGATGTCGCCGTGCAGCGCGTCGTTGTCGAAGGCATGCAGCGGCTGGCCCAGCTCCAGCATCACGTAGTTGGTGATGTCGACCACCGCGCTGACCGGGCGCAGGCCCGCGCGGCGCAGCCGCTCGGCCAGCCACAGCGGCGTGCGCGCGGCCGGGTCGATGCCCTCGACGATGCGGCCGAGGTAGCGCGGCGCGTCCTTGCCGGCTTCGAGACGGATGCCGCGGCGCGCGGCGCTCTCCACCGCGATCGACGGCGGGGCCGGGGCCTTCACCGCGCTGCCGAACAGCGCCGCCACGTCGTGGGCGAGGCCGAGCAGGCCCAGGCAGTCGGGGCGGTTCGGGGTGAGCTTGAGTTCGATGCTGGCGTCGGGCAGGCCCAGGTAGTCGGCCAGCGGCCGGCCCACCGGCGCATCGGCCGGCAGTTCGAGCAGGCCGGAAGCGTCGGCGTCGAGGCCCAGCTCCTTGGCCGAGCACAGCATGCCGAACGATTCCACGCCGCGCAGCTTGGCCGCCTTGATCGCGATGCCGCCCGGCAGCGTCGCGCCGACGGTGGCGAGCGGCACCTTGATGCCCACCCGCGCGTTCGGCGCGCCGCACACGATCTGCAGCGGCTCGCCCTGCCCCGCGTCGACCTTGCACACCTGCAGGCGGTCGGCCTCGGGGTGTTTCTCGGCGGCGACGATCTCGGCCACCACCACGCCGGTCAGGCCCTCGCCCAGCGGGGTCAGCTCTTCCACTTCCAGCCCGGCCATGGTCAGCGCATGCGCCAGCGCGACACGGTCGGCCTCGATCTCGACCAGCTCGCGCAGCCAGTTCTCGGAAAATTTCATGTTTGGGTCCGGGAATAGGGAATCGGGAATAGAGAATTAGGGACGGCGCGTTGCGGGAGTTCGGGCAGTTCGTGAGAAAGGGTGGACAAGCGGCACGCCGCCTTTCCAATTCCCCATTCCCGATTCCCTGCTCCCGCTCTTCAAGCAAACTGCTTGAGGAACCGCAAATCGTTCTCGAAGAACGCGCGCAGGTCCGACACGCCGTAGCGCAGCATGGCGAAGCGCTCCACGCCCAGGCCGAAGGCGAAGCCGGTGTAGCGCTCCGGGTCGATGCCGCAGTTCTTCAGCACGTTGGGGTGCACCATGCCGCAGCCGAGCACTTCCAGCCAGCGCTCGCTACCGTCCTCGGCGTCCCAGCGGATGTCCACCTCGGCCGAGGGCTCGGTGAAGGGGAAGTAGCTGGGGCGAAAGCGCATCTCGAAGTCGCGCTCGAAGAAGGCGCGGATGAACTCGGCCAGCGTGCCCTTGAGGTCGGCGAAGCTCGAAGTCTCGTCCACCAGCAGGCCCTCGATCTGGTGGAACATCGGCGAGTGGGTCTGGTCCGAATCGCTGCGGTAGACCTTGCCGGGCGCGATGATGCGGATCGGCGGCTGGCGGCCGACCATCGAGCGGATCTGCACCGGCGAGGTGTGCGTGCGCAGCAGGCGGCCGTCGCCGAAGTAGAAGGTGTCGTGCATGGCGCGCGCCGGGTGGTGCGGCGGGAAGTTCAGCGCCTCGAAGTTGTGCCAGTCGTCCTCGATCTCCGGGCCGTCGGCGCGCTGGTAACCCAGCCGCGCGAAGATCGCCGCGATGCGCTCCAGCGCGCGGGTGATCGGGTGGATGCCGCCGCGCTCGCCGTCGCGGCCGGGCAGCGTGATGTCGATGCGCTCCTCGGCCAGGCGGCGGTCCAGCACGGCCTGCTCCAGCGCCTGCTTGCGCGCGGCCAGCGCGTCGGCGAGGCGCTCCTTGACCCGGTTCACCTCGGCGCCACGCGCCTTGCGCTCGTCCGGCGCCAGCGCGCCGAGCGACTTGAGCGCCGCGGTGACGATGCCGCTCTTGCCGAGCAGCCCCACGCGCAGCGCGTCGAGCGACTCCAGCGTGTCGGCCTTGTCGATGTCAACCAGCGCCTGGGAAGCGCGGCTGTCCAGATCGTCCATCGATGCGATTCCTTTGTAAGGCAGGGAATCGGGAATGGGGAATCGGGATCAGGAAAGGCGCGCCACAAGGCTTTCGCGCTTCCCTATTCCCCATTCCCTATTCCCTGGGCCGGTAGGCCCCAAATAAAACGGGGAGGAGGCGTTGGCCTCCTCCCCGCGGATGTTCGCTCTTCCGAGAAGTGCGGCCAAGGATGGCCGCCTCTTGATCTTCGCGATCAAGGATGAGCGCACGAATTACGCCGCCAGACTGGCCTTCGCCTTCTCGGCGATCGCGCCGAACGCCTTGATGTCGTGCACGGCGATGTCCGCCAGCACCTTGCGGTCGACGGTGATGCCGGCCTTCGACAGGCCGTTGATCAGGCGACTGTAGGACAGGCCGAACTGACGGGCGGCGGCATTGATGCGCACGATCCACAGGGCGCGGAACTGGCGCTTCTTCTGCTTGCGGCCGATGTAGGCGTACTGGCCGGCCTTGATGACGGCCTGGTTCGCTACGCGGAAGACCTTGCGGCGGGCGTTGTAGTAGCCCTTCGCGCGGCCGATGATCTTCTTGTGACGACGACGGGCGGTAACACCGCGCTTGACACGAGCCATGGTGGTTTCCTCCTCGCCTTAGACGTACGGCAACATGCGGGCCACACTCTTGGTGTCGCACGCCTTGACGTGGTTGGTCGCGCGCAGGTTGCGCTTACGCTTGGTCGACTTCTTGGTCAGAATGTGCGACTTGAAGGCGTGACCGGCCTTGAACTTGCCGGAAGCGGTCTTGCGAAAACGCTTCGCCGCCGCCCGGTTGGTCTTGATCTTGGGCATGGGAATGCTCCGTATTCGGGTTTCTGACTGATGCGGCGGCGGCCGTGTGCAGGCCACGCTTTCCATCCTGCCGCGATCGGTGCACGACCCTTCCTTGTGGGTCGAACCGGCGATTATAGGGAGAAACGTGACGGGATGCCAGCGTCCGCGACGGGGCCGGAACGGCGACCGCCCCTCCCCCCCCCCCTGGCTGGGAAGGAAACGCATGCCGCCAGGCGGGTTCGCCCCGCGCAAACGAAACGGCGGCCCCGAAGGCCGCCGTTTCGCACCGATCACTTCTTCTTGGGCCCGATCATCATGACCATCTGGCGCCCTTCCAGCCGGGGGAAAGACTCGACCACGCCGGCCTCGCCCACGTCCTCCTGGATCTTCCTGGCCAGGTTCTGGCCCAGATCCTGGTGCGACATCTCGCGGCCGCGGAAGCGGATGGTGACCTTGACCTTGTCGCCCTCCTCGAGGAAGCGAAGCATGTTGCGCAGCTTGATCTGGTAGTCGCCCACGTCCGTCACCGGACGGAACTTCACTTCCTTGATCTCGATCTGCTTCTGCTTCTTCTTGGCCGCCTGGGCCTTCTTCTGCTGCTCGAACTTGAACTTGCCGTAATCCATGATGCGGCAGACCGGCGGATCGCCGTTCGGCTGGATCTCGACCAGGTCGAGCCCCGCCTCTTCGGCCACACGCAGCGCCTCGTCGCGGGTAAGAATGCCAAGCTGCTCCGAATCCGGTCCGATCACGCGCACACGCGGTACGCGGATCTCATGGTTGCGGCGGTTGCCCTTGCTGTCGGTGGTAGCGATACCACTATCCTCCAGAAGAAGTTTCGATGACGGCCGGGCGGCGCTTAGCGCCGCGCCTCGGCCTCCAGACGTTCGATGAAGGCGGCCAACGGCACACTGCCGAGGTCTTCACCGGTACGGGTACGCACAGAAACGGTCCCCGCCTCTTTTTCGCGGTCACCAACCACGAGCAAGTAGGGAACCTTCTGCAACGTATGCTCGCGGATTTTATAGCCGACCTTTTCGTTGCGCAAATCCGCCTGCGCACGGAAGCCTTTGTCGACAAGGGTTTGCGCCACCTGCCGCACGTAGTCGGCCTGAGCGTCGGTGATGCTGAACACCGCCGCCTGCACCGGGGCCAGCCAGGGCGGCAGGTTGCCGGCGTGGTGCTCGATCAGGATGCCGATGAAACGCTCCATCGAGCCGACGATGGCCCGGTGCAGCATCACCGGGTGCTTGCGCTGGCTGTGCTCGTCCACGTACTCGGCGCCGAGGCGCTCGGGCATCATGAAATCCACCTGCATGGTACCGACCTGCCAGCCGCGGCCGATCGAATCGCGCATGTGGTACTCGATCTTGGGGCCGTAGAAGGCGCCCTCGCCAGGCAGCTCCTCCCACTGTACGCCGGCGGCGCGCAACGCGGCGCGCAGCGCGTCTTCGGCCGTGTCCCACACCTCGTCGGAGCCGATGCGCTTGTCCGGGCGCAGGGCGATCTTGAGCGCGATGTCCTCGAAGCCGAAGTCGACGTAGACCTTCATCGCCTGCCGGTGGAAGGCCGTCACCTCCGGCTCGATCTGCTCGGGCGTGCAGAACACGTGGCCGTCGTCCTGGGTGAAGGCGCGCACGCGCATCAGGCCGTGCAGCGCGCCGGAGGGCTCATTGCGATGGCAGGCGCCGAACTCGCCGTAGCGGATCGGCAGGTCGCGGTAGCTGTGCAGCCCGGCGTTGTACACCTGCACGTGGCCGGGGCAGTTCATCGGCTTGAGCGCGTACTCGTGCTTCTCCGACTCGGTGAAGAACATGTTCTCCTGGTAGTTGTCCCAGTGGCCGGACTTCTTCCACAGCGACACGTCCAGCACCTGCGGGCAGCGCACCTCCTGGTAGCCGCTCTTCTTGTACACGCCGCGCATGTACTGCTCGACCTGCTGCCAGATCGCCCAGCCCTTGGGGTGCCAGAACACCATGCCCGGGCCCTCCTCCTGCTGGTGGAAGAGGTCCTGCGCCTTGCCGATCTTGCGGTGGTCGCGCTTCTCGGCCTCTTCCAGCTGGTGCAGGTAGGCCTTGAGGTCCTTGTCGTTGAGCCAGGCGGTACCGTAGATGCGCGTGAGCATCGCGTTGCTGGAATCGCCGCGCCAGTAGGCACCGGCCACCTTCATCAGCTTGAACGCGCGCAGCCTGCCGGTGTTGGGCACGTGCGGGCCGCGGCACAGGTCGGTGAACTCGCCCTGGGTGTAGAGCGAGAGCGCCTCGCTGGCCGGGATCGATTCGATGATCTCGGCCTTGTACGCCTCGCCCAGCCCGCGGAAGAACGCCACCGCCTCGTCGCGCGACTTCACGCTGCGCGTGACCGGCAGCGCCTCCTTGACGATCTTGTGCATCTCCGCCTCGATCTTCTCCAGATCCTCGGGCGTGAACGGGCGCTCGTAGGCGAAGTCGTAGTAGAAGCCGTTGTCGATCACCGGGCCGATGGTGACCTGCGCGCCCGGATACAGGCGCTGCACCGCCTGCGCCAGCAGGTGCGCGGTGGAGTGGCGCAGGATGTCCAGCGCGTCGGGGCTTTTCTCGGTGACGATCTCGACCTTGGCGTCGTGGTCGATCGGGAAGCTGGCGTCCACCAGTTTGCCGTCCACCTTGCCGGCCAGGGTAGCCTTGGCCAGGCCGGCGCCGATGGAGGCGGCCAGGTCCTGCACGGTAACGGGGTGCTCGAACGGCCGCTTGCTGCCGTCGGGTAGCGTGATTTCGATCATGTCCATACCTGAGGAAGGCGCTCTGCGGAGCGCGTTCTTCGTGAAGAGTCCGGCCATGGATGGCCGGCTTTGCTTTCGTCCGCAGGGAGTGCGGACACAAAAAAGAGCGCCATGCGCCCTCGGTGCAACGGCAAGGCGTGGCGCGACCTAGCGATGGAAGGATGTAGTTGCCATGTCGCACACTCGGCCGGCGCCTTCGCGCGGGCCACCTCGTCTCCGGATCCTGGCGGCGAAACGCTACCCAGCATGGCACGTACTGTCAATTCGGGCCATCCCCGGCGGGCGCAGGGGCTAAAATGGCGGTTGCTCCCCCTTTTGCAAGGAAACCCGATGCGCATCCTCGTCACCGGCACGGCCGGCTTCATCGGCGCCGCCCTGGCCGAGCGCCTGCTGGCCCGTGGCGACGAGGTGCTGGGCATCGACAACCACAACGACTACTACGACCCGGCGCTGAAGGAAGCCCGCCTGGCGCGCTTCGCCGACCACCCGCGCTACACGCACCGCCGCGCCGACCTCGCCAACGCCGCCGCGGTGAACGCCGCCTTCACCGAGTTCCAGCCGCAGCGCGTCGCCAACCTCGCCGCCCAGGCCGGCGTGCGCTATTCGCTGAAGAACCCGCAGGCCTACGTGCAGAGCAACCTGGTCGGCTTCGTGAACATCCTCGAGGCCTGCCGCCACGGCGGCGTGGAGCACCTGGTCTATGCCTCCTCCAGCTCGGTATACGGCGCCAACCGCAAGCTGCCGTTCGCGGTGGAGGACGCGGTAGACCACCCGGTGAGCCTGTACGCGGCCACCAAGAAATCCAACGAGCTGATGGCGCATGCCTACAGCCACCTCTACGCCCTGCCCACCACCGGCCTGCGCTTCTTCACCGTGTACGGGCCGTGGGGGCGGCCGGACATGTCGCCGATGCTGTTCGCCGACCGCATCAGCCGCGGCGAGCCCATCGACGTGTTCAACCACGGCCAACACAGCCGCGACTTCACCTACATCGACGACATCGTCGAAGGCGTGATCCGCACACTGGATCACCCCGCCCAGCCCGACCCCGCCTACGACGCCGAAGCCCCGAACCCCGGCACGTCCGCGGCGCCCTACCGCGTCTACAACATCGGCAACGACCAGCCGGTGCCGCTGCTGCGCTTCATCGAGCTGCTGGAGCAGCACCTCGGCCGCACGGTGGAGAAGCGCCTGCTGCCGATGCAGCCGGGCGACGTGCCCGACACCTGGGCCGACGTCTCCGCGCTGCGCCGCGACGTGGGCTACGCGCCGGACACCTCGATCGAGGACGGCGTGGCGCGCTTCGTCGACTGGTATCGCAGCTACCACGGCCTGGGCTGACGCCCGCCCTTCCCCGTCGGCCGGACCTCGCACGCCCCGCCGCACCGCCTTTTTATATCGATTCAGGAGTTCGGCATGCCCCAGAAGATCGTCCTCGTCACCGGCGCCAGCAGCGGCTTCGGACTGGCCATCGCTCAACGCTTCGCCCGCCGCGGCGACAAGGTGATCGCCACCGCCCGCCGGCTGGATCGGCTGGAACAACTGGCCGCAGAGAACCCGAACGTGCTCCCCCTCGCCATGGACGTCACCGATCGCGCACAGGTGGCCGCCGCCCTGGAGACGCTGCCCGAGGACTGGCGCGCGATCGACGTGCTGGTCAACAACGCCGGCCTCGCCCTGGGCCTGGCGCCCGCGCCGCAGGCCAGCCTGGACCAGTGGGACACGATGATCGCCACCAACTGCGCCGGCCTCGCCACGGTGACGCGGCTGGTGCTGCCGGGCATGGTCGAGCGCGGGCGCGGCCAGATCATCAACATCGGCTCCACCGCCGGCTCCATCCCCTACGCCGGCGGCAACGTCTACGGCGCCACCAAGGCCTTCGTGCACCAGTTCACCAACAACCTCAACGCGGACCTGGTCGGCAGCGGCGTGCACGCCACCTGCGTGGAGCCGGGGCTGGCGGGAGGCACGGAGTTCTCGCAAGTGCGCTTCGACGGCGATGCGGACAAGGCCGCGGCCGTCTACAAGGACGTGCAGCCGCTGACCGCCGAGGACATCGCCGACGCCGTGGAATGGGTCGCCGACCGCCCGCCCCACGTCACCATCAACTACATGGTGATGATGCCGGACAGCCAGTCCTTCGGCGGCCAGGTGGTCAAGCGCGGCGGCGCGAAGTAAGAGCCCGTCCACGATCTCCCTGCGGGTGCCCGCGAGGGAAGGCGTGCTGTGTGGTTGAAGCCCCATCGCACCCTGGCCGGCCAAAGGCCGGCCAGATCGCGCCAACGTTTCGCTTCAAAAACCCGGGCGTGCGGCGCTGGGTTCCGGCCTACGCCGGCATGACAAGCATGGGCGGAGTCGCTGCGCTTCCCCGCACACATGGCTGTCGCAAGACCCGCTCCATGGTCCCAGCGCGTCAAGATCGCGAACAGGCTCCAGAGGCCCGCTCAGAACGGCCTGGCGATCACCAGGTAGATCACCGCAAGCAGCAGCAGCACCGGCAGCTCGTTGAACATCCGCAGGGTGCGCGCGGCCGGCAGCGGCGCGCCCGTGCCGCTGCGCTTCACCAGCCGGCCGGTGACGATGAAGTAGACCAGCAGCAGCACGACCAGACCCAGCTTGGCGTGCAGCCAATGCCCCGCCCCGATCACGTCGGGCATCGGCAGGAAACGCCAGCCCTGCCACAGCAGCAGGCCGAACACGAAGGCCAGCCCGAACATGATGTGGCCGAAGCGGTACAGTCGCCGCCCCATCAGCTCGAGCCGCTGCCGCACTGCCGGCTCCGCACCGGCTTCCACGATGTTCACCAGGATCCGCGGCAGGTAGAACACCGCCGCCATCCAGGCGATCACGAAGAGCAGGTGGAAGGTCTTGATCCACACGTAGGTCATGGCGGCGTCCGGCAAAGGAATCGCGGGATTGTGGCAGCAAAGACCCGCCGCTCAAACCGCATACCCCGCATCGGTACACCGGCATGCGAGGGATGCCGCCGCCCGCGCACAGCGCGGCGGCACCCTCGCGGAACGCTCAGAAGCGCGCGCGCAGGTAGAACGCCGGACCGTCGGAGTCGAGGTTCAACTTGGCCCTGGCATTGCGATAGTTCTTGGTGAGATGCAGGCGCGAAGCGGCGTACTCCAGCCCGAAGCCGACGTTCCGCCACGGAAACCACTCGACGCCAAGCGAGCCGTTCCAGATGTGGCCGCTGACGTTGCCGCCGCTCTTCTTCACGCCCGAAGCATCCACGTACAGGCGCCACTGGTCGTTGAAGGCATGCCGCCAGCCGAGGGTGAGCACGGGCGCCCACTCGCTGTCGTCGTAGCCGACCGAGGCCGATGCGTCCTGGCCGGCGGCCCGGGCGTCGCCGCGCACGCGGAAGTTGACCTTGTAATAGGCCGCGCCCAGGCCCACGCCGAACACGTCGCTGGCATGGCCGAACCACCACTTGTAGGCGGCCGAACCGAAGTCGTAGTCCACGTCGCCCTCGATCCGCGCCCTGGCATCAGTGCCCAGCGCGGGAATCGGCTGGCTGTAGTCGCTGGTGCGGTTGCGGTGGATCTGGTAATAGTCGAACGAGAAGCCCTGGCTGTCGCCGAGCAGAAAATCCGCACGCAGGCGCGGGTTGGTGCTGTGCCGTTCCAGCCCGAGGTCGCTCTCGAAGTCGAGCTTGCCATTGACCCCGGCGTAGGCCCTGCGGCCGCCCACGTTGAGGTCGGTGTCGTTGCTCGCGTAATAGCCGCCGACCCACAGGCTCACGCGATCCAGGGCGGGGGACTTCTGCGCGGAAGCATCGAAACAGGTGGTGCCGAGGACGGCGGCCAAGGCCAGGGATGAGGGTCTGCGCATGCATGGCTTACGCATCGTACGGCCTCCTTCCGTTGATGGTGCAAAGCACCGTAAGTGATGCAGCGCCGCCTTGTCTAGACAGTTATATCCCCATGAAAGTACGCGCGCGCATGGCCATCATGGCAATGCACCGACAATGGCGCGCCCGGCCCGCGGACGCATGCCCGCGCCCCTTCCCTGCGCGCACAAAGACGAAGGCCGCCCCTTCCGGGACGGCCTTCGCGTATTCGAACTGGTGGGCGGTACAAGGATCGAACTTGTGACCCCTTCCATGTCAAGGAAGTGCTCTACCGCTGAGCTAACCGCCCTCGAAAACCGCACGGCAAGCCGCGCGAGCCGCGCAGTATACGCAAGCCGCCGCTGGCCGGCAACCACCGGGGCGCTCAGCGCAAGGCCTGCTCGCGCAGCTGGTGGATCTGGTCGCGCAGCTTGGCCGCATCCTCGAACTCGAGGTTCTGGGCGTGCCGGTACATCTGCGCCTCGAGCTTCTTGATCATCGCCGCGGCCTGCTGGGTGCTGAGCGCCGCGTAGTCGGCCGCCTGCTCGGCCACCGCCCTGGCCCGCGTGCCCTTGGCGTTGCGGCCGCCACGCGAGGCGCCCTCGCTGCGCGCGCCTTCCATGATGTCGGCGATGCGCCGCACCACGGTGGCCGGCGTGATGCCGTGCTCGGCGTTGTAGACGACCTGCTTCTCGCGACGGCGGGCGGTCTCGTCCATCGCCGCCTGCATCGAGCGGGTGATCTCGTCCGCATAGAGGATGGCCTTGCCGCGCACGTTGCGCGCCGCGCGGCCGATGGTCTGGATCAGCGAGCCGGTGGAACGCAGGAAGCCTTCCTTGTCGGCGTCGAGGATCGCCACCAGCGACACCTCCGGCATGTCCAGGCCCTCGCGCAGCAGGTTGATGCCCACCAGCACGTCGAACTCGCCCAGGCGCAGGTCGCGGATGATCTCGGTGCGCTCCACCGTCTCGATGTCCGAATGCAGGTAGCGCACCTTCACGTCGTGCTCGGAGAGGTATTCGGTGAGGTTCTCCGCCATGCGCTTGGTCAGCGTGGTGACCAGCACGCGGTCGCCCATCGCAATGCGCTTGCGGGCCTCGCCCAGCAGGTCGTCGACCTGGGTGCGCACCGGGCGCACTTCCACTTCCGGATCGACCAGGCCGGTCGGGCGCACCACCAGCTCGACCACCGCGTCGCCGGACTTCTCCAGCTCGTATTTCGCCGGCGTGGCCGAGACGAAGATGGTGCGCGGCGCGCGGCGCTCCCATTCCTCGAAGCGCAGCGGGCGGTTGTCCATCGCCGAGGGCAGCCGGAAGCCGTACTCGACCAGGTTCTCCTTGCGCGAGCGGTCGCCCTTGTACATCGCGCCGAGCTGCGGCACGGTCACGTGCGACTCGTCCACCACCAGCAGCGCATCCGGCGGCAGGTAGTCGAAAAGCGTAGGCGGCGGTTCGCCCGGCGCGCGCCGGGTGAGGTGGCGCGAGTAGTTCTCGATGCCCTGGCAGTAGCCCACCTCGGCCATCATCTCGACGTCGAAGCGGGTGCGCTGGTCCAGCCGCTGCGCCTCGACCAGCTTGTTGTCCTGGTAGAGCCGCTCCAGCCGCTCGGACAATTCCAGCTTGATCGTGTCGATCGCGTTCAGCACGCTCTCGCGCGTCGAGGCGTAGTGCGTGCGCGGGTAGACCGTGTAGCGCGGCACCTTGCGCAGGGTTTCGCCGGTGAGCGGGTCGAACAGGGCGAGCTTCTCCACCTCGCCGTCGAACAGCTCGATGCGCAGCGCCTCGGTTTCCGACTCCGCCGGGAACACGTCGATGATCTCGCCGCGCACGCGGTAGGTACCGCGGCGCAGTTCCATCTCGTTGCGGGTGTATTGCAGCTCGGTGAGCTGGTGGATCAGGCGGCGCTGGTCGATGCGCTCGCCGGTGGAGAGGATCAGGCGCAGGCTGAGGTAGTCATCCGGATCGCCCAGGCCGTAGATCGCCGACACCGTGGCCACGATCAACGAATCCTTGCGCGACAGCAGCGCCTTGGTCGCGGCCAGGCGCATCTGTTCGATGTGATCGTTGATCGAGGCGTCCTTCTCGATGAACGTGTCCGAGGCCACCACGTAGGCCTCGGGCTGGTAGTAGTCGTAGTAGCTGACGAAGTACTCCACCGCGTTGTGCGGGAAGAACTCCTTGAACTCGCCGTAGAGCTGCGCCGCCAGTGTCTTGTTCGGCGCCAGCACGATGGTCGGCCGTTGCACCCGCTCGATCACGTTGGCGATGGTGAAGGTCTTGCCCGAACCGGTGACGCCGAGCAGGGTCTGCGCCGCCAGGCCGGCCTCGAAGCCGTCCGCCAGGCGGCGGATCGCCCCGGGCTGATCGCCCGAGGGCTTGTAGGGGGAAACGAGCTCGAAGCGTTCGGTCATGGCTGACGAGATGCGGGCGGGAATGGGCATTTTAAATCGCTCCTGCTGACAACCCCTGTCAGCAAGCCCCGACGCTTCCGCAGCCCGCCCTCCGCTCCCGCCTCGCCACCGCGGCGGACTAGCATGGCCGCAACCCAGGGAGGGGACCATGAAGCAGGAGCTCACCTACGCCGGACGCCGCGGCCGGGCCGGATTCACGCTGGTCGAACAGATCATGGCGCTGGCCGTCGCCGCCGTGCTCGCCTGCATGGCGGCCCCATCGCTGCACGCCATGCTGGTGCGCACCCAGCTCCGGACAGCCCAGATGGACTACTACTCCGCGCTGCAATACGCCCGGACCAGCGCCATCCTGCAGCAGCGCCGCATGCTGCTCTGCCCCAGCCGCGACGGCCGGCGCTGCAGCGACGAAACCGACTGGACCGCCGGCTGGCTGGTCGGCCCCGACCAGGACCGCGACAACCAGCCCGACGGCGCCCCGCTGCGCGTCGGCCAGGATCACGGCCGGCGCATCCGGGTCGCCAGCACGATCGGGCGCCGCAGCATGCACTTCCAGCCGGACGGTAGCGCCGAAGGCAGCAACCTCACCCTGCTGTTCTGCCCGTCCTCCGGCGCCGCGGCGCAAGCCCTCAGCCTGAAAGTCTCCAATGCCGGGCGGGTCCGCGCCGCGCCGGCCGCCCCCGGCGACTGCGCCAGCCGGCCGCCCTGAGCAGCCGGTTCCCTAAACCGGTCCGGCCTTTACAGTCCGCTCGCAAATTTTGCTAGGATTTTGGCGAAGGGCTGCGCAGGGGCAGTCCGGAGTACCCCGTCATGGTATGGCTGCTGACGGGTGTCGCAACGGGATGCGGCTCCCTCTTCCTCGCAGGGATGCGGTCGACCATCAGGCACATCAGGCACCGACGGAAACCACCGCCGCCGGTCCACACGTCGCAACTCGTTTCCTGGTCCTCCGAAGCCCGGACGCGGCGCGAGGACGAGCTTGCGCGAAGCCGCGCCCGTCCGCTGCAGCAGGATGGCGCCATCTTCTGATGGGATGGTGATGGGCTGGCGCGACCGCATCGCCCCGCGATGCCGGCATAAGCGAGAACCGGCACCCCGCTTCGGATACGAAAAAGGCCTTGCATCGCTGCAAGGCCGATGTTGGACTCGAAAAGTCACTCCATCCATAACCTACAAGCCATCCGCTCACTTCGCTGCCTACAACCTGATCCGGTTGGGTGGTATTGGCGAGTGATGGGAGCCGTCGCCGACCTGACTGATCACAAGAGACGTGCGTCCGCCGGGGTGAAAATCACACCCTGCGGATATCGCGGCGACCGCCATGCCATAGATCATGGCTATCAAGAGCGGTGCGGAACCGTGCCTCTCAACAGCCTGCTGGCCGTGGTGATCGCCATCGCACCCCACTGCCTCCGTTCCAAACGCGAGCAAGCCAAGGTGAAACCCAACCCATTGATTTCGCTTATTTGCACTACCAGTCAAATCCACGGACTCGGGGTAATTGTGTGATTTCCGCAGATTTGATCAGTAGTGCAAGCGCAGTTGGGCAATCATTAGGATGTCGCCTTCGGCCTTGTAGACGATGCGATGTTCGTCATTGATGCGCCGGGACCAATAGCCGACCAAGGCATGACGCAACGGCTCGGGCTTGCCGATGCCCTGGAACGGGTCGCGCTGGATCGCTTTGATCAGGTCATTGATGCGTTTCAACAGCTTCTTGTCGGCCTGTTGCCAGTAGAGGTAGTCCTCCCAGGCGTTATCCGAGAACTGGAGAATCACTCCGCCAGTTCCCGCACTTGGCCCCTCCCGGCCTCAAGCTGTGCGATCGATTCCAGCAGACGCTGGGCGTTCTTCGGGCTGCGCAGCAGGTAGGCGGTTTCTTCCATCGCCTTGTAGTCGTCCAGGGACAGCATGACGACCGATTGCTGCTTGGCGCTGCGGGTGATGATGACCGGCTCGTGGTCGTTGGTCACACGGTCCATCGTGTCGGCCAGTGCGGCACGCACGGCGGTGTAGGTGATGGTATCCATGTCAGTCTCAGTTGGTTCGCATGTACGGGATACTGTACGTCAATAACAATAACTGGTCAATGAATAATCAACCCATCAGCGCCTCGACGTCCGGCTAAATCCCCCTTTTTCCGGTGATTTGAACCCTGCCATCGGCTTCAGGTACTCCGCAACGCCACCACGTTGCCCGTTCCCGCGCGTAGGCCATCCAAAGTAGTCGGCCCAGGCCTGCATCATCTTCCGCCGGTCGCCCAGGTAGCTGGCCCGGTTGTAAGCGGCCCGAACCTTGTTGCGCTCTGCATGGGCCAACTGGCGCTCGATCACATCCGGTGGCCAGCCCATTTCGTTGAGGCGCGTGCTGGCCAGCGCACGGAAGCCGTGGCCGGTCATGGTCTGGCTGTCATAGCCCAGGCGGCGCAGCGCCGCGTTTACGGTGTTCTCCGACATGGGCCGGCTGGCGGTGCGGGCGCCGGGGAACAGGCAGCGTCCCGAGCCGGTCAGCGCTTCTGCCGGTGGGCGGTTTCATGGTGGCCGCCGGTCTCGATGCGGCGCAGGCAGGCCAGAACGTCAGGCGGCTCGATCGCCGTGATGGGCAACTTGCCAAACCAGGGGAAAACCAGCACCTGGAAGTTGCGCTCCGCCTTGGCGAAGGTGGTAGGCGCCAGCCGCTTGCGCTGCCCCTCCAGCCATTCCTCGACCACGGCCTGGAACGTGTGCTGCACCTGCAGCCTGACGCGCGCCTTGGCGGCCTGCCGGTCCGCCGTGGGGCCTCCTCTGCCCTCCTGGACAACTCGGCGGGCCTCCCGGTGGCGCTGGCGGGCCTCTGCGGCCGAAACCTCTCCGTAGAGCCCGTAGGAGAGCGTCGTCTCCTTGCCGGCGAACCGGTAGCGGTAGATCCAGTGCTTGGCACCTGTGGGCTGCACCAGCAGGAACAGGCTATCGCCGTCCGCCACGCGGTAAGGCTTGTCCCGGGGTTGCAGTGCCCGAATGGCTTTGTCGGTCAGCATGTTGCGCCCGTCTGTGGGTAAAGAATCCGGCTGCGGCGGGGTAAACCCGTCTTTACCCACATCGTTACCCGCACAGCATGTGGGCTGGAACGGGATGACATGACACCCCTTGGACACAAAAAAACCCGCCGAAGCGGGGTTTGGTGCGGTTTGCGGGACTTCCTGGGATGCCCTGAAACCTATAGATGGCGCCCGATGTTGGACTCGAACCAACGACCCCCTGATTAACAGTTTGCTGCTAAATCAATATGTTAGGAAAAGCCTAGCGAAGCTGACCGAAGGCCCGAGAAGCTGAAAGCAGTTTGCAATCATAAGCTTAGCGAAGTCTGACGAAAGGTCGGCGAGCTGAGCGGTGTACCGCTGGTGTACCGAAATCCCAAGCTTCGATCACCTTGGAAAGAGGCGCTTCTCACGCCAAATGCCACATCCCCCCTATGCTCTGCAAGCCACGCGGTTTCACGCCGCTAGCCGTTCGCGGAACTCGTCTTTCCTCGACCACGGTAGCGGGTTGATCTCGTAGCTTGTTAGCGCCTCGGTCACCGCTTCACCGATCGAGTGGTCGCGATCATTGAGCACCGCATAGGCGATGGAGCCGGCCGGGCGTGACTCCTTCGTGTCTACCCATGCAAACGCCGTGTTCTGGGCGTTGTCCTTGTTGGGGTTGTTGATCACCCGCAGAATGCGTTCTGGCTGGCTTCGCGATTTGGGGATAGCAAAGTCAAACTGGTGCGTGTACCGACTGTGCCCTACAAAGCTGACACGCGGCATATAGCGAATGTCCGCACCATCGAGCCACAGCGCTACATCCTCGAAGAAAAAGTTCTCCACGTTGGTACGCGCCACGTAGAACAGGTCGTTGACGGCCAGGACCGCCTGAAGCAACGAATGCTTGCGCAACGCGAATGTCTCCGGCGTTGCCTTGACTTCCAGAGCCGCCCCTTCGCCCATCTGCACTCCGAACCCGTTCAGCGTCGACTGCAGAAGCGCCTTGCGGCGCGTTGTGTCTAGGGATGCTCTGATCTAT
>NZ_LFQR01000047.1 GCF_001182895.1 Frateuria defendens | reverse complement strand
ATGGCGATCAGCGTGGGCCGCAGCCGGCGCAGGAACAGCAGCATCACCAGCGCCACCATGGCGATGGAGATCAGCAGCGTGGTTTCCACTTCGTGCAAGGCCGACCTGGTGGTCTGGGTAAGGTCGAAGATCGGCGTGATCCGCACGTCCGCGGGCAGCAGGCCGCGCAGGCGCGGCAGTGCCGTGCGGAGCGCCTGTACCGTCTCCACTGCGTTGGCCTCCGGCTTCTTCGTGATCTGCATGCCCACCGTGCGGGCGCCGTTGAACCAAGCGGCGGCGTGCCTGTCCTCCTGGCCATCGTCCACGACGGCCACGTCGGACAGGTGCACCGGCACGCCGTGGCGCACGGCGATCAGCAGCGAGGCGAAGTCCGCGCTGGTGCGCAGCGCATCGTTGGCGGTCACGGTGGTCTGGGTGAGCCCGTCGCTCAGCATGCCCTGCGGCGAGGTGACGTTGGCCGCGCGCAGCGCGTTGGCCACGTCGTTGGCAGTGAGGCCCTTGGCGACCAGTGCGTTCGTGTCCAGGTCCACGCGCACGGCGTGCGGCGTGCTGCCGAACAGCTGTACCTGCGCCACGCCGGGCACCTGCGCCATCGCCGGCTTGAGCAGAGTGTCGGTCAGGTCGTAGAGCCGGTCCGGCGGCATGCTGGTGGAGGTGAGGGTCACCAGCAGGATCGGGAACTGCGAGGTAGAGAACTTGAAGTACTGCGGTGGTGTCGGCAGCGCGGAGGGCAGGTCCGGCGTGGCGGCGTTGATGGCGGCCTGAACGTCGCGGGCCAGTACATCGGTACTGTGGTCGAAGTCGAACAGGAGCTGGATCTGCGCGCCGCCATCGTTGGCTGTGCTGTTCATGGTCTGCAGGCCGGCGAGGCGGCCCAGGTGGCGCTCCAGCGGCGCGACCACGGTGCTGGCCATGGTCTGCGCGTCCGCGCCAGGCAGCGAGGCGACCACGGTCATCCCGGGCAGTTCGATCGACGGGAACGCCGCCACGCCCAACATCGCGTAGGCGATCAGCCCGGCGAGGGCGAGGCCGGCGGCGAGCAGGGAAGTGCCGGCCGGGCGGCGGATCATGGGCGCGAAGATGTTCATGCGAGTGGTCTCCTGCCGGCGCCGATGCTTCCATGGCGGGATGCGACCGATGCACTGCGACGGGCACGGCCGCGATATGCGGCCCGCCTGGGCATGCGGGCGACCGGTGCGTGGTACGCGATCATGTCGGCTTTATGCCGGCCGTGGCGACAGGAGGGATGTGCCGTTAGTCCGGCCCTGCCATAAGGCAGGGGGCTTTGCAGGCCGGCGGCTGGCCGGGGGGCGAAAGTGAGTGCACCTGCCGCGCGTGCGGATGAGGGCGGCGCGCGGGCTTCGGGCATGAGCCGTATCAGGTGGCCGTCGGCGGCAACGGCGGCCCCAAGCCGCGGCTACCGGTAGCGGGCCGGTATGCCGGGCGCCGCCTCGGCGCCGTTCAACCGCCCGCGCCCGCCGTCACGCCGCCGCCCTTGAGCGCGCGCTTGGCCGCGCGCCGCGCCCGCCGCGCCGCCTTGCGCAGCTTGCGGTCGTGGTTCCACAGGTAGATCGCCGGCGTGCTGAGCAGGGTCAGCAGCTGCGACACCAGCAGGCCGCCGACGATGGCGATGCCGAGCGGCTGGCGCATCTCCGAGCCCACGCCGAAGCCGATCGCCAGCGGCAGCGCCGCGCCCATCGCCACCAGCGTGGTCATGGTGATCGGGCGAAAGCGTACCAGCGCCGCCTCGCGGATCGCCTCGGGCGCCGGCCGGCCGTGCTCGCGCTGCGCCACCAGGGCGAAGTCCACCATCAGGATGGCGTTCTTCTTCACGATGCCGATCAGCATCAGGATGGCGATGATCGCCATCAGCGAGATCGGCGTCTGCGTCACCAGCATGGCGAGGAAGGCGCCCATGCCGGCGGCCGGCAGGGTGGAGAGGATGGTGAGCGGGTGGCCCAGGCTCTCGTAGAGGATGCCGAGCACGATGTACATCGCCACGATCGAGGCGAAGAGCAGCACCATGCCGTTGGACTGCGCCTGCTGGAGCTGCTGGTTGCGCCCGGTGAAATCCACCCGCACGCCTGCCGGCAGGCCCGCCGCGAAGGCGGCCTGGTTCACCAGCGCGATGCCGCGATCCTGGGGCACGTCCTTGGCCAGGTTGTAGGTGATGGTGGCCGCCTGCAACTGGTTGTGGTGGCGGATGCGCACCGGGCTGATGTTCGGCTCGATGCGGGCCATCGCCGAGAGCGGGATCATCCGGCCCTGGCCGTTGCGCACGCGCAGGTTGAGCAGCGTCTCCGGCGACAGCGAGCGCGCCGAGGAGGCGGTCAGCACCACCCAGTACTGGTTGATGTCCGAGTAGATCTTCGAGACCTGCTGCTGGCCGAAGGAGTTGGCCAGCACCGAGTCGATGGTGCCCACGCCCACCTGCAGCCGCGCCGCCACGTCGCGGTCGATCTTCAGCAGCTGCTGCTTGCCGGTCTGGTCGAAGTCGCTGCCGACGTCGCGGAATTCCTTGATGGTGCGCAGCTGGCGCACCATCTTCAGCGCCCACGGCTGGAGGTCCGTGCCGTCGCTGCTGACCAGTTGGAACTCGTACTGCCCGCCGCTGCTGCCGCTGCCGCCGCCGCTAAGGAACTGCGAGGCGCTCACCGACACCCTCACGTTGGGCAGTTTGTCGTACTGCTTGGACAGCCGCTCGATCACCTGCTTGATGCCCTCGTGCCGGTCGTCGGGGTCGTTGCCGCGGGGCTTCAAGTCCACGAACATCTGCGCGCTGTTGCCCACCGCCGCGCCGTTGCCGTCGTTGCCGCCGCCGAGCATGGTGAGGATGTTCACCGCCGTCGGCTCGGCCTGCATGATGCGCGTCACCTCGCGGGCGCGCGCGGCCAGCAGGTCGGGCGAGATGTTGGCGTCGGCGCGGATGTCCACCTGCAACTGGCCGGTGTCCTCGTCGGGCATGAAGGTGCCGCCGGCGGTCTTGAACACGGCCATGCCGATCAGCGCAGTGCCGATCAGCAGGATCAGCGGCTGCCAGCGCATCAGCCGGCGGTGGCGCATGGCCCAGTCCAGCGCACGCTCGTAGGCGCGCAGCAGGGCGCGGTCGAAACGCTCCACCACGCGCTCCAGCCACCCCGGCGTGGCGGTGGCGGCGTCCGGCTCGGGCTTGAGCAGGCGCCCGCACAGCGCGGGCGTCACGGTGAGCGAGACCAGCGCCGAGATCACCACCGCCGCGGTCAGCGTCACCGAGAACTCGCGCAGCAGCATGATCAGGATATTGGTGCCGAACAGCAGCGGCGCGAACACCGCCACCAGCGACAGGGTGATCGAGATCACCGTGAAGCCGATCTCGCGCACGCCGGCGAGCGCGGCCTGCAATGGCGGCTGGCCGTGCTCCATGTGGCGCACGATGTTCTCGA
>NZ_LFQR01000046.1 GCF_001182895.1 Frateuria defendens | reverse complement strand
ACAACAGACGACGAAGAACACGGTGGCGCCAGTCACGAACGGTGGATGATCAGACCATCCCTAGGCGCAAGCATGGGTTCCTCGTTCATCACTGGGAACCAGAACACCGTCACTGGCAAGCTCGGCACGCTGGCAATCTACAACGGCCAAGATAATACAGTGACCATGTCAGATGGTGCCAGCGTTTCCATTTCGGGTACATCCAAAAACAATACAATCAACCTATCAAGAGGAAGCTTCTCCGTATCTGGAGCGGATGCGTCAGCACTAGCAGCTACCATTAATGGATCAAACAATACCAATAGCTATGTGTACGCCGGTATTTACAGCCTAAATGGTGACGGGAATGCAGTTAACGTGCAGAGTGCATCAGCCGTCCTAAATGTCCACGGCTCGTCGAATTTATTCAACGGAAATAATGGGACTATCAATTTGTTGTCTGGCGACAACACAACGGTCGCGACGTTTGGGTGCACTGTGGACGCGACGGCAGTAAACTCCGCAGCATTCACGGGCAATTCCGAGACGATTAAGGTCGCTGAAGGGAGCTTCTCCCTCAGTGGTTCGTCGAGTACCTTCACGGGCACTGGAACGACAACACTGACAGTTGGCGGTAACTCCAACACGATTAATGAGTCAGCGAAATCGACCCTGACGATCACCGGTGATTACAACATAATCACCGACAGTGCCGGCTCGTCGATTTCCGTTGGTGGCGAAGGAAACAGCGTATCCGAATCAATGGGTACGACCATGAATGTCGGCGGATCGGATAACACCGTTCATGTTGGAGATCAGTCGATACTTCATTTATCTGGCAGCTCGAACAAAATCTATGCGAGCAACTCGATCATCTATGTTGCCGATGGCACCACTGTCTCCATCTTCGGTTCCAATGACCAGGTCATTGGTGGCACCAACGATCACGTTTCTGTAACAGGCACTAATGTTTCCGTTACTGCCTCAAACAGCTGGGTCGGCTTCGTTGGTGACAATACCGGCGATACCGTCGTCGGTCCCGGGGATACCGGCTCAAACTGGTCCGCTCCCGACCCCGATCTCCCGCCTGGGGATAATGGTGGATACACACCACCGCAGACAACCGCTACTCTTCAAGCAATGAATGTCTCCACCCCGGTCGGGATGGGGGTAGAGATGCAGATGAAAGACTCCTTGGCAGTCTCAGGCATAGCGTATGCGCCTGATGTACAAGCCCTCATTCATGCGTTGTCGGCGTTCGGTGGATCCTTTGCAAGCGGAGATGGGGCTCTGGTGATCTCGCCTTCGGCTGAAGCAAATCACTTGCACCTCGCAGTGGTAGCATAAGGCTCGACTTTCGCGCCCCGGCAAGAGTCGGGGCGCGATAAGTGAGGTCTACAAGTGCCTCACAGCGGGCCACCCTGGCATCAATCTTTTCTGCTTAGCCTGTTTCAAATTGTCACAAGGATTGTGAGTTACATGGCCATCGCCGCTGATGCAGTGCCGAAGTTTGTGTGCGCAATTTGCGGAGGTTTACTGCCGTGAGCGTAGAGGTTTCTCTGCGGAGAACAGCAGCGACAACAGGCGACGGAACGAACCCACCAGGAAGCGATCACTGTTATGCAAAATCGGCTGGTGGCGTCCAGCGACCATCTGCGCCAGCTCAAGCAAGACGCTGCTCGCCAATCGGCAGTGCACTCACTTCTCATTGTGCGGTCAGCGCTGTCCGCGCAGCCGAAGCCGCAGCGCTCGGCCACGCGGTCCAGCCCCTGCGTGCCGCTCTCCAGCAGCTCGCGCGCGCGGTTGACCCGCTCGCGGATCAGCCACTGCTTGGGCGAGCAGCCGGTGGCGGCGTGGAAGCGGCGCATCAGCGTGCGCTCGCTCAGGTTGGCGCGCGCGGCCAGTTCTTCCAGCGGCAGCGCCTGGTCGAGATGGCGGCGCATCCAGTCCAGCAGGCGGCCCAGCGTGTCGCCGCGCTCGGGCAAGGGCGCGGCGATGAACTGCGCCTGCCCGCCGTCGCGGTGCGCCGGCACCACCACGCGGCGCGCCACCAGGTTGGCGGCGCGCGGGCCGTAGTCGCGGCGGATCAGGTGCAGGGAGAGATCCAGCGCCGCGGCGCTGCCGGCCGAGGTGAGCAGGCTGCCCTCGTCCACGTAGAGCACGTCCGGCTCGACCCGGATGCGCGGGTAGCGCGCGGCCAGCGCCTCGGCGTAACGCCAGTGCGTGGTGGCGCGGCGGCCGTCCAGCAGGCCGGTGGCGGCCAGCACGAACACGCCCGAGCAGTAGGAGAGCAGCCGCGCCCCGCGCGCGTGCGCGGCGCGCAGGGCGTCGAGCAGGGCCGGCGGCGGCGGCGCGTCCACGCCGCGCCAGCTGGGCACGATCACCGTGCCGGCCTTCGCCAGCGCCTCCAGGCCCTGCTCGGCCACTACCTCTACGTGCGCGAGGCCTGGCGCGGACAGGGCATCGGCCTGCGCCTGTGGCAGGCCGCGCACGCGCTCGCCGCGGACCTCGGCTGCCCCGCCATGCAGTGGCAGACGCCGGACTGGAACGCGCCGGCCGTCCGCTTCTACCGGCGCCTCGGCGCCACGGCGCAACCCAAGCTGCGCTTCACCCTGGCGATCGAGCAGGCGTGGCCGGGCGACGACGGCACGGCGTCGCCCTGAAGAAGGCCAGGGGATTTGGACAAACGCCAAGCCTGCTCACGATTTCCACGGAGCTTGCCTATAGCAGCGTGCTTGCGCGCGATGCGTACGTTACGGCAGGCGCGCTCCTGCACGAGACCGTGCCCATGCGCTGGCGGCGGGATCGTGCATGGCGCTAAGCCTCCGGCGGCGCCCGCTCGTCCAGTTCGAGCCGCGCCGGCTTGCCGGCCAGCCGGAGGCCGAGCAGGACGAGCGCGCCGAGGCCCAGCCAGGCCAGCCCGCCGAGCTTGGCGTAGCGGTCCGCGTTCACCAGCACATAGCCGATGATCGCGAAGCCGATGGCCGGCACCGCGAGGTGCATGCCCCAGCGCCGGCCGCGCTCGCGCAGCAGGAAGTGGCTGGCGACGGACAGGTGCAGCAGCAGGAAGGCGAACAGCGCGCCGAAGTTCACCAGCGACGACAGCAGGCCGATCTGCCCCACGAAGAACACGCCCAGCACCACGCTCACGCCCGCCACCAGCACCACCGCGCGCTGCGGCACGCGGCGCTGCGGGTGCACCTGGGCGAGCGGCCGCGGCAGCTTGCCGTCGCGGGCCATGGAGAACAGCAATCGCGAGGTCGCCGCCTGCGCCACCAGCGCGTTGCCCACCGCCGTGCTGATCGCCACGGTGAGCGCCACCACGATGCGGAACGGATGGCCGCCCACCTGCTGGGCCACCAGGTAGAAGGCATCGTTCTCCACCGCCTGCCCCGCGAAGGCCAGCTGGCCGGGGCGCAGCAGCGCCGCCAGCCAGGTCTGCGCCATGAACAGGCTCGCCACCAGCAGCAGCGCGAGCAGCGTGGCCCGGCCCACCACGCGGCTGCCGCCGCGGGCTTCCTCCGACAGCGTGGAGATGGCGTCGAAGCCGAGGAAGGAGAGCACCGCGATGGACAGCGCGTTGAACACCAGCGCGGGCGTGAACGCCGCCGGGTTGTAGAGCGGCGTCCACGACCAGTGCGCGCCGTCCACGCCGCGCGCGATGGCGCGCACGGCCAGTGCCATGAACACCGCCAGCACCGCCAGCTGCACGTACAGGAACAGCTTGTTGGCCCGCGCCGTGGTCTCGATGCCGCGCAGGTTCACCGCGCAGTTGAAGGCCACGAACGCCACCACCCAGGCCCAGCCGGGCACGGCCGGCACCACGTTGGCCATCGCCTCGGCGCCGATCACGTAGAGCAGGGTGGGGATCAGCAGGTAGTCGAGCAGCATCGCCCAGCCGGCGAGGAAGCCCCAGGCCGGGCCCAGCGCCCGGCCCGCGTAGGCGTAGACCGAGCCGGCGACCGGGAAGGCCCGCGACAGCTCGCGGTAGCTCAGCGCGGTGAACAGCATCGCCACCCAGCCGATCAGGTAGGTCAGCGGCACCATGCCGCGCGAGGCGTTGAACACGGTGCCGAAGATGGCGAACGGCGCGGTGGGCACCATGAACACCATGCCGTAGATCAGCAGATCCTTGAGGGTGAGGCTGCGCTTGAGCTCCTGCTTGTAGCCAAAGGCGGCGAGGCCGTCCTCCTCGGCGCGCGCCGGCGTCGCGGGCGCCTCGCTCATGCCGCCGCCCCGCGCCGGCCCGCCGCGATGCCGCACCGGGCCCGGCCATCTCCACGAGGCACCCGGCCCCCACCCAGCTTCGCCATCGCCAACACCCCGAACCACGAAGCCCAGAACCTAGCCCATGGCTCCGGTGAGCCGCAACCGGCCGCGCGGCGCCGGGGCCTAGCGATCGTGATCGTGATCGTGGTCGTGGTCGTGGTCGTGGTCGTGGTCGTGGTCGTGGCGATGGTGGATGTCCGGGTAATGCGCGTGGCTGTGCGCCAGGGGATCGTGCCGGTGCGGGTGGGTGTGCGGCTCGGCGCCGTCCCAGTCGAAGTCGTGCTCGTGCTGGTGGTGCGCGTCGTGCACGTGCCGGTGCGCGTGCGCCAGCGCCTCGTGCCGGTGCCAATGCTCGTGGCGCTCGGTGAGGTGCAGCCAGACGCCGGCCGCCATCAACCCCGCCGCGATCCAGAAGACCGCCGGGGCCGGCTCGCCGAACAGCAGGATCGCCACCGCCGAGCCGATGAAGGGCGCGGTGGAGAAGTACGCCCCGGTGCGAGCGCTGCCCAGCCCGCGCAGCGCCACCACGAACAGCACCAGGCTCACGCCGTAGCCCAGGAAGCCGATGAGCAGGGCCGCGGCCACCGCGCCGGACGCGGGCAAGCGGCCGCCCAACGCCCAGCCTATCGACAGATTGACCACCCCCGCGATCCAGCCCTTGCCCGCGGCAATGAACACGGCATCGCCCGCCGAAACCTTGCGGGTGAGATTGTTGTCGATGGCCCAGGCAAGGCACGCGCCGGCGATGGCGAGGGCGCCCCAGGCGGCGCCTTCGCGGCGGGCGCTCCAGGAGAGCAGCACGCCGCCGGCCACGATCAGCGCCATGCCGAGCACGATGCGCCGGTCCGCGTTCTCCCTGAACACCACCCAGGCCAGCACGGCGGTCAGCACGGCTTCGAGGTTGAGCAGCAGGGAGGCCGTGGCGGCGCCGGTGTGGCCGAGACCCAGCATCAGCAGCAGCGGACCAAGCACGCCGCCGAAGCCGATGGCCGCCAGCAGCCACGGCCAATCGCCCGCCGCCAGGCCCGTGGGACGCAAGCCGCGGTCGCGCACCAGCCGCGCCACGGTCAGGCCGAGGCCGCTGCCGAGGTAGAGCAGGCCGGCCAGCAGCGGGGCCGGCGCATGTTGAAGCAGCGGCTTGGCCAGCGGCGTGCTGAGGCCGAACAGGGCCGCAGCGCCAAGCGCGGCGAGCGTTGGACGGAAGAGGCGATGCGTGTTCATGAAGCGCCGAGGGCCGCAGTGAAGCTGAGCCAGTGTAGCCGCGCCGGCGACAAGGCCGGCAGGCGGCCGGCCCGTCCGTGGTGCCGGGCGGCTCCCCTGCCACCCGGCACGCGGGAGGCGGCTCAGCCCCCGCGCAGCGCCGCCGCCTCGCGCGCCAGTTGCTCGACGCCGGCCCAGTCGCCGGCCTTGAGCTTGTCCGCCGGGGTGAGCCAGGAGCCGCCCACGCACAGCACGTTGGGCAGGGCGAAGAAGTCCTTGGCGTTGCCCACGCTGATGCCGCCGGTGGGGCAGAAGCGCGCCGGCGGCAGCGGGCTGGCCCAGGCGCCGAGCAGCTTGGCGCCGCCGGCGGGCACGGCGGGGAAGAACTTCAGGTGCCGGTAGCCGCGCTCCAGGAGGTGCATCACCTCGCTGGCGGTGGCCGCGCCGGGCAGCAGCGGCAGCGCGCTGTCGTCGGCCGCGTCGAGCAGCCCGGGCGACACGCCCGGCGACACCGCGAAGCGCGCGCCGGCCCTGGCCGCCGCGTCCAGGTCCTTGCCGCCGAGCACCGTGCCCACGCCCACCACCGCGCCTTCCACCTCCGCGGCGATGGCGCGGATCGCGTCCAGCGCCGCCGGCGTGCGCAGCGTCACCTCGATCGCCGGAATGCCGCCCGCGACCAGCGCGCGCGCCATCGGCACCGCGTGGGCGGCGTCCTCGATGATCACCACCGGGATCACCGGCGCCAGGCGCATCACCGCGCCAACCTGGTTCTGCTTGGTTTCCATCGTCGTCATCACAACACTCCCGCACCCAGGTCCGCGGCCACCGCATTGGCGCGGAACAGGCCGAACAATTCGCGTCCCATGCCCACGTGATGGGCCGACAGGTCCGCCGTGGCCGGCTCGCGCGCGGCGAGCTCGGCCTCGTCGACAAGGACGTCCAGACGTCCGTTTTCCGCATCGAGGCGGATCAGGTCGCCGTCGCGCACGCGCGCGATCGGCCCGCCGCTCTCCGCCTCCGGCGTCACGTGGATCGCCGCCGGCACGCGGCCGGAGGCGCCGGACATGCGCCCGTCGGTGAGCAGCGCGATGCGGTGGCCGCGGTCCTGCAGCAGGCCCAGCGTGGGCGTGAGCTTGTGCAGCTCCGGCATGCCCATCGCGCGCGGCCCCTGGAAGCGCACCACCGCCACGAAATCGCGGTTCAGCTCGCCGCGCTCGAAGGCCTTCTTCACCTCGTCCTGGTCGTGGAACACGATCGCCGGCGCCTCGATCAGCATGCGGTCTTCCGGCACCGAGGACACCTTGATCACCGCGCGGCCGAGGTTGCCGGCCAGCAGGCGCAGGCCGCCGTCGGCGCGGAACGGCTCGTCCATGCCGCGCAGCACGCCGCGGTTGCCGCTGACCTTGGCCACCGGCGTCCAGGTCAGCGTGCCGGCCTCGTCCAGCTCGGGCACCTGCGTGTAGCGCGACAGGCCCGGGCCGGCCAGGGTCTGCACGTCCTCGTGCAGCAGGCCGGCGGCGAGCAGCTGGTCGATCAGGAAGGCCATGCCGCCGGCCTCGTGGAACTGGTTCACGTCGGCGTAGCCGTTGGGGTACACGCGGGCGAGCAGCGGCACCACCGCGGAGAGCGCGTCGAAATCGTCCCAGCGCAGTTCGATGCCGGCCGCGCGCGCCATCGCCACCAGGTGCAGCAGGTGGTTGGTGGAGCCGCCGGTGGCGTGCAGGCCGATCACGCCGTTGACGATGGCGCGCTCGTCCACGATGTGGCCCAGCGGCAGGTGCTGCGGGCCCGGCCCGGCCAGCGCGGCCACGCGGCGCACGGCCTCCACGGTGAGCGCGTCGCGCAGCGGCGTGTCCGGCGGCACGAAGCTCGAGCCGGGCAGTTGCAGGCCCATGATCTCCATCAGCATCTGGTTGGAATTGGCGGTGCCGTAGAAGGTGCAGGTGCCGGGCGCGTGGTAGGACGCCGCCTCCGCCTCCAGCAGTTCCGCGCGCGTGGCCGTGCCCTCGGCATAGGCCTGGCGCACCTTGGATTTCTGCTCGTTGGGGATGCCGCTCGGCATCGGGCCGGAGGGCACGAAGGCGGCGGGCAGGTGGCCGAAGCTCAGCGCGCCGATCAAGAGGCCCGGCACGATCTTGTCGCAGATGCCGAGGTAGAGCGCGCCGTCGAACATGTCGTGCGACAGCGACACGCCGGTGGCCATGGCGATCAGGTCGCGCGAGAACAGCGACAGCTCCATGCCCTCGCGGCCCTGGGTCACGCCGTCGCACATCGCCGGCACGCCGCCGGCCACCTGCGCGGTGATGCCGGCCTGGCGCGCGACCTCGCGGATCAGCTCCGGGTAGCGCTCGTACGGGCGGTGCGCCGAGAGCATGTCGTTGTAGGCGGTGACGATGCCGAGGTTGGCGGTGCGGCCGGCGCGCAGCGCGGCCTTGTCGTGCGCCTCGCAGCCGGCGAAGCCGTGCGCGAGGTTGCCGCAGGACAGGTGCTGGCGATGCGTGCCGTCGCCGCTGCCGGCCGCGGCGATGTGCGCGAGGTAGTCGGCGCGACGGTCGCCGCTGCGCTCGACGATGCGTGCGGTGACCTCGGCGATGACGGGGTGCAGCGTAGTCATGCTTGAACTCCGGAAGCGATGCGCCGGCGCGGGACGCGCCGGCCATCGGTTAGTCCATGGCCGCCGCGGCTCACGGACACCAGTACACGGCGACCGGCACGCGCGTCTGCGTCAGCACGGCACGCACCGGGTAGTGCGCGGCCGCGCCTTCGCCGGCCTGGGCGGCAGCGAACAGCCGGCGCTTGTCCTCGCCCTCGATGTGCAGGCACAACAGGCGGGTGGCGAGCAGCGGCGGCAAGGTCAGCGTGATGCGCGGCTCGCCGGCGCCCTCGGCGCGCATCGGCAGCACGCTGGCGCGGCCGACCGGGTCGAGCGCCTCGGCGAGGCGGTCGCCGCCGGGGAAGAACGAGGCGGTGTGGCCGTCGTTGCCCATGCCGAGCACCACCGCGTCGAACGGACGCGGCAGCGCCTCGACGCGCGCGGCGACGGCGGCGAGGCCGTCCTCCGGCGTGGGCGCGTCGGCGTACAGCGGCACGAAGCGCGCCGCCGCGGCCGGGCCCTGCAGCAGGTGCGCCTTCACCAGCCGCGCGTTGGAGCGCTCGCTGCCTTCGTCCACCCAGCGCTCGTCGACCAGGGTCACCTGCACCTTCGACCAATCCAGTTCGGCGCGGGCGAGCTGCTCGAAGAAGCGCGTGGGCGTGCGGCCGCCGGACACCGCCAGCACCGCCACGCCGCGCGCGGCGATGCCCTCGCGCAAGGCGACGGCCACGCGCTCGGCCAGCCCGGCGGCGAGGGTGGCGCCGTCGCTGTAGCTGTAGAGGCTCGTCTCAGCCATGGGCGGCTCCCTGCCGTGCCCCGCTCGTGCGGCGCGGCGCGAGGCCCGGCTCATTCATTGTCTTCGCTCCAGGTGCGGCCGTCGCGCTCGATCAGCGCCACCGCCGCGCTCGGGCCCCAGGTGCCCGAGGCGTACGGGCGCGGCGGCTCGCCGCCGGCCGCCCAGGCCGCCAGGATCGGGCCGGCCCACTGCCAGGCTGCCTCCACCTCGTCGCGGCGCATGAACAGGGTGGGGTTGCCGCGCACCACGTCGAGCAGCAGGCGCTCGTAGGCGTCGGGCTGCTGCACGCCGAAGGCCTCGGCGAAGCTCATGTCCAGCGGCACGTGGCGCAGGCGCAGGCCGCCGGGGCCGGGGTGCTTGATGGTCAGCCACAGCTTCACGCCCTCGTCCGGCTGCAGGCGCAGCACCAGGCGGTTCTGGTGCAGCGGGCCGGCCTCCGGATTGAAGATGGAATGCGGCACCGGCTTGAACGCCACCACGATCTCGGACATGCGCTCGGGCAGGCGCTTGCCGGTGCGCAGGTAGAACGGCACGCCGGCCCAGCGCCAGTTGGCGATCTCGGCCTTGATCGCCACGAAGGTCTCGGTGCTCGAGGGCTTGCCTTCGAGCTCGTCCAGGTAGCCCGGCACGCTCTGGCCGTCGGCCACGCCGGCGCGGTACTGGCCGCGCACGGTGAGGTGGGCGGCATTGCTCTCGTCGATCGGCGTGAGCGAGCGCAGCACCTTGAGCTTCTCGTCGCGCACCGCATTGGGCGAGAGCGAGGACGGCGGCTCCATCGCCACCATGCACAGCAGCTGCAGCAGATGGTTCTGCACCATGTCGCGCAGCGCGCCGGCACGGTCGTAGTAGCCCGCGCGGCGGCCCAGGCCGAGCGTCTCGGCCACGGTGATCTGCACGTGGTCGATGTGTTCGGCGTTCCACAGCGGCTCGAACAGCGCGTTGCCGAAGCGCAGCGCCAGCAGGTTCTGCACCGTTTCCTTGCCGAGGTAGTGGTCGATGCGGTAGGTCTGCGACTCGGCGAACACCTGGCCCACCGCGTCGTTGATCTGGTTGGCGCTCTCCAGGTCGCGGCCGATCGGCTTCTCCAGCACCACACGCGACTTGCCCTCGTTGAGGCCATAGCCGCCCAGCCGGTTGCAGATGTCCACGAACAGTTCCGGCGAAGTGGAGAGATAGAACACCCGCACGTGGTCCGGCCATTCGGCGAGCAGCGCGGCGAAATCGTCCCAGCCCTTGTCGGCGCGCGCATCGAGCGAGCGGTAGTGCAGCAGCTCGAGGAACGCCTCCAGGTGCGGATGCTCGCCCAGCGCGGCGCGCGCCTGCTTGCGGTAGCCGTCGGTGTCCAGGCCCTCGCGCGCGATGCCGATCACGCGGCTGCTGGAAGGAATCTGGCCGTCGGCAAAGCGGTGCAGCAGGGCCGGCAGCAGCTTGCGCATGGCCAGATCACCAGTGCCACCGAAAATGACCAGATCGAATGCCTCGACCTGCGGGCTGGGAGCATTCACGTGCGTACCTCGGGCAATACGTGGGTGGGGGCTGGATGGTACCAGTGAAATACCAGGATGCGTACTGGTACGGCCGCCCCACCCGAACAAGTTACGCCTGAAACCGCCATGACAAGCCATGCGGGGCGGTTCCTTGCTGTTATTGGTGAGCTATTGGTATTGTGCCGCCAATGGAATCAGCACTCGCCAGCGAATACCGACGCCTCTGCCGCGACCCGGCCAACCACCAGCCGCTGGCTTATCTGCGGCTGCGCCAGGCCATTCGCAACGTGGTCGACCAGCGCGACATCGAGCCGGGCCAGACCCTGCCCAGCGAGCGCGACCTCTCGCAGGCGCTCGGCCTCTCGCGCGTGACCGTGCGCAAGGCCATCGCGGGACTGGTGGAAGAAGGCCTGCTGACCCAGCGCCAGGGCGCCGGCACCTTCGTCTCCGAGCGCATCGTCAAGCCGATGTCGCGCCTCACCAGCTTCACCGAGGACCTGCGCGCGCGCGGCCTCAACCCGCGCTCGGAATTCTTCGAGCGCGGCATCGGCGAGGTGACGCCGGAAGAATCGATGGCGCTCAACCTCTCCCCTGGCGCGCCGGTGGTGCGCCTGCACCGCGTGCGCTACGCCGGCGACGAGCCGCTGGCGATCGAACGCACCGTAGTCCCCGCCAACGTGTTGCCCGACCCGCTGCTGGTGGAAGACTCCCTCTACGAAGCCCTCGAGCAACGCGGCTGCCGCCCCCGCCGCGCCCTCCAGCGCCTGCGCGCCGTCCTCCTCAACGCCCAGCACGCCCGCCTGCTGCACGTCGCCGTCGGCAGCGCCGGCCTCAGCATCGAGCGCCGCAGCTTCCTTGATGATGGGCGGGTGGTGGAGTTCACCAGTTCTTGGTACCGGGGGGATGTTTATGATTTTGTCGCCGAGTTGCACAGCGACTGACGTGGGGGGCCTGGCGAGAAATGGACGCCTTCCCTCTGAATATGAGGCAAGCCGATTCGCAACCGTGATAGCGGCACTGTCTCTGTCTATTGTGCAGATGAACCCAGTTGCGCCGAACTTAAGGGGCCAGCAAGGGACCTCCTGATTCCCCACATTACGCATCCAACGTTGCGAGCCGATAACTCAGCGGCGGCGTCCGCGCCGCGGCGACGATGAGGCGCGGCACCAGGGCGGGTGCTTCAGCCACGCACCGGCAGCGTACGCATCTTCGTGCGCCAGCATCGCCCACAGCTGCCGCGCGTGCTTGTTCGCGATGGCCACCAGCAGTTTGCCGAACGGCATACGGCACGCCAGGTGCTGGATCCAGATCTGTTCGGGTGTTGCCCTTTCCACGCTGACCGCTTTGGCTCGTTGCACGCTGCTGCGACGCCTTGGATCAGCAAGGTGCGCAGATACGCGTCGCCATGACCGCTGATCGCACCCAACCGGGTGTGTCCGCCGCTGGAGTGCTGGGTCGGTACAAGGCCCAGCCATGCGGCCAGTTGCCGCCCGTTCTTGAACTCCTTGGCCGAGCCGACGCTGGCAACGATCGCATCGGCGGTGATGGGGCCGATACCGACGATGGCGCGCAGCCGCACGCAGCGCTCGTCGGTTTTGGCGTGCGCCTCAATGTGCGCATCACAAGCGATGATGCGTTCACGCAGCTCAAGCGCCGCCACCGCAGTGTGGAGTTCCTGCAGTTCCTCAAGGCGATCGATGCCGCGGTGCCGAAGGACCAAGAGGTCCACCTGATCATGGACAACTACGGCACGCACAAGACCGAAAAGGTGCGTGCGTGGTTTGTGAAGCACCCGCGCTACCACGTGCACTTCACGCCGACCTCGGCGTCCTGGCCCAACCTGGTCGAGCGATTCTTCGGACAGATCAGTGAGAAATGGATCAAGCGCAGTGCACACACCAGCGTGGCCGAACTCGAACAAGCCATCCGCCACTACATCGATACACACAACGCCGATCCGAAACCTTTCGTCTGGCACAAGAGCGCCGACACCATCTTGGCATCCGTCGCTCGCGCCGCGGCCAGACTTACTTAATATTATTTATGAGACATCACACTAGTTTGGATCTCAAATAGACTTGGGTTAAGCGATGCGAACGGTGTAAAAAAATTACTGCGCGTGATGCTCGTTATCACATGAGAGCCTGCAGCCTAACTCAGGAGCGGCTCCAACCATGAAAAAGGCCGCCGGATGACCCGGCGGCCTTTTGCTTCCTTAGACGCTCGCTATTACAGCGAGAAGTCGTACTGCGCCTGCAGACGGAAGGAACGCGGTGAGTTGTAGAACTGGCCCACCTTATAGGTGGTGTCATAGTACCCCGTGTAAACCCCAGAGGTGCTAATACCCTCGCCTTGCTGATAGACCTGCAGCGGCTTTTGGTTGTTGAACAGGTTCAGTGCCGAAAGCTGGATGCTCAAGCCACGTGCCCACGCCGGCTTGTACATCACGTTCGGGCTGACCGTCCACACCCACGGCGTACGGCCAGAGCTGCCCTCGGGGCTGATCTTGCCATTGCAGTAGTGAAAACCACCGCTGTAGCCGTATTCCGTACCGAAGGTACCCATGCCGCCACCCAGGCAGCTGACCGGGGCGCCGGACTGCACGTTCAGATTCAGACCTGCCGACCATTCCGGCGTGAAATTCCACGCGCCGTAGATCTTGAGGTTATGACGGCGGTCATTGGGCAGGTAGCCGTTGGCGCCGTACATGATCTCCGGGAAGTCGAAGTCTTCCGTGGTTCCGGTATCGTCCTGGCCGATATCGGAACGAACGAGACCCTCGGTGTTGCCGTAGTTGCGCGAGAGCGTATAGGTGGCGTTGATGTAGTACTTGTCGGTGCTCTTGCTGGCGGTCAAATCCAGGCCTTCGTAACTACGCCTGGCCTTCGTGCCCAGCTGATTACCGGGGACGGTGACGTTACGCAGCGTGCCAGTGCCGTCCAGATCCACCGACAGCGACAGCGAACTACCCGGGTTGTAGATGAAGCAACCCGGCACACCATCGGGCACGGTCCACTGGTCATAGGGCATGTCCAGCCCCTGCGCGATGCCGGCGTTGTAGAACGGACGCCAGTCGCAGGTGTCGTCGATGGCGTTGCGCAGCTTGCGATAGGTGCCCTTGACACCCACCACCCAGTTGTCGAAGAAGTCGACATCGCTGTGCAGCTGGTGCTGGAAGCCCAGGATGTACTCGTCCTGCGTATAGGGCTTCAGATCCTTGTCGGCCACCGACTTCGGATTGGGGGTCGAGCCATCTTCACCATTGACCACGTAGTGATCCAACAACTCGCCGAGGATAGGTGCGCCAGTCTGCGGATTGATACCCGTATAACTATAGGCGTCCTGCGTATAGAACGAGGCGCTTGCTGCTCGCAAGGCCACATTGGCCGCGATCGGCAGCGAGTAGCGGCCGGCGGTACCGAACACCTTCCACGAGGAGTCGCCCAGCACGTCCCAGGTGAAGCCCAGGCGCGGCTGCCAGATATTGTCCTGCTTGACGAAAACCTGGCCGCTGCCATTCTTGTTCTCGAAGCTGTCGTAGCGCACACCGCCATACAGCACGAGCTTGTCGGTCACCTGCCAATGGTCCTCGGCGTAAGCCGATTTCTGACGAATGCCTACGCTGCCGCCGGTACTGAAGATGGTGTCGTAAACCAGATTGCCGGGGTAGTACAGGTAATAGTGACCACCCGAGTAGCTCTGACCGTTGTCGGACTTCCAACGCTCGTCAGCGTAACCCACACCAATATCGTGGTCACCCAAACGCCAGTCGAGATCGACACGCCAGGATTTGCGCTTGTCTTGCCCGCCGTAGATATCAGTGGTGCTGGCCACATAGCAGGTATTAGAGCGTGGCCCTGTGTACCGAGAATTATAGTTGACGTACGGACACCCACCCTGCTGGGCAAAAACGTCACCGTTATACTTAGTCGACAGACCATCCGGCGAGACGTAGTAGGTCGAGTTGTCGCTCTTCAGCTCGCCCCACTGCGCCGACAGGGTGAGGTCATCGGTCAGGTAGCCGGTGTACTTGAAGATGTTGGTCTGGCCGCCGGTATGGAGACGGCTAAAGCCCTTGTAGCCGTCAAACGACGCATCGCCATCGGTGTACTGGGTACCGTAATAGTTCGTCCGGGTACTCGAACTGTTGTCGAAGCCCGTGTACTCCAGGTGATGGTTGTCGGTGATGTTCCAATCCAGCTTGGCCACCCAGTAGGGGCTGCTCTTGTTGTCGCGATACGAGTTGGGGCCCGTACCGGTACTGGAATTGGCGTAGGCGCTGTTGTAGGCCGTGGTGGTGGTGGTATCTTTTTCGAACTGGCCCAGGATAAACATGAACAGCTTATCCTTGATCAGCGGACCACCCAGCCAAGCGGTGTAGACGCTGTCGGTCTCGCCGTTGTTGCTGCGGTCGTAATAGACGTGACCGTTCTTGGTATAGGTGTTGGGGCTGCTCGAACGCCAGGCGCCCGGCTCCACCACATAGCTGATACCGCCCTTCCACTCGTTGGTGCCGCGCTTGATGTTGACGCTGGTCACACCGCCGGTGGAAAAGCCGTACTGGGCGCCGTAGCCACCCGTCTGCACGTCCAGCTGATCGATCGCCTGGTAGGGCACCTCGGAGAAGGACAGGCTGTTGTACAGGTTGGTGGTGTTGAAGCCGTTGACGTAGTAGCTGTTTTCAGCCACCGACGAGCCACCGAAGGACGCCAGGTTGCCGAAGTTGCCGCTGCCGCGCACCGTACCCGGCGCCAGCAGGGCCACATCCGTCACATTGCGCGGCACCGGCAGGCTGTTGAGCTGTTCGGCGGTGAAAGTGGTGCGGGACTCGGTGCTCGTAACGTCGATGGCGGGAACCGAGCTGGCCGTCACCGAGACCGTCGACAGGTTCTGAGCCGCAGCAGAGGCGCCCACATTGACCTGGACGGTCTGGCCAGCCACCACGCTCGCGGTGGCCGTGGAGGCGGCCTGGCCGTTCTGCACCAACTGAACCTGGTAGCGACCGATGGGCAACGAAGGCACGCGGAAACGGCCATCCTGGCCAACGCCGACAGTGCGCGTCACGCCGGAATCAAGATTCTTGACGACGACGGTCTCGCCCTGTGCCACAGGTGCGGTACCGGCAAGGTCGCCCACGGTGCTCTGCGCGTACAAGGCGCCGCTGGTCATGCAGAAGCCCAAGGCGGCAGCAAGTACTGTCCGGCGAAGGCGGCGATGCGCGTTAATGGAATTCATGACAGTTGGATCTCCCCAGATCGGCCCAGTCAATGGGCATCAAAGTCAAGCAAAAAGGCGATCCCCGTACGGCGGGGAAGTCGCATTTACGCACCGCAGATACCTTCGGGCGTCTCCACCCTCAGGGAACCATTGGTACGCGAGTTGTCGCGAACATAGGTGTATGCCGTGACAACTGTCAACACTTTCTTAGCATTTTCTTTGCTTGCTTCTTGTGCTACCCGGCCGAAGTTCCGCCGCTCTCGCTTGCCGAGAACCGGGACCGCCGCTTAAAGTCACGCCGTTTCGGGTGTCCCATGGGCTCCGCCCACGGGATGAAACGGGAAGCCGGTGCGCCGCTTGGCGGCAAGGCCGACGCTCCCGCGAGGCATGGGAAGGTTGCGCCCTGGAGTCGTGGTTCGTCCACGGCCGCTCGCGAGCCCGGAGACCGGCCCGGAGCTATCGTCTGGCGAACCTGCGGTGGGCGGGTCGGGACCTGCCGTCGCGCGTACCTTCGTGCCGGCGTTCCGTCGATTTCCTGCGCAGGGGCCGGTGGCTCTCCCCAAGATCGTCCGTGGATGCGCAAGCCCGCGGCGATGGAACCTGCGACATGAAGAAGACTTTGCTGGCAGCCGCGCTGCTTTTTCCTACGCTGGCCGCCCACGCGGCGGACCAGGCCACGGCGTTGGATGCGGTGCAGGTCACCGCCACCCGCACGGCGGTGACCGTGGATGACACGCTGTCCGCGGTGACGGTGCTGACCCGCGCCGACATCGACCGGCTGCAGCCGGTGTCGGTGCAGGACCTGCTCGCCGGGCTGCCGGGCGTGGTGTTCGCCCAGGCGGGCGGGCTGGGCCAGCAGAGCTCGCTGTTCCTGCGCGGCACCAACTCCACCCATACGCTGCTGCTGGTGGACGGCGTGCGCGTGGGCTCGGTGGGGGCGGGGCTGCCGGCCTACGAGCAGATCCCCATCGACCAGATCGAGCGCATCGAGATCGTGCGCGGCCCGCGCTCGAGCCTGTACGGGCCGGACGCGATCGGCGGCGTGATCCAGATCTTTACCCGCCGCGGCACGCGCGACGGCGGCCTCGCGCCCTCGCTCTCGCTGACCACCGGCAGCCGCAGCTATAGCGACGGCCAGGTCGGCCTCTCCGGCGGCGAGCGCCACGCCTGGTACAACTTCGGCCTGGGCGGCCAGTACACCAGCGGCATCAATGCCTGCCGGATGGGTGCGGGCACGGTGTTCGCCGGCTGCTTCGTCAACGAGCCCGACCACGACGCCTACCGCAACTGGAACGGCGCGGCCAGCGGCGGCTACCGCTGGGACGACGGCACCGAGCTCTCGGCCAACTTCCTGCGCAGCAAGAGCGACGTGGAGTACGACGGCAGCCCCTACGGCGGCAACCAGGCGGTGAACGAGCAGCGCGTGGCCGGCGCGCAGCTGAGCTTCAGCCCGCTGGCGGCGTGGAAGGTCACGCTCAACGCCGGGCAGAGCAAGGACCGCTCCTCCACCTATTACCAGGGCACCTACGAGGACAGTTTCTCGGGCACCAGCGCGTACTACCCGCGCACGCCGGAGGGCTACGCCAATTCGCGCCGCAACCAGGCTTCCTGGCAGAACGACGTGACCCTGGCCGCCAACCAATTGCTGACGCTGGGCGTGGACTGGCAGCAGGAGCACATCGCCAGCAACACCGGCTACCTCGACAGCTCGCGCGCCGACACCGGCGGCTACGCGCAGTACCAGGCGCAGTTCGGCCGCAACGACGTCGAGGTGTCGCTGCGCCACGACCACAACCAGCAGTTCGGCAACCGCACCACGGGCGCGGCCGCCTGGGGCTACCGCTTCGACCACGACCTGCGGCTGACGGCGAGCTACGGCACCGCCTTCCACGCGCCGACCTTCAACGACGTGTATTACCCCTACGGCCTGGGCAACCCGAACCTCAGGCCGGAGACCTCGCGCAGCCTGGAGCTCGGCCTCAGCCAGCGCGGCACGGGCTGGAACTGGGCGGTGAACGCCTACCAGACCACCATCGACCAGCTGATCGCGCTGGATGCGAACTACATGCCGCAGAACATCAGCCGCGCCCGCATCCGCGGCCTGGAGGCCCAGTTCGGCGCGGACTTCGCCGGCTGGCAGCTGCAGAGCTACCTGACCCTGCAGCAGCCGAAGAACCGCGACGGCGGCGTCAACGACGGCAACCTGCTGGCCCGGCGCCCGGAGCGCACCGCGCGCATCGACCTTGATCGCCGCCTCGGCGCCTTCGGCCTCGGCGCCACGCTCAACGCCGCCGGCTACCGCTACGACGACGCGGCCAACGCGCACCGCCTCGCCGGCTACGCCACCACCGACCTGCGCGCCAGCTACGCCTTCGCCGCGGACTGGCGGGTGGAGGCGCGCCTGGCCAATGCGTTCGACCGGCGCTACGAGACGGCCTACTACTTCAACCAGCCCGGCCGCAGCTGGTACCTCACCCTGCGCTACGCGCCGCAGCACTGAGGAACGGCCGGCGAGGGAAGCGGCCCCGTCCGCCCCTCGCCGGCTTCGCTCTGCCGCGGCGCCTTCGCCGCATCGCCGGCGGCGCCCGCTGCACTATGCCTTTCGGTAGGGCCCAGACTTAAGGCACATTCGCGTTTTCCTGCGGGCAGGCATAAAGCCGGTATGACTGCCGCCCTTCCACCCGCCGCACGCGCGATGGCGTGCGCCATGCACTGCGCCGCCCCGCGCGTCATGGGACACTTGTCGCGCTCGGCAGGAGGCCCGCACGTCGCATGAACATCTTCGCACCCTTGATCCGCCGCCCGGTCGGCACCTCGCTGCTCGCGATCGGGCTCGCGCTCGCCGGCCTGATCGCCTACCTCCTGCTCGGCGTGGCGGCGCTGCCAACGCTGGATTTCCCCGGCGTGTACGTGACGGCCAGCCAGCCCGGCGCCAGCGCGCAGACCATGTCCAGCACGGTGCTGGCGCCGCTGGAGCGGCACCTGGGGCGCATCCCCGGCGTGGACGACATGTACGGCAACACCACCGAGGGCTCGGCCTCGGTGATGGTGCGCTTCAACCTCGGCCGCAGCGTGGACAGCGCGGCCCGCGACGTGCAGGCGGCGATCAACGCCGCGGCGCAGGATCTGCCGCCGGGCATGCCCACGCCGCCGCAGTACTTCAAGTTCGACACCGCGCAGATCCCGATCCTGTTCATCACACTGACCTCGACCGGCCTGCCGCAGGACCAGCTGTACGACCTCACCGACACCTTGATCAAGCCCGGCGTGGCGCAGATCCCGGGCGTGGCCCAGGTGCAGGTGTTCGGCGGCACGCCGCATGCGGTGCGGGTGGAGCTGGACACCGACGCGCTGTCGGCCAAGGGCCTCACCGCCAACGACGTGGCCAATGCGCTGCGCGCGGCCAACGTGTCCTCGCCGCAGGGCATGCTGAGCGACGGGCGCACGCAGACCACGCTGATCGCCAGCGACAGCCTGCAGCGGCCGGACGAGTTCGCCGACCTGCTGATCTCGATGAAGAACGGCACGCCGGTGCGGCTGTCGGACGTGGCGAAGGTGTACGGCGGCCAGCAGGACCAGTACCAGGCGGCCTGGTACAACGGCGCGCGCACCGTCGGCCTGCAGATCAGCAAGCGGCCCGACGCCAATGCGGTGGCCACGGTGGAAGCCATCCGCGCCAAGCTGCCGCAACTGGCCGCCTCGCTGCCGGCCACCATCGCCATGACGCCGGTGTTCGACCTCACCCAGACCACCAAGTCGGCGCTGCACGAGGTGCAGGTGGCGCTGATGATCTCGATCGCCATGGTGGTGCTGGTGATGCTGGTGTTCCTGCGCCGGCTACGGCCCACGCTGATCGCCAT
>NZ_LFQR01000045.1 GCF_001182895.1 Frateuria defendens | reverse complement strand
ACGCCGCCGGCGCCGCTCGGCGCCACGCGGGCGAGGTCCACCTTGAGCTTCTTCGCCAGCGCGCGCACGGCGGGCACGGCCTTCACGCCGCCGGCGGTGCTCACCTGCTCGGTGTGCACGTGGTTGCCGCTGACCATGGCGCCGACCACGGTGCCCTCGTCCGCGCGCTCGGCGGCCTGCTCGTCGCGGAGCTCGCCGCCCTCGTCGGAGGCGACCACCTTGTCGGCGGCCACCGGTGCGCCGGTCTTCTTCGGCGCGTGGTGGTGACCGGTGGACTCCGCCTCGGCGCGCTGGCGCGCCTTGGGGTCGGGCGCGAAGTCGGCCAGCGGCGCGCCGGTGTCGATCACGTCGCCGGCGGCGCCGTAGAGCTTCACCACCTTGCCGGTGTAGGGCGAGGGCACGTCGACCACGGCCTTGGCGGTTTCCATCGAGGCCAGCGGCGCGTCGAGCTTGATGTCGTCGCCTTCCTTGACGTGCCACTCGACGATGGTGGCGTCGGGCAGGCCTTCGCCGAGGTCGGGCAGGTGGAAGGTTTTGATGTTGGCCATGGGGGTGGAGTCCGGAAAGGGTGGGAAATTTTTGGGGCGGAGAATCGGGAATGGGGAATCGGGAATAGTGATAGAGCGTCGCCAGTGCACCGTGCGCTGCTTTTCCTATTCACCCTTCCCGATTCCCTCGGCCAGCTTCAGCTGGCCGCCTCAGCTGACCGCCAGCGTCCGCTTGGCCGCGTCGACCACGCGCTGCACGCTCGGCAGGTATTTCATCTCCAGCCGGAACAGCGGGATGTGCACGTCGTAGCCGGTGACGCGCTCGACCGGCGCCAGCAGCTCGTACAGGCATTCCTCGGCCAGGCGCGCGGCGATCTCGGCGCCGAAGCCGGCGGTCTTGGGCGCCTCGTGCACGATCACGCAGCGGCCGGTCTTGGTCACGGATTCGGCGATGGTGTCGAAGTCGAGCGGGGTCAGCGTGGCCACGTCGATCACCTCGGCGCTGATGCCCTCCTCGGCCAGCGCGTCGGCGGCCTCCAGGCATTCCTTCACCTGCGCGCCCCAGGTCACCAGGGTGACGTCGGTGCCGTCGCGCAGCACGAAGCACACGTCCAGCGGCAGCGCCTCGCCGTCGTCGGGCACTTCTTCCTTGTACTGGCGGTAGATGCGCTTGGGCTCGAAGAACACCACCGGGTCCGGGTCGCGGATCGCCGCCAGCAGCAGGCCGTAGGCGCGCGCCGGGGAGGAGGGCAGCACCACGCGCAGGCCGGGGATGTTGGTGAACAGGTGCTCGTTGGCCTCCGAGTGGTGCTCGGGCGCGCGGATGCCGCCGCCCCACGGCGCGCGGAACACCGCCGGCACCGTCAGGCGCCCGCGCGTGCGGGTGCGCATGCGCGCGGCGTGGCAGGCGATCTGCTCCATCATCGGGTAGATGAAGCCCTCGAACTGCGCCTCGGCCACCGGCTTCATGCCCTGCGTGGCGAGGCCCACGGTGACGCCGGCGATGGTGGTCTCGTCCAGCGGCGTGTCGAGCACGCGCAGCGGGCCGAACTTCTCCTGCAGGCCCACGGTGGCGCGGAACACGCCGCCGTTGACGCCCACGTCCTCGCCCAGCACCACGACGCTGTCGTCGTGCGCCATCTCGTAGGCGAGCGCCTGGGTCACGGCCTCGATAAGAGTGATTTGTGCCATGTGAGTGGAAGCCTTACTTGGATTCGAGCGAGAGCGCGTAGTCGCGCTGCTTGGCGAGGTCGGCGGGGACTTCGGCGTAGGTGTAGTCGAACATCGCCGTGACCGGCTGCGAGCGGGTCTGGAGGTAGGCGTTCACCTCGTTGTCCATCCACTCGTCGCACTCGGCCTTCCAGGCCTCTTCCCTGGCGTCGTCCCACACGCCCTTGGCCACCAGCCAGGCGCGCAGGCGCTTCACCGGCTCCTTGGCCCAGGCTTCCTTCACCTCGGCCTCGTCGCGGTAGCGGCGGGCGTCGTCGGCGGTGGTGTGGTCGGAGAGGCGGTAGGTGACGGCCTCGATCACGCTGCCGCCCTGGCCGCTGCGGGCACGCTCGAGCGCGTCCTCCATCGCCTTGCGCACGGCGATGATGTCGTTGCCGTCCACCTGGATGCAGTACAGGCCCGCGGCCAGGCCCTTCTGGGCCAGCGTGGGCGCGCCGCTCTGGATCTTGCGCGGCACCGAGATGGCCCACTGGTTGTTCACGATCACCGCCACCAGCGGCAGGTTCTGCGCGCCGGCGATGTTGATGGCGCCGTAGAAGTCGCCCTTGGAGGAGCCGCCGTCGCCGATGCAGCACACCGCCACGCGCGGCTCGTTGCGGATCTTGAACGCCAGCGCGGAACCGGCCGCGTGCAGGCACTGCGTGCCGATCGGCACCGACCAGGCGAAGTCGTGGCGGGCGGGCTCGTTCTGGTAGTCGTTGCCGCGCTCGTCGCCGCCCCAGTACATGTACACCTCGCGCGGCTGCACGCCGCGGTAGAGCTGGGCGCCGTACTCGCGGTAGCTGAGCGCGAGCACGTCCTCCGGCTTCATGGCGCTGCCGATGCCCACGTGGGCGGCCTCGTGGCCGAGGCAACTGGCGTAGGTGCCGAGCTTGCCGGTGCGCTGCATGGCCACCGACTTGGCGTCGAACACGCGGGTGGAGATCATCAGCTTGTACAGCTCGACCATGTGCTCCAGGTTCTTGGCGAACTCGGGCAGGGCGTCACGGACCTGCTGGCCCTCGGCATCGAGGTATTGCAGGTATTCGATCTCGAACTTGGCGGCGATGGACACAACTCGCTCCGCAATGGGGAAGGGGGAAAGTGGGTGCGCAGGCTCGTCGGACAAGGGCTGGCGCGCACGGTTCCAAAAGAAAGCTGCACTTGGTAGCAGGCGCCTATGTTAGGCCACAAGGCGGCGCGCAGCATGCGCGGGCGTAGGGCGCCAGCCGCCAGTGGGGCTAACATATGGATTTTGCAGGTTGGCGAACGACCATGAGCGACAACCAGCGCGACCTCGAAGCCGGCATCCAGACGGACCTCGCGGGGCGCCTGACCTACAGCGGCTACCTCAGGCTCGACGTGCTGCTGACCGCGCAGCAGCCGCTGAGCCAGCCGCCCAACCACGACGAGATGCTGTTCATCGTGCAGCACCAGGTGGCCGAGCTGTGGATGAAGCTGATGATCCACGAGCTGGGCGCGGCGATCGGCTTCCTGCGCCGCGACCAGGTGTGGCAGACGCGCAAGGTGCTGGCGCGCTGCAAGGTGGTGATGAACCAGCTCACCGACCAGTGGTCGGTGCTGGAGACGCTCACGCCGGCGGAGTACCTGGAGTTCCGCCAGGTGCTCGGCCCCTCGTCCGGCTTCCAGTCCCTGCAGTACCGCATCATCGAGTTCCTGCTCGGCAACAAGAACGCCGCCATGCTCAAGGTGTTCGAGCACGATGCGGCAGGCCTGGCCTCGCTGCGCGAGGTGCTGGAGTCGCCGAGCCTGTACGACGAGTTCCTGCGCTACCTCGCGCGCTTCGGCCACGCCGTGCCCGCGGCGCACCTGGAGCGCGACTGGTCGCGCGCGCACGTGTCCGACGCCGCGCTGCTGCCGGTGTTCGAGCGCATCTACGGCGACACCGACCGCTACTGGCGCGAGTACGCGCTGTGCGAGGACCTGGTGGACCTGGAGACGCAGTTCCAGCTGTGGCGCTTCCGCCACCTGCGCACGGTGCAGCGGATCATCGGCTTCCGCCCCGGCACCGGCGGCTCCTCCGGCGTGTCGTTCCTGAAGAAGGCGCTGGACCTGGAGTTCTTCCCCGAACTGTTCGAGGTGCGCACCACGCTCGGCCATTGAGCGCGCCGTGGCCTGCTGCGGCGTGTTTGACGGCGCGTGGGGCGAGCGGGTACATCACGCCATTCGGATCCGCGCGCGACGTGCCGATCCCGACGCCCAAGGGGACCCCCTGCATGACCCGAACCTCCGACCCGACGCCGGCCGCCGTGCCCGACTACCCGCAGACCCTCGGCCATCCGCGCCCGCTGTGGATGTTGTTCATGACCGAGTTCTGGGAGCGCTTCGCCTTCTACAGCGTGAGCTGGGCACTGGCGCTCTACGTGGTGGCGCAGTTCTACCACGGCGATCCGGCGGGGCAGGGTTGGGCCAGCGGCATCTACGGCGCCTACACCGCGCTGATCTACGCCACCGGCATCTTCGGCGGCTACGTGGCGGACAAGCTGATCGGCTACCAGCGCTCGATCCTGCTCGGCGCGGCGGTGATGGCCGCGGGCCTGTTCGTGATCGCGGTGCCCGAGCGCACCACCTTCCTGTTCGGCCTGGCGCTGGTGATCGTGGGCGACGGGCTGTTCAAGCCCAACATCTCCTCCATGGTGGGCCAGCTCTACGGTCGCGACGACCCGCGCCGCGACCGCGGCTTCACCCTGTTCTACATGGGCATCAACGCCGGCAGCTTCCTGGCGCCGCTGGTCACCGGCTGGATGGCCGCCACCTTCACCCGCACGCCGCTGGAGCAGAACTACCGCGTGGTGTTCTTCGCCGCGGGGGTGGGCATGGTGCTCAGCCTGCTGTGGTTCTGGTTCGGCCGGCGCGGGTTGCGCGGCGTGGGCCGCCCGGCGCCGGGCGCGGAAGGCCGCGGGCGCGTGGCCTGGGTGCTGCTGGGCATGGCGGCGGGGGTGCCGCTGATCTATCTGCTGCTGTCGCGGATCGGTGCGACCGGCCTGCAGTGGCTGCTGGGGCTGCTGTTCGTGGGCGTGGCGGCGATGCTGCTGGTGGAGGCGCTGCGCGTCGGGCAGGTGCCGTTCCACCGCGTGGTGGCGATGCTGATCATCTTCGCCTTCAACATCCTGTTCTGGATGTTCTACTTCCAGCTCGGCACCTCGTTCAATTTCCTGGCCGCGAACCTGGTGGACAGGAAGATGTTCGGCGGCTGGACGTTCCCGGTGGGCTGGTTCCAGTCGGTGAGCCCGCTGTCGATCCTGCTGCTGGCGCCGCTGCTGACCCTGGTGTGGGCGTGGCTGGACCGGCGCCGGGCGGAGCCCTCGATCCCGCGCAAGTTCGGGCTCGGCCTGGTCTTCAACGGGCTCGGTTTCCTGGTGCTGATGTACGGCCTGTCGCGGCTGCTCGACGCGCGCGGGCTGATCCCGTTCTGGCCGCTGACCGTGTGCTACGTCATGCAGACCGTGGGTGAGCTGTGCCTGTCGCCGATCGGCCTGTCGATGGTGACCAAGCTGGCGCCGCCGCGCCTGGTCGGCGTGGCGATGGGCGGCTGGTTCCTCTCGCTGGCCGAGGGCGGCAACCTGTCGGGCCTACTGGCCAGCCGCATCAGCGGCGAGCACGGCATGACGGCGGTCTCGGCGCTGTCGGGCTTCAGCTTCGGCTTCTGGCTGCTGGCCGGCGCCGGCGTGCTGCTGCTGCTGATCGCGCCGCTGGTGAACCGGTTGATGCATGGGGTTCGTTGAACCCCCGGGAGTCGGGAATAGGGAATAGGGCGGTGTGTGCTTTGCCGATTCCTTTATTCCTTATTCCCTATTCCCTAATCCCTGCTCCAACTTGTCGAGGATGCGCACCAGCCAGGCGCGTTCCTCGGCGTCGAGCTTCTTCAGCACCGCGCGCTCGTGCGAGCGGGCCATCGGGGCGACCGCGTCGTGCACCGCCCAGCCGGCCTCGGTGAGGCTGAGCACGGAGCGGCGCTTGTCGCCGTGGTGGGTGGCCCGGTGCACCCGGCCGGCGGCGACCAGCCGCGCCAGCGCGCGGCTCACCGCGACCTTGTCCATCGCGGTGCGCTCGGAGACTTCGCGCGCGGAGAGGCCGTGGAAGCGCGCCAGCACCGCCATCACGCGCCACTCGGTCACCGAGAGGTCGTAGTGGCGCTGGTAGTCGTCGGCGATCGCCTGGCTGATGGTGTTGGAGAGGATTGACAGCCGGTACGGCAGGAAGCGCTCCAGTTCCAGGGGCGCGTGCTCGGCATCGGCGGGGGCGGGACGACGTGGGGGCGACACTGCTGCGGTGTTCCTTGCAATAGGTTTCATTTGAAACTATAACGCTGCGCACATCCGGATGATGGCACGCTCCGCAGCCTGCCATCGCACGTCGATCGACAGGAGCGCGCCATGAACGCCCAACCCAACCTCGGCATGCAGGTCACCACCTTCGAGAACCCGACCGGCATCGACGGCTTCGAGTTCGTCGAGTTCGCCGCCCCGCCCGGGCGCGCGGGCGAGCTGCACGCCCTGTTCGAAGCCATGGGTTTCGGCGCCGTGCTGCGGCACCGCTCGCGGCCGATCACCGTGTACCGCCAGGGCGAGGTCAACTTCCTCGTCAACGAAGACCCGCAGGGCTTCGCCGCCGACTTCGCCGCCGCCCACGGCCCCTGCGCCTGCGGCTTCGCCATCCGCTTCAGGAAGCCGGCCGCCGAGGTGTACCAGGCGGTGCTCGCCAAGGGCGCCGAGCCGGTGACGGCCAAGCCCGAGAGCCGTGCGGTGGACGCGCCGATCATCCAGGGCATCGGCGGCTGCATGCTCTACCTGGTGGACCGCTACGGCGAGCAGGGCTCGGTGTACGAGGGCGACTACCTGCCGCTGCCGGGCGCCGCGCCGCACCCACCGGGCTTCGGCCTCACCTTCATCGACCATCTCACCCACAACCTCTACCTCGGCCACATGGGGCAGTGGGCGGACTACTACGAGCGGCTGTTCAACTTCCGCGAGATCCGCTACTTCGACATCAAGGGCGCCAAGACCGGCCTGGTGTCCAAGGCGATGACCGCGCCGGACGGCATCGTGCGCATCCCGCTCAACGAGTCGGCCGACCCCAAGTCGCAGATCAACGAGTACCTCGACCAGTACCACGGCGAGGGCATCCAGCACATCGCCTGCTTCACCGACGACATCTACGCCACGGTGGAGGCGATGCGCGCGAAGGGCGTGGCCTTCCTCGACACGCCGGAGACCTACTACGAGGTGATCGACCAGCGCATCCCCGGCCACGGCGAGGACGTGCCGCGGCTGAAGAAGAACAAGCTGCTGATCGACGCCGACCGCGAGACCGGCAAGAAGCTGCTGCTGCAGATCTTCACCCAGAACGCGATCGGGCCGATCTTCTTCGAGATCATCCAGCGCAAGGGCAACGAGGGTTTCGGCGAGGGCAACTTCCAGGCCCTGTTCGAATCCATCGAGCGCGACCAGATGCGTCGCGGCGTGCTGTAGCCCCAGGCCCTTTTCCCATCCCGGCCCGCTTCGCGCGAAGCGGGCCCAGCGGCGGACGACGATGAGCGCGATGGCATCCCGCGGTTACCAATCCGGCTTCGGCAACGAGTTCGCCAGCGAGGCGCTGTCCGGCGTGCTGCCCACCGGGCAGAACTCGCCGCAGCGCGTGGCGCACGGGCTCTATGCCGAGCAGCTCTCGGGCACCGCCTTCACCGCGCCGCGCCACGCCAACCGGCGCAGCTGGCTCTACCGCATCCGCCCGGCGGCGGTGCACCAGCCGTTCCAGCCGCTGGCGCCGGCGCGCTTGCACAACCGCTTCGAGGAGGCGCCGGCCACGCCCAACCAGCTGCGCTGGGACCCGTGGCCGCTGCCCGAGCGGTCCACCGACTTCATCGAAGGGCTGGTGACGCTGGCCGGCAACGGCGGCCCCGCCGAGCAGGCCGGCTGCGGCATCCACCTCTACGCCGCCAACCGCGCCATGGAAGGGCGCTACTTCTACGACGCCGACGGCGAGCTGCTGATCGTGCCGCAGCAGGGGCGGCTGGAGATCGCCACCGAACTGGGCGTGCTGGGGCTGGCGCCGCGGGAGATCGCGGTGATCCCGCGCGGCGTGCGCTTTCGCGTGGCGCTGCCCGACGGCGCCGCGCGCGGCTATGTGGCGGAGAACTTCGGCGCGCTGCTGCGGCTGCCGGACCTGGGGCCCATCGGCGCCAACTCGATGGCACTGCCGCGCGACTTCCTCGCGCCGCACGCGGCCTACGAGGACGCGGAGGGCGAGTTCGAACTGATCGCCAAGTTCCAGGGCGCGCTGTGGCGCGCGGCCATCGACCACTCGCCGCTGGACGTGGTGGCCTGGCACGGCAACTACGCGCCGTACAAGTACGACCTTGCGCGCTTCAACACGGTGGGCTCGATCAGCGTGGACCACCCGGACCCCTCGATCTTCACCGTGCTCACCTCGCCCAGCGACACGGCGGGCACGGCCAACCTGGATTTCGTGATCTTCCCGCCGCGCTGGCTGGTGGCCGAGCACAGCTTCCGCCCGCCGTACTTCCACCGCAACGTGGCGAGCGAGTTCATGGGCCTGATCGAGGGCGCCTACGACGCCAAGGCCGGCGGCTTCGCGCCGGGCGGCGCCTCGCTGCACAACTGCATGAGCGGCCACGGGCCGGACGCGGCCAGCTTCGAGAAGGCCAGCGCGGCCGACACTTCGCGTCCCGACCACCTGGTGGATACGCTCGCCTTCATGTTCGAGACGCGCAAGGTGATCCGCCCCACGCGGCAGGCACTGGAAGCGCCGCAGCTGCAGGCGGACTACTACACGTGCTGGCAGGGGCTGGCCAGGCACTTCGACGCGGGCCCCGGCGCGTGAGGCGCGTGGCACTCGCGCTTGGCCTGCTCGGGCTCGCGGGGTGCGGCGAGCATGCGCCGTCCGCCATTGCCGCCGCGCAGGCCGACCGGCCGGCGGCGCCGGCCGGTGTGCCGGCGGAAGCCGCCGCACCGGCGCGCTACGACGGCTACGGCGACATGCGTTTCGGCATGGACGAGCGGGCCTTCGCCCGGGCCTGGGGCGGGGAACTGAAGGGCGCGCCGTCGCCGGGCTCGAGCTGCCACTACAAGACGCCGGCGTGGGCGGCCTCGCCGCCCGCGCTCGCCTTCCTGTTCGAGCACGGCCGCTTCGTGCGCTACGACGTACGCACGGTCAGGGAAACCGCCCCGGGCGGCGGGCGGATCGGCATGGATGCGGCGCGGCTCCACGCCCTGTACGGTGCGGCGGCGACCGAGCAGCCGCACAAGTACCTGGCCGGCGCCAGGATGCTGCGCGTGGCCGCGCCGCAGGGGGCGGGCGTGCTGGTGTTCGAGCTTGGCGCGGACGGCAACGCGACGGTGACGGCCTGGCGCGTCGGCGTGCCGCCGCAGATCGACTATGTGGAAGGCTGCGGATGAGCGCGGCCGACGGAGCGGATGCATGAAACTGGGCAGTCTCAAGGAAGGCGGCCGCGACGGCACGCTGGTGGTGGTGAGCCGCGACCTCGCGCGGGCGACGAAGGCCGCGGGCATCGCGCCCACGCTGCAGGCGGCGCTGGACGACTGGTCCAGCGCGGCGCCGCGCCTCAAGGCGCTGTACGGGGACTTGAACGCCGGCCGCGCGCCGGGCGCCTTCGCGCTCGACCTGGCCGCGCTGGCCGCGCCGCTGCCGCGCGCCTACGAGTTCGTCGACGGCTCGGCCTACCTGCCCCACGTGGAGCGCGTGCGCCGCGCGCGCGGCGCCGAGGTGCCGGCGAGCTTCTACACCGACCCGCTGATGTACCAGGCCACCAGTGCCGGTTTCCTGGGCCCCCGCGACCCGGTGGTGGTGCCGAGCGAGGAGTACGGCATCGACCTGGAAGCCGAGGTGGTGGTGGTGACCGACGACGTGCCGATGGCGGTGACGCCGGCGCAGGCGGCGCGCCACATCCGGCTCGTGGGGCTGGTCAACGACGTGAGCCTGCGCAACCTGATCCCCGCCGAACTCGCCAAGGGCTTCGGGTTCCTGCAGAGCAAGCCGCGCTCGGCGCTCTCGCCGGTGCTGGTCACGCCCGACGAACTGGGCGAGGCGTGGCGCGGCGAGAAGCTCCACCTGCCGATGCGCACCTGGTTGAACGGCGCCTGGTTCGGCGAGGCCGAGTGCGGCGTGGACATGCAGTTCAGCTTCGCCGAGCTGGTTGCCCACGCGGCCAGGACGCGCCCGCTCACCGCCGGCACCCTGGTCGGCTCCGGCACCATCGCCAACGCGGACACCGGCAAGGGCGCCTCCTGCCTGGCCGAGCAGCGCACGGTGGAGACGCTGCGCGACGGCCAGCCGTCCACGCCGTTCCTGAAGTACGGCGACACGCTGCGCATCGACGTCACCGACGCGCTCGGCGCCTCGATCTTCGGCGCCATCGAGCAGCGGGTGGTGCCGCTGCGCTAGGCGCGGTGGCGCGCCCGTGGGCCATGCGCCAGGGCGGTGCGTCTGGGCGGTGGGGCGCATCGCCGCACGGAGCGCGACGGCGGCGCCGGCTTGACCGCGGTCAAGACCCGGCGCCGCGCGGGTGCCCACACTCGCGCCATGAACGCCGCCTTCGCCGCCCCCGAATTCGATCCCGCCCTGGTCGCCCGCTACGACGTCGACGGCCCGCGCTACACCAGCTACCCCACCGCGCCGCACTTCCACGCCGGCTTCGACGAAGCGGCGCTGTGCGAGGCGATCCGCGCCTCCAACGAGGAGCCGATCCCGCGCGACCTGTCGCTCTACCTGCACGTGCCCTTCTGCGCCAGCCCGTGCTTCTACTGCGGCTGCAACCGGGTGATCACGCGCGACCCGGGCAAGGCGGACGCCTACCTGGGACACCTGTGCCGCGAGATTGCGCTGACCGCGCCGCTGTTCGACCGCGACCGGCGCGTGCGCCAGCTGCACTTGGGCGGCGGCACGCCCAACTTCCTCGACCTGCCGCGCCTGCGCGTGCTGATGACGAACCTGGCGCGCCACTTCACGCTGGCGGGCGAGGGCGGGCGCGAGTTCGGCATCGAGCTGGACCCGCGCTACGCCGACGGTGACTATGTGCGCGGCCTGGCCGGGCTCGGCTTCAACCGCCTCTCGGTCGGCATCCAGGATTTCGACCCGGCCGTGCAGCGCGCGGTGAACCGCGAGCAGAGCGTGGGCGAGACCTACGCGGTGATCGACGCGGCGCGCGACGCGGGCTTCGCCTCGGTCAGCGTGGACCTGATCTACGGCCTGCCGAAGCAGTCGCCGGTAGGCTTCGGGCGCACGCTGAGCGCGGTGCTGGCGCTCACGCCCGACCGCATTGCGGTGTACGGCTACGCGCATCTGCCGGCGATGTTCAAGGCGCAGCGGCAGATCCACGCGGCGGACCTGCCCGACGCGGCCACCCGCCTGGCGCTGTTCGGCCAGGCGCTGGAGCGGCTCACCGGCGCGGGCTACGTCTACGTCGGCATGGACCACTTCGCGCGCGCCGACGACGAACTGGTGCGCGCGCAGCGCGCGGGCCGGCTGCAGCGCAACTTCCAGGGCTACTCCACCCACGGCGACACCGACATCGTGGGGCTCGGCGCCAGCGCCATCGGCCGCATCGGCGACAGCTACAGCCAGAACGCGCGCGACCTGCCCGCCTACTACGCGGCGCTGGACGCCGGCCGGCTGCCGGTGACGCGCGGCCGGCGGCTGAGCGAGGACGACCTGCTGCGGCGCGAGGCCATCGGCCAGCTGATGTGCCACGGCGAGCTCGACACCGGCGCCTTCGGCCGCCGCCACGGCCTCATCTTCGCCTGCCATTTCGCCACCGCGCTGGCGCGGCTGCGCCCGCTGGCCGACGACGGGCTGGTGACGTTCGAGCGCGGCGTCATCCGCGTCACGCCGCGCGGACGGCTGCTGCTGCGTATCGTCGCCATGTGCTTCGACGCCTACCTCGACGCGCCGGCCGCGGCGCGGTATTCGCGGGCGATCTGAGGCGCGCGCGGCCGGCACCGTTTCGTCATCGCCGCCGGGCGTGGTCTACTGGCCGCTCCCGACTTCAGGCAACGAGGTTGTTTCATGTCGCAGATCACGCTCAAGGGCCAGCCGATCGCCGTCGACGGCCGCTTCCCCGCCGTCGGCGAGCCGGCGCCGGCCTTCACCCTGGTCGGCAAGGACCTGGCCGACGTCGCGCTGGCCAGCTTCGGCGGCAAGCGCAAAGTGCTCAACATCTTCCCCAGCGTAGACACCAGCGTGTGCGCCACCTCGGTGCGCCGCTTCAACGAGCTGGCCGGCCAGCCCGCCGACACCGTGGTGCTGTGCATCTCGGCGGACCTGCCCTTCGCGCAGGCGCGCTTCTGCGGCGCCGAAGGGCTGGACCACGTGGTCACGCTCTCCACCCTGCGCGGCCGCGACTTCCTCGAACGCTACGGCGTGGCGATCGCCAGCGGGCCGCTGGCCGGCCTCGCCGCGCGCGCGGTGGTGGTGCTGGACGAGCACGACAAGGTGCTCCACGCGCAATTGGTGGATGAGATCACCCACGAGCCGGACTACGACGCGGCGCTGGCCGCGCTCGGCTGAGACCGCGCGCGGTCGCGGTCGCGGCGGGCGGTTCCGCCGCCGGCGGCGCGGTACACGCGGCACCGGGCCGGCACCGACGAAGCCAAAAGAAAAGGCGCCCGAGCGGGCGCCTAGTCTTCGATGCGATGGAAGGCGTCGCGCCGCGGCTTACTTCGCCGCCACCACGCGCACCATCTCCAGGCACTTGTTGGAGTAGCCCCACTCGTTGTCGTACCAGGACACCAGCTTGATGAAGGTGGGGTCGAGCGCGATGCCGGCATCGGCGTCGAACACCGAGGTGCGGGTCTCGCCGCGGAAGTCGGTGGCCACCACCTTGTCCTCGGTGTAGCCCAGGATGCCCTTCAGCGCACCCTCGCTCTGCGCCTTCATCTCCGCGCAGATCTCCTCGTAGGTGGCGGGCTTCTCCAGCTCCACCGTCAGGTCCACCACCGACACGTCGGAGGTCGGCACGCGCAAAGACATGCCGGTGAGCTTCTTGTTGAGCTCCGGGATCACCTTGCCCACCGCCTTGGCCGCGCCGGTGGAGGAGGGGATGATGTTCTCCAGGATGCCGCGGCCGCCGCGCCAGTCCTTGTTGGACGGGCCGTCCACGGTCTTCTGCGTGGCGGTGGTGGCGTGCACCGTGGTCATCAGGCCGCGCTTGATACCCCACTTGTCGTTGACGACCTTGGCCAGCGGCGCCAGGCAGTTGGTAGTGCACGAGGCGTTGGAGATGATGGCCTCGCCGGCGTAGCTCTTGTCGTTGACGCCGTAGACGAACATCGGCGTGTCGTCCTTGGACGGGGCCGACAGGATCACCTTCTTGGCGCCCGCGTCGAGATGCTTCTGCGCGGTCTCCTTGGTAAGGAAGATACCGGTGGACTCGATCACCACCGCGGCGCCGACCTCGTCCCACTTCAGCGCGGACGGATCGCGCTCGGCGGTGAGGCGGATCTTCTTGCCGTTGACGATCAGGGTGGAACCATCGACCGCGATGCTGCCCTTGAAGTGGCCGTGCACCGAGTCGTACTGCAGCATGTACGCCAGGTAATCGGGCTCGAGCAGATCGTTGATGGCCACGATCTCGATGTCGTCGCCGAAGTTCTGCACGGCGGCGCGGAACACGTTGCGTCCGATGCGGCCAAAGCCGTTGATGCCTACCTTGATGGTCATTGCGGGGGACTCCTGCATGCAGCACAGCTTGTTGAATGAGCGCTCGATTCTAGCAGGCGCGGTGCGGCAGGACAGGGGCCGGCGGCGGGCATGCGCGCACGGCGGGGCCCGACGGGGCACGGAAGAACCTGCGGGTCGAGCGCGCCGCCGGCCTATGGCAGACTCCCTCGCCTCCCCGCAGCCGAAGCCGATGTCCATGCGCGCACGCTCGCACCGCCTGACCGCCGCGATCCTCGCCGGCGCCCTGTCGCTCGCCCCGCCGCTGGCGATGGCCTGGGGGCCGCAGGGCCACGCCATCGTGGCCGACATCGCCCAGTCGCACCTCGACCCCGCCGCCGCCGCGCAGGTGGCGGCGCTGCTCGGGCTGGAGGGCGACACGCGCCTCGACCAGATCGCCTCCTGGGCCGACGGCAACCGCAAGCAACACCCCGGCACCGGCCCCTGGCACTACGTGGACATCCCGCTCGACGCTGCCGGCTACGACGCCGCGCGCGACTGCCGCGAGGCGGATTGCGTGGTGGCGAAGATCGGCCACTTCACCCAGGTGCTGGCCGACCCGCGGCAAGCGCCGGCGGCGCGCCTGGAGGCGCTGAAGTGGGTGGTGCATTTCGTCGCCGACGTGCACCAGCCGCTGCACGCCAGCGACCACGGCGACAAGGGCGGCAATACCGTGCAGGAGGTCTACTTCGGCCGCGGCACCAACCTGCATGCGATGTGGGACGGACGCATCATCGAGCACGCGCTCGGCCTGCCGCTCGGCCCGAACTACAGCTTCAACCACGTCGCCGTCGGCGACGCCGCCGCGCAACTGGACGCGGCCATCACCCCGGCCGAACGCCAGGCCTGGGCGCCGCCCGGCCTGCTGCCGGGCATCGACCGGGCCGCGGCCGCCTGGGCGGACGAGTCGCACGCCCTGGCCCGCACCGTCGCCTACGGCGACCTGCCGGAGAAGCCGCAGGGCCGCTGGGCCTACACCTACCAGGCCGAGGCCTGGCCGGTGGTGCAGCAGCGCCTGCAGCAGGCCGGCGTGCGGCTGGCGGAGCTGCTCAACGAGGCGCTGGCGGGGCGTTGACATGGGCGAAGGCGTAATGGGGCGGCAGATGCCCGTGCCGCGTCCCGGGCGTCCCCATCCAAACGCCGCTAGCCTTTCATGTGGATGACACTTCCATAAAAAGGACGTCTGGATGTCCTTTTGGTGCTTCGGCGGCGAGGTGGGTCTGAGCGGATTGCAGGCCTGCATGGGCCAGCTTGAATGGCATGGCGGTAGAAGATTGGCTAGTGTTGCACTGGTTCCGACGACGGGAGAGGCTCATGCTGCAACGTCCCTGGGTCTGGCTGGTATGCGCGCTGGTCGCTTTGCCCCTGACTGCCTGTTCTGCCGGTTCTGCCGGCGGCCACGACTCCGCAGATGACTCTGTTGGAGCCACCAGGAATGCGGCCGCTTCGACGCCTCCGATCCATGTCAGCCAGATCATGGTTGTGCTGCGCGATGGCCAGTCGGCCCGCGAACGAGACTATCGCAAGGTCCTGGCCGATTGCCGCAAGGGGACGCTGCCGACGCAGCCCTTGAGCGATGAAGTCGCCGGCAAGCTGGGGCGGACCTTCTACGACATTTGGTACGAAGGCCCCCGCATGGCCGAGCGGGCCGAGCGCTGGGATTTCGAGATCACGGGCGCGTGCCAGTTCAGACCTGTGCACGAGTCCACGCTGGCCATCATCAAGCCGGGTGAGGCGGTGACGCTCGACTTGATCGGCAAGACCGGAACGCGCCAGCCTTCCGAGGGCGTGGTGCGTGAAGTGCGGGAAGCCGCTGCGCCGATGGCCGACGACGACGACGCGCAATTGCGTGCCGCCGTGGCCGCGCAGTTGGGGCAGCAAGGACAGTCCCATCTGATGGCGCAATCCGCAGGCCTCGGCAGCGCAGCGGGTCAGCCCTGCCAGAAGCTCGACCAGGCCGGACTTGGTGAGGCCTGCGTATGGAGTGGCGGTGGGCAATGGGGCTTCTCGACCGAGGTCGTGGACGACGGCGAGGGGCTCAATGGCCGCATGGATAGCATCCTATTGTGGCGTCACCCGCCCCAGGGCACGGGCAAGGCGTGGGACACGCTGAAGATGACCGTGGGCGAGGCCATCGATGGCAAGGTGTTCGAGATTCCGTCCGGCGTGGCGGTGACAGTTACGAACTGACGCGCGTTGCGGGAGAGGCTCCAGAGGGCCGGATACGAGGGGATATCGATAAGGCGCTGCGGCGCGGGCCAGTGTTGGACCTGCGCCGCAACGCGTTGCGAAAGCGCGCTACGCCCTCAACCCGCCGTCGCCGCCAGCAGCGTCTCGAGCGTGGCGCGGGTGCCGTCCTGGGCCAGGGCGCGGCGATAGGCTTCGAAGGCCGCCACGAAGTCCGCATGCTCCGCCACGCCGCTCGCGCGCAGCGGCTCGATCCGCAGTGCCTCGTCGGGTTCGGCTGCCGCCAGTTGTCGGCGTTCGGGCTCGTCCATTCGCGGCTCGATCACCTCGAACGTCTCGCCGGCGTCGTCCTTGCCCTGCACCACGCGGCTCCAGGCGGCCAGGGTGAAGGCGGGGATGCGGTGGTCCACGCCGTGCGCCAGCATCGCCTTGAGCGTGGCGGTGAAGTACACCGGCACCTTCGAGGCACTGTCGGAGGCGATGCGGGTGAGCTGGTCGTGCATGGCCTCGTTGGAGAAGCGCTCGAGCACGGTGTTCTTGTAGTCCGCGAGGTCCACGCCGCGCGGCGCCTCCAGCAGCGGCAGCACGACGCGGTCGAGGAAGCGCTCCAGCAGCACCGGCACCTGTGGATCGCGCATCGCCTCGGCTGCCTCGCGGCAGCCCAGCAGCAGGGCCGGATAGGCCATGGTGAGGTGGCCGGCGTTGAGCACGCGCACCTTCACCTGCTCCCACAGCTTCACCTCGTCGCTGAGCTGCACGCCCGCCTGCTCCAGCGCGGGGCGGCCGTCGGTGAAACGGTCCTCGATCACCCACTGGGTGAAGTCCTCGGCCACCAGCGGGATGCGGTCGTCCAGGCCGCTGGCGGCGTTGAGACGTGCGGCGTCCTCCGCCGTCACCGTGGGCGTGATGCGGTCGACCAGGGAGTTGGGGAAGCTCACGTTGGCGTCGATCCACGCGCCCAGCTCCGGGTCGCGTGCCTTGGCGAAGCCGACGAAGGCGGTGCGCGCCACCTCGCCGTTGTGGCGGAGGTTGTCGCAGGAGACCACGGTGAACGGCTTGAGGCCGGCCGCGCGCCGCCGTGCCAGCGCCTCGACGACGAAGCCGAACACCGTGCGCGGCGCGCCTTCGCCGGCCAGGTCGTGGGCCACGTCCGGGTGGCCGGTGACGAAGGCGCGGGTGTGCGGGTCGACGTGGTAGCCGCCCTCGGTGATGGTCAGCGTGACGATGCGCAGCGCCGGGCTGGACAGCAGCGCCAGCACCTCGTCCGGCTGCTCGGGCGCGAGCAGGTAGTCGAGCTGCGCGCCGATCACGCGCACGCTGTTCTCCCGGCGCGGTGGCGCGATGGTGAGCGAATAGAGGCAGTCCTGCGCGCGGAACTGCTCGGCCTTCCGCCGGGCGCGTTCGCCGCCGGAGAGGCCGATGCCGACGATGCCCCAATCCTCCTGGCCGGGCAGGGCGAGGCAGCGGTCGATGTAGAAGGCCTGGTGGGCGCGATGGAAGTTGCCCACCCCGAAATGCGCGATCCCGCGCTTGAGCCGGCTGCGGTCGTAGGACGGCGCCGCCACCTTGGGCGGCAGCTGCGACAGCGTGCCGGCGTTGAGTTCGGTCATGCTCGACTCTCCTTTCACAACAATGCCAACGCCCGAAGATAACCCGAATCGCCGAAGCGGGTTCCGCTGCGGGCGGCGAGGGGGAGCGTGGTCGGCATGCGGTGGCGGCGTGCGAAGGCAAGGGCGCGCGAGTGCCGGCGGGGAGAAAAATAGACCAAGGTGACCGTGGCGAGAGGGCCGTCATCTGCTAGCCTGCGCGCCATGAACGATACCGACAGCAACCTGCGACGCACCCGCATCGTCGCCACCCTGGGCCCCGCCACCGACGCGCCGGGCATGCTCGAACGCATCATCGCCGAGGGCGTGGACGTGGTGCGCCTCAACCTCTCGCACGGCCAGCCGCAGGACCACCGCGCCCGCGCCATGGCGGTGCGCGAGGCGGCGCGCGCGGCCGGCCGCGAGGTCGGCATCCTGGCCGACCTGCAGGGCCCGAAGATCCGCATCGAGCGCTTCGCCAACGGGCCGGTGGAACTGGTGCCCGGCGAGCCCTTCGTGCTCGAGTGCCGCCCCGACGCCGCCGCCGGCGACCGCCACCGCGTCGGCGTGAGCTACTACGGCCTGCCGCAGGACGTGCGTGCCGGCGACGTGCTGCTGCTCGACGACGGCCTGGTCGCGCTGACGGTGCAGGACGTGGTCGGCGCCGACATCCACTGCACGGTGCTGGTCGGCGGCACGCTCTCCGACCGCAAGGGCCTCAACCGCCAGGGCGGCGGCCTTTCGGTGTCGGCGCTGTCGGACAAGGACCGGGCGGACATCCGCCTCGCCGCCGAGATCGGCGCGGATTTCCTCGCCGTGTCCTTCGTGCGCTCGGCCGAGGACATGCACGAGGCGCGGCGCCTGCTCAACGAGGCCGGCGGCAACGCCTCGCTGGTGTCCAAGATCGAACGCGCCGACGCCATCCCGCGGCTGGGCGAGATCATCGACGCCTCCGACGTGGTGATGGTGGCGCGCGGCGACCTGGGCGTGGAGATCGGCGATGCCGAGCTGCCGGGCCTGCAGAAGAAGATCATCCGCGAGAGCGTGCAGCGCAACCGCGCGGTGATCACCGCCACCCAGATGCTGCAGTCGATGGTGACGGCGCCCATCCCCACCCGCGCCGAGGTGTTGGACGTCGCCAACGCGGTGATCGACGGCACCGACGCGGTGATGCTCTCGCAGGAAACCGCGGCCGGCGCCCACCCGGACAAGGCAGTGGCCGCGATGCGTCGCATCTGCCTCGGCGCCGAGCGCCAGTTCGAGCCGAAGGAGAATCTGGCCGAGATCGGCCACCGGCTCGACCGCACCGACCAGGCCATCGCGCTGGCGGCGATGCTGCTGGCCAGCCAGCTCGGCGTGCGCGCGATCGTGGCGCTCACCGAATCCGGCGCCACCGCGCAGTGGCTCTCGCGCTACCGCAGCGCGGTGCCGATCTACGCGCTGTCGCCGTTCGACGACTCGCGCCGGCGCATGCTGGTGCTGCGCGACGTGCGGCCGGTGGCCTTCCACCAGGACACGCTGAGCCCGGCGGTGGCCGCACGCGAGGCGGTGCGCCTCTTGTTCGCGCAGGGCCACCTGGCCGCGGGCGACCGCGTGGTGCTCACCCACGGCGACCGCGTGGGGCAGGGCGGCGGCACCAACACGCTCAAGCTCCTTTCGGTGGGCGACGACGGTGTGGTGGAGAGCCTGCGCGACCTGTAGCCGCGGCCGCGCTGCCCGATCGCGCGCGGCGGATTACACTGGCCGCGACTCCTTATCGCCCGGCGAGGTCATCCCCATGAACGTTTTCCGCCTGCTCCGCCCGCTGCTGCCGCTGGCCGCGCTGGCCGCGGCCGCGCCGGCCCTGGCGCAGTCCGCGCAGAAGATCGGCCCGCAGCAGATCAACCGCCACTGGATCCTGCTCAACCAGTCGGTGGACATCGACATTCCCAACAGCGCCCGCAACATCGACAAGCCGGGCTGCGCCGCGGTGAGCTTCACCATCGGCTCGGACGGCGTGCCGCGCAACCTCAAGGTGGAGAAGGCGACGCCGGGGGGGGACTTCGGCACCATCGCGGTCAACGCGGTGTCGCGTTTTCGCTACGGCCCGTCGCTCGGCAACCACGACGGCAACCCGGTCGCCACCTACTACATCGTGCCGTTCAACGCCCCCGACGGCCCGCAGGGCCAGCAGCAGGTGATGGCGCCGTGCAGCCTGCCGGGCTACGCCGGTTGAGCCGACCCGGGGCGTCGCTTCGGGCGAAACGGCTATAATCGCGTCCTTTCGTCTGGCCGGTCCGGTGTTCGGGGCGGCGTTCGTCCTTGCGCGGCCGCGGCCGCACTCGTCTGTACGGAGTCGTCATGAGCATCGAAGATCTTGAAAGCATCGCCCTGGCGATGGTTGCCCCCGGCAAGGGCATCATCGCCATCGACGAATCGACCACCACGATCCGCAAGCGCTTCGAGGCGGTCGGCATCGAGAACGTCGAGGAGAGCCGCCGCGCCTACCGCGAGCTGCTGCTGACCGCGCCGAACCTGGGCGAGCACATCTCCGGCGCCATCCTCTACGACGAGACCATCCGCCAGTCCACCAAGGACGGCGTGCCCTTCACCGAGGTGATGAAGAAGGCCGGCATCATCCCCGGCATCAAGGTCGACAAGGGCCCGGTGCCGCTGGCCGGCTTCCCCGGCGACGTGGTCACCGAAGGCCTGGACGGGCTGCGCGAGCGCCTGGCCGAGTACGTCAAGCTGGGCGCGCAGTTCGCCAAGTGGCGCGCGGTGATCAACATCAGCGAGAACAACCCGAGCTCCACCGCCATCGAGGCCAACACCCACGCGCTGGCGCGCTACGCCGCGCTGTGCCAGGAGGCCGGCCTGGTGCCGATGGTCGAGCCGGAAGTGATCATGGACGGCGACCACAGCATCGAGGTGAGCTACGAGGTGCACGAGGCCGTGCTGCGCAGCCTGTTCAACGCGCTGTACGAGCAGAACGTGATGCTCGAGGGCACCATCCTCAAGGTCAGCATGGTGATCCCGGGCAAGGACTCGCCCGAGCAGGCCGAGATCGAGGAGGTGGCCGACGCCACCGTGCGCGTGCTCAAGAGCACCGTGCCGGCCTCGCTGCCGGGCATCGTGTTCCTCTCCGGCGGCCAGAACGACGAGCAGGCCACCGCGCACCTGAACGCCATGAACCGGATGGGGCCGCATCCGTGGCCGCTGTCCTTCTCCTACGGCCGCGCCATGCAGCAGGCGGCGCTCAAGCTGTGGTCCAAGGACATGAAGGCCAACTACGCCGAGGCGCAGAAGACCGTCTCCCAGCGGGCCAAGGAGAACGGCCTGGCCGCGCTGGGGCAGTGGCACGGCAAGTAAGCCGTACCTCGCCTGGGCGATGCAAAAAGAACGGGCGCCGCGAGGCGCCCGTTCTGCTTTGCGCGGCCCGCGTGGCTCAGAAGCGGTATTCCGCGCTCACCGAGACCATCTCGGTGCCCAGGTCGATGCGGTCCTTCTTGGCGCGGTAGTAGTCGTAGTTGAGGCCCACGCTCATGTTGTTGCTGAAGTCGTAGCCCACGCCCGCGCCGGCGTACCAGCTGGTCTTGTCGAGGCTGCGGCGCACCGGGTTGTCCTCGCTGGTGCCGTGGCCCTTCCAGGCGTACAGGCCGGTGCGGCCGCTCAGGTACCAGTTCGGGGAGAGGTTGAAGTGGCCGTTGACGCCGGCGGTCCAGCCGTGCAGCTCCGAGCGGCCCCGCTGCACCACGTCGCGGTCGTTGAAGACGTTCTTGAGGTGGATGTTGCCGAGGTCGTTGTAGCCGGCCTCCACGCCCAGCGCGACCGAGGGGGTCAGCGACCAGCGGTAGCCGCCGCCCAGGCCGTAGCCGGTGTCGTGGCCGTCGTAGGGGCCCTTGTCGAGGGTGGTGCGGCCCACGTTGCCGTTGATGAACCAGCCGCCGTTGTCGGGCGTGGCGCTCTGCGCGAAGGCGGCGGGCACGGCGGCGAGACCGGTGGCGGCGAGGGCGAGGGCAAACAGCGTCTTTTTCATGGAGATTCTCCTGTTATCGGGGGCGGACGCCGGCCGGTCGGGGGAAAGGGCGCGGTGCCGGTGGCCGGGCATGGGCCTGGCCACGGAACTTGGAGGGCATCCGTATCGAAAGATTCCGCGTTTGTAAGTGATGGATTAAGAAAGAATTAAGTTCTGTGATCCTGGCGTGCGCGCAAAAAGAAACGGGCGCCGAAGCGCCCGTTTCGTTTCCAGCCTGGCCGGTACCGATCAGAAGCGGTATTCGGCGCTGGCGGTCAGGGTCTGCGTGTCCATGTGCACGCGGGTGCCCTCGCGCTGGCCGCTGGCGACTGTCTTCAGGCCGCGGTTGACCTGGTAGTAGTTGTAGTTCACGCCCACGCTCCAGTGGTCGTTGATGTCCCAGCCCGTGCCGACGCCGGCGTAGTAGCCGAGGTTGTTGCTGAAGCTGCGGCGCACCGGCTGGTCGCTCGAGTCGGAGAGGCCCGAGCCGTGGGCGTCGAACAGGCCGCCGCGCAGGGTGATGTACCACGCCGGCACGAAGTTCCAGCGCAGCGCGCCGCCGAGGGTGGCACCGCGCAGCTTGGAGTGGGTCTCGCCGACCTGGTTGTTGTTGTTGTAGAACGCGTTGCGGTAGCTGTTGCGGGCCTCCTGCTGGCCCAGGTAGACGTAGCCGAGCTCCGCGCCCACCGACAGTTCGGGGCTGACCGCCCAGCGGTAGCCGCCGGTCAGGCCGCCGGCGTAGTCGGAGCCGTTGTAGGGGCCCTTGTTGGTGTAGCTCACGCCGAGGTCGCCGTCGAGGTACCAGCCGGACTTGGCCTTCTGCACGGGCGCCTGGTCCTGCGCGAAGGCGGGGACGGCCACGGCAGCGGCGGCGACAAGAGCCATAGCGAGAATCGTCTTTTTCATGGGGGAGTGCTCCTCTTTGTTTTTTCTGGATCCAGGACGCGGGCCCTCGGGGATAGGGTGGCCGCGACTTGGCAACTGCCGGGGAAGCAGCGCCGGGTTATTGGATGGGGGAACGCCTGAAGGGTTTCAATACCGCCTCGTACAGAATTAAGGCAGCGTTAATGTCAAGGCTGCCAAGGCAGGTTTCGACCCGGCACGGCGACAGATCGCCCGCAATGGGCGACAATGTGCACTTTTCCACGCAATTCCGGAGCGCACGATGACCACCCGCCGTGAACTCGCCAATGCCGTGCGAGCCCTTGCCATGGATGCCGTGGAAGCGGCCAAGTCTGGCCACCCCGGCATGCCGATGGGCATGGCCGACATTGCCGAGGTGCTGTGGAACGACTTCCTCAAGCACAACCCGGCCAACCCGAAATGGGCCGACCGCGACCGTTTCGTGCTGTCCAACGGCCACGGCTCGATGCTGCAGTACGCCCTGCTGCACCTGACCGGCTACGACCTGCCGCTCGACGAGCTCAAGCGCTTCCGCCAGCTGCATTCGAAGACCGCCGGCCACCCCGAGGCCAGCGAGACCCCCGGCGTGGAGACCACCACCGGCCCGCTCGGCCAGGGCCTGGCCAACGCGGTCGGCTTCGCGCTGGCGGAGAAGCTGCTGGCGGCCCACTTCAACCGCCCCGGCCACGCCATCGTCGACCACCACACCTACGTGTTCATGGGCGACGGCTGCATGATGGAGGGCGTCTCCCACGAGGTCGCCGCGCTGGCCGGCACCTGGAGGCTGGGCAAACTGGTGGCGGTGTACGACGACAACGGCATCTCCATCGACGGCGAGGTGCACGACTGGTTCACCGACGACACGCCCAAGCGCTTCGAGGCCTACGGCTGGAACGTGATCCGCAACGTGGACGGCCACGACGCCGAGGCGATCAAGGCCGCGCTGGCGCAGGCCACCGCGCCGGGCAACGACAAGCCTACCCTGGTCTGCTGCAAGACCATCATCGGCTTCGGTGCGCCGCACAAGCAGGGCAAGGAAGAGGCCCACGGCGCGCCGCTGGGCAAGGACGAAGTGGCCGCCGCGCGCGACGAGCTGGACTGGCGCCACGCGCCGTTCGAGATCCCCGCCGAGCTCTACGCCGCCTGGGACCACAAGCCCTCCGGCGCCGAGCGCGAGCAGATCTGGAACGAGCGCTTCGGCGCCTATGCCGCGGCCTACCCGGAGCTGGCTGCCGAATTCAATCGCCGCCTCGCCGGCGAGCTGCCGGCCGACTGGGCGGAGGCCTCGCAGGCCTACGTCGCCAAGATGCAGCAGGAAGGCCCGGAAGTGGCCTCGCGCAAGGCCTCGCAGATGGCGCTGGAAGCCTTCGGCCCGCTGCTGCCCGAGCTGTTCGGCGGCTCGGCGGACCTCGCGCCCTCCAACCTCACCATCTGGAAGGGCTCGCGCAGCGTGGGCAAGGCGGCGGACGCCAACTACGCCCACTACGGCGTGCGCGAGTTCGGCATGAGCGCGATCGCCAATGGCCTCGCCCTGCACGGCGGTTTCCTGCCCTACGACGCCACCTTCCTGGTGTTCTCCGACTACGCCCGCAACGCGGTGCGCATGAGCGCGCTGATCCCGGCCCACGTCGTCCACGTCTACACCCACGACTCGATTGGCCTGGGCGAGGACGGCCCCACCCACCAGCCGGTGGAGCACATGGCCGCACTGCGCTACATCCCCAACAACCACCTGTGGCGCCCGTGCGACGCGGTGGAGTCGGCGGTGGCGTGGAAGGCGGCGATCGAACGCAAGGGCGCGCCCTCGTGCCTGGTGTTCTCGCGCCAGAACCTGAAGCACCAGCAGCGCACGGCGCAGCAGCTGGCCGACGTCGCGCGCGGCGGCTACGTGCTGACCGATCCGCTGGACATGAGCTTCAAGGCCATCCTGATCGCCACCGGCTCGGAAGTGGAGCTGGCGATGGAAGCCTCGCGCGCGCTCGCCCAGCAGGGCGTGCCGGTGCGCGTGGTGTCGATGCCCTGCGCCGAGGTGTTCGACGCGCAGCCGCTGGAATACCGCGAAGGCGTGCTGCCCGGCTGGTGCCGCGCCCGCGTGGCGGTGGAGGCGGGCATCGCCGACTACTGGCGCAAGTACGTGGGCCTGGACGGCGAGGTGGTCGGCATGACCAGCTTCGGCGCCTCCGCGCCGGCGGCGAAGCTGTACGAGTACTTCGGCATCACCACCACGCACGTGATCGACGCGGCCAGGCGCGTGATCGGCTGAGTCGGCCCTTCGCTGCCGTGACGAAAAAGCCGCGCCTCGTGCGCGGCTTTTTCGTGTGTGCGTGTGTGGGATGAGTCGTAAAGCGCAAGCCGAGCCGCAAGGTACGAACGGCTGGCGGTGTGCGATTTCCCCACTGGAGAGAGGTCGGCGCAAGGGGCGGGTATCGCGACAGCGCAGCTATCGCGCTCGTGGCTTTCCCGTCTTGCCTCAGAGCCTGTTCAAAGTCTCTCCTCCCTGCACCCTCCCCTGCGTGCAGGGAGGGTTGGGGAGGGGTAAACCCTTGCCTCGAGGCCAGACTTCACCCCCCCTCCCAGCCTCCCCATGCGAGCAATGCGAGCAGGGGGAGGAGCCACGCCGCGTCAACGGCAAGACTTTGAACGGGCTCTCAGACGCGCCGCGCAACGGTCGCAAGCGACGCCGAAAAGCAGCGGAACCGCCGCTCAAGCCACCAGCAAGGCCGCCAGCTGCGCCGGACTCTCGGCCACCGCATGCGCGCCGGCCGCTTCCAACTCCTCCCGGCTGCCGAAGCCCCACAGCACGCCGATGCCGGCGACCGCGTTGGCGCGGGCGCCCTCGATGTCGAAGCGGCGGTCGCCGATCATCACCGTGTCCCCGGGGCGGGCGCCGAAGTCGGCGAGGGCGGCGGCGATCATCGTCGCCTTCTCGCTGTGCGCGCTGCGCGGGTCGGGCCCGTACAGGCGGGCGAAGGCGTCGCCGAAAGGCAGGCTGGCGAGGATCGGCGCGGCGTGGTGGTGCGGCTTGCTGGTGACGACGGCGAGCCGGTGCCCGGCCGCCAGCAGGCCGGCGACCAGCGCCTCGATGCCGGGGTAGACGGTGTGCTCGCGCCAGCCTTCGGTGTGGAAGCGCTGGTGGTAATGCTCCACCGCGGCCTCGATGCGCACGGGGTCATGGTCGAGCAGCGGCGCGAAGCTCGGCCGCAGCGGCGGGCCGATCCAGCCGCGCAGCGTCTCGTGCGCGGGCACCGGCACCTGCATCTTCGCCAGCGCGTGCTTCACGCAGGCGAGGATGCCGAGTTCGGAGTCGATCAGCGTGCCGTCGAGGTCGAACAGGCAGAGCATCGCCGCGCCGCTCAGCGCGCCGCGCGGGCTTTCAGCGCGGCGACCGCCGGCAGTTCCTTGCCTTCGAGGAACTCGAGGAAGGCGCCGCCGCCGGTGGAGATGTAGGAGACGTCCTTCTCGATGCCGAACTTGTCCACCGCCGCCAGCGTGTCGCCGCCGCCGGCGATGGAGAACGCCTTGGAGCCGGCGATGGCGCGCGCCAGCACCTCGGTGCCCTTGGCGAAGGCGTCGAACTCGAACACGCCCACCGGACCGTTCCACACCACGGTGCCGGCCTTGGCGATCAGCTCGGCGTAGGCCTTGGCGGTCTCCGGGCCGATGTCGAGGATCATCTCGCCGTCCTTCACCGCGTCCACCGGCTTGACGATGGCCGGTGCGTGGGCGGAGAACTCCGGCGCCACCACCACGTCCACCGGCATCGGCACGTCGGCGCCGCGGCGCCTGGCGTCCTCGATCACCTTGCGCGCGGCGCCGAGCAGGTCCGGCTCGTAGAGCGAATTGCCGACGCCGTAGCCGGCGGCGGCGATGAAGGTGTTGGCGATGCCGCCGCCCACGATCAGCTGGTCCACTTTGCCGATCAGGTTCTCCAGCAGGGTGAGCTTGGTGGAGACCTTCGAGCCGGCCACGATCGCCAGCAGCGGATGGGCCGGGTGCTCCAGCGCCTTGCCCAGCGCGTCCAGCTCGGCGGTGAGCAGCGGGCCGGCGGCGGCCACCGGGGCGTACTTGATCACGCCGTGGGTGGAGGCCTGGGCGCGGTGCGCGGTGCCGAAGGCGTCCATCACGAACACGTCGCACAGCGCGGCGTACTTCTTCGACAGGGCCTCGTCGTCCTTGCCCTCGCCGACGTTCATGCGGCAGTTCTCCAGCACCACCACCTCGCCCTCGGCCACCTCGACGCCGCCGAGGTAGTCGGCGACCAGGCGCACCGGCTTGCCGAGCTTGGCGCCCAGCCACTGCGCCACCGGCGCCAGCGAGGATTCGGGATCGAACTGGCCTTCCTTCGGGCGGCCCAGGTGCGAGATCACCATCACCCGCGCGCCGGCGTCGCGGGCGGCGCGGATGGTGGGCAGCGAGGCATCCAGGCGCTGGGTGGAGGTGATGCGGCCGTTCTCGATCGGCACGTTGAGGTCTTCGCGGATCAGCACGCGCTTGCCGCGCAGATCGAGATCGCTCATGCGGAGGATGGACACGGCGCAACTCCCGGGTAATGGATGGATGACGGCGCCACCGGCGTGGCGACGCGAGCGGGGCATTGTCCGGCCGCACCGGCGGCGTGTAAACCGCGCGGGCACGGGCGCTGCTCTATGCTTCGCGCTTTCCGTCGCGGAGGGGCGGCCATGGTCGGTGAGCAGGCGCTGCACGATTACGTGCTGTACGACTACTGGCGCTCCAGCGCCGCCTACCGCGTGCGCATCGCGCTCAACCTCAAGGGCCTGGCCTACGAATCACGGCCGGTGCACCTGCTGCGCGAGGGCGGCGAGCAGCACGCGCCGGCCTACCGCGCACTCAACCCGCAGGAGCTGGTGCCCTGCCTGTGCGAGGGCGGGCGGGTGCTGACGCAGTCGATGGCGATCGTCGAATATTTGGAGGAAACCCACCCCGCGCCGCCCCTGCTGCCCGCCGACGCCGCCGGCCGGGCGCGCGTGCGCGCGCTGGCGCAGCTGATCGCCTGCGACGTGCATCCGCTCGGCAACCTGCGCGTGCTGCAACGGCTGGAGACGCAGTTCGGCGCCGACCCGGCGGCGCGCGGCGAGTGGATGCGGCACTGGATCGCCGCCGGCCTCCAGGCGTTCGAGGCGCATCTGGCCGACGGCGCCGCCGGCCGCTACTGCCACGGCGATGCGCCGGGGCTGGCCGACGTGCTGCTGGTGCCGCAGGTGTACAACGCGCTGCGCTGGCAGCTGCCGCTCGAGGACTACCCGCGCCTCCACGGCATCCATGCCGCCTGCAACGAACTGGAGGCGTTCCGGCGCGCCGCGCCGGAGCGGCAGCCGGATGCGCCGCCGCCTGCCTGAAAACCTGCTCATGATCGGCCTGTAGGAGCGCGCCTTGCGCGCGACCGGGGAGCCACGATGCCCCCGCTGCGTAGGCTTGTCGCGCGCAAGGCGCGCTCCTTACAGGTGGTGGCGCGTGCTTCGTCTCTGGGGGCGCGGGGCGATGCTTTGCGGGGAAGGTTGCGGCCGCGCGCGGGGCTTCCTGCGCACGGCCTCTCGTCAGTAGTTCAGCCCGTAGGGGTCGTTCCCCATCAGCTCCGCGCCTTCCTCGCTGGCGCCCTCGGACAGGCGCACCTTGAGCGCGAGGCCGTCGCGCGAGTCGGCCTTGTTGAGCGCCTCGTCCAGCTCGATGCGGCCGCTCTTGTAGAGCTTGTACAGCGACTGGTCGAAGGTCTGCATGCCTTCCTGCAGGCTGCGCTCCATCGCCTCCTTCACCTCGTGGATCTGGCCGCGGCGGATCATGTCGCGGATCAGTGGCGTGTTGAGCAGCACCTCCACCGCCGGCAGCCGGCGACCGTCCTTGCCCACCACCAGGCGCTGGCTGATCACCGCGCGCAGGTTGAGCGCGAGGTTCATCAGCACGTTCTTGTGCGCCGACTCGGGGAAGAAGTTGAGGATGCGCTCCAGTGTCTGGTCGGCGTTGTTGGAGTGCAGCGTGGCCAGGCACAGGTGGCCGGTCTCGGAGAAGGAGATCGCCGCCTCCATGGTGTCGGTGTCGCGGATCTCGCCGATCATGATCACGTCGGGCGCCTCGCGCATCGCGTTCTTCAGCGCCTCGTGGTAGGTGTGCGTGTCCAGCCCCACCTCGCGCTGGTTGACGATCGACTTCTTGTGCCGGTGCAGGTATTCGATCGGGTCCTCGATGGTGAGGATGTGGCCGGAGGTGCTCTGGTTGCGGTGGTCGAGCATCGCCGCCAGCGTGGTGGACTTGCCCGAGCCGGTGGCGCCCACCACCAGGATCAGCCCGCGCGGCTCCATGATCAGCTCGCGGAAGATCGCCGGCAGCTGCAGCTGGTCGATGCCGGGGATCTCGCTCTTGATCGCGCGGATCACCATGCCGACCTCGCCGCGCTGCTTGAACACGTTGATGCGGAAGCGGCCGGCCTCCTTCACCGCCAGCGCCATGTTGAGCTCCAGGTCGCGCTCGAACTGCGGCACCTGGCCCTCGTCCATCAGCGAGTAGGCGATCTTCTTGACCATGCCCGCGGGCAGCCCGGTGTTGCCGAGCGGGTAGAGCTTGCCCTCGACCTTGATGTTCACCGGGGCGCCGGTGGTCAGGAACATGTCCGACGCGCCCTTGTCTACCATCAGCTTGAGGAAGTAACCGATATCCACGAAAGACCCCTGAATCTCACGCATTGCCAAGACGATTTAGGCCCGCCCACAATAAGCGGTGAAGCTCCGAGAGGAATGAGTGATGGTGCACATCTTTTCCCGGCCGGCTGGGCGCTCCCGCCATATCGGCATGGCGGTCTCCAGCTTTACTCTGGCCGGGGTCCTGTTGCTGGCCGGCTGCGCCAGCGTGCCGCCCCCCGACGGCGCGATGAACCAGGCCCAGTCGCAATTGCAGGCCGCCCGCGACGCCGGCGCCGGCGATTATGCGCCGGTCGACCTGGGCTTTGCGCAGGACAAGTTCCAGCAGGCCCAGGCGGCGATGGCCGGCCGCAAGTACGAGCAGGCCGCGGCCCTGGCCTCGGAGGCGCAGGCGGACGCGGAGCTGGCGCAGGCGAAGGCCCGGCTGGGCAGCGCGCGCTCGCAGATCCAGTCCAGGACGGACGAGAACGGCCGGTTGCGCGCGCAGCTGGAGCAGGCCCGGCAGGACGCCCAGAACGCCGCCAACGCGGCGACCCCGGCGCCGGCCGGCAGCAGCAGCGCGCCGGAGACCTTGCAGGACATGCCGGCGCCGTCCTCCTCGGTGCTGGGGGCGCCGCTGCCGCCGCCGAGCGACCAGCCGGTACCGGCATCGAGCATTCCGCAGGGAGACCAGCCATGAAGCGTCCAGCCATCCTTTTCGCCGCGCTGGCGCTCGCGCTCGCCCCGCTGGCCCATGCCGCGCGGGACGACATGGACGTGAGCCGCCTGTCCTCCAGCCTCGACCAGCTCGCCCGCGACCCGGCCCTGGGCCAGTACGCCCAGGCCGAGCAGGCGCGCGCCCGCGACGCCATCGGCCGGCTGGCGCAGGCCAGCTCGCACGACCGCCCGCATGCGCTGTACATCGCCGAGCGGCGGGTGGACCTCGCCAAGGCCGCCGCCCAGTTGCAGGACGCCCAGGGCCGGCTGGCCCAGCTCGACCGCGAGCACGACCAGATCCTGATCGAGACCAGCCGCCAGGAAGTCGAGTCCGCCCGCCGCGAGTTGGAGCGCCAGCGCCTGCAGTACCAGCTGGCGCAGGAGGAGGCCGCGCGTCTGCAGCAGCAGGGCCAGGAGGCCGCCGCCGCCGCCGAGCAGGCGCGCGCCGAGGCGGATCGGGCGCACAAGCTGGCCGCGGCGCAGAGCCGCCTGGCCAACGCCGCGCGCCGCCAGGCGGACCTGGCCACCCAGGCCGCCAAGGCGATGCGTTCGCGCATGACCGGCGGCGGCAGCAGCGGCGGCGGCGCCGAGGCGACACCCACGCCGTCGAAGTCCAAGGGCAAGTGAAGGCCGCGCGGCGGGGCGCCCGCGCGCCCGCCGCGCATCATGCGCCTGCCGCGTAATAGGTTGCCTGGGCAGGCTTTTTTCCTCCCGATGGTCCGCTTTCCTGGGCGTTCCGGCGGCTTGAAGCCGCCGTGGCGGGGGAGTAGGGTCGAGCTTGCCCGGGCAGTGTTCCGCCGGCCGGGCACCGACCGGACCATGCGCTACCCGATTCGTCCTGCGGCACCCCACTCCCGGCACGGGCACGGCTCGCGCGGGTCCGTCTGTGTTTTTGCGGGCACGCCCGCTGCCCGCTCCTGTTCTCGCCAGTAGGAGGTCGGATCATGTTCGAAAACCAGCAGCGCGAAGACGTCGAGGCCTTGATGAAGTCCGATGCGGAATTCCGCCGGCTCTACCAACGGCACAAGCAGCTCGACAGCAAGGTGCACGACGCCGAGATTGGCGTGCTTCCCATCGACGACCTGACCCTGGCCGGCATGAAGAAGGAAAAGCTCCAGGCCAAGGAACGGCTGCAACGGATGTGGCAGGCCAGGGCGCCGCAGTCCGAGCTCAACTGAAGCCTGCGGGTTTTCCCGATTCGGCCCCGGGCCTTCTGCGGAAGGTGCCGGGGCCGTCGCACATGGGCCGCGCGAAACGGCGGGGCAGGGCGCTCGGCTATCATGTCCGTTTCGGCCGGCGCGATGCGCGGCCCCCGCCACCACGGAGCTTCCATGACGGTCTCTGCCAATGTCCTCGCGTTGATCGGCCGCACGCCGATGGTCCGTGCGCAACGCCTCGAGGCCGGGCCGTGCGAGCTGTTCCTGAAACTGGAGAGCGTGAACCCCGGCGGCTCGATCAAGGACCGCATCGGCCTGTCGATGATCGAGGGCGCGGAGAAGGCGGGCCGGATCAGGCCCGGCGCCACCCTGGTGGAAGGCACCGCCGGCAACACCGGCCTCGGCCTCGCGCTGGTGGCGCAGGCCAAGGGCTACCGCCTGATCCTGGTGGTGCCCGACAAGATGAGCCGCGAGAAGATCTTCAACCTCAAGGCGATGGGTGCCGAGGTGCTGCTGACCCGCTCGGACGTCGCCAAGGGCCACCCGGAGTACTACCAGGACATGGCCGAGCGCATCGCGCGCGAGACGCCGGGCGCCTATTTCATCAACCAGTTCGGCAACCCCGACAACCCGCGCGCGCACTACGAGACCACCGGCCCGGAGATCTTCGAGCAGATGGACGGCCGCGTGGACGCGGTGGTGGTGGGCTGTGGCTCCTCCGGCACCATGACCGGCCTGTCGCGTTACTTCGCCGAAGTCTCCCCGGGCACCGAGATCGTGCTGGCCGACCCGGTGGGCTCGATCCTGGCGCAGTACATCAACGAGGGCGTGCTCTCGACCAAGTCGGGCAGCTGGATGGTGGAGGGCATCGGCGAGGACTTCCTCCCCGGCATCAGCGACTTCTCGCGGGTGAAGAAGGCCTACGCCATCTCCGACCGGGAGAGCTTCCTCACCGCCCGCGAGCTGCTGGCGAAGGAGGGCGTGCTGGGCGGCTCCTCCACCGGCACCCTGCTGGCCGCGGCGCTGCGCTACTGCCGTGAGCAGACCGGCCCGAAGCGGGTGGTGACGCTGGTGTGCGACACCGGCAACAAGTACCTCTCGAAGATGTACAACGACTACTGGATGCTGGACAACGGTTTCATCGAGCGCGAGCGGCACGGCGACCTGCGCGACCTGCTGCTGCGCCCCTTCGCCCGGCGCGACACCGTGGTGATCGGCCCCAACGAACTGCTGATGACCGCCTACAACCGCATGAAGCTCTACGACGTCTCCCAGCTGCCGGTGATGGACGGCGACAAGCTGGTGGGCATCATCGACGAGTCGGACGTGCTGATGCACGTGCACGCCGACGAGACGCGCTTCCGCGACACGGTGTCCACCGCCATGATCACCAAGCTGCAGATGCTCGACGTGCACGCGCCGATCGAGTCGCTGCTGCCGGTGTTCGAGCGCGGCCACGTGGCGATCGTGATGGACGGCGAGCAGTTCATGGGTCTCATCACCCGCATAGACCTTTTGAACTACTTGCGCCGCAAGGTGCACTAAGCGGGGCCGCCGGCCGCGCCGGCGTGCGCCGCGGCCGCGGCCTCGCCTCTGACGTAAGGCCACTGGTCGCCGGTGGCGGCGGGCGCGACGATGACTGCTACGGCATTCATCGCCCGCGTCTGGCCCGATCGGGAGGCACCGGGCGGCCATGAAAGCCCGCTGCAATGTGCGGCGGCAAGCATGACTGATCGCGGAGCGTGCTCCGCACGAAACTGGAAAGGAAGTTCGCCATGTGCGGAATTGTCGCTGCCGTTGCCCAGCGTGATGTGGCCCCCCTGCTGATCGCCGGTCTCAAGGCCCTCGAATACCGCGGCTACGACTCCGCCGGCCTGGCCGTGCTGGAGCCGGGCGCCATCCGCCGCGTGCGCGCCAAGGGCAAGGTGCGCGAGATGGAGGCGCGCTACCTCGCCGAGCCGTTTCCCGGCGGCACCGGCATCGCGCACACGCGCTGGGCCACCCACGGCGTGCCGAACGAGGTCAACGCGCACCCGCACGTGGTCGGCCGCGTGGCGCTGGTGCACAACGGCATCATCGAGAACTACGCCGAGCTGCGCCGCGCGCTGCAGGCGCGCGGCCACCAGTTCGCCTCCGAGACCGACACCGAGGTGATGACCGCGCTGATCAACGAGCGCATCGAGGCGGGCCTCGGCCTGCGCGAGGCGGTGCTCGCCACCGTGCGCGAGCTGGACGGCGCCTACGCCATCGCGGTGATCGACCGCGACGAGCCCGGCCACGTGGTCGGCGCCCGCCGCGGCGCGCCGCTGCTGGTGGGCGTGGGCATCGGCGAGAACTTCCTCGGCTCCGACGCGCAGGCACTGGTGCAGGTCACCAACAAGGTGATCTACCTGGACGAGAACGACGTGGTGGAGATCACCCGCGACCAGGTGCAGGTCTACACCCTGGACGGCGCCCCGGCCGAGCGCGCGACGCACGAGAGCGAGGTCTCCGCCGACGCCGTCGAGCGTGGCGAATACCGCCACTACATGCAGAAGGAAATCTTCGAGCAGCCGCGCGCCGTGGCCGACACGCTGGAGGCGCGCATCGGCCCGCACGGCGTGCTGCCCAACATCTTCGGCGTCGCCGGCGACGCCGTGCTGGCGAAGGTCAAGGGCCTGCACATCATCGCCTGCGGCACCAGCTACCACGCCGGCCTGGTGGCCAAGTACTGGATCGAGCAGCACGCGCGGCTGCCGGTGAGCGTGGAGGTGGCCAGCGAATACCGCTACCGCGAGGCGGTGGTGCCGGAGGACACGCTGTTCGTCGCCATCTCCCAGTCCGGCGAAACCGCCGACACGCTGGCGGCGATGCGCGAGTCGAAGCAGCGCGGCTACCTCGCCACGCTGGCGATCTGCAACGTGCCCGAGTCCTCGGTGGTGCGCGAGGCCGACCTCAAGCTGATGACTCGCGCCGGCCCCGAGATCGGGGTGGCCTCCACCAAGGCCTTCACCACCCAGCTCGCGGCCCTGGGCCTGCTCACCCTGCAGCTGGCCCGCCAGCGCGGGCTGGACGAGGCGCGCTACCTGGCGCTGTGCGAGCAGCTCGCGCACCTGCCGCGCGCGATCGAGGACGCGCTGGCGCTGGAGCCGCAGATCGCCGAGCTGGCCGCGCGCTTCATCCACCGCCAGCACGCGCTGTTCCTCGGCCGCGGCGCCAACTATCCGGTAGCACTGGAGGGCGCGCTCAAGCTCAAGGAAATCTCCTACATCCACGCCGAGGCCTACCCGGCGGGCGAGCTCAAGCACGGCCCGCTGGCGCTGGTGGACGAGTCGATGCCGGTGGTCGCCGTGGCGCCCAGCGGCCCGCTGCTGGAGAAGCTCAAGTCCAACCTGCAGGAAGTGCGGGCCCGCGGCGGCGAGCTGATCGTGTTCGCCGACGACGGCGCCACCAGTCTGGACGGCTATGCGGCCAAAGGCGCGGCGCTGAGCTTCGAGTCCGGCGGCGACTTCATCGCCCCGGCGGTGTTCACCGTGCCGCTGCAGCTCCTCGCCTACCACGTCGCCGTGCTGCGCGGCACCGACGTGGACCAGCCGCGCAACCTGGCGAAGTCGGTTACGGTGGAGTGAGCGGTTTCGGCGGCGCGCTGGGATTTGTAGGTGGCGATGCCCGGTGGGGATTGTCCGTGCGGGAATGGAACGAATTGCGGAGATGGTATGGGAGAGGCACGAAGACGCCGGAAGGCAGAAGCCGTCCATGCCCCCACATTGCCGCAGGTGAGGTCGGCACGCATTGCCATCATCGAATGGTTGGCTGAGGACGAGAGGCGTACCGGCGCAGAACTCAAGGTTAGGCTCGAGCGGCGTCCAGGCCACGCGCTGCCTATAGAGCTTTACCCGTGTCGCACGAAGCAGGACGTGTTCGATGCGCTGGCCTCCATCACGCGCAGCGTACCGATGAAGGGCACGCCTATCTTGCACATCGAGGCGCACGGTAGCGTGGAGTACACGGGCTTTATTGGCCCATCCAGCGAGGAATTGACTTGGGAGGAACTGGGCGACCCTTTGCGTGTCTTGAATACCGCAACGCGATTTAATCTGGTGGTAGTCGCGGCGGCTTGCCTGAGCGAGGCGATCCTGTTCGCCGTGCAGATGCCCAAACCGATCCCTTACTTGGCCGCAGTCTGTTTCCGCACGGAAGTGGTGCCTGGCCGGTTGCTCGATTCCATGCTGGAGTTGTACCGCGCGCTGGTGATCGATGGCCGATCCTTGCAAGAGGCGGCGGAAAGAGCGGACAGGGAGTTGTCTGGCTCGGAACTGCTCCGGTTCACGTCGGTGCCCTTGCTTATGCGCAATGCGGCTGCCTATGTCATGGATGATCTCGGTGCCTGCAACTTCGACAACTATTACGCAAGCATGGCGGCGAAGGTACAAATCCGCACAGGCCGGCCCCTGCAATACACGCCAGCTGCTTTCAAAAAAGTGATGCGCGATGCAGCCATCGAGGCCGTTGAGTCGGCGTTGCGACTCAGCCTCGACTACGAGCATTTCCCGGAAAACCGGCTGCGGTTCGGGTTCGACCCAAAGCAGTTCGTCGACGACATGCTTCGCGCAGAACTACGGACGCGGTGAGTTTTTGCCGAAAGCGGCGCCAGCGACAGCTGCTCCGGCGCTGTGTCCGTGTAGGTGGCTGGTAATCCGTTCTCGCTTAATGACAAGACGGTGTCGAACGAGAAGACGGTGTTTGATCACCTGCCGGTGCCGCGGCTGGGCCCCGCGCCGCTGCATACAGGTCGGCCGCTACGGCGGGTGCCAAGAAGGCCACTCTCCCCGGATCATCCGGCAAACTATAGCCGCGTCCGCCCAGAGCATCGCCGGCTGGATAAGGATCGGCCCGGCCCTTCAGGCCGCCTCGTAAGCGGCGTAGTCGGTATAGCTGATGCAGCCGGGCTGCTGCTGGCGCGACACGGCGACCAGCTCGGCCTGCGCCTTGACGAGGGCGGCTTCGTGGCCGGGCCGGGCCTGGACGAGGGCGACGACGACGAGATCGGACATGGCGGTTCTCCGCTCAGAGGATCGAACGGAAAGTGCCGCCTTCCACCCGCACCGCCGCGCCGTTGGAGGCGGCGCCGAGCGGGCTGGCGAGCAGGGCGACCATCGCCGCGATCTCGTCCGCCTCGATCATGCGGGCGATCAGCGAGCTGGGGCGGTAGGTCTCGAAGAAGTGGGCCTCGATCTCGGCGTCGCTCATGCTGGGGCGCGGCGCGGTCTGGCGCAGGTAGTCCACGATGCCGTCGGAGCGGGTGGCCGAGGCAGCACGCTGTTGACGGTGACGCCGGTGCCCTTCGTCAGCTCCGCCATGCCGCGCGAGACGGCCAGCTGCGCCGACTTGCTGACGCCGTAGTGCACCATGTCCGGCGGCGTGAACGCGCCGACCTCGCTGGAGACGAAGATCACCCGGCCCCAGTTCTGCGCCAGCACGCGCGGGAAGTAGTGGCGCGACAGGCGCACGCCGGACATCACGTTGACGTCGAGCATGCGCAGCCAGTCCTCGTCGGTGATCTCGGCGAAGGGCTTGGCTTCGTAGTAGCCGAGGTTGTTGACGAGGATGTCGGTGTCCGGCTGCGCGGCGGTCAGCGCGGCCGCGCCTTCGCGCTGCCGAGGTCGGCGACGATCGTGCTGAAGCGGCTGCCGGGCGCGGCCGCCGCGATCTCGGCCGCCGCGGCGTCCAGCCTGGCCTGGCTGCGGCCGGTGAGGGCGACGGCCACGCCTTCGCGCGCCAGGGTGCGGGCGACGGCGAGGCCGATGCCGGCGGTGGCGCCGGTGACCAGGGCGGTCTTGCCCTGCAATCGAAGGTCCATGGGGATTCCTTGGGGTGAGCTGGGCCGTGGCGCCCGGCCTGCCGGTCGCCTGCGATGTTTGATTTGGTACGTATGGACGTATGGACGTCTGAACGATTCGACGGCCGCCGAGGCGGAAAGCCCGGCGGTCGGCGCCCGCGTGGTGCGGAGGGTCAGGCCTGCGCCGGCCGGCCCAGCAGCAGGTCGCGCAGCGCCGCGCCGACGCCGGCGGCGGACTGCGGGTTCTGGCCGGTGACCAGGCGGCCGTCGACCACGACCTTGGCCGTCCAGTCCGGCGCCGGGTGGTGGTGCGCGCCGCACTGCACCAGCGTGCTGGCGAGCAGGAAGGGCACCACCTGGTCGAGCTTCACGGCGCGCTCTTCGTCGTCGGTGAAGGCGCTCAGGTTCTTGCCGGCCACCAGGTAGCTGCCGTCGCCCAGCGTGACGTTGACCAGCGCTGCGGGGCCGTGGCACACCGCGCCGACGAGGCCGCCGGCCTCATAGACGGCGCGGGTCACACGCTGCACGTCGGGGCTGGTGGGGAAGTCCCACATCGCGCCGTGGCCGCCGGCGAAGAAGATGGCCGAGTACTTCGACGGATCGACGTCGCCCAGGCGCCGCGTGTGGCGGATGGCGTCGCGGAAGGCGGCGTCGTTCCAGTAGCGCGCGTTCACCGCGTCGTCGAGGTTGAGGCCGTCCACCGGCGGCTCGCCGCCTTGGATGGAGGCGAACTCGGTGGGGATGCCGGCCTCCTGGAGTTCGGCCAGCGGATGGGTCAGCTCGCCGAGGAAGAAGCCGGTGGGCTCGCCGGTGCTGCCCTTGGTGCCGTGGCTGGTGAGCACCATCAGGACGGGTTTGATCGGGGTGGCGGGGAAGGCGGTGGAGGTCATGGGAGCAGTTCCGTGGCAGGAAGGGCGTATGCCCGATGACACGAATGTATTGGTCGCCAAGACGGCTATAAATCGGCCATGGAGGAAATGACTTGTTCTCCAATGGCAAGGATGGCCGAGGTTGCGGCCTTCCCTGATCGTTCGCTCGTGTGCGGAGCGTGGGCCGCCGCGCGCACGGAAGGCGCACAGCCATGCACTCGCCGGCATGCCGGCGAGCGGGAGCGGGGATCGGGTTCGCGTGACGGGAGGCGACCGCCGCGTTCGGCGGCGGCCCGGGGGCGCTCAGCGCGGCGGGCGCAGTGCCGATTCGCGCAGCGCGCTCTCGTGCAGGACTTCGTCGGCGGCAGCGATCTCGATGGTGTCCAGCGCGCTGTGCGGCGGATGGCGCATGGTCTTCGGGGGGAGGTCGGCTTCCGGCAGATCGTTCGGGTCGAGTTCGGAATCCGGGGCAAACGTCTGGGACATGAGCGGTTCCTTGTGGGGGAGTGACCTGCGGCCGGCGGGGCGGAGGGGGGGCGCCCGCCGGCCGCGGGCATTCTAGACCCGCAGCGGGCTCATGGGGTTGCGAATTCGGCGCAGCGCTCGCGCAGGAAATCGCGCAGCCGCTGGATGGCCGGCGAGAGCAGCGAGCGGTGCGCGCAGACCAGGTTGAGCGGCGCGGGCTCGCCGTAGCCGGGCGGGAACACTTCCACCAGCCGGCCCGCGCGCAGATCCTCCAGCACGTCCAGGCGCGACTTGTAGACCAGGCCGTGGCCGGCCACCGCCCAGCGGCGCACCACGTCGGCATCGTCGCTGACGCGGCGGCCGCTCACGGTGACGGTCTGCACGCCCTGCGGCAGGTGGAAGTTCCAGCGCTCGTGCACGCTGTCGGCGAGCACGTAGCGCAGGCATTCGTGCCGGCGCAGCTCGTCGGGCCGGCGCGGGTGCCCGTGCCGCGCCAGGTAGGCCGGCGCGGCGCACAGCACGCGGCGGTTGTCCGGCGCCAGCGGCTGCGCCACCAGGCTGGAATCGGCCGGCGGCGCGCCGTAGCGGATGCCGGCGTCCAGCGGCTGGCGGTAGAGGTCGGCCACGCGGTCGCCGATGCGCAGGTGCAGGGCGAGCTTCGGGTGCGCCTGCTGGAAGGCGTCCAGCCACGGCAGCAGCACGTTGCGGCCCAGGTCCGAGGGCGCCGACAGGCGCAGCCGGCCGGCGATCTCGCCGCGCGCCTGGTCCAGCGCCAGGCGGCCGTCCTCCAAGGCTTGCAGGGCGGTGCGGGCGTGGGCGAGGTAGCGCTCGCCGTCCTCGGACAGGCGCAGGCTGCGGGTGGAGCGCACGAACAGGCGGATGCCCAGCGAACGCTCCAGCCGCTGCACGGCGCTGCTGGCCACCGCGGGGGTGAGGCCACGCCGGCGGGCGGCCTCGGAAAAGCTGCCGGCGTCGGCGGCCTGCACGAACAGGGCGAGATCCTCGAAGCGGATCGGCGGTGCCGGCTCGTTTTCGCCTTTGGCAGGAAAGTGTTTGCTCATGGCGGCCATTTTTCGCCTTGCGAAGGATGGTCAGCATAGTCCGGTCCCCGCATCCGGCCCAGCCGGCTGCGCCGTTTCTATCTTTCCGGAGTGCCCGCCATGAAAGCCGTCGCCTACCGCCACGCCCTGCCCATCGACCAGGCCGAGAGCCTGATCGATCTCGAACTGCCCGAGCCGGTCGCCGCCGGCCGCGACCTGCTGGTGAAGGTCGAGGCGGTGTCGGTGAACCCGGTGGATGTGAAGATCCGCGCCAACGCCGCCCCCCAGGGCGAGCCCCGCGTGCTTGGCTGGGACGCCGCCGGCACCGTGGTGGCCGTGGGCCCCGAGGCCAGCCTGTTCAAGCCGGGCGACACCGTGTACTACGCCGGCGCGCTGGACCGCCCCGGCAGCAACGCCGAGCTGCAAGTGGTGGACGAGCGCCTGGTCGGGCGCAAGCCGCGCTCGCTTGGCTTCGCCGAAGCGGCGGCGCTGCCGCTCACCGCCATCACCGCGTGGGAGCTGCTGTTCGACCGCCTCGGCGTGCGCCTGGGCAAGCCGGCCGGCGCCGGCGCGCTGCTGATCGTGGGTGGGGCCGGCGGCGTGGGCTCCATCGCCACCCAGCTGGCGCGCCGCCTCACCGGGCTCACCGTGATCGCCACCGCCTCCACGCCGGCCAGCCGCGAGTGGACGCTGTCGATGGGCGCGCACCACGTCATCGACCACAGCCGGCCGTTGGCCGAGCAGGTCAAGGCGATCGTGCCGGGCGGCGTGGACTACGTGCTCGGCCTCACCCACACCGGGCAGCACTTCGACGCCATCGCCGAGGCGCTGGCGCCGCAGGGCAAGCTGGCGGTGATCGACGACCCGGAGACGCCGCCGGACGTGCGCAAGCTCAAGACCAAGAGCGCTTCCTTCCACTGGGAGTTCATGTTCACCCGCTCGCGCTTCCAGACCGCGGACATGATCGCCCAGCACCAGCTGCTCAACGAGGTGGCGGACCTGATCGACGCCGGCCTGCTGCGCACCACCTTCAACAAGGACTTCGGCGCCCTCAACGCGGCGAACCTGAAGCGCGCGCACGCCTTGATCGAGAGCGGCCGCACCACCGGCAAAGCCGTGCTGAGCGGGTTCTGAGCCATGCGGACGTCATTCCCGAAAACGCCGGCCGGCAAGGCCGCGCCGAAGCTGGCCGCGCTGTTCGCCGGCCTCGCACTGGCCTTGGCGATCGCGCCCCGCACGCAGGCGGCCGAGGCGCCCCGCCTGGCGGTGGCCGCCGAAAGCCGCGACCTGATCTGGAACGCGGTGGCGGTGGGCGACGACGGCGGCGTCTACGTTGCCGGCCCGCGCTGGACCGGCTCGCGCGGCTCCGCGCTGGCGCGGCTCGATGCGCAGCGCCGGCCGCAGCCGTTTCCCGATGCCGCCTGGAACGCCTGGCGACCGGGTCAGGATGCGCGCACGGCCTTCGTCAACATCAACGCCATCCATCGCGACGGCGAGGGCGGCCTGTGGGTGGTGGACACCGGCGCGCCCGACTTCGGCGGCACGCCGCTGCCGGGCGGCGCCAAGCTGGTGCGCATCGACCTCGCCAGCGGCAAGGTGCAGCGCGTCTACCCGTTCGGGCCGGAAGCGCTCGGCGCGCACAGCTACGTGGACGACGTGCGCTTCCACGGCCGCCACGCCTACCTTACCGACGCCGGCCAGCCGGGCCTGATCGTGCTCGACCTCGACAGCGGCCGGGCCCGCCGCGTGCTCGACGGCAGCCGCTACACCACGGCGCGGGCCGGCCGGCCCATCGTGGTCGAGGGCGAGACCGTGCTCGCGCCCGACGGCAAGCCGCTCGCGGTGAACGCCGATCCGTTGGAGGTGAGCCCCGACGGCCGCTGGTTCTACTTCGCCCCGCTCAACGGGCCGATGTGGCGCATCGCCACCCGTTGGCTGGACGATGCGGGCGTGGACGCCAAGACGCTGGCCGGCCACGTCGAGCCCTGGTTCGACCTGCCGCCGGTGGGCGGCACGGTGATGGACCGCGACGGCACGCTGTACTTCACCGTGCTGGCCGACAGCTCGCTGCGCCGGCGCCTGCCGGACGGCCGTGTCGAGACGGTGATCCGCGACCCGCGCCTGCACTGGGTGGATGCGCCCTACATCGACGGCACCGGCACCCTGTGGTTGCCGGTGCCGCAGATGGATCGCGTGGCGCTGTTCCACGGCGGGCAGTCGCGCACGGCGTGGCCGGTGCAGCTGTTCACCCTGCCGCTGCACGGAGGCCGGCCGTGAGCGCGCCGATCCGCCTGGGTCACATCGATCTCTCCTTCCATGCCGCCAGCGCCGCGGTGGTACAGGCGATCCTGGAGGACCGCGGCCACCAGGTCGTGGTCAGCAGCGCCCCGCATGAGGCGATGTTCCAGCACTTTGGCGCGCACGAGGTGGATATGCTGGTCTCGGCCTGGCTGCCCGCCAGCCACGAGGCCTACCTCGCGCCGCACCTGGAGCGCACCATCAAGCTCGGCGTGCTGTACCAGCCGTTCTGCCTGTGGGGCGTGCCCGACTACGTGCCGCTCGAACGGGTCGGTAGCGTGTCCGACCTGCTCAAGCCCGAGGTGCTGGCGCGGATGGAGCGGCGCATCCAGGGCATCAACCCCGGCGCCGGCATCAGCCGCTTCTCGCAGGCCATCGTGCGCGAATACGGCCTCGATGCGGCGGGCTACCACTTCGAGCCGGGCAGCGAGGCCGATTGCTTCGACGGCTTCGAGCGCGCGGTGGCCGAGCGGCGCTGGCGGGTGCTGCCGCTGTGGCAGCCGCAGTACCTGCACCACCGCTACCGCATCCGGCCGCTCGACGAGCCGCGCGGCCTGCTGGGCGGCGTCGACCAGGCCACGCTGATCATGCGCAAGGAACTCGAACCGGTGCTGGCGCCGGAGCTGGTCGCCATGCTGGCCGGGCTGCAACTGGGCAACGCCGCCGTCACCGAGCTGGACTACCGCATCCGCGTCGAGGGCATCGCGCCGCTGGCCGCGGCGCGGGCGTGGCTGGCCAAGCGCGCCGCCTGCCCATGATCACCCCCGAGGCGTTGCCGCTGTTGTAAGGAGCGCGCCTTGCGCGCGACCAGCCAGCGCAGCGGTAACGCCGCGATGCCGCGGTCGCGCGCAAGGCGCGCTCCTTACACGGCCGGTGCGTTCCGGCGGCAAGGTCGTGGATGGGTTCCGCGGCGGTGGCGCCGCACCCGGCGGAGGCCATGCCATGGCTGCGCCAGGGATGTGGGAATCAAGGCCCGCATGGCATCGATAAGTGCCGCCCTTGAAAAGGGAAAGCCTCGAACCGCCAACGTGCGTCCTGCCGGCGAAAGCGACGGGGCGAGTCGAGGCGGCGCAGTGCTGCGGCCCGGAGCGACGCGGTACCTCGCCGCCGTTGACGGCACCGGGCCGGACAAGCGGCGCCCGTGTACGGCCGCCGCGTACCTTTTACGCCGCCCGCGCGCCGCCCAGATCCACGATGCTGATGGTGCCTTCCAGCGCCTGCACGCTGTGCTCCACGTCGCCGGCGGTGGCGGCGAAGGACTCCACCATCGCGGCGTGGCCCTGCGTGTGCTGGTCCAGCCGGCCCACCTCGTCGGCGACCTGGCCGATGGCGCGCTGCTGCTCGGCCGACACGCTGGAGATCTGCGCGACCGCGTGCAGCACCGCCTGCATGCCGCGCTGCGTGCCGCCCATCACGGCGGCGGTCTGCTCCGCCTGGCCGAGCCCGCTCTCGACCTTGCCCTGGATGTCGCCCACCAGGCCGCGGATAGAGCGCGACGCCTGCATGGTGCGCTGGGACAGTGCGCGCACCTCGCCGGCCACCACCGCGAAGCCGCGCCCGGCCTCGCCGGCGCGGGCGGCCTCGACCGCGGCGTTGAGGGCGAGCAGGTTGGTCTGGAAGGCGATGGCGTCGATCTCGCCGGAGATCTCGCCGATGCTGTGCGTGGCGCCGCGGATCAGCCCGATCTGGTCGAGCAGCGCCGCCGCCGCGGAGCCGGCCTCGGTGGCCTGCGTATCGACCTGCGAGGTGCGTGCCGCCGCATCGTGCGCGCTCTGCATGTTGCCGGTGGCGGCGGCTGCCAGTTCTTCCATGGTGGCGGCCGTTTCCTCCAGGCTGGCCGCCTGGTTGCTCGCCTGCTGCGCCAGCCGCTCGCTCTGCGCGGTGAGCGTGCCGGCCGCACCCTGCATGCGAACGACCTCGCGGCCGATGTCGCCGACGATCGCGCGCAGGTTGATCAGGGCCTGGCGCAAGGCGAGCCGCGCCTCGGCGCCGAACCCACTGCTTTCGGCCGCGGTGTCGCCGCCGAGGTCGCCGGCGGCCAGCCGGCGGGCGATGGCCGCGATCGACGCCACCGGCCGCACCACCCGCAGGGCCAGCACCCATGCGGTGACGACGGCGGCGAGCAGGGCGACGGCCGTGGTGAACAGGGCCGGCGCCCACGGCGCCAGCAGCGCCACCACCAGCAGCGAGAGCGGGCCGGCGCTCAAGGCATGCAGCGTCGGCGCCTTGCGCCACAGCTGTTGCGCAAGGCCGGCAGCGCCCGCGCGGTAGGCGATGCCCTGCTCGAACCGATGGGGCAGGGCGCGCTCGCCGGTCTCGGCGCCGCGCAGCGCCGCGTACAGCTGCGCGGCCTCGGCCACCTCCTCGCGCGTGGGGCAGGTGCGCACGGAGACGAAGCCGGTGACCTTGCCCTCGGCGACCACCGGGGTCACGTTGGCGCGTACCCAGTAGTGGTCGCCGTTCCTGCGGCGGTTCTTGATCAGCGCGGTCCAGGTTCGCCCGGCCTGGATGCACGCCCACATGTCGCGGAACGCCTCGCGCGGCATGTCCGGATGGCGGATCAGGTTGTGCGGCTGGCCCAGCAGTTCCTCGCGCGCGTAGCCGCTGGCCTCCACGAAGGTGTCGTTGCAGTAGAGGATGGTGCCGCGCAGGTCGGTGCGCGAGACCAGCGCCCAGTCCGAGGGGTAGCGGTATTCCTGCTGGGTGACGGGCAGATTGGTACGCACGGCGGCGCTCCTGGCTGGGCGGTACGCCTGTATCGCTCGGCCGGGGCGCAACTTGAGGCGATAAAAAAAAGACGCCGCGCAGGGTGTGCGCGGCGTCTCATCCCCGCGGGGCGGGCTGGCTTGGCTCAGGAGCGGCCGTACACGTCGTCGAAGCGCACGATGTCGTCCTCGCCCAGGTAGCTGCCCGACTGCACCTCGATCAGCTCCAGCGGCACCTTGCCTGGGTTGCGCAGGCGATGCACGCTGCCCAGCGGGATGTAGGTGCTCTGGTTCTCGCTGAGCAGGAACACCTTGTCGTCGCAGGTGACCTCGGCCGTGCCCGACACCACGATCCAGTGCTCGGCGCGGTGGTGGTGCTTCTGCAGGCTCAAGGATGCGTTCGGCTTCACCACGATGCGCTTGACCTGGAAGCGGCCGCCCGCCTCCAGCGAGTCGTAGCTGCCCCACGGGCGGTACACCACGCGGTGGAAGGAATGCTCGCTGCGGCCGTCGGCCTTGAGCTGGTCCACCACCTTCTTCACGTCCTGCGCGGCGTCGCGGTGCGCGACCAGGGTGGCGTCCGGCGTGGTCACCACGATCAGGTCGTCCACGCCCACCGTGGCCACCATGTGGCGCTCGTGCGTGCGCACCAGGCTGTTGCGGGTGTTCACGGCCAGCGTGTCGCCCTCGCGCAGGTTGCCCTCGGCGTCCTTCTCGCCGGTGAGCCACAGCGCCGACCACGAACCGATGTCGCTCCACGCGCAATCCACCGGCACCACCGCGGCGCGGCGGGTCTTCTCCATCACCGCGTAGTCGATGGAGTCTTCCGGCACCTTGGCGAAGGCCTCCTTGCCGATGCGCACGAAATCCAGGTCGCGCGTGGCCGCCGCATAGGCCTCGCGCACCGCCGCCAGCATCGCCGGCGCGTGCTCGCCCAGCTCCTCCAGGTAGCGCGACGCCTTGAACAGGAACATGCCGGAGTTCCAGCTGTAGCCGCCATCGGCGAGGTAGCCCTCGGCGGTGGCGAGGTCCGGCTTCTCCACGAAGCGCTCGACGCGGTAGGCGCCTGCGCCGACGGACTCGGCACGACGGATGTAGCCGAAGCCGGTTTCCGGCCGGTCGGGCTTGATGCCGAAGGTGACGAGCCAGCCGTCGCGGGCGGCGGGGAGGGCGTGTTCGACGGCGGCGCTGAAGGTCTCGGGCGCGCCGATCAGGTGATCGGCCGGCAGCACCAGCAACAGCGCTTCGGGGTCCTGCTCGAGTGCCTTCAGCGCGCCCAGCGCGATCGCTGGCGCGGTGTTGCGCGCCAGGGGCTCGAGCACGATGGTGGCGTTCTCGACGCCGGCTTCAATCAACTGATCGGCAGCGAGGAAGCGGTGGTCGTCGCTGGCGACGACGATGGGGGAGGCTACATCCGACAACAAGCGGGTGCGCGTCACGGTCTGCTGGAACAGCGTGCCCTCACCGCTGAGGCACAGGAACTGCTTCGGCAGGTTGCGTCGCGATACAGGCCAGAGGCGCGTGCCGCTGCCTCCGCTAAGAATCAGGGGGATGAGCATTTTCAAGAGCTTCGTGTTGAAAGAACGCGGATAATATCGTGAAGACCCTGTTTCCAGGATGGCAAAGCGTGATTGAAAGCTGACTGGAACCCCCGATTGTCCAATACCGACCAGGCTGGACGCTTGGCCGAGGTCGGGAATTCCGTTGTGGCAATGGCCGATACGCGCGGGGCGCGGGGCAACAGCCGCAGCTCCAGCGCCTGCTCGAAAATCGCCGTGGCGAAGCCGTGCCAGGTGGTTTGGCCGCTGGCAACCAGGTGATGCGTGCCGCGCAGCGTGTCGCGCCCAGCAGGCGCAGCCTTTTGCCAAGCGTCCAGCGCAGCAAGGCTGGCCTGTACAATCAGGTCGGTCGTGGTGGGCGTGCCGTACTGATCCGCCACCACGCGTAGTTCTTCGCGTTCGGCGCCTAGGCGCAGCATGGTCCGCAGGAAGTTATGGCCATGGGGAGCGTAGACCCAGGCAGTGCGGAAGATCAGCTGATCGGCCTCGCTGGCGCGCAAGGCCAGTTCGCCAGCCAGCTTGCTGCGGCCATAGGCACCGAGCGGGGCCGTGGGCGCATCGACGGAGTAGGGCTGTGTGCCCTGTCCATCGAAAACATAATCGGTGGAATAATGCACGACCAGCGCCCCATGCCGTGCGGCCCAGTTGCCGAGCACGCCGACCGCATCACCGTTGACGCGGGTGGCGAGGGCCTCTTCCTGCTCTGCCCGATCGACGGCCGTGTAGGCCGCGGCGTTGATAATCCAGTGAGGCCGGATGCGCTCTAGCAACGCAGGCAAGGACTCCGGGGTGGTGAGGTCGGCGGCCTCGCCCATGCCGCCACCTGTCAGCCTTCCATCTCGGCTCGCGACCACCAACTCCCCGCGTTCCGCCAGGCCGCCTTGCTCGACAAAGGTGCGGCCGAGCTGGCCATTGGCACCGAGCAGCAGAATTTTCACGGCGTGAAGACCGGCAGGCGGTCGGCGGCGATATCGCGCAAGAACGGGGTCCTGTTGTCCTTGCCGGACAGCAGCGGGTCGCTGACCGGCCAGTCGATGCCGATATCGGCATCGTTCCAGCGCACGCCGGCATCCGCCTTGGCGTCGTACAACGCCGTGCATTGATAGGTGAAGGTCGCAACGTCCGAGAGCACGCAGAAGCCGTGGGCGAAGCCTTCCGGTATCCAGAAGTGCCGATGGTTCTCGGCACTCAGCAGGGCGCCGACCCACTGGCCAAACGTGGGCGAGCCGTGGCGGATGTCCACCGCCACGTCGTACACCTCGCCCTCCAGCACGCTGACCAGCTTGCCTTGCGGGTTTGGCCACTGATAGTGCAGGCCGCGCAGCACGCCCTTGGCCGAGCGCGAGACATTGGTCTGCACGAAGTCGGCATCGATGCCTGCTTCGCGGTACTTGGCCTGGTTGTAGCTCTCGTAGAAAAAGCCTCTCGAGTCGCCGAATACCTGTGGCTCGATGACCAGCAGGCCGGGCAGGCGTGTCGTTGTGACCTTCATGGCGCGTATCGCTGGTCCACCAGTTTTTTCAGGTATTCGCCGTAGCCGGTCTTGGCCAGCGGCGCGGCGAGGCGCAACACTTGTTCGGCGTCAATCCAGCCTTGGAGGAAGGCGATTTCCTCCGGACAGCACACCTTCAGCCCTTGGCGGTTCTCGATCGTCTCGATGTAGTTGCCCGCCTCCATCAGCGACTCGTGGGTGCCGGTATCGAGCCAGGCGTAGCCGCGGCCGAGGCGTTCCAGGTGCAGCGAGCCGTCTTCCAGGTAACGGCGATTGAGGTCGGTGATTTCCAGTTCGCCACGCGCGGAAGGTTTGATCTGGGCGGCGTAGTCGCAAGCGCGGCCGTCGTAGAAGTAGAGGCCGGTGACCGCATAGTTCGATTTAGGGTGCGACGGCTTCTCTTCCAGCCCGATCACCCGGCCTTCGGTATCGAACTCGGCTACGCCATACCGCTCCGGGTCCCTGACCCAGTAGCCGAATACGGTGGCGCCCTGTTCGCGCTCGACCGCACGCTTGAGGCGTTCGGTGAGACCTACGCCGTAAAAGATGTTGTCGCCCAGCACCAAGCAACTCGGGGCGCCGCCTAGAAAGTCGCGGCCGATCACGAACGCCTGCGCCAGGCCGTCCGGCGAAGGTTGCACGGCATACTGGATGTCGATGCCCCACTGCGAGCCGTCGCCAAGCAGACGCTGGAACATGGCCTGCTCGTGAGGCGTGTTGATCATGAGCACCTGCTGGATACCGGCCAGCATCAAGGTGGCCAGCGGGTAGTAGATCATCGGCTTGTCGTACACCGGCAGCAACTGCTTGCTGATGGCCTGGGTGATCGGATACAGCCGTGTGCCGGAACCTCCAGCGAGGATGATGCCCTTGCGTTTGCTCATGTGCCCAGTCGCTCCATGCGGTAGCTGCCGTCCAAGACGCGCTGCACCCATTCGTGGTTGTCCAGATACCAGTCCACCGTCTGCGCGATGCCGCTCTCGAAGGTCTGCGTCGGCGTCCAGCCCAGCTCGTTCTTGAGCTTGCTGGCATCGATGGCGTAACGGCGATCGTGGCCGGGGCGATCCTTCACGAAGGTGATCAGCGACTCGCGCCTGCGGCCGTCGACCAGCGGCCGGCGCTCGTCGAGCAGGGCACAAATGGTCTTGACCACGCTGATGTTCTCTCGCTCGGCATTGCCGCCAACGTTGTACGTCTCGCCCACGCGGCCGGCCTCCAGCACCCGCCGGATGGCGCGGCAGTGATCGCCCACGAACAGCCAGTCGCGGATGTTCTTGCCGTCGCCGTAGACCGGTAGCTCATCGCCCCTCAGCGCCTTCTGGATGGTCAGCGGAATCAGTTTTTCGGGAAACTGATATGGGCCATAGTTGTTGGAGCAGTTCGTGGTGAGAACCGGCAATCCGTACGTGTGATGAAACGCACGTACCAGATGATCCGATGCAGCCTTGGAGGCGGAATAGGGGGAGTTCGGGGCATAAGCCGTGGTTTCGGTAAACAGCCCTTCTGCCCCCAACGAACCATAGACTTCATCGGTGGAGATGTGTAGGAAGCGGAAGGTCTGTTTGGCGTCGCCCTTGGTCGCACGCCAGTACTCGCGGGCGCATTCAAGCAGGCTGAGCGTGCCGACTACATTGGTCTGCACGAACTCGGCCGGCCCATCGATCGAACGATCCACATGCGATTCTGCGGCGAAGTTGACTATGGCATCTGGGCGATGTTCGTCGAGAAGTGCCCTCACCAGAGCACGGTCACCGATGTCTCCCTGCACGAAGATGTGCGAGGGGTTGCCACTTAGCGACTCCAGCGAATCCACGTTGCCCGCATAGGTAAGCTTGTCCAGGTTGATGACCCGCAGGCCATCAGCGACGGCACCAGGCACAAAATTGGCACCGATGAAACCAGCTCCGCCAGTCACCAACAGGGTATTCATAAAGCATCGTCCGCGATCCATGTATCTTTGGATTGTTGCACGGGGGGCATGCCCACAAAAGCGGGCAAATAGGCAGCCCCTATCAAAGGCCGACGCAGGTCTGCCCAAGGCCAGCCGAGGGGGTGATAGGGCCGGGGTTTGCCGGTATTATTCCTTGCTGATTTGTGACCCATGCATGTCGCCGGGTCGGTCCTCTTTCCCCCTAGGTCGTCATGATCAAAACACCTTCCAAGACACCGTTAGCCGCTCTGGGGCTTGGTACGCGCGCTATCCATGCGGGCCAGCATCCCGATCCGAGTACCGGCGCCGTCATGACGCCGATCTATGCCACTTCGACCTATGTGCAGCAGAGTCCTGGCGAGCACAAGGGTTATGAGTACTCACGTACGCAGAATCCGACGCGCATGGCCTATGAGCGCTGCGTTGCAGACCTCGAGGGGGGGGGGGCAGGCTTCGCGTTTGCCTCGGGGATGGCCGCGATCAGCACGGTCTTGGATCTGCTCGACACCGGTAGCCACATCATTGCGATGGATGATCTTTACGGCGGCACATACCGCCTATTCGAGCGCGTGCGCAGGCGCTCGGCCGGTCTTGATTTTTCTTTTGTTGATCTCAACGACGCGGCTGTGCTGAAGGCGGCGTTGACGCCGCGGACCCGCATGATCTGGGTCGAAACGCCGACCAATCCCATGTTGAAGCTGGTTGACCTAGCCCAGGTCGCCGCTTTCGCGAAGAAGCATGGGTTGATCCTGGTCGTGGACAATACTTTCGCGTCGCCGATGCTGCAGCGTCCGCTGGAGCTGGGTGCGGACATCGTGGTGCATTCGGCCACCAAGTACCTCAATGGCCACTCGGACATAGTTGGTGGCGTCGCCGTGGTCGGTGACGATGCCGAGATGGGCGAGCGACTGGCATTCCTGCAGAACTCCGTTGGCGCCGTGCAGGGGCCGTTCGATAGTTTTCTGGCCTTGCGCGGCCTCAAGACCCTGCATCTGCGTATGAGGGCGCACTGCGACAACGCCTTGGCGCTAGCACAATGGCTGCAGGAGCACCCGGCGATCAAGAAGGTAATCTACCCGGGTCTAGCCTCGCACCCGCAGCACGCGCTGGCCGCGCGCCAGATGCCCGGCTTCGGAGGCATCGTCTCGCTTGAACTCAAGGGTGGAGCCGGCGCAGCCAAGGCACTCTGCGAGCGCACCCGCCTGTTCGCCCTGGCCGAATCCCTCGGTGGTGTGGAAAGCCTGATCAATGTCCCCGCGGTCATGACCCACGCCTCGGTGCCGGTCGAGCGCCGTGAGCGGCTCGGCATTAGCGACTCGCTGGTGCGGTTGAGCGTGGGCGTAGAGGAGTATGGGGATCTCCGGGAGGATTTGGCCTGCGCGCTGGTGCAGTCATGACCTGCGCGTGCGCATTTCTCTTCGCCCGCTCATGAAGCCGAACATGTCAGTTCAACGCATTGATGCCTATTCCAGGGCGTCCGCCAGCCCGCTAGGCATGGTCCGTTCGCTCTTGGTCAATCGCCAATTACTGCAGCAGTTAGTCAAGCGTGAGGTCATCGGTCGTTATCGCGGCTCCTTCCTGGGCACAGCCTGGTCCTTTTTCAATCCGTTACTCATGCTGTCGGTCTACACGTTTGTGTTCACCAGCATCATGAAGGTGCGCTGGGTGGGCGAGGGTGCCGTGGACAAGGTCAATTTTGCAGTCTTGGCGTTCGTCGGACTAGCGGTGCACGGATTCTTCGCCGAGTGCCTGAACAAGGCGCCTTCTCTGATCATCTCCAACGTCAATTTCGTCAAGAAGGTTGTCTTTCCGCTCGATTCGCTCGTTTGGGTGCTGCTTGGCTCGGCGCTGTTCCACCTGACGATTAGCGTGGCCGTGCTGCTTGTCGCGCAGGTAGTTCTTGCGGTTGGCGTTCCCTGGACGGCGGTTTTCTTCCCGCTGGTGTTGTTGCCGCTGGTGCTGCAGATGGCGGGAGTGGCCTGGTTGCTTTCATCGTCCGGCGTCTACCTGCGCGATATCTCTCAGGTGACCGGAGTGCTCTCCAGCATCATGTTGTTCCTGTCGCCGGTCTTCTATCCAGCATCTTCGCTGCCGGTTTGGGTTCGACCCTGGATGAATCTCAATCCACTTACCTACATCATTGAGGAAAGTCGCAACGTGCTTGTTTTCGGGGAATTGCCCAGGCTGCTGCCGTGGTGCACTTCCATGGTCATCGGCATCGTGGTGATTATGCTGGGCTATGCCTGGTTCCAGAAGACGCGCAAGGGTTTTGCCGATGTCCTCTGAGGAAGTGGCCGTCCACGTCGAGTCGGTCTCGAAGCGTTACGAGATGTATGAGACTCCCCGCGATCGCATGAAACAGTTCGTGCTGCCGCGCCTGCGGCGCGCCCTGGGCATGTTCGAGCGTGAGTATTTCAAGGAATTCTGGGCGTTGCGCGATGTCTCGTTCGACGTCAAGCGCGGCGAATCGGTCGGTATCCTTGGTCGCAATGGCAGCGGCAAGAGTACCTTACTGCAGATCGTGACTGGGACGCTGGCACCGACGCTGGGCAGGGCGGTGGTCAAAGGACGGGTTGCTGCACTGCTGGAGCTGGGCTCCGGATTCAATCCGGAGTTCACTGGGCGCGAGAACGTTTATCTCAATGCCGCGCTGCTGGGTTTCTCGCGCGAGGAGATCGATCGCAAGTTCGATACCATTGCCGCTTTCGCCGACATCGGCAATCACCTCGATCAACCAGTGAAGACATATTCCAGCGGCATGTTGGTCCGGCTGGCGTTCGCCGTCCAGGTTCAGGTGGAGCCGGACATACTCATCGTCGACGAAGCCCTTGCGGTGGGCGATGCGCTGTTCCAGAAGCGTTGCTTCCAGCGCATCGAAAAGCTTGTGTCTGACGGAATGTCCCTGTTGTTCGTCTCGCATGATCAGGAAAGCATCCGCACCTTGACGAACCGTTGCCTGCTCTTGAGCAATGGCAGCCAGCGTGACTGGGGCCCCTCCTCGAATGTCGTGCTTCACTACCGCAGGTTGCTCCACGACGAGGAGGCGGCATACTTCAGCAGTCTCACCGAGATGTTGAAGAGCGAGGCAGCGGCAGACGCCGGCGAGGAGCCGGTGGTCGAGACGCCGCTGGCTGCCGCGACCGCGATGTCGGGCTCGGACCGTCTTGCCTTCGGTGACGGTGGTGTGCACATCGTCAGCGTTACCATCCGCAATGCGGATGACGAAACGACTAGCGTCTTCTATCCGGGTGATCGCCTGCGCATCAAAGTCGTCTGCGAATCGCAGATCTCCACGCGCAAGCTTTCGGTGGGGGTGCGGATCCGCAACAAGGAGGGCGTAAAGCTCTATTCCTGGGGCACGCTCAATCAGGACATGCAGCGGATGGCCGAATCCAGTTCGGCGGAAAAATTCTGGGACCGCACGATCAGCAAGGGCGAGCGCTTCGAGGTAGTGCTGGAGTGCGACTGCAATCTAGGAGTCAATCTCTATGAGGTCCAGGCATCGGTTTCCTATGAGGATACGCCTGATTATCTCGCCCAGCGCATGCTTCATTGGGTCGACGAGGCTGCGTTCTTTCAGGTGCTCATGAAGAATGATGAATATTTCTTCGGTGGTGCGCTCGATCTGAGGATGAAGGCGCACTGGTAACGCGTTTGGATAGATGACGAGCAGTTAGTATGGTGGAGAGCACGATGAAAACACGTGAGCGCTATCCTGGCCAGGCGCTTAAAGAGAGCGACGTGGTTGCGATGGCCGATGCCATCGTCTTGGCTTGTGGTCTGGGTAATGTCCTGGATGTGGGATCAGGCGAGGGTTGTCTCGTCGCCGCCTTGCTGCGGCGGGATATCGATGCCTTCGGGCTGGACTCGGACCACGCTCTAGTTGAACGCGCCAATGTGCGCATGCCTGGTCGTTTCCGGGAAGGTGACGCGATGGCCATGCCATTCGCGGACAGCTCTTTCGATGTGGTGGTTTCCAATGGTTGTCTGGAGTGGTTGGATCAGGCCCAGATCGTAAGCGCACTAGCCGAAATGCGACGTGTCACAAAACGCCATGTCGTGCTGGAGGTTGACGTGGCTGCTCCGCTGAAGGACGCGGCCACGGCCGGCTCCTGGGGGAAGTCGCGCGCCTGGTGGGAGCGGTTGTGCTTTGCTGCCGGCTTCCGCAAGCATCCGCGTTACTATCGTCTCAATCCATATGAGTCGCTCAATCACGACGGCGAACGCGTACTAATCGCCCTCGAGCGCATCCCGGATGCTGCTCTGGAAGAATATCCGTTGTCCGCGCTCGAGGAAGAGCGAGGCCTGCACATGGATATGTTGCGGGATACGGGCGAGCGTTCCGATGCACATGTGATCCGCTACCAGTGGGCCTGCGAGTTCGTCCGGCCGCATGACCGCGTGCTGGATGCGGCATGCGGTCTGGGTTACGGTGCACATGTAGTGCGCTCGCTGACGCGTGCATCCTGCGTGATCGGTATTGACGGTAGCCCTTACGCGGTGGACTACGCCAATCGTTGCTACGCCGAGGGAAGCCAGCGTGGAGAATATGTTTGCGGCTTCCTGCCGGAGGCACTTCGGAATTATCCCGATGCCAGCTTCGATACCATCATCTCGTTCGAAACGCTTGAGCATGTCGAAGACCCGCGTGGCCTGCTGAAGGAGTTCCATCGCGTGCTGACACCCGGCGGAAGGGTCATCGTCAGCGTGCCGAATGACTGGAGCGACGAGAGCGGCGAAGATCCGAATCCCTATCACCTGCAGGTGTACGATCTGGATCGACTGAGAGCCGAGATCGCATCGGACTTCGATGTCGAGGCGGCGTACGTGCAATCGGCCAGCCAGGCCAAGGTCATCGGCCAGCGCTTCGTCTGGGAGCGCAAGCAGCGCGAGCTCTATCCCGTCGATCCGGCTACGCAGCGTGCGCACAGCGCTGAGTGGTGGCTGATGGTGGGTATGAAGTCGCCCTTCGTGCAGGCGGAATACAGCGAGCGAGTGTTCGGGAACGTTGCGCCATCCGGCCACCCGTCGGTGCGGTATGCCGACGAGTACGCCAATCCCTGGCTTGGGCTTGCGATGATAACCATCGGGCAGCGGGCGTCGTTACCTTCACTGCGTAACAAGTATGTGTCCCGCGTACTGCAAGAATCCCCGCGCGACGCCGCCGACTATGGAGCCGCACTGTGCGTGAGGGCGTACGCTCTGCTGGAGTCGTCGTTGCCGGATGCGAGTGCCATCGATGCATTGCTGGATGAGCTGGACTGTTACCCGATGGTGGGCGGCGAGAATCGGATGGTGTTGCGTTGGCGCGTCTCGCTCGCGTACGTGAAGGCGCTCCTGTTGCGTGCACGAGGGCGACTGCAGGAAGCGCTCGAGGCCTTTGTCGCCTGTGCTGGTATCGACGCTCGCCGCTTCGGCGTTCATCTGTTGACCAAGACCACGGCGTCCTGGTACGAGGCTGGTCGGCTGGCGTTGGCGCTTGGCCGGCCCGAGCAAGCTCGTGAGCACTGGAGCACTGGCCTTGGTGTGGGGCGGACGCTGCTGTCAGCTCGGGTCGAGGACATCGTGCTCCGTCCGGAACACCCGAATCTCTTCAACCACGGTGATGGCGTGCGTGAATACACGTTGGCTTGGGATAATATCGCCCGCTGCGCTAACGGGCTGCACCTGCTGGCAGACGGCCTGGATGTCGACGTCCAGGCGCTGGAGACCAACTTTACGGGCGAGTACGAGGTGGTCACGCGTGATCTCAATCGTGCGCGTGAACAACTCAAGGACCGCATCGACGACCTGGTCGAGCTACGTGCCGAGTTCCATGGCCGTACCCAGCGGCTCGAGGCGGCTACCCGCGACCTACTTGACAGGACTAACGAACTGGTCGAGGTCCGCGAGACTCTGATTGAGCGCACTCGCGCTCTGGAAAACATCAGTGTGCAGCTTGAGGAACGGACTAGGCTACTCGAAGCTTCCAATACGCTGCTCGTGCAGACTCAGAAGGAAGTCGGTGATCTGCAGGCTTTGCTCAGTGAGAGGACAGCAGGTCTGGACGAAGCGCCGTCGGATCTGCAGGATAGGCTCTCGCGCCAGGGGGGCGCGTGTGATCAGCAGGCTGGGCTTCGGGAGCGGCTAGGGGAGGTGTGCGCCTTGCTCGTAGAGCGCACCTCTGCTCTTCAGCTTGCAGGGGATCAACTGGTTGATCGCACCAGGCGGCTGGAGTCGGCGCAGGCCGAACTGGCTGAGGCGAGGCATATGCTTGAGGTGAGCCAGCTGACCCTGGTCGAGCGCACTCAGGTGCTCGATCAAGTCGCGGCCGAGTTGGAGGATCGGACGCGCCGGCTTGAGGCGCTGACCGAACTGACCGGGCGGGCCTCATAGCGGGCTCGATATGTACCTGGTTCCTCGAAGATGCGAGCCGGCCTTCTCCCAAGCTTGCTGACATTGTTGCGTGCTCCTCCTAGAGATGAGGGCAGTTCTTTTTACTTGCGAGTTAGAGAGAAGGCATGAAGAAGGAAGACAGGATCGTAGTCACCGGGGCGCGTGGCCTGTTCGGTTCCGCGATGGTGGAGTACCTGCGGGGGCTTGGTTACCAGAACGTCATTGGCGTGGGGCGTGAAGAGTGTGACCTCACGGACCTGCCGGCGACCCGTCGCTACTTCGCCAAGATCGCTCCGCAGTATGTGTTCCATGCGGCCGGGCGTGTCTACGGCATCATGGGTAACATGAACAACAAGGCGCTGTCGTTCTACGACAACGTGCTGATCAACACCAGCGTCGTGGACGCCTCACACAAAGCCGGTGTTCGCAAGATTGCTGTGATGGGCACAGGTGCCGTCTATCCATATCCGCCGCCGGCGCTTCCCTTCACTGAAGAGATGATCTTCCTTGGCGAGCCGCATAAGTCAGAGGATTCGTATTCGCACGCGAAGCGCGCGATGCTCGGGATGCTGCGTGCGTACGGTGAAAGTTACGGCATGGACTGGACTTACATCGTTTCGTGCAACCTGTTCGGACCGCGCGACCGCTTCGATGCCGAACAGGGCCACGTCATCCCTTCGCTGATCAAACGCTTCCACGACGCCAAGCGCAATGGCGCCAGGGTGGCGGTTTGGGGCGATGGCACTGCTCAGCGCGATTTCCTCTATGTGGAGGACGCGGCCAAGGCGGCATTGCTCGCGATGGAGAACGTCCAGGGTCCGGTGAATATTGGTAGCGGCAACGTCTATACCATTCGTGAAATGGTCGAGGCGTTGACCGATGTGTCCGAAATGCAGGGGCGGGTCGATTGGGATTCGACCAAACCAAATGGCCGCGAGTACCTGGGCTATGATTTGAGCAAGATTACAGCTGCTGGGTTCAAGAGCGAGAACACACTCAAGGAAGGTCTGGAAAAGACTTGGAACTGGTATGTCACGCAGGAAGGCGCAGTCTGATGACGGGCAATGCTCCTCGAATTCTGGTCATCTCGCAGTGGCCAAAAATCAAGAATGCCGAATACGAACTCATCGAGAAGATGCGCAAGACCGGCTATCCCGTCACAGTGGTCGATTTCCTTGGTTTTGACGTCGCAACCGGTGCCTGCATCAACGACGTACAGATGCCGGATAAGTACGACTTCGCGATCTCTTTTCACTACGACACGCCGAAATTCCTGAACGTGCGTACGTTCCTGTGGGTCGCCAATCCACTGGAATTCATGCATTTCCAGTCGAACTATCGGGTGAACCTGATCCAGCATCTGCGCGCTTACGATGATTATCTGTTTAATGGTTCTTCGCTACTGAAGAGTCACATCCGTCAGGTGCTGGGCAGCGAATGGCAGGATAGCGGGCTATCTATGATCGGCTCCAGCTCGCGCACCGCGCTGGTTCCCCCGCATCCGATCGGTGCAGCGGCAGCCGCTCCGGAAGCTTCGAAAGTGTTCTATTGCGGTGTCAACTGGGAGCGTGGCGTAGGCAAGTCTGGCCGTGCACAAGGGCTCCTTGACGTACTGCAAGAGCGTGGCATCGCCGATTTTTACGGGCCGCGAAAACTAGAAGGCATCGATCCATGGGCGGGCTTCACCTCCTACCGCGGCGAGATCCCATTCGATGGTGTCAGCATGTTCGAAACCATGCGGCAGTATGGGGCCGTGCTAGCGGTCTCGTCGCCGGCGCACCTGAAATCCCGGACCGCTTCCGGCCGCGTGTTCGAGGGTCTGGCCTCCGGCACGCCTGTGATCTCTGACTGCAACCCCCACGTTATCGAGCAGTTCGGTGACTTGGTCTATTACTTCTCCGGGGGCACAGAGGGAGAGCGGGCCGACTCGATTCAGGCGGCTCTCCGCAAAATCCTCTCCGATCCTGGGGAGGCTGCTCGGCGAGTCCGTGAGGCGCAGAAGTTGATCGCCGAAAAGTATTCTTTTGAGGTCAAGCTCGACGCAGCGTTGGCGACGATCCACGAGCAACATCGCGCGGCGCTCGAGGCGGCTGACACCAGTTCGACGATTGACGTGTTTCTGATCGACCACGATCCGTTCGGGCCTGCGCATGGCCAGGAGGGAAGCAAAGTATTCCCCAATCTGGCGTACGTGCTGCGCGCTGCCAGCGAATTGCAAAACCAATCGCGTCACCACGTACGCATCTGCGTGCAGAGCCCGCGCTGGACACAGGGGGCTCCCAGTGACCTGCCGGCCAATGTCGAATTCCGCTTCCTGCCGCCACGCCAGGAGGTCGCCGAGTGGAGCAAGTTGCGTTTCGGTATCAAGCTCGCTGCGGCCGCTGAGCGGGCGGAAGGCGATTTCGCCGTTTTCTTCAACCAGCTCGACTATCCGCAGTATGACTTCTTCGAGAAGGCGCTCAAGTGGTCCTGCGACCCGGTGCGCAGGGGCGAGCCAACCTTGTTCGTTGCCGGATTTTTCGTCAACGCATTCACCGCGCCGGCGCCGGCCAGCGCGGCCGGCATCTTGCGTAACAGCAGTTCGAAAGGCCTGTACCGTTGGACACAGGACAGCATCGCTGAGCATCAGGTGGGCACGCTGTTCTTCAGTCACGCAGCCCTGGCGGCCCTGGACCTACCGTCGCTGGTGCGTTTCGATGTCCTGTTGGCGCTGGCCGTCGTATTGCGGGCTAGGGACAGTGCCGTCGAGACGCATCGTTCGCGCCATCTCACGCTGCGTGTGCCGGAAGGCTACTTCCATCGCTATCACGCTATGCATGCGCAGGTACAAGCGAAGGGGTTCTGGGCACTGCAGTACGACATGCCCACCAACTTCACTCACGAGATCAACGCGCTCTACGATGCCTTTCACGAATCGCTGGCGGCGATCGAAGTGGCGGACCGGCTCAGTGGCCATGGCATGCCGCCAGTGCCTACTTTGCCGGGTCTGGATCGGTTCAATCATTTTGCCGAGCGCGTGCGCCCATATTATGTGTTCGCACGCAAGGTGTGGCACAAGAGCGGGCTATCGCGACTAAACGCCATGCTGTGGAGGCGTTGAGGTGATCGTGTCACTAGAGGCGGAGTCAGGAGTGGCCGTGCTCAATGTGACGGCCCAGTGCATGACAGAGATCATGGAGGATTTGCAGGCGTGCGGTGTTATGCCGGTGCAGAGCACTATCAACTTCATGGATGATGGCCCCCATGGCGCGACTTGGAGCATCATCGAGCGCTTATTCGGCCCGGACAATCGGAAAGTAGTGCAATGAAGGGCGCCGGATCGCCCATGGCGGCCGAGCCATCGCTTCTTAGGAAGCGACTGCTGTTGGTTACCTACTATCCACCTGAGCGAGGTACAGGCGGTGGGCTGCGGCTGCTGGATATGTACCGATTGCTGTCGCAAGAGGTGCCTGGCCTATCGCTGACGTTGCTGGCTTGCGACCACGGAGCCGGGCTCGAGTCGGATCTTTCCTCGATCTTCGAGCGAGTGATGACATTGCCACCGGAGCAGTTCAACGAGGGCGGTCTTCATGCCACCGGCCTGCTGGAGGAGCGGTTTGACGCCGTCGACTTACAATTCCTTCAGGCTGGGGACTTGGTGCGCTTGTTCAAGCGGTGCGGCTTCCCTCGTGTGGTGGTTTCGCCGATGGAGTCGCATGTGAGAGGCGCAGCCCTCGCTTTGGCGCGACAGCAAGTGCCTTTTGTGCCAACGAAGCGATGGCTTCTGGGCGAACTGCGTGTGGCGGTACGCGAACTCCGCGCAGTCTGGAGCGCGGATCGTGTCATGTGCGTCTCCGAGAGCGACGCGAGGTCGCTGCGCAAGCTGCGCTTCTGGGGTGGGGTGATCCCTATCGAAACGGGCGTTTCGGCGGTCGAGTTCGGCGAGGCGTTGCGGTCGCTGCCGGTACGCCTTTTGAAAGAGGCCCCCACAGTTACCTTCCTGGCCTATTTCGGTTCACAGACCAACATCGAAGCACTGAACTGGTATCTCGAGTATGTTCACCCGGCGATCAAGGTCGCGGTGCCCGGGTATAGATTCAGGGTGGTGGGCAGGGGGCTGTCGCATCTACCCGCTAGCGCCGATGCTAGCGTCGACTTGGTGGGAGAGGTCGACTCCCTGGTGGGTGAGCTCTGCCATGCATGGGTAGGAATCGCGCCTGCGCTGAGCGGGGCTGGAATGCGTGGTAAGATCAATCAGTATGCGATCGTGGGTGTGCCTTGTGTTGCCTCGACACTGGCAGGCAAAGGCTTCGCGTATAAGGATGGGCACAGCATCCGGTTGGCGGAAAACGCAACGGAGTTCTCGCGTGCTTGCATAGACCTCCTCGCTTCGATCGAGTACAACCGGAAAGTGGGGCTTGTGGCGCGGCAAGTCTGTTTACGGGAATATTCCTGGGAGAGCAGGCTTCCAGCCCTGCGCGAAATTTTCGCCCTTTAACAGTTTTCAACCCAATCGACTGAGGTTTAGGACGTAATGAGTAAGGTCGCCCTGATTACTGGCGTGACGGGCCAGGATGGTTCGTATCTCGCTGAGTTTTTGTTGAGCAAGGGTTATGTGGTGCACGGTATCAAGCGTCGCAGCTCGCTGTTCAATACCGATCGCATCGATCACCTGTATCAGGATCCTCATGTCAAGGGTCGGCGGTTTATCCTGCATTATGGCGACATGACGGATTCCAGCAGCATGGTCCGCATCATCCAGCAAACCCAGCCGGATGAAATCTACAACCTCGCCGCGCAGAGCCACGTGGCCGTGTCTTTCCACGAGCCCGAGTACACCGCCAACTCCGATGCTCTCGGTCCGCTGCGCGTGCTGGAGGCCATTCGGATACTGGGGCTTGAGAAGAAGACGCGCTTCTACCAAGCATCCACTTCCGAGCTGTACGGCCTAGTGCAGGAAGTTCCCCAGAAGGAAACTACTCCCTTCTATCCGCGTTCTCCATATGCAGTCGCGAAACTGTATGCCTACTGGATCACTGTGAACTATCGCGAGTCCTACGGCATGTATGCCTGCAACGGCATTTTGTTCAATCATGAATCTCCGGTGCGCGGTGAGACTTTCGTCACCCGCAAGATCACCCGAGCCCTGGCCCGAATCAAGCTCGGCCTACAGAACTGCTTGTATCTGGGCAACTTGGATGCGTTGCGCGACTGGGGGCATGCCAAGGACTATGTCGAGATGCAGTGGCTGATGTTGCAGCAAGAGCAGCCGGAGGATTTCGTCATCGCCACTGGTGTCCAGTACAGCGTTCGTGATTTCGTCAACGCGGCCGCCGCGGAGATTGGCATGACGATTCGCTGGGAGGGCGAGGGTGCCGACGAGAAGGGCTACGACGAAAATGGCCGTTGTATCGTGGCTGTCGATCCACTGTATTTCCGTCCTGCAGAAGTGGAAACGCTGCTGGGCGATGCGACGAAGGCCAAGCGGAAGCTGGGCTGGGAACCGAGAATCTCATTCAAAGAGCTCGTCGCCGAGATGATGCGCGAGGATCTCAAGTCAGCGGAGCGCGATGAACTCGTGAAGCGGCACGGCTACAACGCTTTCAACTTCTACGAGTGATCCTGCCCGATGTTGGGGGATAGTCTGTGATTATCCCTTGCTTTTGACGACAGCGGCCGGCAATCACTCTTGCTCGGGTTCGGCACTATCGCGCATTCCCGTTCTTGCCATTGCTGCATGCCACACGGTGTGGCATGCGGCAGACGCACTCATAGAAAATACCTGCACGCAGTCTACACGTAACTCAGCGCAAATGGCGTCAGCATCTGCGCACTGTTCTTGGTCAATTCCCGGTAACGGGCTGTCTGCGTTTCGTCTGCTACGTTGGCGACCGTAGTCAGCACATGATCCATCAAGCCCATGGCTTGGTCAGCGCATAGGCATGCCTTCAAGCTGAAACCACTTAGTTGGGCTCTACGCCGTTTCCACGTGCAGTTTGACCAAGGTGACCCCTGCATGGTTCGTTGTGAGGGCCTCACTGGTGCTTTTTGGTAACAGGAATGGTGCCGACTTGTTTTCGGCAAGTGACTGCAATAAGCTGAAAAGTTAACCGGCATTGCTTGAAGAGGTCGAAATATGGCATATACGCGAAAAGGATATTTCAGCATCGAAGCGATTTCGGGGGGGCGGCCCATAAAGCTTTTCTTTTGGATTGCGACTGTCATCTCGTTTGTTGCCAGTATTTTTATATTGGTAACGACGATCTATGGGGCATACCACAACTATTCACCGGTTCAGTGGTGGGACCAATGGGTTGGCGGTGTCGGATTTTACCAGAGGATTCGCGAGGGTGATTGGGCTGTTTTTTGGGAGCCGCATAACGAACATCGTATCGTCTTTTCAAGAATCTTATTTCTTTTTGATATTGGATTTTTTGGAGGGGTCAATGTCTTTTTGATTGTATGCAATCTTATTTTGCTCGGTTCAATTGGGTGCATTCTGATTTATGCCTATAAAGGTGACATGAAATTATGGATTGGCGCGATCGTCTTTGGTTTTGTTTTCTCTTGGATTCAATATCAAAATATTGTGTGGGGGTTCGAAAGTCAGTGCATCGCAATTTATGTCTTTTCGTTGCTAGCTTTTCTGTATTTCTCAAAATCTGAAGACCGGGCTCGTAATATTTCTTTGGCACTGCTTTTTTGCACGGCTGCCACGCTTGCAATGGGGAACGGTATCGCTTCATTCTTTGTTGCTGCGATACAGGGCATGGTACAGCGGCGCCCGCTGCGGGAGTCTGTAATCATGGGCGTCGCGGGGGGCCTGGCGCTCGCGCTTTATCTGATTCACTTTCATGCTCCGGAGTTACCTGTGGCTCCTGACATGGCTGCTGTTCATTTCGCGCAAGCGAAATACCTGGCAATATTTCTTGGTGGTCCGATCTTTCATGTTGGGCACGGAAGCCTTTTCCTTGCTGCTACTGCAGGAATTATTTATTTACTTGTTGCCGGTGCTCTTGTGGCCTGGCTGTACCTGAAGCGCCAAGTCAATCCGTTCAGGTCGTTCCTGATTGGGGGGATTGGTATAGTCGTTGCGTCCGCCTTGGCGGCAGCCCATGGGCGATGGATGCTGGGATTTGTCGGTGCTGCTTCTTATCGTTATGAGACGACGCCTCTTCTTGGGTATGCATTGCTTTTTATGTTGGCATTGGATGTTTTTCGGTCGGATCGAAGCCGTGGGTGGATAGTGGCGATCGCGACGTTTGTTCTCGCGGCACTGACAACGACCCAAACTGGCTCATGGGCAACGAATCCGGATTTGTACGAACGTGAGCTGGCGGTATTGGGCCTGAAAATTGGCATTGATCACCCCGAATACGATGCAAAGATTTTTCCCGAAGACAGACACGATACGCTTGTCCAGCTCAGTGATATCGCTGACCGATATCAGATCGGGATGTACGGCAAGGGGTGGTTGCACGATGCTGGCATGGTGCAGTTTGATCCGACTAAATTGGATCCTGGCATTTGCGAAGGGCGCGTGGATACCGTCACTAAGGATGCGAGCGGCTACGTCGTTTCGGGGTGGGTGGCACCACGGAAATACAGTGACAAGAATGTTCTTATTGTGGTTGCCGGCGTGGACGGGAAAACGGTCGGATATGGCGTAACGGGGCGAGAGCGAGTCGACGTATATAAAATCATCCCTTCTGCTGGCCGAGAGTCTGGCTGGACGGCATTCAGTCGATCGGGCGATGGTATTAGGGTCTATGCTTTTCTAGGCCAAAGATTTTGTGAGTTAGCCCATTAGTTTCCCTTCCGGAATGCCTCAAAGCGCCCCTGCCTCTACTTTTAAACGACTACGATATTCCGGGACGACGTCATTAGCGAAAAGAAAGATGCTTGTGGCCGATGTAACTGGTGAGGACGGGCACGGCTACGCCCACGGCATGGGCGCACAGCTCGGGCCGCCACGTCCAGCTGATGGCCGGGAACGCCCAGCGGGCGAGGAAAAGGCTGATCAGGAGTGTCTGTGCCACGGCCAGCAGGTTCACGATAACGAACCAGGTAGCCTGGTGGTGCAGGGCGGTGGTCGTCTCCCGGAACACGAACAGGCGGTTCAGCAGGAACGCCGTCGTCATGCCTAGCAGGTAGGCAAGGACGATGGCGGTGGCGTAGCCCATCCACAGGCTGAAGATGATGCGCGAGCCGAAGTTGACCGCGGCGGCGGTGCCGCCCACAAGGATGAACAGGGCGAACTGCGAACGGAGCAGGCTGCCGGTGCCGCTGCGCGGCGCAGTATCCGCCGTCACGTCTGTGCCTCACGCGCCATCATCCGGCCAAAGTCGATGCTCTCCGAAATGCCGCGGTCTTCAGGGTAGTAGTGCGAGGTGTCCGCCACCCATAGACCATCGACCGGCAGCTTGCACGGCGGGATGCTTTCCAGGTAACCCGGCGGGCAGATCGGCTGCGCATAGCGGTAGCGGTTGGCGCGGATGTCGATGAAGTCGTCGTCGGTGAGCGACGGGTTGATCATCTTCAGGTAGCGGCGCACCTTGCCGGTGAACACGTCATCGGCATCAGCGTACTTCGGGTGCTCGCCTGGCATGTAGAACGGCACGTACACCACGTGATGGCCCAGCGGACGAAGGTTCGTGTATTCCACGAGGCCCGGTATATCCATGTCGTCGTCGTTCGTATTCAGCCAGAAGTTTTCGGTGACGGGTTTCTTCAGCTTGGCGATGACGCACACCACGGCCACGTTCTTCAACGCCGAGAACTTCGCCGTGATATCGGTCGGCAGATCGGGCATGAGGCGCGGTACGAAGGGGAGGGGAATAGTGCTGATGACCTTGTCGAAGGTTTCGATGCCGTTGGCCGTTTCGACGCCCTTTACGGCACCGCCCTCGATCACCACCTTGCGCACCGGCGTCGACAGGCGGATCTCGCCGCCATGGGTTTCGATCCACTCCTTCATGCCGTTCAGCAGCGTATCGGAGCCACCCTCGAGGTAGCCCAGCTTCTCGCGGAACATGCTGTAGCGCGACGTGCCGATGCGGCGGATGCGGCTCCAGATCCAGGCGGCCGAGAGGTTGTCGCTGTAGTCGTAGAACTTGTAGTCGAACAGGCGCTGCCACAGCACGCGCCACGCCTCCTCACCCACCCATCGGCGGATCCAACTCGTGGCTTCCACGTGGTCGAGTGGGCGCCAGTCCTCGCGCTTGCGTTTGGTGGATAGGAACGCGTGCAGGCCATAGCGCACCTTGGCCACGAGGCCCAGGCCCTTGAACTTCAGCAGGGCGACGGGGTTACCCCACGGTTGCAGGCGCTTGTTGTACCAGTAGCCCATCTTCGTTTCCGTCCAGCGCATGCGATCGGCAAGGCCGAGCTCATCCAGCATGGTGAGGAAGCCTGCATCGGAGATGCAGTGGAAGTGGTAGTAGCGTTCGATGCTGAGGCCGTTGAAGTCGAAGCAGGCGGTCATGCCACCCACGCGGTCGTCGGCTTCGAACACCACGGGCTGGTGGCCGTCGCGGGCCAGCTGGTAGGCGACGGCGAGGCCCATGGGGCCGGCGCCGAGCACTGCGATGCGTTGTGGCTGGGTCATGGCGGGGATCCGTAGGGGCGCGTCAACGCTTCAGCACGATGTCGGAGTAACGCGGGTCGCAGTAGCTCTCACGCACCGCGTCAGCGAACGGGGTCTGCTTCACGCCGAACACCGCCTCGGTATCCACGCCCTTGAAGTCGTCGCCCGCGCTGAGTGCCTTGAGCTGGTCGGCGGTGAAAGGCGGCTTGCCGCTGAAGAGCGCGAACAGGCGGAGCAGAAACCCGAAGAACCCATAGGGGATGTGCAGGATCCACGTGCGCAGGCCCTTGGCCTTCTTGATCGTGTGGATGATGTCGACATAGTCGATGCGGGTATCGCCCACCACGTCGTACACCTCGCCGTTGCGCTCGCGGACGATGCAATCGGCGATGCAGCGGCAAAAATCGCGCTCGTACAGCGGCTGGCGCATGTAGCGGCCGTCGCCCGGGATCGGGAACACTGGGGTCTTCGCCATGAAGCGCGACAGCCAGCCGAAGTGCTTGGGATCGAACCAGCCGAACATCAGCGTCGGGCGCAGCACCGTATGGCGGATGCCGGATTCGACGACGAGCCTCTCCTGCGCCTTTTTGGTGTTCGTGTAGTCGTCGTTCGCCACCGACACCACCACCGACGAGCTGATGTGCACCAGATAGGGCACCGCGTGCCGCTTGCTGGCGTCTAGCACGATCTTCGTGGCGCCGATGTTGTTGCGGACGAACTCTTCCGGGTACTTGCTGGTGATCTGCGCGTGCAGCTGCACCACGCACGCGGCGCCTTCGAAGGCGTTTTCCCAATCGCCCGGCACCGCGACATCGGCCTCGATGGCCGCCACATCGGGATGCAGTTGGCGCAAGATGCCCATGTTGTAGGCGTGCTTGTCGATAGCCACCAGGTTGGTGAAGCCCTGCGACTTCAGCTCGACGATGAGATTTTGGCCGACGAGTCCGGCGGCGCCGGTAAGGACAATTTTTTCGTGCTTGGCGGGCATGGCTTAGAGGCTGACTCGCTTGAAGATGAATTCGGGGATGGCGCGGATGACCGTCATGATGGCGAACCAGAACCACGGCAGGTAGACCACGGGCGTGCCCTTGTCCACAGCCTTCACGATGCCGGCGGCGACCGCGTCGGGCTTTGCCCACAGCGCGCCCTTCTTGAAGTCGCGCGTCATCGGCGTATCCACGAAGCCCGGCTTGATCGTCACGATGTCGACGCCGCGCTTCGACAGCCGCTGGCGCAGGCCGCCTAGGAAGGTGCTGACGGCGGCCTTGGCCGACCCGTAGAGATAGTTGCTGGCGCGGCCGCGGTCACCTGCCACCGAGGAGATCACCGCGATGGTGCCACGGCCAGCGCGCTCCATGCGGTTGGCAAGTAGGGTGAGCAGGGCGATGGTGGATGTGGCGTTGGTGGCGAATTCCGCCATGGCCGTTTCGACGGAAGCCTCGCAGGCCTTCTGGTCCGGAAGGGTGCCGTGGGCGACAAGCACCACATCCACGTTGCCCAGCGCGGTCCATGCCGCGTCGAGCACTGCCTCGTGGCGGGTCAGGTCATTGATGTCGAGCGCATCGCGGCCGACGTCCGCGGCGCCACGGATGCGCAGGTCTTCCACGATGGTATCGAGGCGGGCCGGGGTGCGCGCTACCAAGTGCAGGCGCGAGCCACGCTCCGCGTAGATGCGGGCGGTCGCTTCCGCTATGGCCGACGTGGCACCAATGATCAGAACTCGTTGCATGTTTACTCCATGACCCTGCGCCAGAAACTCGATGACATGCCCGGATCGATGAACCGGGTAAAGGCTTCCCAGCGTGGGAAGTACCGGCGAAAGCGTTCGCCCGACATGCGGGCATCCTTCGCCGGGTAGACCGCCCCGCCGACACCGTCCACGATGGCATCGAGGCGATCGAGCAGCGCGAAGGTGGGCGCCCCACCGTTGGGGAAATCCAATGCCAGCGTGGCACCCGGCCGCGGGAACGACAGCAAGCCGCGCGACGGTCGGTCACCGAACTGCTTCAGTACAGCGAGGAACGATCCGCCGCCGCCCGCGGCGATAGTGCGCACCAGCTCGGCCATGGTGGCCTCCGAGGCCTCCGGTGGCACGACGCACTGGTACTGCAGGAACCCCCGCGGGCCGTACATGCGGTTCCACTGGGTGATGCCATCCAGCGGATAGAAAAACGGCGCGTAGTGGGTGGTGGCATGTACCACCGGCTTTCGTTGGCGATGATAGTAAAGCTGGTTGAACGCTCGCAGGCTGAGCGGGTTCACTAGGGAGAAGGGCGGGGTCAGCGGCATGGCAAGGCGACGGGCCGGCGCGGCGGGCCGACGATCCGGGCTGGCGGGCGCATGGTTGCCACGGCTGAACAGGCCGCGGCCGAGAGCATTGCCTTTCGCCGCGCAGTCTATCCACGACACCGTGTACTCGTAATCGCGGTCGGATTCGCGCGACAGCGCGAAGAATTCGTCCAGGTTCGTGAAGCGGTGGCTCTCGGTGGACATCCACGGGCCCGCGACACGACGCAACTGGATCGTCGCCCATGTGATGACGCCGGTGAGGCCGAGGCCGCCGATGGTGGCGTCGAACCACTCGGTGTTCTCATCCGGCGAGCAACGCATACGCGTACCGTCGGTGCGCAAGAGCTCCAAGGCCAGCACGTGGTGCCCAAACGACCCGGCGCGGTGATGGTTCTTGCCGTGTACGTCGTTCGCGATCGCGCCGCCCACCGTCACGAATCGGGTGCCGGGCGTCACCGGCAGGAACCAGCCCTGCGGCACGACCAGGTCGAGGATGTCCGAGAACAAAACCCCCGACTCGCAGGTGAGCACGCCCGTCGCGGGATCGAACGCCATGTAATGATCGAGGCCGCGTGTCGCCAGCAGGATGCCGCCGTCGTTGAGACAGCTGTCGCCATAGCTGCGGGCGTTGCCCAGCGGGAGCATCGGTACATCGCTGGTTGGCAGAGGGGCATGGCGATCGCTCAGCGTGATGACCTTTTCGGTCGTCACGGGATAGCGGCCCCATGAGCGTCCAGTCGCGTGCATTAGATCGAGAAGGCCACGATGATGGCTGCGAGGACGCCCACGATGCGGCTCGTGCGGTCCATGACGGCGAATACGACCGGGTCGTCATGCATGACGCCGCGGTGCGCGATGGCCCAGGTCCGGCTGATCCAGTACAGCAGCAGCGGACAGAGCATCCACAGGTAGTGCGGATGACGGTACAGCGACATGCTGGCCGTGCTGTCGACGTAAAGCGCGAGCACCAGTACCGCAAGATAGCCGCTCGAACTTCCCAGTGACTGGATCAGCGGGATGTCATCCACATCGTAGCCGCGTCCGCTGGCCTTGACCTTGCCGCTCGACTGCAGCGTCAGCAGTTCGGTATAGCGCTTGACCATCGCGAGGCTCAAGAAGAAGAACATTGAGAAGGCGAGCAGCCAGAACGACGGTTTGGTGTGGATGGCGGCGGTGCCAGCGAGAATACGCGTCGTGTAGAGCGCGGCGAGCACGACCACGTCGAGCATCATGATCCGTTTCAGGCGGAAGGAGTACGCGCTGGTCAGCAGGTAATAGCCGAGCAGCACGATCACAAACTGGTGTGACACCAGGCATGCCAAGCCGAAGCCGGCTATCAGTAAAGCGACGGCAAGTATCGGCCCGGCGATGAGTGGCAACGTACCTGCAGCGAATGGACGGTGTCGCTTGCGGTGGTGCTGTCGATCCGACGGGAGGTCGAGCAAATCGTTCGTGAGGTAGACGCTCGATGCACAGAGCCCGAAGCAGAGGAAGGCAAGCAGTGCGGGCGCTACGGCGCTGATCTCCAGTACGCGATGGGATGCAAGCAGGGGCAGGAAAACGAGGATGTTCTTGATCCACTGGTGGACGCGCAATGCTTTCGCCCATGCGCGGATACCGCCGCGGCGTACGACGAAGCGTTTCTCGACGGGTGCGACTTTTGCCGCGGCGGTCGAAAGGGCGGTGCCGTGCTCGACGACCAGCGCACTGCGTGCATGTTTCCAGACGGCAAGGTCGATCGGGGCGTTGCCGATGTAATCGAAAGCCTTTTCGCCGAAGCGTTCGATGAGCGCCCGTGCCTTGTTCGACCCCGACAGGTTGATGTCGCCGTTGCTGGCGACCACGTCGTCGAACACGCCTGCGTGTTCCGCGACTGGCCTCGCGAGCTTCACGTCCGAGGCGGTGCACAGCACCACGCGGCGCTGCTCGCGTTGTTTGCGCAGCCAGCCGACCAGTTCGTGGTTGTAGGGCAGGGCGGACGGATCGAGCTCGACACGGAGCGCGATCTGCTTCTTGAGATACGCCTTGCCGCGCAGCAACCAGGCGAACATCGCAAAGATCGTCAGCGGTTGCCGGGCAAGCAGGGCCAGCGCCGACTCGACGAGCAGGTCGGAACGGATGAGCGTGCCATCGAGATCGACGCACAGTGGCACACCTGCTTTTGCCGCATTGTCTATTGCGTTTACCGCCATTAGAACCCCTTGCAACTTGCCCCCCCCGCTTTAGCGCGGTAATCGCGGCTGCCGAGCTGGGAGCCGTGAAACAGCCCCCAGACGCGCGCATCAGCCGATGGCCGAGTCCAGTTCCGGCAGAATCTTGAACAAATCACCGACCAAGCCGATATCCGCGATCTCGAAAATCGGCGCTTCGCCGTCCTTGTTGATCGCCACGATCGTCCCGGCGTCCTTGATACCGGTCAGATGCTGGATCGCTCCCGAAATGCCGACCGCAACATACAACTCCGGCGCAATGATCTTGCCAGTCTGCCCCACCTGCAACTCGTTCGGTACGTAGCCGGCGTCCACCGCCGCGCGCGAGGCGCCCACTGCCGCGCCGATCTTGTCCGCGAACTTGTAGATGATCTCGAAGTTCTCCTTCGAGCCCACGCCACGGCCGCCGGAGACGACCTTGCTGGCGCTCTGCAGGTCCGGGCGGTCGCTCTTGCCTTGCTGCAGCTCAATGAAGCGGGTGTGCGAGGGCAGGGCGACATCCACGTTCAGTGCCTCGACCGGTGCACTGTTGGCGCCGCTGGCGGCAGCCGGCCAAGAGGCGGTGCGGATAGTGGCGACCACTGTGTGGGCCGAGTTGGCCTCCACGGTGACGATGGCATTGCCGGCGTAGATCGGGCGCTTGAAGGTGTGGGCGCTTTCCACGCTCATCACGTCGCTGACCTGGGCCACGCCGAGCAGGGCGGCCACGCGCGGGGCGACGTCCTTGCCGAAGGTGGTGGAGGGCACGAAGACGTGGCTGTAGCCGGCGGCGGCCTTGGCGATCTGCGGCGCCAGCACGGCGGCCAGCGGGTGCGCGTTCTCGGCGCGGACGATGGTGAGCACGCGGCTCACGCCCTCGATCTTGGCGGCCTCGGCGGCGATGGCGTCGACCGCATCGGCCAGCACCAGCACGTCGATGGCTTCGGGCTTGACGGCGGCGGCGGCGCTCACGGCGCGTGCGGTGGAGGGGTTCAGCTTGCCGCCCAGGTGTTCGGCGATGACCAGAATCTTGCTCATGGGGATTTCCTCAAAAAACTGGGGATGCAGCGGCTTTTATTGAAGAGTCCGGCCATGGATGGCCGGTTTCCTGATCAGGGATGATCACAAAAGGCCCTTCTGCTTCAACGCCGCGACCAGCTCGGTCGCATCCTTCACCATCACGCCGCGGCTGCGCTTGGGCGGCGCGGCGTAGTGCGTGGTCTTGAGGTGGTCGTTGGCTTCGATGCCGAGCGAGGCGAACTCGATGGTGTCGATCGGCTTGGCCTTGGCCTTCATGATGTCCGGCAGCTTGATGAAGCGCGGCTCGTTGAGGCGCAGGTCGGTGGTGATCACGGCGGGCAGTTCCACCTCGATCACCTCGAGGCCGGCATCCACCTCGCGGGTCACTGTGGCCTTGCCGTCGGCGCCGCTCTCAACCGAAATGTCGACCTTGCTGGCGAAGGTGGCCTGCGGGCGGTCCCATAGCGTGGCGAGCATCTGGCCGGTCTGGTTGGCATCGTCGTCGATGGCCTGCTTGCCGGTGATGACCAGGCCCGGCTGCTCCTTCTCCACCAGCCTCTGGAACACGCGCGCGGCGGTGAGCGGCTGCACGGCGGCATCGGTGACCACGTGGATGGCGCGGTTGGCGCCCATCGCCAGGCCGTTGCGCAGGTGCGCCGTGAGATCGGCCGGGCCGATGGCGACCACCACGACCTCGGTCGCCACGCCCTTCTCGCGCAGGCGCAGGGCTTCCTCCAGCGCGATGTCGTCGAACGGGTTGGCGGAGAGCTTGACGCCGTCGGTCACCACGCCGGTGCCGTCGGGCTTGACCTGGATGCGGACGTTGTAGTCCACCACGCGCTTGTAGCCGACAAGAATCTTCATCTGCGGGTCCTTACGGTTGATTGCCGCCTTTGGGCGGCATGCAATGCGCTAGTGTAGCGTTTTTCAAACGATTGCTTGAATTCCGGCTGGCGGTATACGCCGCGGCCAATGAGCCATCGCACACCGCCTGGACGCCGAGGGAATGGCTCATCGAACGGGATGGGATAGGGTTGGGACTTCACCACGGCCGGTGTAGTGATCCTCAACCTGCAGTGTCGCGCCCCATGTGGCCAATCGCCAGCGGCCGGAGCCTACGCAGCGCAGCGGCTCTTGCACCAGTATGGGGTCAAGCTCGAGTTCGAGCGCATCGTCGCCTGCGACGGTGCAGATATCGCGGACAAAACGCTCGGCGCCGGCATGGATGCGCTCCAGTAGCGGCCAGTTCGTTTGGCTAGCGGCAGCCTCCCGGAATATCGCTTGCAACCCCTTGCTTTCGCTGTGCTCGAAGTGCGAAAACTGGCCGTCTGGCGAGGTGAGGATCGATTCCAGAAGCAGGTGATGCTCCATCACGGGCGACGATGCCTGTGTGTCGGCATCGTGAAAGCGGGCGCTGGTCCAGCCGGTGCTGTCGCCCCGTGCTTCCTTCCGCTTGATCGCGAAATAGGCGCCGCCCAGCTTCTGCCCGGTGATTTGCGTCAAGCGCGCCTGAATTGTCCCGGCATAACCGATGTCGGCAACGATGGGCGCCTCGGCGGCATCGATCTGCTGTTCTTTCCAGTAGGCCAGATAGGCGGACCGCTCCTCTTCGGCGATTTCCAGAATGGCAGGCATGGCAGGATGCAGCCATTCGACCAGACGCTGTGCCATTTCTGGCAGGTACACCTCCTCACTGGCGGCCACGGGCTCCAGCATCTGCATGGCCGCGGTGGCGGCACGAGAGCCCAGTCTGGCTTCAAGGAGGACATCGAGAGGCCCCGTATAGGGACTGTTGAAAATCTTCAGCAGATCGTCCGGTCGACGGATGCTGGGAGTGCCGACGCCGCGGCGGGAAGCCAGCAGGTAGATGCCTTTGACCGGCTTTAGCTCAGGTACGAAGCTTTGCAGAATCGCATAGGCGCGATGAAGCACATAGCCTTCCCGGCTAAGGAACAACAAAGCCCGGCTGCCTTGGCTCAGGGCAAGGCGTGCCAGCCAGCTGAGGTAGTCCGTCAGCAATGGCCCCAGGACCACGTAACCGAAGGTTTCCGGGCTATCGAGCTGCAATGAATGAGCGAGCGCCTCGGGGTGCCGGTCGCCGAGTTCGGCGAAACGGTTGGCGATCAGTCCCAGCCATAGCTGATCTTGCCAGCGTTCGCGCTGTGCCTGCCTGGGGCGCAGGCTCCGTAAAGCCGGTACGACAGACAACAGGGCGCTGGGGCGCAATACGTGCACGGGGTGGATGAATCCCAATGCTTGTGGGAGCTGCACGTCGGCGTGTTCGTTGTCGCCGACATGCAGCCAGTGCCGGGGAGCAACCTGCTCGAGCTCGGGCAAGCGTTGCCAGGCTTCGCCCGTATCCTTGCGCCATCCGGTTTCGCATGAGATGTAGAGCTGTTCGACCAGTCCGCTGACGGTATCCGGCATGGTCTGGCGGAGTTCGGCGGTGTCCATGTACATGTCGGATACGCCGATGATCCGTTTATGGCCCGCTTGGATCAGTCGACGCAGGGCCTCCACCATGGCAGGGCGGGGCCGCAGCTGTTGGCGTTCGAACGACAGTTCGAACGAGCGCAATTGCTCGGCGAGCGACGGCGACAGGCCCGGCTTCCTGCCCATGGCCCGGTAGATTTCCGCGCAACTGACGTCGCGCCCCAGGCGGGCGCGCTCGCTCGCCTCGACGTCTGCCCGTAGCGCGGCGAATTGGCTCAATCCGAACCGCTTCTCGACCAGATAGGACAAATAGGTCCGGGATCCTGCGGGTTCGAGAAAGGGGCGCAGGAGCAAGGTATCGAAGAGGTCGAAGGAGATCAGCTCCGCCTCGATCGCGGCGTAGTCGAGCCGCGCCGAAACCGGCATGTTGAAATAGGTGTTGCGGTTGCGCTCGCCCTCGACCGACAGTTCAAGCCGGCCGTCGGCAGGAAGGATGCCCAGCAGCATGTCCTGCTTTCTCACCACGAGGCCAAGCAGCCGCTCCAGGGCGTGCTGCAGGGTGCCGTCGGCTTGTCCCCGCTCGGGCGGGAATGCCTGCAAGTCGAGGTCGAGCTCGAACAGTGGCCTGAGCGCCTCGGTGCGGGCCCAGAACATCGAGCCGGCCGGATAATCGAGGTAAGCGCCGGTGTCGACGGCGATGCCGAGCAGCGGGCCCAGCTGGCGAGCCCACTCGGCATTGCCGAGCCAGGTGTGCGCCCACAAGGGCACTGAGCGATAGCTTTCCGGGTAGACCATGCCCAGGCTCGGCTCTGCCCCGAACATGCCGAGAATCCAGCCGATGCGCTCGCGCGAGCCGAGCAGGCCATCCAAGAGATATCGCCGCCAGGGCGTCTGCTCCTGGCCGGTGTAGAGCGACTTCTTGGTGTGCACATGGCAGAAAAGGTCCAGCGCGAGGATTTCCTCGCGGAAGGACAGCAGCATGGGCGCAATGTCGCGTCCGCGATTGGGGACGATACGAACGTGCAAGGCCTCGAGGTTGGGCAGGTCGCGCAGCCGCTCCGTTGCGGCCAACTGCGCCGCTTCGTCCACGACGGAGACCATCAGGGTGTAGGGCAGCGGCAGGCGGGCGAAATCGCGGGCAAATTCCTCGAGCAGGTCCGGATAGTAGACGTGGGCCATCACGCCGATGCGCAGTTGCACTTGCTCGATGGGGACGGCTGGCGGAAAGACCCGGGTCTCGACGGCTTCGAGCTTCTGTGCGGCCTGCCGCGATGCCTGCAGCCGTCGCAAGAAGCCGTTCCAACCCAGCGCACGCAGCACGCGCAGGCTGCGCAGCGCGACCCGGCAAAGGCCTTGCCATCCGCCGCCATGGCGACGGATGGCATCGCGGATATAGATGTAGGCCTTGGACAACGGGCGTTTCATCATCGTCGCCCTGGATTCCAAGCGCGTGGCCGGTAAGCCGTTGGCCGGCCGGTGCCATCCCGGCTTGGGCAAGCAGGCGATGCCGCTCGTGTCGTCATGCGCTTCATCATTCGGTTTCGGCCAGCACGCTGCGCAGCGTCTCTTGAGCCGCCGTAGGCGAGAAGTGCCGCTCGACGTTGGCGAGGGAGGCCTCCGACAGTGTCAGCCAGGTCGGTGCACTCTGTTGAAGTCGGAGTGTCGCCTTGACGAATTCTGCCGGACTATCGGCCAACAGCACATCGCGCCCATCCTCGAGAAACATGCCCTCGACCGCGAGGCCCGTGGCAATCACCGGCAAGCCATAGCTCATCGCCATGTTGACCTTGCCCTTGACGCCGGCGCCGAAGCGCAGCGGGGCGATCGAGGCCAGGCAGCCATCCAGCCACGGGGATAGGTCGGGCACGCGGCCGTGCAGCTCCAGGCCCGGGGTTTGCAGTTCGGCGCGGGCGCTGTCGGGCAGGTCGCCGAGAACATGCACGCGGATGTCGGGAAGGGCCGTGCGCAGCGCGGGCAGGATCTCGCCGGCGATCCAGCGGATCGCGTCGGCATTGGGCGGGTGGCCGTAGCCGCCGATGAAGACCAGGTCGCGGCGGCCGGCATGGGGCTGGCGGCGGCCGTGCACGGGGTGGATGTTGGAGAGCACCTCGACGCGGGCACGCGGCGCGAGTTGCCGGAGCAGGTCGCGCTCGTGCGGGCTCACCACCAGCGTGACGTCGCACTGCTCGACGATGGCCAGTTCGCTGCGCTGGGCGGCCTGGGCCTGGCGCGCCATGGTGGCGTTGCCGGTGAGTTCGGCGGCGCGCTGTTCGCGCAGGAAGTGCAGGTCGACCGTATCGAAGATGAGCCTGGCCTGGGGGGCGTGGCGACGCACCAGGCTGGCATATTGGCCGGCCACGGTGTGGCGGCAGAGCATCACGGCGTGCAGTTCGGGGCCGTGTTCGGCGAGCCATTTCGGCAGTGCGGCAAGCCAGGGGCGGCCCAGCACCGCGGTGCCCAGGGCACCGAGGGCGCGGATTTCCGCTTCGCTCGCCCGGCCATCATCCGGCACGAACGTCACGCTCCAGCCCTGCGCATCGAGCAGGCCGAGGATGGCGCAGAGGCGCAGCGAGCCCGAGTCGCGCGTGGGGTCCGGGGTCATGGCGTCCACGACGAGGATGCGGCCGCGGCGGCGCCAGCGCAGCGCGCGGTCGAGCGGGGTGCCGGCGGGTGGTTGCCCGCGCAGCGCGGCGGCCCATTTCTCGGCGAACTTCGACTGGTTGATGGACTGGTAGCGCTTCATGCCGGCGTCGAGGTCGGTGCCGGCGCTGATGCCCTCGCAGTGGATCACCGTGCTCGACGGCTCGTAGTACACGCGCAGGCCCGCCTGCCGTACGGCGAAGGCGAGGTCGGCGTCTTCGTAATATGCAGGCGCGTAGCGGGTGTCGAAACCGCCCACGCGGCGGAACAGCTCGCGCGGGATCATCAGCGCGGCGCCGCTGACGTAGTCGGTTTCGCGCCGGTAGCGGTAGGCGGGCGTATCGCGCTCTTCGAAGCGCCCGGTGTTCCAGCTGCTGCCGTCGGTGAACACCAGCCCGCCGGCCTCCTGCAGGCGGCCGTCCGGGTACACCAGGCGGCTGCCGGCGATGCCGCAGTCCTTGCGCTCGGCGAAGCAGGCCAGCAGGCCATCCAGCCAGCCCGGTGCGACCTGGGTGTCGTTGTTGAGGAACAAGAGGTAATCGCCGCGGGCCGCTTCGGCGCCGGCGTTGCAGCTACCGATGAAGCCGAGGTTGCGCTGGTTGGAGAGCAGGCGCAGGCCGTCGAGGCGGGCCAGGGTCGCGGCGCTGGCGTCGGGCGAGGCGTCGTCCACCACGATCACCTCGAAGCTCGCCGCGGCGCCGTGGCGGGCGATCGAGCGCAGGCAGGCCAGGGTGTAGGCGAGCTTGCCGTGGACCGGGACGATCACCGAGACCGCCGGAGTTTCCGACGTGGGCAGCGCGAAGGGCGCGAATGGAACGTCCAGCGGTTCCAGCGCCAGCGATTCGTCGGTAGCAGGGCGATGCTCGAACTCCTGGCGCACGCGCGCCAGGGTGCCGCGCCAGCCGCGCAGCGCGAGGCTGCCGCGCAGGCGCTGCAGCAGGTACCGAAGCCGCTTCAGCCGCCAGGACATGCTCAATGGACGAGAAGCCCGCTCACAGGTTCTGGTAATTCGGCCCCGACCCACCCTCCGGCGTCACCCAGGTGATGATCTCGTAGGGGTCCTTGATGTCGCAGGTCTTGCAGTGCACGCAGTTGGCGGCATTGATCTGCAGGCGCTTGCCCGCCTCGTCCTCCACGATCTCGTAGACGTTGGCAGGGCAGAAGCGCTGGCAGGGGTTGCCGTATTCCTCGGCGCAGCGGGTCACGCAGATCGAGGTGTCGGCCACCTTGAGGTGCACGGGCTGGTCTTCGTCGTGCTCGGTGGCGGCGAAGTAGACGCCGGCGAGGCGGTCGCGCGGGGGCAGTTCGCGCTGCACGTAGTCGCGCCTGGGTGCTTCCTGTGCGCCGAGCTTGTGCAGGGCGGACCAGTCGGGCTTGTTCTTCAGCGTCCACGGCGAGGCGCCGCCCACGGCGGTTTCCCAGGCGGCGTTCAACATGCCGAACCACAGGCCCTTCTTGAAGGCGGGCTTGATGTTGCGCACCTGCTTCAGTTCCGCCATCGCCTCGGAGCCGCGCAGCCTGGCGTCGAAGCCGGCGGCGTCGAGGCCCGTGGCGGCGAGGTGTTCGGCGGCCAGCATGCCGGAGCGGATGGCCTGATGCGTGCCCTTGACCTTGGGCACGTTGAGCAGGCCTGCGGTGTCGCCGATCAGCAGCGCGCCGGGCATCTCCACCTTCGGCAGCGACTGGTAGCCGCCGGTGACGATGGCGCGCGCGCCGGCGGAGAGAATGCTGCCGCCTTCGAGCAGCGGCTTCACCGTCGGGTGGTTCTTCCACTGCTGGAAGGCTTCCCACGGCTGGTAGTCGGGGTCGCTGTAGTCCAGGCCGCTGACGTAGCCGAGCGCGATGCGGTCCTGGTCCAGGTGGTAGAGGAAGCTGCCGCCGTAGGTGTGGCTGTCGGCCGGCCAGCCGAAGCTGTGCACGATCTTGCCGGGGCTCACGCGCCCGGCCGGCACCTGCCACAGCTCCTTGATGCCGATGGAGTAGCCCTGCGGGTCGCTGTCCTTGTCGAGCGCGAAGCGCTGGATCAGCTGCTTGGTGAGGCTGCCGCGCGCGCCCTCGGCGAGCACGGTCACGCGGGCCTTGATGTCGATGCCCTGGGTGTAGCCGGGTTTGTGGGCGCCATCCTTCGCCACGCCCATGTCGCCGATGCGCACGCCGGCCACGGCGCCGTGCTCGTCGTAGAGGGTGTCGGCGGCGGCGAAGCCGGGGAACACGTCCACGCCCAGGGCTTCGGCCTGCGGCGCCAGCCACGCGCACAGCGCGCCGAGGGAGACGATGAAGTTGCCGTGGTTCTTCATCGTGGGCGGCACCGGCAGCTTGCGTCCGCCGGTCTTGCTGAGCAGCCAGAACTCGTCCTCGGTCGCCGGCACGCACACCGGCGGCGGGTTGTCGCGCCAGCCGGGGAGCAGGGCGTCCAGCGGCTGCGGCTCGATCACCGCGCCGGAGAGGATGTGCGCGCCGACGGTGGAGGCCTTCTCGATCACGCAGACGGTGACCTCGGGCTTGAGCTGCTTGAGGCGGATGGCGAACGACAGCCCGGCCGGGCCGGCGCCGACCACGACCACGTCGTATTCCATCGTTTCGCGTTCGCTCATGGCGGGCTCCGTCGGCGGCTGCAAGCTGGCTGGGGTAATCCAGTATTGTCCGTAATCGCAGGGCACGCGGCAAACGGCATGGGGCGCCGCCGCTTGCGCCCGCTTTGCCGGCTGGGGCGATAATCGCAGCCGGATCGGCGTGGCATCGCGGCCGGCTCCCCGGCGCGGAAGCGGCCGTGGATGCGGGAGCGGGAGGCCATGATGAAGCAATACGTCGATCCCAAGCTTGGGTTGCCGACGCCATCCTCCCTCGGGGTGGGCGTGGTCCGCCCGGCGCCTTGCCGGGCCGTCGACCCTACCATCCACGCGGGAGAATCCATGAGTGCCATGCCGCCGATCGCCGACCTCGACCTGCGCCGGGCCACGCTGTGCCAGCTGCTGCACTGGCTGGCCGCGGGCCGTACGCGGCCGCGCGTGCTGGCCGAGGCCTACCAGCAGGCGATCGAGCGCATCGACCCCAAGCTCCATGCCTACGTGGACCTGCGCCTGGGCATGCTGCAGGAGCAGGCCGGCACCGCCGAGCATCGCCGCCGCGACGGCGTGATCGGCCGCCTCGACGGCCTGCCGATCGCGCTCAAGGACAACCTCGACATGGCCGGCTGGCCCACCCGCGCCGGCCTGCCCGGGCGCGAGGCGCCGGTGGCGGAGGATTCGCACGCGGTGGCGCGCCTGCGCGCGGCCGGCGCGGTGCTGATCGGCAAGACCAACATGGACGAGGGCGCGCTCGGCGCCGCCACCGACAACCCGCACTTCGGTGCCACCCACAACCCGCACCGCCACGGCTACACGGCCGGCGGTTCCTCCGGCGGTGCGGCCGCGGCGGTGGCGGCGGGGCTGGCGGTGGCGGCGGTGGGGTCGGACAGCCTGGGCTCGATCCGCATTCCCGCCAGCTACTGCGGCGTGTACGCGCTCAAGCCCACCCACGGGGAGATCTCCGCGCGCGGCCTGGTGCCGGCGGCGCGGCGGCTGGACACCGTGGGCATCCTCACCCGCAGCGTGGACGATCTCACCGTGCTGTTGCAGGTGCTGGCCGGCTACGACGCCGACGACCCGCGCTCGCGCCGCCGCCGCGTGGCGCTGGCACCGCCGGACTGGGAGCCGGGCCGGCTGCGCTGCGGCCTGCTGCCGGACCTCGCCGCGGTGGGCGTGGCCCCGGCGGTGATCGAGGTGTTCGAGGCGGCGCTGGCGAAACTGCCGCGCGAACTGGGCGAGCGCCGCACGGTGGATTTCTCCGACTGGGACTTCGCCCGCACCCGCCGCGCCGGCCTGCTGCTGATGGAGGCCGAGATGCTCGGCGCCTTCGCCGCCGACCTGGCCGACACCGAGCGCCCCGTCTCGCCGCGTTTCCGCACCCTGCTCGACTACGCCGCGCGCAAGAGCGCGGCCGACTACGTGGCGGCCGACCGCGTGCTCGACGTCGCCACGCTCAAGATGCGCCGCCTGTTCTCGCAGGTAGACGTGCTGGTGATGCCCACCACGCCGCAGGGTGCCTTCCCGCTCGGCGGCCCGGTGCCGGACAACCAGGCCGACCTCACCGGCTTCGCCAGCCTCGCCGGCTGCCCGGCGGTGAGCCTCCCGATGGGCACCTTGCCCGACGGCCTGCCGATCGGCCTGCAGCTGGTGGGCGCGCGCGGCTCGGACCTGCAATTGCTGGAGCTGGCGCAAGTGTGCGCGGCGACGCTGGATGCGGAGCCGGCGTATCCGGTGATCGTGTAGGTGCGCGAGCGCCGTCGCGCGGGCTGGACGCTTGCACGGCCCTGATGGGATGAAGGGCGTCCAGGCGCCTGCCAACCACCTCGATGCATGGCCGCCATGCTGTAGGAGCGCGCCTTGCGCGCGACAAGCCTGCGCAGCGGAGACGTTGTCGCACCGCGGTCGCGCGCAAGGCGCGCTCCTACACGCGGCCGCGGCGGGTATCGTGAACAAGCTCTAATCAAGAGGGTGTCCGATACATGAAGGCGTTTGATATGAAACGATGTCGGGCCTTGGCCTTTGTCCCAAGCCGCGGCCACGCCTGCCTCTTCGAAAGCGAGCCGTCGCGGCCGCGCTCACCTCGACCTTCTACCCGCTCCGGTGATCCTCGGGAACCCGGATGAGCCTGCGTAACCCGCCCGCGCCCGCCTGGCAACGGCTCGCCTTGCCCGGCGCCGACCTGCAATGGCTGCCGCAATGGTTGGCGCCGGAGGAGGCCGATGCGCTGCTTGCGCAACTGCTGGACACGGTGCCGTGGGAAGTCCACCGCATCCGCCTGTTCGGACGCGAGGTGGCCTCGCCGCGGCTGAGCTGCTGGATCGGCGACCCCGAGGCCGTCTACGTCTACTCGGGCGCGCGCTTCGTGCCGCGACCCTGGCCCGCGGCGCTGCGCGATCTGCGCGGGCGACTGGAAGACGCCTGCGATGCGCGCTTCAACAGCGTGCTCGCCAACCTCTACCGCGACGGCCATGACGCGATGGGCTGGCACAGCGACGACGAGCCGGAGCTCGGCGCGCAGCCGGTGATCGCCTCGCTCAGCCTCGGCGCCGTGAGACGTTTCCGCCTGCGGCGCAAGGACGCCGCCGGCCAAGCGGCGGCCGGCGAGGGGCTCGACCTCGTGCTGCCGCACGGCAGCCTGCTGCGCATGGCCGGCGACACGCAGCGCCTCTACCGGCACGCACTGCCGAGGACGCGCGCGGCCGTCGGGCCGCGGATCAATCTGACCTTTCGCTGGATCGAGCCGGCGCCTGCGCGGCGGCCTGCAAGGTCCAGGGGATGACCGCCGCGGCGAGCTGGTCGCTGGCGGCGCCGAAGGCGGCCACCACCTGCGGCACCTCCTTGCCGGCGGCCGGCACGCGCACGTCGAAGCGGCGCGCGGCGAGGATGCGCTGGGCGCCGCTGCGGATCAGCTGCGCGTCGTAGCGGATCACCACCACCGGGCGGCCGTCCTGGTACTCGGACTGGAAGGCGCGCAGGCTGCCGCCCAGTTCCAGGTCGGCCTGCAGGTTGCCGTCGTCCACGCTGAGCCGGGGCACGCGGCCGCTGGCGAGGAAGGCGTCGAACAGGCGGTCGCGCAGCAGCACCGGGGCGCGGTCGCTCCAGCGCGCGCCCTTGTAGCTGGTGATCTCGTCGGGGCCGGGCAGCACCGCGATGCGCGCGCTGTCCAGGCCGCCGCCGGCCAGCGGGGTGTCGATGCGCAGCGCCCAGGGCAGCGCGGCCGCCGTCGTGTCCGGGTCGTTCGCGGGCGCGGCCGGCAGCCGGTACACGGTGGGCGCCTCGGCCTTGGGCAGCACGGAGCAGGCGCCGAGCAGCAGGCAGCAGGCGGCAAGGCTGGCGAGGCGCGCTCTCATGGCTGGAACTCCTTGGTCTTGTCGCGGCCGAGCAGGTAGCCGGCGGGGTTGTCGTCGAGGCGGCGGGTGATGCCGCGCAGGGTGCCCAGCGTCTGGCGCAGGTCGCGCACGGCGGGGCCGAGGTCGCTCAAGCCGCGCATGCCGCCGTCCAGCGCCTCGCGGTTGTTGCGCAGCAGCTGGTCGAGGCTGTCGGTGGCGCGCTGCACCGAGGCCATCGCCGCCTGCGCGCTGTCCAGGGTGGCGCGGCCCTGCTGGCCGATCAGGGCGTTGCCCTGTTTCGCCAGTTCCTCGGCCTGCGCCAGGGTGGCGTTGGCGGTGCGGCTGGCCTCGGCCAGCTGGCGCAGCAGGGCGCGGATGTCCTCGCGCTGCTCGGCGATGGCGCCGGTGGCCTGGTCGAGGTGGTCGAGCGTGCGGCCGATCTTGGCCACGTTGTCGTCGGACAGCAGCAGCGTGGCGCGCGACACCACCTCGTTGATGTTGGTGAGGATGTCCTCGCCGTTGGCCAGCAGCTTGGTGAGCGGCGAAGGGTCGGCCACGATCACCGGCGGCGCGCCGCTGCGGCTGTGCAGCGGCGGGGAGCGGGGCGAGCCGCCGCTCAGCTGGATGATCGCCAAGCCGGTGACGCCGGTCAGCGCGAGGCGGGCGTGGGTGTCCTGGCGCACCGGCGTGTCCGCGCTCAGGCGGATGGTGGCGAGCACGCGGCGCGGGTCGGCCGGGTCGAGCTTGAGCTGGGTCACCGCGCCCACCTTGATGCCGCTGTACTGCACGGCGGCGCCCTGCGAGAGGCCGGTGACCGCCTCGTTGAACACCACCTGGTAGTCGCGGAAGGCGCGGTCGTTGCTGGACTTGGCCAGCCACAGGCCGAACAGCAGCGCGGCCGCCACCACGATCACCGTGAGCAGGCCGATCACCACGTGATGGGCGCGGGTCTCCATAGCTTCAGCTCCTGGGCCGCGCGTCGGCGGCCGACTGTGCCGCGCGACCGCGCGGACCGTGGAAGTATTCCTGCACCCAGGCGTCGTCGGTGGCCGCCACCACGTCGAGCGTGTCGGTCACCAGCACCTTCTTCTGCGACAGCACGGCGACGCGGTCGCAGATGGTGTAGAGCGTGTCCAGGTCGTGGGTGACCAGGAACACGGTGAGGCCGAGCGCGTCGCGCAGGGTGAGGATCAGCTGGTCGAAGGCGGCCGCGCCGATCGGGTCGAGGCCGGCGGTGGGTTCGTCCAGGAACAGGATGTCCGGGTCGAGCGCCAGCGCGCGCGCCAGCGCCGCGCGCTTGACCATGCCTCCGGAGAGTTCGGCAGGCAGCTTGGCGGCGCTGTCGTTGGGCAGCCCGGCCAGCGCGAGCTTGAGCCGCGCCAGCTTCTCGGCCAGGGCGCGGTCGAGGCCGGCGTGCTCGATCAGCGGGGTGGCGGCGTTCTCGGCCACCGTCTGCGAGGAGAACAGCGCGCCGCCCTGGAACAGCACGCCGAAGCGGCGCTCGATGCGCGAGCGGCGCTCCGGCGGCAGGTCGAGCAGGTCCTCGCCGAACACGCGCACCTGGCCGGCGCTGGGGCGGCGCAGGCCCACGATGGTCCGCAGCAGCACCGACTTGCCGGTGCCCGAGCCGCCCACCACGCCGAGGATCTCGCCGCGGTAGACGTCCAGGTCGAGGTGCTCGTGCACCGTCTGCGCGCCGAAGCGGTTGACCAGGCCGCGTACCTGGATCACCGGCTCGGCCGCTGCGGTTTCCGGTTTCGCGCTCACCAGCCCATCTCCATATAAAAGAGTGCCGCCACCGCATCGACCAGGATCACCATGAAGATCGACTGCACCACGCTGGAGGTGGTGTGCTCGCCCACCGACTGCGCGCTGCCGGAGACCTTGAGGCCCTCGATGCAGCCGATCACCGCGATCAGGAAGGCGAACACCGGCGCCTTCGCCAGGCCCAGCAGGAAGTGCTGCACGCCGACGTCGCTCTTCAGGATGCCGAGGAACATCACCGGCGGGATGTCCAGGATCGCCGCGCAGACCAGGCCGCCGCCCACGATGCCGGCGATCATCGCGATGAAGGTGAGCATCGGCAGCGACACCAGGAGCGCCAGCACGCGCGGCAGCACCAGCAGCTCCATCGGGTCCAGGCCCAGTGCGCGGATGGCGTCGATCTCCTCGTTGGCCTTCATCGCGCCGATCTGCGCGGTGAAGGCGCTGGCGGTGCGGCCGGCCATCAGGATGGCGGTGAGCAGCACGCCGAACTCGCGCAGGAAGGAGAAGCCCACCAGGTTCACCGTGTACACGGTGGCGCCGAAGTCGCGCAGCACGGTGGCGCCCAGGAAGGCCACCACCGCGCCCACCATGAAGGTGAGCAGGGCCACGATGGGGATGGCGTCCATGCCGGTCTGCTCGATGTGCGCGGTGAGCGGCGTGAGGCGCCAGCGGCGCGGGTGGAACAGGTTGCGCGCCAGCGTCTCCAGGGTCAGGCCGATGAAGCCAAGCAGGTAGCGCTGCTGGCCCCACACGTTCTCCACCGCGCCGCCGATGCGCGAGAGCACCTCCAGCACCGCCGGCTGGCGCGACGGGCGGGGCATCGGCTGGCGCCATACCGTGACCGCCTCGCACACGGTCTCGATCAGGGCGCGCCGCGCCGCGGAGAGGTCGGCGGCCTCGCGCGCGAGCTCGCGCAGGCGCTGCGTGCCGACCAGCTCGGACAGGAGGCCCGCGCCGGCGGTGTCCAGCTCGCCGAGCCCGCCGAAATCCACCGCGGTGCGCGCGTCCAGCTTGCCGAACATCGGCGACAGCGTGCGGTACAGCTCGGCCAGGTGCGCCAGCGTCCAGTCGCCGGTGACGCGCAGGCGCGGCGGCGTGCTGACGGTATCGAGCGTGGCCGATCCGGCGTTCGGGGACATGCGTACAGCCTTCCTTGAGGGGACGCGAGACGGAGGCGAGGCGGTGCGCCAGCGTGCCTGTTTCCGCCGCCGATGGAGCGGTGCAGCTTGGATTGCCCCCGGCGAGCCAACGATAATGTGTTTTTCGCCGGGACACATACCGTAATGACCGAGAAGACCGTACTCAACGCCACCCACCGCGCAGCGGGCGCGCGCATGGTCGACTTCGGCGGCTGGGACATGCCGATCAACTACGGCTCGCAGATCGAGGAGCACCACGCGGTGCGCAGCGACGCGGGCATGTTCGACGTCTCGCACATGACGGTGGTGGACCTGCACGGCCCGCGTACCCGCGACTTCCTGCGCCACCTGCTGGCCAACAGCATCGACAAGCTCAAGGTCACCGGCAAGGCGCTGTACTCGTGCATGCTCGACGAGCAGGGCGGGGTGATCGACGACCTCATCGTCTACTACTTCGACGAGGGCCACTACCGGCTGGTGGTGAACGCCGCCACCCGCGCCAAGGACCTGGCCTGGATCGCACGGCAGGCCGAGCCCTACGGCGTGGAAGTGAAGGAGCGCCCCGACTTTGCCATGGTCGCGGTGCAGGGCCCCAATGCCCGCGCCAAGGTGCTCGACCTGCTGCACGAGGCCGACCGCGAGCGCATCGCCAGGCTCGGCCGCTTCGCCGCCGCCGCCGCGCAGGGCCCGCACGGCATCCCGCTGTTCGTGGCGCGCACCGGCTACACCGGCGAGGACGGCTTCGAGATCCTCGTGCCCGAGCCGCACGCGGTGGCCCTGTGGAACGCGCTGGCCGCCGCCGGCGTGCGGCCCTGCGGCCTGGGCGCGCGCGACACGCTGCGGCTGGAGGCAGGCATGAACCTCTACGGCCAGGACATGGACGAGAGCGTCTCGCCGTGGGAGGCGGGCCTGGCCTGGACGGTGGCGCTGGACGCGGGCCGCGACTTCATTGGCCGCGATGCGCTGGAGCGGCAGCAGGCCGCCGGCGTGCCGCGCGCCATGGTCGGCCTGGTGATGGAGGAGAAGGGGGTGCTGCGCCACGGCCAGAAGGTGCTCACCGACAACGGCGAGGGCGAGATCCTCTCCGGCACTTTCTCGCCCACCCTGGGCAAGGCCATCGCCTTCGCGCGCATTCCCGCCGGCGAGCCGGGCGCGGTGCGGGTGGACATCCGCGGCCGCGAGGTGCCGGTGCGGGTGGTGAAATACCCCTTCGTGCGCGACGGCAAGGCCTGCGAAGGCGTGTGAGCCACATCGGCATGCCGCCCGATGCGTGGCCTGTCATCCGATGCGGTTAGAATCACGCCCTTCTCCAACACAAACTCTGCGACGACTGGACCGACCATGAGCGAGATTCCCGGCGATCTGAAATTCCTCAAGTCCCACGAGTGGGCCCGCGTCGAAGACGATGGCCTGGTGCGCGTGGGCATCTCCGACCACGCGCAGAGCCAGCTCGGCGACCTGGTCTACGTCGAGCTGCCCGAGGTGGGCGCCAGCGTGAAGGCCGGCAGCGGCGTGGCCGTGGTGGAATCGGTGAAGGCCGCCTCCGACATCTACTCGCCGGTGTCCGGCGAAGTGGTCGAGGTCAACGAGCTGCTCGGCGACAAGCCCGAGACCATCAACGAGGACGCCTTCGGCGAGGGTTGGATCTTCGCCGTGCGCGCCAGCAACCGCGAGGAGTTGAACGAGCTGCTCGACGCCGACGCCTACGCCGAGCTGGTCGAGAACGAAGAGCACTGACCGGCGCCGCCGGTTTGCGAACGCCGACGGCCGCCTAGACGGCCGTCGGCGTTTCTGTGTCGGGGAAGCCGCGCCGCCGCGGAGAAAGTTGCGGGGCGGGCGAGGCGGCGATCGGGACGTGGTTCGCATCGCGGAGCCGGCCTGGTCGCCCCGTCGACCGACGCCGCCGAGGGCGCCTCCGGTCGAGAACCGTTCATGCGCAGGGCGGGTTCGGGCGGGGCTCCCGCGATGCGCGACGCGGGTCGCCGTCGCGTTGGTCGCTCGACGCTTCGCGTCGGCGATAAGTCCGCAAAGCCTTGTGCCATGCGGGTTTCGGCGATACGGTTATTTTTAGGCGATTATCGTATGGATGTATAGACGTCCAAAACAAATCAAACACGAATGCCCGGAAGGCCTTGTCGCGCCGGGCTTTTCGGCTCTTCCTGGGGCGGATGAAAAGGCCTGATTGCGAGGCTAAAATCAATTGACAGCTGAAACCTTCAGGAATAGCTTTCGCTTCGGAATCACGGGGAACGGAAGACATGGCGATAAACAACTTCGTAGAGCCTTATGTCGAGCATGGTGAAAAGGCCGGCGCGGTACGCAAGATCACGGTATCCATCCCGCTTCATGTTTTGAGGTTGCTGTCGGATCTGCGCACCCATCGCCAGGTGAACAATCTTCGGCACGCCACCAACAGCGATTTGCTGGTGGAGGCGTTCCTGCATGCTTTTACTGGGCAACCACTGCCAACTGATGAGGAGCTGAGACGAACCATGGCCACTGCCAAGAAAACCACTGCCAAGAAACCGGCGGCCAAGAAGGCCGTCAAGAAGACCGCTGTAAAGAAGGCCGCCGTCAAGAAGCCGGTCGCCAAGAAGCCGGCCGTCAAGAAGGCCGCCGTGAAGAAGGTCGCCAAGAAGGCGGCTGCGAAGAAGCCGGCGGCCGCCAAGAAGGCCGCGGTGAAGAAGGTTGCCGTCAAGAAGGTCGCGGTGAAGAAGGCCGCCCCGAAGAAGGTCGCCGTGAAGAAGGCCGCACCCGCCAAGGTGGTGAAGGCCTCCAAGGTCGCCAAGACCAAGACCAAGACCAAGAAGTAAGCACAACAAAAAGCCGTACCCGGTTTCCTCCCCGCGGTGCCCAGCGCGGGGAAGGTATTTGAAAGCGATTCGTCCCGGCCCGTGCCGGGACGCTTCGTTTCCGGGGCATGGAAAAGCGCGGACGGCGCTTGCCGGCCCCGGCGCACCATGCCGCGGAGCGCCCGGCGATTTGCTGTCGTGCTGCATTGCAGTTACCTTTCGCAAATCCGCGCCGCGGCGGGCCGGAGGGGGCGCGCCGCTCCTGGGTTCACAGGGGGAAAAAGCGCGGGTATCTGTCGTCACTCGGTGAGAACTATGGATACCCGAAATCTGCATGCGCGCTCGTTCGCGCAGGGGGCCGCCAGGCCTGTTACGTTGGCCGTCGTCGTGGTGCTCGCGCTGCTTGCCGCGGGGGCGTGGTTGCTGATCATCAAGCCGCACCGGGACATGGTCGCGCAGGACGCCAGCGGTCGTCCCAGCGCGCCGGCGGCTTCGTCCAGCACTGCCGCCAAGGCCGCCGTGGCCGCGCCGCCGGCGAACGTGGCGGCGATGGACGTCAACCAGCTGCTGTCCGAGGCGCGCCGCGCGATGAACGAGCAGCGCTACCTGGCGCCGGCCAGCAACAACGCCTTCGAGTTCTACCTTGGCGCCTTGCAGAAGCAGCCGGGCAATTCGGTGGCGGTGGACGCGCTGCGCGAGACCTTTCCGTTCGCCGCCAACAGCGCGGAGTCGGCGATCAACGCGCGCGACTTCAACGAGGCGCAGCGGCAGATCGACCTGCTCGCCAAGGCCGACCCGGCCAACTACACCCTGACCATCCTGCGCTCCAAGCTGGACGCGCAGCGCAAGCTGCTCGACAAGGAACAGCAGCAGGCGCTCGACCAGCAGCACCAGCAGCAGCTCGCCGCGCAGCGCTCGGCGGAGGAGAAGGCCGCGGCCGAGCGGCTGGCCGAGCAGCAGCGCAGCAGCGCGGCCGCCGCGCAGCAGGCGGAGGCGCAGCGCACCGAGCAGGCGCGGTTGGCCCAGCAGCGCCAGCAACAACAGGCGCAGCAGGCCGCGGCCGCCGTGGTCGCGTCCAATACGCAGGGCGCATCGAGCAACACCGACGCGATCCTGATCCGCATGGTGCAGCCGCGTTATCCGACCCAGGCCCGCCGGGCCAACCAGGAGGGCTGGGTGGACGTGCAGTACACCGTCGACGCCGAAGGCAATGTCTCCAACGCGCACGTGGTGGCCTCGCAGCCGCGCCACATCTTCGAGCGCGAGGCGACCGACGCGGTGGAGCGCTGGAAGTTCAAGCCGGCGACCCGCGACGGCACGCCGGTGGCGAGCACCCGGCAGCAGCGCATCCAGTTCCAGCTCAACGCGCAGTAGGTGGAATGGGCATGCGATGAAAAAGCGGCGCGTTGCGCCGCTTTTTTACGTGCAACCCGCATCCCTCTCCCTATGGTCGGGAGAGGGGGAGCGTGCGGGAAGGCGTGCCGTGCTGTTGGAGGTTTGTTGCGGTCTGGCTGGCCAAAGGCCGGCCAGATCACGATAAGCCTCGGCTCACTCGGGACGCGCGGCGCTGGATGACTCGCTCCACTCGCCCCTGCGGGGCCGTCCTTCGGACGTTCTGCGCTCTGCGCGCTTGTCCGGGCTGCGCCGGAGCGACGAGCAAGAGCGGGGCACGCGCACATGGCTACCGCAAGGCTCGCTCCAGGCTCTGGCGCATCGACCTCCAGGCTCTGGCGCATCGACGGCAAGATCGTGAACAGGCTTTCAGGAGCGGCTGCGTGCGCGGCGCGCCTTCGACTTGGGCAGCGCTCGCCTGTTCGCGGGGGCGGCCTTGCCGGCCGTGGCGGGCAACCCGCCGAGATCGGCCCAGTCCACGCGGGGCAGGCCGAGCAGGCCGTCGAACACCATCGGCATCAGGCCCGAGGGCGTGGGGTTGGCGGAGTTCCACAGCGTCACCACGCCGGCGTGGTACTTGGGGAAGAAGCCGATCATGGTGCGGTAACCCTCCACTGCGCCGGCGTGGTAGATCAAGGTCTCGCCGCCGTACTGGAACACGCGCCAGCCGAGCGCGTAGTGCGCCGCGGTGACGCGGCTGCGGTGCCAGGGGCTGGAGTGCAGTTCCACCGGCGTCGTCACGCCGGGCTCGTGCAGTTCCTCGAGCATGGCGGGCGAGAGTACGTCGGGCCGGCCGCCCATCTGCGCGATCAGCCACTGCTCCATGTCGTGCAGGCTGGCGTTGACGCCGGCCGCCGGCGCCACGCGGTAGTAGTTCTCCTTGGGCTCGAACGGCACCCAGCCGCCGCGGCCGGGGCGGTGCGGGCGCGCCCAGCTCTTGCTGGATTCGAGCGCGTCGCGGCCGTAGCTGGCGGTCTTCATGCCGAGCGGGTAGAAGATGCGCTCGTCCACCTGGCGGTAGAAGAAGTTGCCGGTCATGGCGTAGACCACGTCGCCGATCAGGCTGAAGGCGACGTTCTGGTAGCCGTAGCACTGGCCCACGCCACAGGCCATGTCGACCTCGTCGAGCTTGCGCACCAGTTCCTCGTAGGGCACGTCGCCCTCGAGCATGCTGTCGTAGGTGTTGCGCGGCAGGCCCAGGCGCTGGCCGAGGATGTCGTGCACGGTGGCCTGCTCGGTGTCGGGCACGCTCTTGAGCTTGAAGAACGGCAGCACGTTGACCAGGCGCGTGTTCCAGTCCAGCTTGCCGTCGCTGACCAGGACCGCGGCGAGCGCGGTGGCGAAGGCCTTGGACAGCGAGGCGAGGCGGAACACGGTGTCCGCCGTCACCGGCTCGTTCTTGCCGGTGTCGGCGTAGCCGAGCGTGCGCTCGAACACCACCTTGTCGTTGACCACCACGGCGGTGGCCAGGCCCGCCACGGCGTGCTTCTGGTCGAGCTGCTCCAGCCATTGCCGGTAGTTGGAAAGCGTCTGCTCGACCCGCTCGGCCGGCAGCGAAGCGCGGCTGGCGGCGTGGACGGCGGGCGCCGCCGCGGCGGCGCCGTTCGCGCTGGCGGAGGGGACGGGGCCGGCCAGGCCGAGCAGGCCGGCGGTCAGCAGGGAAAGCGTACGGAGCTGCATGCGACTGGAGAGGGTTCCGGCGCGGAACGCGCCAAGGAAAGATGAGGGCCGGCGTGCGGGGCAGGTCGTGCTCATGAAGTGGAGGATTGTCGTCCAGTTGAACCGGGGCCACAACGTGACGGGCGCAACCGTGCATAGACCCGCCGCGCCGTCGATCGTTCGGCCTCGTTCAGTCTTCGCCGAGCAGGAGGGCGCTGGCGCGTTCGGCGATCATGATGGTCGGCGCGTTGGTGTTGCCCGTGGGCAGCGAGGGCATCACCGAGGCGTCCACCACGCGCAGCGCCGTCACGCCGCGCACGCGCAGTTCGCCGTCCACCACCGATTGCGCGTCCGTGCCCATGCGGCAGGTGCCGACCGGGTGGTAGATGGTTTCGGCGCGCTGGCGGATGAAGGCCTCGTACTCGGCGTCGGTGCGCAGCGCGTGGTCGGGGAAGCGCGGCTGGCCGCGGTAGGGCGCGAAGGCCGGTTGCGCCAGGATCCCGGCGGAGAGGCGCGCCGCCTCGATCATCAGTTTCAGATCGTGGCCGTCCGGATCGCCGAGGTAGTTGGCCTCGATGCCGATCGGCTGCGCCGGGTCGGCGGACTTCAGGCGCAGCCGGCCGCGGCTGCGCGGGTGCAGGTAGCAGGCATGCACGGTGTAGCCGTATCCGGGCGGCTTGACGCTGCCGTGGTCGTCCAGCTGCGCCGGGATGAAATGGAACTGCACGTCGCAGCGCTCGTCGGCGGCGTAGCGGCTGCGCACGAAGCCGCCGCCCTCGGCGACGTTGGAGCTGCCCACGCCGTCGCGGTGGCGCAGGAAGCGCCAGGCCACCGCCGCCTCGTTGAGGCGGTCGTAGGTGTGCGTGCCGGAGGCGGTGCCGATCACGGTGCAGAGGTCGAGATGATCCTGCAACTGCCCGCCCACGTCGGGCCGGTCGGCGACCACGGCGATGCCGTGCCAGCGCAGGTGATCGGCGGGGCCGATGCCCGAAAGCATCAGCAGCTGCGGCGAGTTGATCACGCCGCCGGCGAGGATCACCTCGCCCGCCTCGATGCGCTCGCCCCCGCGCAGCTGCACGCCGACCGCGCGCCCATGCTCGATCAGCACGCGCTCGACCGCCGCGTGCGTGCGCACGAGGAGGTTGGGCCGGCCGAGCGCGGGGCGCAGGTAGGCGACGGCGGTGGAGCAGCGCGCGCCGTGGCGCTGGGTCACCTGGTAGAGGCCGAAGCCGTCCTGGCGTGGGCCGTTGAAGTCGTCGTTGCGCGCGTAGCCGGCCTCGGTGCCGGCCTGCACGAAGGCGTCGGAGAGCGGGCTGTGCCAGCGCAGGTCCGCCACGCCGAGCGGCCCGCCCGCGCCGTGCCAGGCGCTGGCGCCGCGGGTGTTGTCCTCCGCGCGCAGGAACCACGGCAGCACCTGCGCCCAGCTCCAGCGTGCGTCGCCGGTGGCGGCGGCCCAGCCGTCGTAGTCGGCGGGGGCGCCGCGCACGTAGCACATCGCGTTGATCGCGCTGGAGCCGCCCAGCACCTTGCCGCGCGGCCACCACAGGCGGCGGCCGAGCAGGGCGGGCTCCGGCTCGGTGCGGTAGCCCCAGTTGATGCGGCGGCTGCCGTAGAGCTTTGCCCAGCCGCGTGGATCGCCGACCAGCTTGGCGAGCCCGGCCGGCATGTGGATGAGCGGGTTGCGGTCGGCCGGGCCGGCCTCGAGCAGCAGCACGCGCCGGCCCGGCCGCGCGCTGAGCCGGTTGGCGAGCACGCAGCCGGCGGAGCCGGCACCGACGATCACGTAGTCGAAATCCATGCGGCCCTCGCGGGTGCTGGCAGATGCGTCCGGGGCGCATGGTAGTCTCTTCGCACTCCCCGTCGGACAGTCCGGTGCGCGCTTCACGAATCGCCCCAGCGAACGATGGCTTCGCGTTGACCCTGTCCGCGCTCGCCTTCTTCTTCATCATGGCGGCCTACTACATCATCCGGCCGGTGCGCGACCAGCTGAGCGGGGCGGTGGGGTCGCAGTCGCTGCCGCTGTTCTACGGCGCGGTGTTCGTGGTGATGCTGCTGCTGACGCCGGTGTTCGGCGCGCTGGTGGCGCGCTTCTCGCGCAAGCGCCTGCTCGGCTGGAGCTACAGCTTCTTCATCGGCTGCCTGTTGCTGTTCGTGCCGGCCTTCGTGGCGCAGGACCGCTTGGGCGCACGTGCGCTGGGCGTGGTGTTCTACATGTGGGTGAGCGTGTTCAACCTGTTCGTGGTGTCGCTGTTCTGGAGCTTCATGGCCGACATCTTCGACAGCACGCAGGCGCGGCGGGCGTTCCCGCTGATCGCGCTGGGCGGCATGGCGGGGGCGATCTTCGGGCCCACGGTGACGCTGGTGCTGGTGCACCAGATCGGGGTGGCGCCGTTGCTGGCGGTGTCGGCGCTGGCGCTGGGTTTCGCGCTGGCGCTGCTGCTGCGGCTGTCGGGGCGGCAGGAGCGGCGCAGCGGGCAGGCCGCGGCGGCCATCGGCGGCTCGCTGTGGGCGGGGCTCAGGGAGCTGTGGTCGCGGCCGTTCCTGCGCTACATGGCGATCCTGATGCTGCTCGGCGACGGCATCGGCACCCTGGCCTACGCGCTGATGGCCGACTACACCAAGGCGCACCTGCCCGACCGCGTGGCGCGCACGGCCTTCTACAACGACCTGGACCTCGCCGCCAACCTGCTCGGCGTACTGCTGCAGCTCACCGCGACGCGCTGGCTGCTGGTGCGCCACGGCGCCGGCTGGGGCCTGGTGGTGCCGGCACTGGTGAACCTGCTGCTGCTCGCGGTGGCGGCCTGGCTGGGCTTCGTCGACGTGTCGCTGCTCGGCTTCACCGTGCCGATGCTGGCGGTCACGCTGGTCGGCTCGCGCGGCTTCGCCTACGGCATGACCAAGCCGGCGCAGGACGCGCTCTACACCCGCGTGCCGCGCGAGACGCGCTACAAGGGCAAGAACTTCATCGAGACCGCGGTGTGGCGCTTCGGCGACGTGGTGGTGACCAGTGGCGTGAACCTGCTCGGCAAGCTGGGCGTTGCCGGCTCGGGCATGGCGGCGATCGGCGTGGCCGTGTGTCGGTGCTGGCGGCCTGGATCGCGCGCCGCGCCGGCCAGGCTCCCGACCTGCAGCCCGACCGGGAACTCCCCCGCCGCGGCGAGGCGGTGTAGAAGCGCGCCTACGCGCGACCTTCGCCGGCGCAAGCGGCGCGCCACGTCCTGCGCATGGTCCGTGGCTCGCATGCCGACAGAGGCCGTGCGCCGCGTGCGCGCATCGCCGGCGCGCACCTGCATGCCCAAGCGCATGCAGGCGCGTGGTGTCAGCTGGCGATATAGCGCTGCAGCAGCTCGATCTGCTCGGCCTGCGCGTCGATCACCGCCTTCACCAGGTCGCCGATCGAGACGATGCCCACCACGCGCTGGTTCTCCACCACCGGCAGGTGGCGGATGCGGCTGTCGGTGCACAGGCGCATGCAGTCGAACACGTCGGTGTCGGGGGTGACGGTGAGCACCGGGCTGCTCATGATGTCCGCCACCGGCGTCTGCGCCGAGGAGCGGCCCTGCAGGATCACCTTGCGCGCGTAGTCGCGCTCGGAAACCATGCCCACCAGCTGCTCGCCGCGCATCACCAGCAGGGCGCCGACGCGCCGTTCGGCCATGTGCTTGATCGCCTCCAGCACCGGCACTTCCGGCGCGATGGCGTAGAAGTCGCTGCCTTTGATTTCCAGCAGATGCCTCACCTGATGCATATCGGCCTCCGGGACGGTCTGCGTGGGCGGGTCGCCTGGCCGCAGTCTAGCGCCGCCGTGCGGAGGGCGGGTAGCGGCACCGCAATATGGACGGCTCAGCGCGGCGGGCGCCGCTCCTCCACGAAATACAGCGGCCGTTGCTTGCTCTCGGCGTAGTTGCGGCCTAGGTATTCGCCGATCACGCCCAGCGCCAGCAGCTGCATGCCGCCCAGGAACAGGATCACCACCATCAGCGTCGGGTAGCCGCGCACCGGGTCGCCGTAGAGCAGCGCCTTGCCCAGCACCCACAGGCCATAGGCGAAGGCCAGCAACGCCGCGCCCAGCCCCACCCAGGTCGCCAGCCTGAGCGGCGCGTTGGAGAAGGAGGTGATGCCCTCGATGGCGAGCTGGGTCAGCCGCCAGTAGTTCCACTTGGTGCGCCCGGCCTGGCGCGGCTCGCGCTGGTAGTGCACGGCGACCTGGCGGTAGCCGATCCAGGCGAACAGGCCCTTCATGAAGCGCTGGCGCTCGCGCAACTGGCCGAGCGCGTCGAGCGCACGGCGCGAGAGCAGGCGGAAGTCGCCGGTGTCGCGCGGCACGGCGGTGTCGGAGAGCCGCTCCATCGTGCGGTAGAACGCGGCGGCGGTGAAGCGCTTGAAGCGGCTCTCGCCCTCGCGCACGCGGCGGGTGGCGTAGACCACGTCGTGGCCGGCGCGCCATTGCGCGACGAGTTCCGGGATCAGCTCCGGCGGGTCCTGCAGGTCGGCGTCGATCACCACCGCGGCGCCTTCTTCCACCGCGTCGAGGCCGGCGGTGAGCGCCGCCTCCTTGCCGAAGTTGCGCGAGAGCCGCAGCGCGCCGGCGCGCGGGTCGCGCGCGAGCAGGGTTTCGATCACCGGCCAGCTGGCGTCGCGGCTGCCGTCGTCCACGTACAGCACGGCGCAGCGCAGGGGCAGGGTGTCGAGCACGGCGGCCAGGCGGTGATGGAATGTCTCCAGCACGTCCGCTTCGTTGTAGGCCGGGACGACGACGGTGAGTTCGGGCATGGCTCCGCCGGGTGCAAACGATCGGGGCATGCTAGCCGAGCCTCGCCGCGGCGGCGAGGTGGCAGAGCCTGTTCAAAGTCTTGCCGTTGACGCGGCTTGGCTCCTTCCCCTGCTTGCGGATGCTTGCGGGGGGGCTGGGAGAGGGTGAAGTCTGGCCTCGAGGCAAGGGTTTACCCCTCCCTGCACCCTCTCCTGCACGCAGGGGAGGGTGCAGGTGGGAGAGACTTTGAACAGGTTCTCAGCGCGCGCGCCGCATGCGCGGCGGCTGGCCGCCGTCGAGGTAGCCGGGGCCGCCGAGCTGGCCCATCTGCTGCTGGATCCAGGCCGCGCGACGCTGCACGTAGGCGCTGGGGCGGTCGGCGTGCAGGCGCCGCGGACTCGGCAGCACCGCGGCCAGGCGCGCCGCCTCGGCGGGGCCGAGCCGTGCCGGCACGGTGCGGAAATACGCCTCGCTGGCCGCGCCCACGCCGTAGAGGCCGTCGCCCAGCTCGGCGATGTTCATGTACACCTCGAGGATGCGCCGCTTCGGCCAGGTCAGCTCGATCAGCACCGTGAAGTACGCCTCCAGCCCCTTGCGCACGAAGCTGCGGCCGTTCCACAGGAACAGGTTCTTGGCGGTCTGCTGGCTGATCGTGCTGGCACCACGCAGGCGGTGGCCGTCCTCGGCGTCGTCCATCGCGTCCTGGATGGAGCCGAAGTCGAAGCCGTGGTGGAACGGGAATTTCTGGTCCTCGCCGGCCACCATCGCCAGCGGCACGTAGGGCGACACCTGCGACCACGGCACCCAGTGCTGGCGCAGCCGGAAATCGTGTTCGCCGTGCAGCAGCGCGCCGAGCCGGCGCTCCATCATCACCGCCGAGGTCCACGGCGGCACGAAGCGCAGCAGCAGCACCGCCAGCCACGACAGCGCCAGCCACGACAGCACGAGGATGGCGAGCGGGCGCAGCAGGCGGCGGAGGGGAACGCGGGAGGTCGCGGGCATGGGCGGTGCGGCTTTCGACGATGCGCAGCAGTATAGGCAACCATGGCTCGCGCCACGCCCCGTCGCACCGCCCATGCGAGCCGTGGGACCCTATGGCCGCCGGCTCCGGCGTGGCGCTGCGCGCCATTGTCCGCTCCCGCCTCGCCCCCATATCCGTCCTTTGCTTCCTGAGAGACTCTTGCCGTGGACAAGCTTCCTCCCAACGATGTGCTGCACCGTTTCCTGCTCGAGCGGGCCGGCGTGCGCGGCGTGCTGGTGCGCCTTGGGCCGGCCTGGCGCGAAGTCGCCGGCCGCGCCGACTACCCGGCGCCGCTGCGCGCGCTGCTCGGCCAGTCGCTGGCGGCGAGCGCGCTGCTCACCGGCCACATCAAGCTCGAAGGCGCGCTGTCGATCGAATTGAAGAGCGCCGGCGCGCTGCGCCTGCTGTTCGCCGAATGCACCGACCAGGGCCGCCTGCGCGGCCTGGCGCGCTGGGAGGGCGGTTTGGAGGATGGCCTCGCGCTGAACGCGCAGCCCGGCGCGGTCATGGCGATCACCATCGGCAGCGCCGAGCGCGGCCAGCGCTACCAGGGCCTCGTCGATCTCGGCTATCCGGAGCTGTCGGGCGCGCTGGAGAACTACTTCAGCCAGTCCGAGCAGCTGCCCGCGCGCATCCTGCTCGCCGCCGACGGCGAGCAGGCAGTCGGCCTGATGTTGCAGCGCCTGCCCGGCGAGGGCGGCCACGAGGCGGTGCAGGACGAGGACGCCTGGTCGCGCGTGCTGCACCTCACCGCCACGCTGGGCGCGGAGGAACTGCTCGCCACCGCGCCGGAGCAACTGCTGTACCGGCTCTACCACGAGGAATCGGTGCGCCTGTTCGAACCGCGCCCGTTGGCCTTCGGCTGCAGCTGCACGCGCGGGCGCGTGGAGGCGATGCTGCGCGCGCTGGGCCGCGAAGAAGTGGAGGCGGCGCTGGCGGCGCGCGACGACGAGATCGAGGTGATCTGCGAGTTCTGCGCGCAGCGCTATACCTTCGATCGCATCGATGCGGAGCACCTGCTGAGCGCCACGGCGGGCGCGGAGACGTCGACGACGGCGCAGTGACGCGGCGGCGGCGCGAGGGGCTCCACCCCTCGGCCGCCGAGTGGCTTTACACCGGCTGCGCCGTCACGTCCGGCAACCACGCACTGGCCGGCCGCGGCTCGGCGAACAGGAACCCCTGCCCGTAGCGGCACCCCAGGCCGAGCAACGTCTGGCGTTGCGCCTCGTCCTCGATGCCCTCGGCGATCACCTTCATCTGCAGCGAGTCGGCCAGCACCTGGATCGCGCGCACCACCGCCGTGCCGTGGCTGTCGCCCTCGCGCGGCAGGCCGGTGACGAAGGAGCGGTCGATCTTCAGCGTCTCCAGCGGGTACTGGTGCAGGTAGCTCAGCGAGGAGTAGCCGGTGCCGAAGTCGTCCAGCGCGATGTACACGCCGTGGCGGCGCAGGTTCTCCAGCATCCGCTTCACCTGCGCGGGGTTGTCCAGCAGCGTGTGCTCGGTGACTTCGATGCGGATGCTGCGGGCCGGCACGCCGTGGCGGCGCATCAGGTCCAGCAGGCGCTCGTCGGTGTCCGCCGAGCGGAAGTGGCGGCCGGAGACGTTGATGCTCACGAAGCCGTGGATGCCCGCCAGCAGTGCGGCCTGCGCGCAGACCTGCTCGAAGATCTGCCAGTCGATCGCCTCCGCGCAACCGTTCTCTTCCGCCACCAGCAGGAAGTCGTTGGGCTTGAGCAGGCCGCGCTCGGGATGGTGCCAGCGCAGCAGTGCCTCGTAGCCCACGGTGCGGCCGTCGGCGAGGGTGACGATCGGCTGGTAGAACGGCTCGAACTCGGCGCGGGCGAGGCCGCGGCGCAGGTCGCCCTCCATCTCCAGCAGCGACAGCGCCTCGCGGCGCAGGCGGTCGTCGAACAGCGCGGCGCGGTGGCGGCCTTCGTACTTGGCGTTGTACATCGCCGCGTCGGCGTCGCGCAGCAGCTCGTCGGGCTTCTGGTAGTGCGGGCTGGCGAGGGTGATGCCGATCGAGGCGGAGGTGAACACCTCCTTCGCGCCGAGGCGGAACGGCGCCTGCAGCTCGTCGATGATGCGCTCGGCGATCTGCATCGCCTTGCCGGTGTCGCGGATGCTTTCCAGCAGCACGGCGAACTCGTCGCCACCCAGGCGCGCCACCACGTCGCGGGTCTTCAGGCAGGCGCGGATGCGACCGCCGACCTGGAACAGCAGGTCGTCGCCGACCAGGTGGCCGACCGAGTCGTTGATCACCTTGAAGCGGTCGAGGTCGATGAACAGCACCGCGAACAGCTCCTGCGGATTGGCGAGGTAGCGCTGCAGCGCCTGCTCGAGCCGCTGCAGCAGCAAGGTGCGGTTGGGCAGGCCGGTGAGCGAGTCGTGCAGGGTCTCGTACTTGAGCCGGCGCTCCACGCGCTCGCGCTCGGCGATCTGTTCGCGCAGGTCGCGGTTGGCCAGCGCCAGCGCGCGGGTGCGCTCGGCCACGCGACGCTCCAGGCTGGAATAGGCCAGCTTCAGCGCCTCGGCGTTGTGCCGGCGCTGCAGGGCGTTGGCGACGTGGTAGCCGACGAAGGTGAGCAGCTCCTGGTCGCGCTCGGTGTAGGTATGCTCGGGCGTGTAGCTCTGCACCGCCAGCACGCCCATCACGCGTTCGCCCAGCACCAGCGGCACGCCCAGCCAGCACACCGAGCGCGGGCCGAAGCGGCTGATCTCGCCGAGCGCGACCAGGCGGTCGATCTCCTGCGGGTCGGCCAGCAGCGGCTTGCCATGGCGCAGCACGTACTCGGTGGCGCCGCGGCCGTGCTTGCGCGCGGGCCGCACGCTGTCGACCTCGTCGATGGAGTAGGGGAAGCTGAGCTGCTGGGTGTCCTCGTCCAGCAGCGCGATGTAGAGATTGCGCGCGTACAGCAGGCCGCCGATGATCCGGTGCACGGCGGCGTAGAAGTTGTCCAGGCTCTCCGAGGTGCTGGCCAGTTCGGCGATGCGGAACAGGGCCGCCTGCAGCCGCTCGCCGCGCTGGCGCTGCAGCACCTGCTGGCGCAGCACGCGGTTGGCCTCGCGCAGGGCGGTGGTGCGGTCGGCCACGCGCCGCTCCAGTTCCACGTGTGCCTCGCGCCGCTCGAAGGCGGTCTGCACGTGCTGGGCCACGTAGGCGAGCAGCTCGCTGTCCTGTTGCGTGTAGTGCGTGTCGGCGCGATAGCTCTGCACCACGATGCCGCCCATCACGCGCCCGTTGCGCACCAGCGGCACGCCCAGCCAGTGCTCGCAGGCGGGGCCGACCGGGGCGAGGCGTCCCTGCAGCTGGCGGGCCAGTTCGTCGATCGAGCCCATCAGCGGCTTGCCGCCCTTGAACAGGTGCCAGGTCAGGCTTTGCCACAGCTCGCGCAGCGGGGTGCTCTGGTCGGGCCGGGGCGGGTCCTTGTCGGCGGTGTCGATGTAGTAGGGAAAGCGCACCGCGTCGGCGGCCTCGTCGTACAGCGCGATGTAGAAGTTCTCCGCATACATCAGGCTGCCGACGATGCCGTGCAGCGAACGCATCATGTCGACCAGGTTGCGCTCGGTGCCGGCCTGCTCGGCAATGGCGTAGAGCGCGCGCTGCAGGCGCTCGGCGAGGGCCAGGCGGGAGATCGCCTCGTACAGGCGGGTGGTCTCGGCCAGCTGGCGCAGCCGGCCGGCGGCCAGGCGCCCGAACCAGCCGAGCTGCTCGTGCTGGGCGTCGGTGAGCGGCCCGCCGGCGACGGCCAGGGTCAGCGTACGCAGGCCCTGCGGGTCTTCCGCCAGGTCCAGTTCGTGCGCCGTCGCGCTCGCGCCGTCCTCGGACAGGCGCCAGAACAGGCGGCCGGCGATGCCGCAGTCGGCCACCACCGACTCGCACACTTCCATCACGCTGGCGGCGTCCGGCGCCGCCTGCAACTGCTCCACCGCCCGGTATGGCGGCACGCGCTCCCGTTCCGCCCGTGGGGGCGCGAACGGCTGGGCAGGTGGGGCGGAACTCATCGGTTCGACCAGGATTCCATGCACTATGCGGGTGAATATAGCTTGCGCGGCCGGGCGGTGGAGGGTCGCGACGGGAACCCTTTGTCATCAAAGCGGTCGTATCGGCAGCGGATACTGCGGATGGCGTCACCTTCGGCCGAGGGGATGGCCGGTTGTTAGATTAAAGTGAAACGGCTTATAATCCGTTTGCCTGGCCGCGCACAGCGGCCGGCTCCAGCGGGCCGGGGAGGCCATTCCAACTCATGCGTCGTTTGTTGCCATTGCTGACTTTGCTCATGCCGCTCGCCGCGGCAGGGCAGGCGTTGGGCGGCGGCGACGCGCAGACGCAGGCCGAGCGCCTGCGCGCGCAGGCGGCCGGGCAGCCGGCCGGCTCCGGCACCGCGACGCCGCTGTGGCGCGGGGCCGACGGCAGCCGCCTCGACCTGACCGCCACGCGCCAGCCCGCGGACGGCCTCCCGCAGACGGGCACGCCGCTGGCTTTCCCGGTGGTCAACGGGCCGGAAGTGTTCTCCTCCGGCGTGCAGTACGACGGTTCCGATCCGCGCCTGCAGATGCATGCGCAGGTCAATCAGCACTCCTGGGTCGACGGTCACGGGACGCGCGTCTTCGGCAGCGAAGTCGGCGCCACCTACGATACGGGCCGCTACAGCCTGGGCCTCAGCGTCGGCGCCAACAGCACGCCGCGTTCGCCGACGCTGCCGCGCGTATTGCCGGGTGCGGCGCCGGGTCCCAACGGCCTGGCCGATTTCGACAGCAGCACGCAGCTCAACGCGCGCGGCCGGCTGGCCCTGGACGGGCGCAGCGGCATCGACCTCGGTGCCAGCGTGGGCCGCATCCGTCTGCTGCCGGGCAACGCGCTCGGCCTGACCTCGCTGGACCAGAAGGCCCTGAGCTTCGGCATCGACCACGGCCCGCTGAGCGGCGCCATCGTGGGCCGCACCATGCAGCCCACGCTGCCGGGCGGGCTCAACGCGGACCGGCGCTGGAACAGCATCGACCTGGGCGTGACCTGGCGCCTGCCATGGCAGGGCTCGCTCAGCATCGGCGCGCAGAACCTGTGGTCCTCGGGCGGCTCGGTCAACACGCCGTCGGGCCCGGAGCCGGACCAGTCGCGCACGCCGTACGTGCAGTATCACCAGGACCTTTGAGGTCCCGGGAATGGTGAATCGGGAATAGCGAACAGGCAAAGCAGCGCGCTGGTGGCGCGCTACCATTCCCGATTCGCTATTCCCCATTCCCTTTCTTGCGAATCCGCAGATCGCCGCTGAACGTCTCGATGTGGATGCGGCCGCTGCCGCCGCCCACGTTGGCTTTCAGTTCGCTGCCTGGGCCATGCTCGTGGCGGCTGACTTCGCCGAAGTCGCTGCGCAGGTCGCCGCTGAAGCTGCTCGCCTCGATCGCCGCCGAGACATTGGCCGGCAGCTGCAGCTGCACGTCGCCGCTCATGCTGTCGACGCTGAGGCTGCCGTTGGCGGCGGTGCCGCCGTTGATCTGCACGTCGCCGGACACCGTGCTGAGATCGAGCTTGCGCCACGGCCCGCCGGTGGCCTGGACGCGGCCGGATACCGTCTGCAGCGACGCCTCGTCGCCCAGGGTGGGTGCGAGGATGTCGCCGCTGACCGTCTCCAGCTCGGCGCGGCGCGCATGGCCGGCCAGCTCGATGCTGCCGCTCACGCTCTGCGCCGACAGCGAGGGCGTGCGCGCGTTGATGCGCACCTTGCCGCTGACCGCGTTGACGTCGATGTCGCCGCCGTCCAGGCCGTCGATGCCGAGCTGGGCGCTGACCACGTTGACGTCGAGCGAGGCGCCCTTGGGTACGTGCAACTCGAGCACCGACGGCCCCATCGCATTGTCGCTGCCCCAGCCCAGCCAGCCGGAACGGCCCTGCGGCTCCACCTTCACGGTGAGCTCGTCGTTGCTGCCGGTGATCGCCAGCGGCTTGGCGCCGTCGCCGAGGCGGCCGGTCACCTGCACCTCGCGGCGGTCCCAGGCGGTGATGGACACCGCGCCCTTGATGTTGCCGACGGCGATGCGCACGTCGGGCGCGGCGTCGTGGCGCAGGTTGATCGGCGTATCGGCCAGGGCCTGGCCGATGCACAGGCTGAGCAGGAGCGGGAGACAGCGGGAGGTTTTCATGGTCGTGGCCTGGGTTCAGCGCTTGGGTTCAGCCGGCCTGGTCGAGGCGGCGCAGTTGCGATTGCTGGCGGTCGGTGCGTTCGAGCAGGCGCTGCAGCACGGCCGCGTCGGGCGAATGGCGCAGCGCCTGCTGCAGTTCCATGCGGGCCGCGTCCAGCTCGACGGCGGCGCCGGCCAGGCGCGGGTCGTCGGGCTTCCAGGGCCGATGGCCGGCGCCGGGGGCGGAACTGGCGAGCTCGGCGCCGTGGCGCGGCTGCAGCAGGCCGAGGCCGACGGCGAGCAGGCTGAGGCCCGCGAAGCCGGCGGCGGCCAGCCAGGCCTGCCGGCGTGAAGCGCGCGCCGGCGCGGCGGCAGCGCGCGGCGTATCCAGCGCGGCGTCGATCCGCGTCCACAGCTCGGGGCGCGGGCTGACCGGCCGGCGCAGGTCCTGCAGTGGGCGGCGCCATTCGAATTCGTTCATGAGGGTTCTCCCAGAAGCTTGCGCAGCAGGCCGCGCGCGCGGTGCAGCTGCGCCTTGGACGTGCCCACCGCCATCGCCAGCTCCGCGCCGATCTCCTCGTGGCGCCAGCCTTCGACGTCGTGCAGCACGAGCACGGCGCGGGCGCGCGGCGGCAGGCGGCCGATCGCGCGCTCGAGTTCTTCCCGCTCGGCGGCGCAGAAGGGCGTCTCGCCGTGTTCGGGCAACGCCTCCTCGTCGACGAAGCGCACCGGGTCGGCGCCGCGCGAACGGATGTCCATCAGCGCCACGTTCACCGCCAGCCGGTACAGCCAGGTACCGAACGCGCTCTCGTGGCGGAACTCGCCGAGCTTCTGCCAGGCGCGCACGAAGGCGTCCTGGGTGAGGTCCTCGGCGCGCGCGTGGTCGTAGCCGGCCAGGCGCAGCACGGCGCCGTAGATGCGGTCCACATGTTGCCGGTACAGCCGCTGGAACGCGATGCGGTCGCCGGCCGCGGCGGCGCGCACATCGTCGGTGTCGCTGGACGGCGCGCTGGGCGCGGTCGGCATGGTGGTTCCGGTGGCGAGGCAGGCGGCGCTCATCTTGCCAGCTTCGATGCGCCGGGCGCCGCAAGGGTTTGAACGCGCGCGGCCCCTCCGGTCGCGCGCGCAGTGGAAAGAAGGATCAGGCCGCCTGTGCCGCCGCGGCCGCCGCCAGCGCGGCGGCGATGCGCTGCTGCTCGCGGCGCAGCCGGTCGGGCAGGCGCGGCGCGTAGGCTTCGAGGTCCTGGCCGATGGCGGCGAGCTCGGCGCGCCAGCCGGGGATGTCCAGCGCGAGCAGTTCGTGGCGCGCGGCGGGCGGGAGATCGAGGCCGTCGAGCTTGAGCTCGTCCGCGGCGGGCAGGATGCCCACGGGTGTCTCGCGGCCGCGCAGGCGGCCCTCGACGCGGGCGATCATCCACTCCAGCACGCGCAGGTTGTCGCCGAAGCCGGGCCACAGGTACTTGCCCTCGGCGTCCTTGCGGAACCAGTTGACGTGGAACACCTTGGGCAGCTTCGCGCCGGGCTGGTCGAAGGACAGCCAGTGCGCGAAGTAGTCGCCGTAGTGGTAGCCGCAGAAAGGCTTCATCGCCATCGGGTCGCGGCGCAGCACGCCGACCGCGCCGGTGGCGGCGGCGGTGGTCTCCGAGCCCATCGCCGCGCCCATCAGCACGCCGTGGGTCCAGTCGCGCGCCTCCATCACCAGCGGCAGCAGCGCGGGCCGGCGGCCGCCGAAGACGATCGCGCTGAGCGGCACGCCGAGCGCGTCCTCCGCGTGTGGCGACCAGGTCGGGCATTGCCGCGCGCTCACTGTGAAGCGCGAGTTGGGGTGCGCCGCCGGGCCGTTGGCCGGATCGTAGGGCCGGCCCTGCCAGTCGAACGCGGGCGCGCCGGGCAGGCCGTCCCACCACGGCCGGCCGTCGGCGGTGAGCGCCACGTTGGTAAAGATCGCGTCGTGCGCGACGGTGGCCAGCGCGTTCGGGTTGCTGGCCGCGCTGGTGCCCGGTGCCACGCCGAAGAAGCCGGCCTCGGGGTTGATCGCGTACAGCCGCCCGTCCGCGCCGGGGCGCATCCAGCAGATGTCGTCGCCCACCGTCCACACCTTCCAGCCGTCGCGGCGGTAGCCCTCCGGCGGGATCAGCATGGCGAGGTTGGTCTTGCCGCAGGCGGAAGGGAAGGCGGCGGCGATGTAGTGCGTGTCGCCGCGCGGCGTCTCGATGCCCACGATCAGCATGTGCTCGGCCAGCCAGCCCTCGGCCCGGGCCTGCCAGCTGGCGATGCGCAGCGCGTGGCACTTCTTGCCGAGCAGGGCGTTGCCGCCGTAGCCGGAGCCGTAGGACTTGATCGAAAGCTCCTCGGGGAAGTGCATGATGAAGCGCCGCTCCGGGTCGAGCTCGCCGATCGAGTGCAGGCCCTTGACGAAGCGGCCCTCGCGGCCGATGCGTGCCAGCGCGGCTTCGCCCATGCGGGTCATGATCCGCATGTTGGCGACCACGTAGGGGCTGTCGGTGAGCTCCACGCCGCAGCGCGCGAGCGGCGAGTCGATCGGCCCCATGCAGTAGGGCACCACGTACATCGTGCGGCCGGCCATGCAGCCGTCGAACAGCGCGTCCATCTTGGCGTGCGCCTCGGCCGGGGGCAGCCAGTGGTTGTTGGGGCCGGCGTCGTCGCGCTCGCGGGTGCACACGTAGGTGAGGTGCTCCACGCGCGCCACGTCGGAAGGATGCGAGCGGTGCAGGTAGCAGCCGGGATGGGTGTCGGGATTGAGTCCGAGCAACTCGCCGCTGGCGAGCATCTGCCGCACCAGCTCGCGGTATTCCGCGTCCGAGCCATCGCACCAGTGGACCCGCGCCGGCCGCGCCAGGGCCGCCGCCTCGTTCACCCAACGCTCGAGCGCCGCCAGCTTCCCGGTCATCGCATCCCTCGTGAGGTCTTGATGGAAAAGTTCGATGGGACGCTAGCTTGCGAAAACTGGTATGCGCAAGGAAGGGTGCAGCAAAACGGCGCCGAAGCGCCGTGGGGAAAGCCGTCTCGACGCGGGGTGCCGCTTCAGGCGGGCACCAGCGTGGCGATCATGTGCTCCACGTAGGCATCGAACTCCTCGTGGCTCATGCGCGGCAGGCCGAGGCTGAAGTTGAGCTGGAGGAAGCCGACGTAGGCGGCGTAGGTGAGGCGGGCGCGGTTCAGTGCGTCGGAGGCGGGCAGGCCGGCCTCGCGATAGGCGTTGCTGAGGAACTCGGTGCGCCGCTGCGACACGCGCGCCATCACCGGCACCACCAGCGGATTGTCCAGCGCCTGCAATAGGGCGGCGTAGACGCGGTGCGGCTGCACCTCGTGCGCGGCGCGGCGGAACAGCTCGGGCAGGCGCACGCGCGGGTCCTCGATGGCGCCGATGCGGGCGATCACCTCGCGCTCGCCGTACTGCTCCCAGCGCTCAAGCGCCGCCTGCAGCAGCGCCTCGCGGGTGCGGAAGTGCCAGTAGAAGCTGCCCTTGGTGACGCCGAGCCGGCGCGCGAGCGCTTCGACGGCGAGGGCGCCGACGCCTTGCTCGGCGATCAGGGTAAGGGCGGCGTTTTCCCAGTCCTCGGCGGTGAGGCGGGTGCGTTCGGGTTTGCTGGCGGCATTCATGCGCGCATGGTAGCCCCAGTCGGCCCACTTGCAATGCGAGGGCCGTCGTCTGCGCGAATCCACCGCATCCGGCCTAGGCCATCCGGCCACGTTGCAGTGCAAGTTGACGCCACCGGAGGCGATGCCCATACTCATGCGTATGGTTTATGTCGATACCCTTCCCGCGCTGCATGCCTTCGAGGCCGCCGACGGCCTGCGCCTGGCGGTGGAGACGCGCCGGCCGCAGGGCCGGCCGACGCTGCTGTTCGCGCACGGCTTCGGCCAGACGCGCGGGGCGTGGAACGGCGCCGCCGCCACGCTGGCGGCGCAGGGCTACCGCTGCGTGAGCTTCGACAGCCGCGGCCACGGCGAAAGCGGCCGGGTGCCCGGCGGCGACTACCACCTGGAGCAGTTCGCCGACGATCTCCTGCGGCTGGCCCGCGCGCAGCCGGAGCCGCCGATCCTGGTCGGCGCCTCGATGGGCGGCCTGCTCGGCCTGGTGGTGGCGGGCGAGGTGCGGCCCTCGCCGTTCCGCGCGCTGGTGCTGGTGGACATCACGCCGCGCTGGGAGAGCGCCGGGGTGGAGCGCATCCTCGCCTTCATGCAGGCGCACCCGGACGGCTTCGCCGACTACGCCGAGGCCGCCGGGCAGATCGCCGCCTACCTGCCGCAGCGGCGCGAGCGCAAGCGCGAGGACCAGTTGCGCCCACTGCTGCGCGAAGGCGCGGATGGCCGCCTGCGCTGGCACTGGGACCCGGCCATGCTGGCCGGCGTGGCGCACGAGAGCGAGCGCCACCAGCCGCGCCTGCTCGCCGCCGCCGCGCAGGTCGAGGAGCCGGTGCTGCTGCTTTCCGGCGAGCGCAGCGACGTGGTGTCCCACGCCACCGTGAACGAATTCCTGGCGCTGGTGCCGCATGCGCGGCACGTGGAGGTCCCCGGCGCCACCCACATGCTGGCGGGGGATGCGAACGACGCATTCACGCGCGAGATCGCAAGGTTCCTCGCCAGTCTCGAGTCCGGCGGCGTCGAGGCCGACGCCGCGGCCATGCAAACCGCAACGAGGTGCTGAGATGTCCGTACTACTGACCCTGCTGGCGGCGCTCATCGCCTCCGGTGCCTGCGCGTACCACCGTACGGGCCTGCGCACCTGGGCCATCGTCGCCCCCGTGGCCACCCTGGTCGTGGGCCTGCTCGCGCGGGCGCCGGCGACCACGGTGATCGTGCTGATCGTGGAACTGGCGATCGCGGTGCCGCTGCTGATGACGGGTTTCCGGCGCAGGAAGATCAGTGCGCCGCTGCTCAAGCTCTTCGCCAAGGTCACGCCCAAGCTGTCGGAGACCGAGCAGACCGCGCTCGAGGCCGGCACGGTGGGCTTCGAGGGCCAGCTGTTCTCCGGCAAGCCGGACTGGAGCGAGTTGCTCGCGCAGCCCAGGCCGGTGCTGAGCGTGGAGGAGCAGGCCTTCATGGACGGCCCGGTGGAGCAGCTGTGCGCCATGATCGACGACTGGCAGATCACCCACGAGCTGGCCGACCTGCCGCCGGAGGTGTGGGAGTTCGTCAAGAAGCACAAGTTCTTCGGCATGATCATCCCCAGGCAGTACGGCGGCCTGGGCTTCTCCGCGCTGGCGCATTCGGCGGTGCTGCAGAAGCTCGCCTCGATGTCCGCCACCGTGGCCTCCACCGTGGCGGTGCCCAACTCGCTGGGCCCGGCCGAGCTGCTGCTGCACTACGGCAGCGACGAGCAGAAGAACTACTACCTGCCGCGCCTGGCGGTGGGCGAGGAGATTCCCTGCTTCGCGCTCACCGGCCCCTACGCGGGCTCGGACGCCACCTCGATCACCGACTTCGGCATCGTGTGCAGGCAGGTGGTGGACGGCGTGGAGACGCTGGGCATGAAGCTCAGCTTCGACAAGCGCTACATCACGCTGGCGCCGATCGCCACGGTGGTGGGCCTGGCCTTCCGCCTGTACGACCCCGAGCACCTGCTTGGCGACAAGGAAGACCTCGGCATCACCCTGGCGCTGCTGCCGCGCTCGACCCCGGGGCTGGAGATCGGCCGCCGCCACTTCCCGCTCAACATCCCGTTCCAGAACGGCCCCATCCGCGGCAAGGACGTGTTCGCGCCGCTCAGCACCCTGATCGGCGGCCCGCACATGGCCGGCCACGGCTGGCGCATGCTGGTGGAGTGCCTCTCGGTGGGCCGCGCCATCTCGTTGCCTTCCAACGCCACCGGCGCGATGCGCGCCTCGGCCGCGGCCACCGGCGTGTACGCGCGCATGCGCAAGCAGTTCGGCCTCGCCATCGCCCGCTTCGAGGGCGTGGAGGAGGCGCTGGCGCGCATCGGCGGGCTCACCTACGCGAGCGCGGCGCTGTCGCGCGCCACCGCGGCGGCGGTGGACCGCGGCGAGAAGCCGGCCGTGCCATCGGCCATCGCCAAGTACCACGCCACCGAGTGGGCGCGGCAGGTGGCGGGCGACACCATGGACGTGCACGGCGGCAAGGCGGTGCAGCTCGGCCCGAAGAACTACGCCGGCCGCGGCTGGGCCAGCGTGCCGATCGCGATCACCGTGGAAGGCGCGAACATCATGACGCGCAGCCTGATGATCTTCGGCCAGGGCGCGATCCGCTGCCATCCGTTCGTGCTCAAGGAGATGCAGGCGCTGTCCATCGCCGACTACGGCGAGCGCCTCACCGCCTTCGACCGCGCGCTGTTCGGGCATGTCGGCTTCGGCCTTTCCAACGCGGTGCGTTCGTTCACGCTGGGCCTCACCGGTTCCCGCCTCGGCGCCACCGCCGGCGACGACTACACGCGCCGCTACTACCGCAAGCTCGACCGCTACTCGGCCGCGCTGGCGCTGTGCGCGGACGTGTTCATGGGCGTGCTGGGCGGCAAGCTGAAGTTCAAGGAAAAGCTCTCCGCGCGCCTGGGCGACGTGCTGAGCTACCTCTACATTGCAAGCAGCATGCTCAAGCGCTACGAGGACACCGACCGGCCGGAGGCGGACCGCCCGTTCCTGGCCTGGGGCTTCCACCAGTGCATGTGGCTCACGCAGAACGCGCTGGACGGCGCCATCCGCAACTTCCCGGTGCGGCCGGTGGCCTGGCTGCTGCGTGCGCTGGTGTTCCCGTTCGGCCGCCGCGAGGTGCCGCCGTCCGACCGCCTGGGCCGCCGCGTGGCCGCGCTGCTCACCGCGCCCAACGAGGCACGCGAGCGCCTCACCGAGTGGGTGTACCTGAGCCCCACGGCCAACAACACCATCGGCCGCATGAACGCGCTGCTGCCCGAGGTGATCGCCGCCGAGCCGGTGGAGCGCAAGTTCCTCAAGGCGCAGAAGAGCGGCCAGCTCAAGGCGCACGACTACAACGGCCAGGTGGACGAGGCGGTGCAGGCCGGCGTGCTCGACGCCGCCGAGGGCGCGCTGCTCAAGCGCGTGCGCGAGGGCGTGTTCGAGTTCATCTCGGTGGACGACTTCGACCCGGCCGAGCTGCGCGCGGCGCACGTGCGCGGCGAGAAAGCGAAGTTCGCCGACGCGGCCTGAGCGCCCGCGCGCCTCCGATGGACGGCGAAACCCTGGTTTTCCTGTGCGGCCTGCACAGCCTGGGTTTCGCCATCTTCCATCTGGCGTTCTGGAAGCTGTTCGACTGGCCCGCCGCGCTCGAACGCACCGGCCGCGCCACGCGCGCGGTGACGCAGATCCTCAACCTGCGCCTGATCTACGTGTTCCTCGGCGTGGCCGCGCTGTGCTTCCTGCTGCCGGGCGAGCTGCTGCATACGCGGCTCGGCCATGCGCTGCTCGGCGGCATGGCGGTGTTCTGGGCCGGGCGCACGGTCGAGCAGTGCGTCTTCCTGCGCTACAACACCCTGCTGGTGCACGCGCTGACCGCGCTGTTCGTGCTCGGCGCGATGTTGTTCGTGCTGCCCTTGTTCGTTGCCGTCTGAATGTTAGGAGCGCGCCTTTGCGCGCGACCGCTCTTGCGGCGGGCGGCAAGGGCTTCGCGGAGCGTCTGCGCCGCGGCGTCGCACGCGAGGCGCGCTCCACACGGGGGGCGAGCCGCCTAGGCGGCCAGCACGCAGCGGCCCTTGCCCTCGGCCTTGGCCTGGTAGAGCGCGCGGTCGGCGGCGCGGATCAGGGCCTCGTCGCCCGTTGCGCCGTCGCGGCAGGGGGCGAGGCCGAGGCTGGCGCCGACATGCACCAGCACGTCGCCCTGCGGCCCGCGCAGCGCATAGGGTTCGCCCAGTACGGCGCAAAGCTTGCGGCAGCGTTCGAGCAGCGGCGGCAGCTCGTCGATGTCCTCCAGGATCAGCGCGAATTCGTCGCCGCCCAGCCGCGCCACGGTATCGTTGCCGCGCACCTGCTGGCGCAGGCGCGCGGCGATGGCCTGCAGCAGCGCGTCGCCGGTGGGGTGGCCGTGGGTGTCGTTCACCGCCTTGAAGCCGTCGATGTCCAGCAGCGCCAGCGCGAAGCCGTGCGCGTGGCGGGCGCCGCGCAGCAGGGCCGCCTGCAGGCGCTCGTGGAACAGCATGCGGTTGGGCAGGCCGGTGAGCATGTCGTGGGTGGCCTGGTGGCGCACCTGCTCTTCCGCGCGCAGGCGTTCGGCCACCTCGGCCTGCAGCTGGCGGTTGCGCTCGGCCAGCTCGTCCAGCGCCTGCTGCAGCTGCATGCGGGCGTTGTAGAGGTCGAGGAACACGCGCACCTTGGCGGTGAGGATGGTGTCGTTGATCGGCTTGGCGATGTAGTCCACCGCGCCGGAGCGGTAGCCCTTGAGGCGGTTGAGGTCGTCGCCGTAGGCGGCGGTGACGAAGATGACCGGGGTGTCCTTGAGCTGCTCGGTCTCGCCGAGCAGGCTGGCGACCTCGAAGCCGTCCATGCCGGGCATGTTCACGTCGAGCAGGATCAGCGCGAAGCGGTGGTCCAGACACAGCGACAGCGCTTCGTTGCCGCTGCCGGCCTCGACCAGTTCGGCGCCGCAGTCGGCGAGCAGGCGCCGCATGGCGACGAGGTTGGCGCGGGTGTCGTCGACGACGAGGATCTTGGGCTGGGCGGTCATGGCAGGCACAGTCGGTTGAGCAGCGGCGCGATGGCCGGCAGCGGCAGGCAGTGGTCGGCGCCGGCGAGGTCGAGCGCGGCCAGCGGCATGGCGGCGGCCTGGGCGTCTTCGGGCGCCTGCACGACGGCGACGCCGCCGGCGCGGCGGACGGCGCGCAGGCCCTCGGCGCCGTCGGCGTTGGCGCCGGTGAGGATCACGCCGACCAGCGCCGCGCCCCAGGTCTCGGCGGCCGATTCGAACAGCACGTCGATGGAGGGCCGCGCGTGCTGCACGCGCGGGTCGACCGAAAGGGCAAAGCGTCCGTCGCGTTCCACCAGCAGATGGTAGCCGCTCGGCGCCACGTGGATCACGCCGCCGCGCACGCTCTGGCGCTCGGCGGCCTCCGCCACCGGCAGGGGCGCGACGTGGGTCAGCAGCCCGCATAGCAGCTCGGCGGTTTCCGCGGCGGTATGGCTGCACACCACCACCGCCTGCGGCAGGCGCGGGTCGAGGCCGCCGAGCAGGGTGCGCAGCGCGTCCAGCCCGCCGGTGGAGCAGCCCACGACGATGGCCGCCGGCACGATCGCAGCCGGCACGGTGGCGGCGGGCGCGTTCATGCCGGCGCGCCCGCCGCCGGGCCGGCCAGGCGGTAGAGGCGCAGCGCCGGGTCCAGCGCGGCGAAGTCGCCGGCGACCGGGGCGAAGTCCAGCCGCTCGCGCAGCCCCAGGCAGAGGAAGCCGCCGCGCACCAGCGAGTCGCGAAACAGCGCCAGGCAGCGATCCTGCAAGGGGTTGGAGAAATAGATCAACACGTTCCGGCACAGCACCAGGTGCGCCTCGCAGAACACCGTGTCGGAGGCCAGGTTGTGCTGGGCGAAGGTGATGTGCCGGCGCAGCCGCCGGTCCAGCTTGATCAGGCCGTAGCGGGCGCTGTAGTAGTCCGCCAGCGAACGGCGCCCGCCCGCGGCGAGGTAGTTGCGCGACCACTGCTGCGCCTCGCGCGCCGGGTAGATGCCCTCGCGCGCCTTCTCCAGCGCGTTCACGCTGATGTCGGTGGCGTAGATCTGGCTGCGCTCGTACAGCCCCGCCTCCTCCAGCAGGATGGCGAGCGAGTACGCCTCCTCGCCGTGTGCGCAGCCGGCCTGCCAGATGTTGATGCGCGGGTGCGAGGCGAGCGTGGGCAGCACCTGCTCGCGCAGCGCGCGGAACACCGGCGGGTCGCGGAACAGGTCGGACACCGGCACCGACAGGCCTTCCAGCAGCCGCGGCAGCAGCGCCGCCTCGTGCAGCGCGCGGTCGGTGAGCGCGGTGACGGTGGCGCAGTCGAGTTGCGCGGCGAGGCGCTTCACGCGCCGCTTCAGCGAGGCGCGCGCGTACTGGCCGAAGTCGTAGCCGTGGCGGCGCTGCATGGCGCGCACGAACAGCTCCAGCTCGATGTCGTCGAGCGCCGCGTCCTCGGCGGGCCGCACGCTGCTCATCTCAGCGGCGCAGCCACACGCGGATCATGGAGGCGAGCTTGTCCGTGTCCACCGGCTTGGACAGGTAATCGCTGGCGCCGGCCTCCAGGCATTTCTCGCGGTCGCCGCGCATCGCCTTGGCGGTGAGCGCGATCACCGGCAGCCGTTCGAGGCGCGGCTGCGCGCGGATGGCGCGGATCGCCTCGTAGCCGTCCATGCCCGGCATCATGATGTCCATCAGCACCAGCTCGAAGCCATCGTCCTCGGCCAGCCGCTGCAGCGCCTTGGGGCCGTCCTGCGCCATCTCCACCTGCACGCCCCAGCCGCGCAGCACCCTGGAGAGCGCGAACAGGTTGCGCATGTCGTCGTCCACCAGCAGCAGGCGGCGGCCGTGCAGCTCGCCGTCCGCGGCGGGGCGGGCGGGGGCCTCGCCGCCGCTCTGGCGCACGCTGTGCAGGAACAGGCTCACCTCGTCGAGCAGGCGGTCGGGCGAGCGCGCGCCCTTGAGCACGATGCTGTCGGTGTACTGGCGCAGGCGCAGGTTCTCCTCGCGGCTCAGCTCGCGGCCGGAGTACACCACCACCGGCGGAATGCTGGCGCCTTCGCCGGCGAGGCGGTCGAGCAGGTCCATGCCGGACATGCCAGGCAGGCCGAGGTCGAGCACCATGCAGTCGTAGGCCTTGTCGCCGAGCCGGGCGAGCGCTTCCTCGGCGGAGCCGGCCTCGTCGATCGCCACGCCGTCGCGTTGCAGCAGGGTGCGCACCGCGCTGCGCGCGGCCGCGTCGTCGTCCACCGCCAGCACGCGGCGGGGGCGGCCTTCGGCGACGTGCAGCAGGTGCTCGAAGGCGTCCTCCAGCGCCTCGCGGCTCACCGGCTTGGCGAGGAAGCCGATGGCGCCGAGTTCGCGGCTGCGCCCGGCCTCGTCGAAGGCGGAGAGCACGTGCACGGGGATGTCGCGAGTGGCGACGTCGGCCTTCAGCCGCTCGATCACCGTCCAGCCGTCCATGCCGGGCAGCATCACGTCGA
>NZ_LFQR01000044.1 GCF_001182895.1 Frateuria defendens | reverse complement strand
AGGGGAGCGAAACCCCGGCCTACGGCCGGCCAGTATGCCGATGCGGCTTCCACAACGCAGTTACCCGCAGGGAGATGGTGAACAAACTCTCAGCGCTTCTCGATCGGCACGTAGGCCAGGTCTTCCGGCCCGACGTAGTTGGCGCTGGGGCGGATGATCTTGCCGTCCGCGCGCTGCTCGATCACATGCGCGCTCCAGCCGGCGGTGCGGGCGATCACGAACAGCGGCGTGAACATCGCCGTGGGCACGCCCATCATGTGGTAGGCGCTGGCCGAGTACCAGTCGAGGTTGGGGAACATCTTCTTCAGCTCCCACATCAGCTTCTCGATGCGCTCGGAGATCTCGAACAGCACCGGGTTGCGGCCCTCGGCGCAGAGCTTGCGCGAGATCTCCTTGATGACCGCGTTGCGCGGGTCGGACACCGTGTACACCGGGTGGCCGAAGCCGATCACGATCTCCCTGCGCTCCACCCGCGCGCGGATGTCCGCCTCGGCCTCCTCCGCGCTGCGGTAGCGGGCGATGATCTCCATCGCCACCTCGTTGGCCCCGCCGTGCTTGGGGCCGCGTAGTGCGCCGATGGCGCCGGTGATGGCCGAGTAGAGGTCCGAGCCGGTGCCGGCGACCACCCGCGCGGTGAAGGTGCTGGCGTTGAACTCGTGCTCGGCGTAGAGGATCAGCGACTTGTCCAGCGCCTGCGCGTGCGGCTCGCCGGGCTTCTTGCCGTGCAGCAGGTGCAGGAAGTGCGCGGCCACCGAGTCGTCGTCGGTCTCGGTCTCGATGCGCTTGCCGTTGTGGCTGAAGTGGTACCAGTAGAGCAGCATGGAACCGAAGCCCGCGATCAGCCGGTCGGCGATGTCGCGGGCGCCGGCGGCGCCGTGTTCGTCCTTCTCCGGCAGCACGGTGCCGAGCACCGAGCAGCCGGTGCGCAGCACGTCCATCGGATGGGTGGCGGCGGGCAGCAACTCCAGCGCACCCTTCACCGGTGCGGGCAGGCCGCGCAGGCGCTTGAGCTTGGCGCGGTAGGCGTTGAGCTCGGCCCAGTTCGGCAACACGCCGTGCACCAGCAGGTAGGCCACCTCCTCGAAGCTGCCGCGGGTGGCGAGGTCGTGGATGTCGTAGCCGCGGTAGTGCAGGTCGTTGCCGCTGCGCCCGACCGTGCACAGCGCGGTGTTGCCCGCGGGCACGCCGGAGAGGGCGACCGACTTCTTGGCCTTGGGAAGGACTTGCTCGTTCATCGGTAAGTCTCCTGCCGTTTCATGTAGCGCGCCTTGCGCGCGAAAAGCCTTTACGTAGCGGTGACGCCGCAACCCTCGCGCGAAGAGCCCGCGTAGCGGTGGCACCGCAACGCCGCGGTCGCGCGCCAAGCGCACTCCTACGCGGGTTTCCTGGCGAAGAGTTCGTCCAGCCGCCGCTCGTAGTCGTGGTAGCCGATGCGCTCGTACAGCTCCTCGCGCGTCTGCATGGCGTCGACCACGTTGCGCTGGTGGCCGTCGCGGCGGATCGCCTCGTACACCGCCTCCGCCGCCTTGTTCATGGCGCGGAAGGCGGACAGCGGGAACAGCTGGATCGCCACGCCGGCCTCGGCCAGCTCCTCGCGCGAGAACAGCGGCGTCTGACCGAACTCGGTGATGTTGGCCAGCACCGGCACCTTCACCGCCTCGACGAAGCGCTTGTAGGTGCCAAGGTCGTAGGCGGCCTCGGCGAAGATACCGTCGGCGCCGGCTTCCACGCAGGCCACGGCGCGCGCGATGGCAGCGTCCACGCCGTCCACCGCGATGGCGTCGGTGCGGGCGATGAGGAAGAAGTCCGGGTCGGTCCTGGCGTCCGCCGCCGCCTTCACGCGGTCGGCCATCTCGCCCACCGGCACGATCTCCTTGCCGGGCCGGTGGCCGCAGCGCTTGGCGCCCACCTGGTCCTCGATGTGGCAGGCGGCGGCGCCGGCCTTGATCAGGCTCTTCACCGTGCGGGCGATGTTGAAGGCGCTGGGGCCGAAGCCGGTGTCGATGTCCACCAGGAGCGGCAGCTCGCACACGTCGGTGATGCGGCGCGCGTCGATCAGCACGTCCTCCAGCGTGTTGATGCCGAGGTCCGGCAGGCCCAGGGAGCCGGCCGCCACGCCGCCGCCGGAGAGGTAGATGGCCCGGTAGCCCGCGCGCCGGGCCAGCAGCGCGTGGTTGGCATTGATGGCGCCTATCACCTGCAGCGGCCGCTCCGCGGCCAGGGCGGCGCGGAACCTCGCGCCCGGGGATGCCTGCACAACCATGTCGCCTCCGGGTAAAGACGCCAGTTTAGTCCCGTAGCCTCCGGCGGGCGTGCTGCGCAGCAGCACCGCAGGGCCGGCGGGCCGTTTTTCACGCCCCGTGGCGGGCGGTTCGCGTTATCGTTGGCCGGTGTCCGGCACGCGCCGGCGGCCACCGGCCGCCATCCCCCGCGCCAGCCGCCACCGATAGCCATGACCAATCGCCGCAATCTCGACAATCAATTAGATGAATTGTCGAAGGCGCTTTATGCTTGGACCCATGAATTACCAAACCACCCACACGGGAGCATGCGAATGTCGCTGATCAACACCCAGATCAAACCCTTCAAGACCAACGCCTTCAAGGACGGCCAGTTCGTCGAAGTGTCCGACGCCGACCTCAAGGGCAAGTGGTCCGTGTTCGTGTTCTACCCGGCCGACTTCACCTTCGTGTGCCCGACCGAACTGGAAGACCTGGCCGACCATTACGAAGAGTTCAAGAAGCTGGGCGTGGAGATCTACTCCGTCTCGACCGACACCCACTTCGCCCACAAGGCGTGGCACGACACCTCCGACGCGATCGGCAAGGTGAAGTACACCATGCTGGCCGACCCGACCCACCTGCTGGCCAACAACTTCGAAGTGCTGATCGCGGAAGAGGGCATTGCCCTGCGCGGCACCTTCCTGGTCAACCCGGAAGGCGAGATCAAGGTCGCCGAGATCCACGACAACGGCATCGGCCGCGACGCCTCCGAGTTGCTGCGCAAGGTCAAGGCCGCCCAGTACGTGGCCTCGCACCCGGGTGAGGTGTGCCCGGCCAAGTGGAAGGAAGGCGAGAAGACCCTGAAGCCCTCGCTGGACCTCGTCGGCAAGATCTGATGTACCCGGCGGTCCGCCCGGCGGACCGCCACCCGGCCCGGCGCGAGGCGCCGGGCCGCCCTCCTCCCCCATTGAATCCCGTAGCGTTGCTTCGACTGGCCTCCGGCCGGCGCAGCCCCGCTCGTCCCAACATCAACCATTCGGAGACGCTGCCATGCTGGATGCCGACCTCAAGACCCAATTGAAGGCTTACCTGGAAAAGGTCACGCAACCCGTGGAGCTGGTTGCGTCCCTGGACGAGAGCGCGAAGTCGCAGGAGCTGCTGGCCCTGCTCGAAGACATCGTCGAGGCGTCCGACAAGTTCACCCTGGTGCGCCGCGACGACGACGCGCGCAAGCCCTCCTTCGCGATCAACCGCGCGGGCACCGACATCGGCGTGCGCTTCGCCGGCATCCCGATGGGCCACGAGTTCACCTCGCTGGTGCTGGCCCTGCTGCAGGTGGGCGGCTACCCGCCGAAGCTGTCGGCGGAGCAGATCGAGCAGGTGCGCAGCCTCGACGGCGAGTTCCGCTTCGAGACCTATTTCTCGCTGTCCTGCCAGAACTGCCCGGACGTGGTGCAGGCGCTCAACCTGATGAGCGTGCTCAACCCGAAGATCCGGCACGTGGCGATCGACGGCGCGCTGTTCCAGGCCGAGGTCGAGGCGCGCCAGGTGATGGCGGTGCCCAGCATCTACTTGAACGGCGAGCTGTTCGACCAGGGCCGCATGAGCCTGGAGCAGATCCTGGCCAGGCTCGACACCGGCGCCGCGGCGCGCGAGGCCGAGAAGATCCAGGCCAAGGACGCCTTCGACGTGCTGGTGGTCGGCGGCGGCCCGGCCGGCTCCGCGGCGGCGGTGTACGCCGCCCGCAAGGGCATCCGCACCGGCGTGGCGGCCGAGCGCTTCGGCGGCCAGGTGCTGGACACCATGGCGATCGAGAACTTCATCTCCGTGCCCTACACCGAGGGCCCGAAGCTCGGCGCCGCGCTGGAGCAGCACGTGCTCGAGTACGGCGTGGACGTGATGAACCTGCAGCGCGCCGAGAAGCTGGTGCCGGCCGCGGTGCCGGGCGGCCTGATCGAGGTGCAGCTGGCCAGCGGCGCCTCGGTCAAGGCGCGCAGCGTGATCCTCTCCACCGGCGCGCGCTGGCGCCAGATGGGCGTGCCCGGCGAGGAGCAGTACCGCAACAAGGGCGTGGCCTACTGCCCGCACTGCGACGGCCCGCTGTTCAAGGGCAAGCGCGTGGCGGTGGTGGGCGGCGGCAACTCCGGCGTGGAGGCGGCGATCGACCTGGCCGGCATCGTCAGCCACGTCACCCTGCTCGAGTTCGCCGACACGCTGCGCGCCGACGACGTGCTGCAGCGCAAGCTGCGCAGCCTGCCCAACGTCACCGTGATCGCCAACGCGCAGACCACCGAAGTGCTGGGCGACGGCCAGAAGGTCACCGGCCTGGTCTACAAGGACCGCGTGGGCGGCACGCTCGAAACCATTGAGCTGGAAGGCATCTTCGTGCAGATCGGCCTGCTGCCGAACACGGAGTGGCTGAAGGGCACGCTGGAACTGTCCCCGCGCGGCGAGATCGTGATCGACGAGCGCGGCCAGACCTCGCTGCCAGGCGTGTTCGCGGCGGGCGACGCCACCACGGTGCCGTACAAGCAGATCGTGGTGGCGATGGGCGAAGGCTCCAAGGCCTCGCTGGCAGCCTTCGACTACCTGATCCGCGTGTCGGCGCCGGTGGCGCAGGCCGCGAAGAAGGAAGCCGTGGCGGCCTGACCACGCGGCCCGGCGACGGCCTCGAGCCGGCAGGCGCCTGGTCCGGCCGCCTGGCGGCGCCGGGCGCTGCACCGGTGACCGGCGACGCCCCTTCACGATTTTCGCTTTGAAGACCCCTGCCCCAGGCCGCCCGGCCTGGGGCTTTTTTTGCCGCCCGCCCTGCCCCGCACCGCCGTCGCCGACCGCCCGGCCGCCACGGGCGCAGGCAGCTCGTCGAGCCCGGCGCTGGCCAGGGCCGCGATGCGCTCGCGCAGCCAGCGCCGGATGGGGTGCGTGGTGGTGCGGTCGTGCCAGACCATGGCGATCTCGAAGCCGGGCACCGCGATCGGGGGCGCCAGGATCTGCAGCCGCCCGGAGCGGTCGCGCACGATCCGCTGCGGCACCAGGGCGATCATGTCCGAACGCTCGACGATCTCCGGCACCATCAGGAAACCCGGCGTCGAGAGCACCACGCGGCGGCGGCGCCCCAGGCTTTCGAGCGCGGTGTCCGTCGGCCCGACGAAGCCGCCGCCCTGCGGCGATACGAGGATGTGGTCGAGCCGGCCGAAGAGGTCGAGGTCGAGACGCCCCCGGACCCGCGGGTGGTCGACACGCGCGATCGCCACGTACTGCTCGCGGTAGAGCTTCTTCATGCGCAGCGCTTCCGGCGCGGACTCGGGCGTCATCAGCGCCAGATCGACCTCGCCCCGTTCGAGCTGGGTCGTCAGCGCGGCGGCGTCGAGGGTGCGCCAGGCGATCCTGACCTTCGGGGCCTCCACCCGCAGCGCGCAGGCGAGCGGCATCAGGATCGAGTACTGCACGTAGTCGCTCGCGGCGATCGCGAGGGTCGCCTCCGCGCTCGAAGGCTCGAAGGGCGTGCCGTCCGCGAGCACGTGCCGGACGCCCTCCAGGGCTTCGTGGAGCGGCACCTGCAGTTCCAGCGCGCTCTGGGTCAGCACCATGCCGCGCCGGGCCGGGATCAGCAGCGGGTCGCCCAGGATCTCCCGCAGGCGCGTGAGGCGCGCGGAGAGCGCGGGCTGGCTCAGGTGCAGACGCTTCGCCGCGCGCGTGACGTTGCGCTCGGCGAGCAGCGTGTCCAGGGTCACCAACAGGTTGAGGTCGAGCTTCCTGGTATCCATCGAATCTATAAGAAGCCATAAAAACTTCGATTTCAACAATTGCATGTCGATGGGTATGTTCGAAGCGAAAGCTCCCCTCACTGCCCCATCGAGGCCCATCGCATGAGCAACATCCTCATCGTCCACGCCCACCCCGAGCCGAAGTCGCTGACCAGCGCCCTGAAGGACCTGGCAGTGGAAACCCTCACCGCCCGCGGGCATGCCGTGCAGGTGTCCGACCTCTACGCCATGGGCTGGAAGGCCACCGCGGACGGCGGCGACTTCATCGCGCCGGCGCACCCGGAACGCCTCAAGTACGCCTCCGAATCCAGGCACGCCTTCGCCAACGGCACCCAGACGCCCGACGTCGAGGCCGAGCAGCAGAAGCTGCTGTGGGCCGACGCGGTCATCCTGAGCTTTCCGCTGTGGTGGTTCGGCATGCCGGCCATCCTCAAGGGCTGGGTGGACCGCGTGTTCGCCTACGGCTTCGCCTATGGCGTGGGCGCGCACGGCGGCGAGCGCTGGGGCGACCGCTACGGCGAGGGCGTGCTCAGCGGCCGCCGCGCCATGCTCCTCGTCAACATCGGCGGCCGCGAGCCGCACTACGGCGAGCGCGGCGTCAACGGCCGGCTCGACGAGATCCTGTGGCCGATCCAGCACGGCGTGCTGTTCTACCCCGGCATGTCGGTGCTGCCGCCCTTCGTGACCTACCAGAGCGACCGGCTGGGCGAGGCCGGCTGGCAGGACGCCGCCGCCAGCCTCGTGCGGCGGCTCGATGGCTTCTTCATCGACGCGCCGATCCCCTTCCGCTGCCAGAACGGCGGCCACTACGACGGCCAGCAGGTGCTCAAGCCCGGCCTGGGCGCCGGCCAGACCGGCGCACGCCTGCACCTCGTGCAGCCCGGCGACCCCGAGCAGGTGCTCGAGCCCAGCGAAGCCCTGGCGGCGCAGGAGCCGGGCCGGCGCCTGGCGGTCAAGGCATAACGACGACGGCGCCCCCGGAATGAAGGCGATCAAATCCAACGGCGAGGCGGGGCTGGACGGCCTGTCGCTGGCCGACCTTCCCGACCCCGGCTTGCCCGGCCGGGGCGAGATCCGCGTCCGGCTGCATGCCACTTCGCTCAACTTCCACGATTTGGGCGTCGTGACGGGCCGGATACGCACGGCTACGGGACGCATTCCCATGGCCGACGGCGCCGGCGTCGTGGAGGCGGTCGGCGAGGGTGTCTCGGAGTTCGCCATCGGCGACCCCGTGGTTTCCACCTTTTTCCCGCAGTGGCTCGATGGGGAGCCGCCCGTGGACGACTTCTCGACCACGCCGGGGGACGGCATCGACGGCTATGCCCGTGAAGCGGTCATAACACCAGCCTCGGCGTTCACCCGGGCGCCGGTCGGCTACACGCACGCCGAGGCCGCCACGCTCACCACGGCCGGCCTTACGGCCTGGCGGGCACTGGTGGTCAATGGCGGCCTCAAGGCCGGCGACACCGTGCTGGTGCTCGGCACGGGCGGCGTGTCGATCTTTGCCCTGCAGTTGGCCAAGGCCATGGGCGCGTCCGTTCTAGTCACCTCCTCGTCGGACGAGAAGCTCGAGCGGGCGCGACGGCTGGGTGCCGATCACGGCATCAACTATGGCAAGGTGAAGGACTGGGGCAAGCATGTCCGCGAACTCACCCATGGCCGTGGCGTGGACCATGTCGTGGAAGTGGGCGGCGTCGGCACCCTGGCCCAGTCGATCGAGGCCGGCCGGATCGGCGGCCATCTTTCCTTGATAGGCGTGCTGACCGGCCGAGCAGGACCGGTCCCGACCGGCCTGCTGATGACGCGCCAGCAACGGCTGCAGGGTCTGGTCGTGGGTAGCCGGCAGCAGCAGCTGGACATGATCCGCGCGATCGAGGCGACCGGCATCAAGCCGATCATCGACCGGTCGTTTGCGCTGGAAGGGCTGACGGACGCCTTCCGGCTGCAGCAGGCCGGCGGCCACTTCGGCAAGATCGTGGTCGAGTTCTGACCTTGGGCCTTGCGGACCGCAGCGCGCAGGCCTGGCCAGGCCCGCTCCCACACGGCGAAGCGGACACCGTCGATCGCGTCTGTGCAGGCGCACCGCCCGCCCCATCAACCACGTCAAGTCACCCCCGGAGACATCGAAAAATGAGCGCCTATGTCGTTGTCGAGCTGACCGTGAAGGACCCGCAGGCCAAGGATCGCTATTCGGCCGCCGCCGGCCCGGTCGTGAAGCAATTCGGCGGCGAGTTCATCGCCGGCGGCGCCTGGGACGTCCTGACCGGCGAGCCCGCCTTCACCAGCGGCGCGATCATCCGCTTCGCAGATCGCGACACGGCGATCGCCTGGTACGAGTCGCCCGGCTACCGGGCCACGCTGGCCGATCGCTCGACCGGGATCGATTGCCGCTTTCGATTGCTCGGTTGATGGCCGGCGCCAGCTGTTTCGCACCGGCCGACATGTCCTAGGCGGGCATTAGCCTGCACGCCACTCACCCGCCCAGCTCCGGCCCCCGCTCCAGCGCCTGCCGCACCTCGTCCAGCGCGCCCGGGTCGTCCAGCGTGGAGAGGTCACCCGGGTCGGTGTGCTGCACCAGGGCCTGCAGGGAGCGCCGCAGCAGCTTGCCCGAGCGCGTCTTGGGCAGGGCGTTGACCACGTAGACGCGCGAGGGCTTCGCCACCGCGCCGAGCTGTTCCACCACGCGCCGCTGCATGCCCTCGGCGACGTGCGCCGGCGTCTCCACCACGCCTTGCTTCAGGGTGGCGAAGACCACCGGCACCTGGCCCTTCAATTCATCACGCATGCCGATCACCGCGGCCTCGGCCACCGCCGGATGGGTGGCGACGGATTCCTCGATCTCGCGCGTGCCCAGGCGGTGGCCGGCCACGTTGATGACGTCGTCGGTGCGGCCGAGGATGAAGTAGTAGCCGTCGGCGTCGCGGATGGCCCAGTCCAGCGAGCTGTAGAGCAATTCCTTGAAGTGGCCGAAGTAGCTGCCGACGTAGCGCGCGTCGTCGCGCCACACGGTGGTGAGGCAGCCGGGCGGCAGCGGCGGCTCGAACACCAGCACGCCCTTCTCGCCCGCCGCGGCCTCGCGGCCGGTGCTCTCGTCGATCACCTTCATGCGGTAGCCCGGTGCCGGCAGCCCGGGTGAGCCGAACTTCACGGGCTTGAGGTCCAGGCCCGGCATCAGCGTGATCGCCGGCCAGCCGGTCTCGGTCTGCCAGTAGTTGTCGATCACCGGCACGCCCAGGGTCTCGGTGATCCAGCGCGCGGTGGGCTCGTCCAGCGGCTCGCCGGCGAGGAACAGCCACTTGAGCCGCGACAGGTCGTACTTCCTCAGCCAGGCCGGGTCCTGCTTCTTCAGCAGGCGGATCGCGGTGGGCGAGGAGAACATGGTGCGCACGCCGTAGCGCTCGCACAGCTGCCACCAGATGCCCGGGTCCGGGCGGATCGGCACGCCCTCGTAGAGCAGCGAGGTGGCGCCGCCGATCAGCGGCCCGTAGACGTTGTAGGAATGCCCCACCGCCCAGCCGACGTCGGAGGTGGAGAACATCACCTGCCCCGGCGCGATGTCGAAGATGGTGGTGATCGACAGCGCCAGCGCCACCGCATAGCCGCCCACGTCGCGCTGGATGCCTTTCGGCTTGCCGGTGGTGCCGGAGGTGTAGAGGAGATAGCTCGGCTCGTTCGATTCCAGCCACGTCACCGGCACCTCGGCGCCCAGGTGCTGCGCGCGCAGCGCGGCGTAGTCGAGGTCGCGACCGGCCACGCGGGTCATCTGCGGGTCGAGGCCGCGGTCCACCAGCAGCACCTGCGGCGGCGGCGAGGCGGCCTCGGCCAGCGCGGCGTCGACCAGCGGCTTGTACGGGATCACCATGCCCGCGCGCATGCCCGCGTCGGCGGCGATCAGCAGCTTGGGCTGCGCGTCGTCGATGCGCAGCGCCAGGTTGTGCGCGGCGAAGCCGCCGAACACCACCGAGTGGATCGCGCCGATGCGCGCGCAGGCCAGCATGGCGAACACCGCCTCGGCGATGTTGGGCAGGTAGATCACCACGCGGTCGCCCTTGCCCACGCCCAGCGCCACCAGCACGGCGGCGAAGGCATTCACCTCGCGGTACAGCTCGCGGTAGCTCAGCTCGCGGGTGAGGCCGGTCTCGGTGGAGATCGCCACCAGCGCCAGTTGCTCGCCGCGCGCGGCGAGGTGGCGGTCCAGCGCGTTGTGGCAGAGGTTGGTGGTGCCGCCCACGAACCAGCGGCGGAACGGCGACCGGCTGTCGTCGAGGATGCGTTGCGGCGGCGTCTCCCAGTGGATGCGCCGCGCCTGCTCGGCCCAGAACAGCTCCGGCTGTTCGACCGACTGGCGATACAGCGACTCGTAGCTCATCGTCCCCGCCTCCGTCCCCGTGGCTGCGGCAAGGCTAGTGCTACGCAGCGCAGCAAAGCGAACGACTTTGGTCTACCCCCGATGCTGCCGGAGCATGCCCTAGTCCAGCAGACGGTGCAGCCGGAGCTCCTCGAAATCCAGCTCGCCCTCGATCCGGTGCAGCACCGCGTCGGAGATGCGGCCCGCGTGATGCAGCCGCAGCAGCTCCTGCCGCGAGGTGCCGACCAGGTCCAGCTCCAGGCGCAGTTGCCGGGATCGCCGCTGCACGTGCTCCTGGCCTTCGCGGTGCGCGTTGGCGTTGTTGCGCACGCGCACCCGGTATTCCTCGATCAGGCGGTCGATCGCGGCGGCGTCCTCGCCGGCATCGTCCGCGCGTCGCCGTTCCAGCTCGACCAGCGAGGCGCGGAAGGCGTGGGAGCGCGCCTCCAGCTCCGACATCAGGTTGCCGGGCCGCACCGGGCGCAGCTTCAGCAGGCGGATCAGCGGCGCGAGGCTCAGCCCCTGGCCGACCAGGGTGGCGAAGATCACCACGAAGGTGCTGAAGATGATGATGTCGCGGCCGGGAAACCGCTCGGGCAGCGCCAGCGCCGCCGCCAGACTCACCACGCCGCGCATCCCCGCCCAGCCCAGCACCACCGATTCGCCCAGGCTCCAGGGGTGCGGCGAGCGCCCCGCCCGCGCCGCCAGCTTCGAGGGCAGGTAGATCGCCACCGCCACCCACAGCAGGCGGGCCACGATCACCGCGCCCACCGCGGGCAGGGCCACGTGCAGGCTGATGCGCCACATGGACGCCGTGCTGGCCATCCGCTCCAGGATGCCGTGCAGGGCCAGCCCCACCAGGATGAACACCAGCGCCTCCAGCACGAAAACCACCGTCTCCCAGGCGGCCTCCGCCTTGATCCGCATGTCGGCGTTGAAGGCCTGGTGCTGGCGTATGCCCAGCACCAGGCCGCAGGTCACCACCGAGAGCACGCCCGAGCCGTGCAGGTGCTCGGCCAAGCCATAACTGGCCCAGGCCATCAGGAAGCTCAGCACGATGCACAGCACCGGGTCGCGCAGCCGCTTGATCAGCCACACCATGGCCTGGCCGCAAGCGAAGCCGACCGCCACGCCAACCAGGCTGAGGGTGAAGAAGACGGCCACCCCGCGGCCCGGCGTGAGCAGGCCCGACATCCCCGCCGCCACCGCCATCTGGTACAGCAGCAGGCCCGAGGCATCGTTGATCAGGCTCTCCCCTTCCAGCACGGTGACCAGCCGCGCAGGCAGCGGAAAGCGTTGCAGCATCGCCTTGGCGGCCACCGCGTCGGGCGGCGAGACGATGGCGCCCAGGGCAAAGCAGGCCGGCCAGGGCAGCGCCGGCGCCAGCGCATGCACCACCACCGCGACCGCCACGGTGGTGAAGGCCACCGCGCCCAGCACCAGCGAGGCGATGGGCAGCAGCTCGCGGCGGAAATCCCGCCAGGCGGTGTAGAACGCGCTGGACATCAGGAGCGGCGGCAGCACCGCCGCCAGGATCAGGCCCGGGTCCATGTCCACGGCCGGATAGCCGCCGGCCAGGGCCACCACCGTGCCGCCCAGCAGCAACACCACCGCGGGCGCCACGGCGACGCGCTCGGCCAGCCAGGTCAGCAGCCCGGCGCCGAAGACCAGAAACAGCAGGTAATGAAAAAAGGCGATGTTATCCACGTGCCATCCAGGTTGCCCGCTTCGATCCGACAAGTTTCGACCCCGGGAAGCCCGGCGCCGCCACCCTGCTCAGGCCAGCGGTTTGCCGTCCTCGCCGTAGCGCACGATCCGGCTGCTGCCGTCGGCGGCCACCGCCGCGTCGAGCCGGCGCTTGCCGGCCGTATCGATCAATACCACGCCCGATCCACCGGCGTTGTTGAGGAAAAGATAGGCGGACGCGCCGCCCGGCCGGTCGAACTTCACATGCACGCCCTTGCCGTCCACCTCCAGGCTGGCTCCGGGCCAGGCCGGATCCGGATTGGCCAGACGCACGGCCGGGCGTCCCGCCGCGTCCAACCGCAGGCTCGCGCCGGGCTGTCCGTCCTCGCGCAACAGCAGCACCGCCGGGGCGCCCTCCCTGACCGTCAGCAGCAGGCGCTCGCGGCCCTGCTCGTCGACGATGCGGAGTTCCCGCGTGGCCACGGCATCGGTCGTGGGTGTGTCCGTCATGGAGAGAGCTCCTCGCGCAGGTAAGTGGAAACGGCGGTGTAGGATGCGGCCATCAACCGGCCCGATACGTCGCCACCAGGCTGGCCTGGAAACGCTCGGCCGTCGCCGCGAAACCCGCCGCACCCACGTCGAAGACCCAGCGGCGCAACGCGAACGGCGACGCCAGCCCCCGCGCGACGAGCCGCGACTGGACATCGATCGCGCCGATCACGGCGTCGAGCATCGCCGTCGCCACCCCGCCGGTGGCTGCGCGATCCAGCCCCGCATCGAGCAGGCTCGGCGCGAAGGCCGCGCTGGTCGCGCCCTGCTGCACGGCAAGACGCACCGCCGCCGCGGCCGCCTGGGCGGTCAGCGCCGGCGACCAGGCGGTGGGGTCGCCCAGGCCGATCACCGCCACCGCCGGCGCGGCCACCGCCGCCGGTGGCCGGCTGATCAGCAGCGTTTCCAGTGGCGCGGCGCGGAAGCTCCCCTCGCGGCGCAAGGCGGTAAGCGCGCCGTCCAGGGCCTGGTCCAGGTGGCGCAGGCCACCCATCGGCCCGGCATCGCCCAACTCGCGCTCGAACATGCAGGCGATGGACAGCTCGACCTCCGCCGCCGCACCGTCCCACAACGCGATCTCGATGGCCACTCCGCGCCAGTGGCCCAGCACGCGCTGCTCGGTCATGGCAGTGCTCAAGGCTTGAGCATGTCGCGGGCGTAGGCCAGGCCCATGCCGTAGCCGCCGGCGTTCGCCTCCACGATGGCGCGCGCGCCGTCGTAGGTCTCGTGGCGGGTCCAGTCGCGTTGCAGTTCCAGCAGCACCTGCAGCCAGCTGGTCAGCTGGATGCCGGCCGCCTGCATCCGCCGCAGCGCCAGCTCGTGGCTCTGCGGGGTGAGGCCGCCGCAGGCGTCGCCGACCACGAAGACCTCGTAGCCCTCGGCCGCCGCCGACAGGGCCAGGAAGCTCACGCAGGCCTCGGTCAGCATGCCCGACACCAGCAGCCGCTTGCGCCCAGTGGCCACGATGGCGGCGCGCACGGCCTCGTCCTCCCAGGCGTTCATGTTGCGCCGGTCGATCGCCACCACGTCCGGGATCGCGTGCTGCAGCGCCGGCATCATCGGCCCGCTGTAGACCTTGGTCGCCGAGGTCGAGGCCACGATCGGCAGCTTGAACACCGAGGCCGTGCGGGCCAGCGCGATGGCGTTGTTCAGCAGGGTCTGGCGGTCGTCCGAACCGACGCCGAACGCGAGGCCCGCCTGCTGGTCGACCAGCACCAGGGCGCAGTGGGAGGGATCGAGCAGGGGAAAGCTCATGCGATGTTCTCCTTGAAGTTACCGGGATACGCGGTGGCCGGGCACGGGGTGGCCGGCCACTAGGCCGCGCCAGCCATCGGCTCGGCCAGCTCGCGCAGGTAGGCGGCCAGCGCGATCAGCGGCGCCACCGCGAAGCACCACGGGCCGACCCACGCGAGCAGCAGGGCCGCCCCGCCGCAGCCCAGGGCGAAGGCACAGACGCTGCGGATCATGCGGAACTGGCGCGCGTCGATGACGGCCTTCTGCTCGGGCGTGACGCCGTGCAGGCGATCGCCGAGGTCGAGCATGATCTGGGTGGTGGTGCCGGTCATCAGCGTGGTCGGCGGCGCGCTGCCCAGGTGCACGCGCTGCACGGCGTTCTGCACAGCCATCGCCGCTACCAGCACCATGCCGGTGACCAGCCCGCTCCAGCTGTCGCCGTCCGCGAACGGCCCGAAACGGATGGCCAGTGCGGCGCCGACGACCAGCAGCAGCAGCTTGATCAGGAGCAGCGTGCGGAACACCGGCCGCCCCGCGTCCTGCAGCCGGTAGCGCAGCAGCCGCGCCAGCACCACCACCGCGCAGAACACCGGCAGCGCCAGCAGCTTGGCGACCGCGCCGGAGGTGCCCAGCACCAGCGCGGCGCCCAGCGTCACGAAGTTGCCGGTGACGTGCGCGGTGAACAGGCCATGCAGGGCCATGAAGCCGGCGGTGTCGACATAGCCGGCGTTGAAGCTGAGCAGGATGGGGATGGAGGGTTTCATCGCAGTGTCTCTCGGTACATGGCCGAAACGGTTTCGGCACGGCGGTCGTCAGGCCTGACGGCGGGCATCGGCATGCCCTCACCAGGCCAGCTTGAGCTCGAGGCCCAGGTAATTGCTGTCGTGTGCGCCCGCCTGGCGGAGCGCGTCGCCGATGCGGAAATGCACCGCCTCGATCGCCCCGGTGAGGTTGGCGTTGAAGCCGTAGTCCACGCGCAGCTGGCCGTAGGCGCCCGTCCAGCGGCCGCCCGTGCCGGCGGTGCCCGGCACCGCGACGTTCGGCTGCGTGTATACGGCGTCCGCCGTGGTGGCGCGCCATTGCAGCCCCAGCGCGGCCATCAGCGTGAGGCGCGCGAGCGGCTTCACGGTGAGCGAGGGCTTCACATGGATGAAGTTGGTGAAGCCGGTGTAGCCCGCCAGGGCCACGTAGTAGCCGTTGGGGAACAGCGGGTTGAAGGTGCCGAGCGTGCCGTCGCCGCGATGGCGGTCGCCCGAGGCGGCGTCCACCTGCAGGCCGGGCCGCGGCCGCCAGGGCAGCGCGGCAAAGGTGTAGCCCGCGCGCGTGCCCACGGCCCAGGCGCGGATGGCCTTGGCGCCCACCGAGCCGCGCTGCGCCATCGCCTCCAGGTCCCAGTCCAAGCCACGCGCCGCGCCGGCGTAGCGGGTGTCCAGCACGTGGCGCCGCTCGCTGCCGCGACCGTCGAGGTAGCGGGCGCCGTCGCGGGCGTACAGCGCGTAATAGGCGGACAACTCCTGGTTGCCGAACACCAGCCGCTCCACGCGCAGCGTGCTGAAGCGCAGGCGGTGGTTGGAGGTGTCGTCGAACGGGTGCGCGTCCGCGTACTGCACCGGCTGGCTGACGAAACCGAGGAAACGCCAGCGGCCGGTTTCCCAATCCGCCCACACCGCGTCGAAGGCCTGGCGCACGTTCGGCCCGTCGCGCACCGACACGAAGCGTTGCAGGTCGAAGGCGAACTCCTGCCGCCCGACGCGGGCCTTGAAGGTGCCGCCCTCGAGCGCATGCGTGTAGGCGACGAAGGCGAGGCGCAGGTCGCCCGGGTTGCGGTCCACCGGCGAGGTGCTGCGCTTGCCGTAGTCGCGGGCATCCTCCAACTGGGCGAACAGCTGCCAGTGCTGGCCGAGGTGCAGGTCGGCGTGGAGCTGCACGCGCTGGATCAGGTAGCTGTCGCGCCGGGTGCCGACGCCGAAGGCCACGGCGTCGTTGTACTCCGCGCGCTCGCGCCAGTTCAGGCCCAGCGAAAGGTAGCTGGCCGGATCGCCGGCATCGAGCGCGATGTACTTGAGCGCATCGCCCGGCCGGGTCCGCAGAGCGGGGTCGGCCATCGGCGACCAGTCCTCCTGCCAGCGGTTGAACAGCGGCACCGGCCGCGTAGGCGCCGCGGCCTCCTGCGCCCACACGGCCGGCGCGCTGGCCACACTCGCCAGCGCGACGCTGCGCAGCGCTGCGGCGAGGCACCGGCGCGGCAGAGACCCGGCGGGACGCCGGGGCGAGAGCGGATGGGTGGCGGTTCCGGGCATCATCCCGCGCCTGGGGCCGGTTTACGGTTTTCCTGCCGGCAGTTGGTCCTTGCCGACGGGACGGAGCATTTGTGGGTGGGGTGCCGTCGCTCGCTCGATGCGCTTGCGTGTGGTGGCTCCCCTGCGGCGGGCTTTCGTCCGCCTGCCGGCGGCCGAGTTACTTTTCTTTGCTTGCCCA
>NZ_LFQR01000043.1 GCF_001182895.1 Frateuria defendens | reverse complement strand
AGGCGCGCCCTCGGGGTGTCTTTCTCTTTGGTTACTTTCTCTTGGACAAGCAAGAGAAAGTAACTCGCCCTCCGGCAGGAGGGCGAAACCCCGGCCAACGGCCGGCCAGCCAGCGACGGGGCCTCAACGACACGACACAACACGGTTCCCCTCACGATCCCGCGACAGCCTACGTCCCGCGATCGCCGGCGTAGCGTACTGTCCTGCGCCGCATTCCTTTCCCATCGGCCGCGCCCCGCGCCGCAGACAAAAAAGAGGCCGCCATCCGATGGCGGCCCTATCTGGGGAGATCCTCGCGTTCCTGACCGCGCGAGCGGCCGGAGGCGATTATTGTTGTCGTGCCTCGGCCGGCCGCGGCCCGTTGTCGGGTCGCGGCCGCGATGGGCTCAGAGCGAGAAGTCGTAGCGCGCGCCGAGGCGCACGTAGCGCGGGTCGGAGTAGGCGATGGTGCGGCCGTAGCTCGGGTCGCCGCCCGCGGTCTCGCTGATCGACAGCGTGCGTTGCTGGCTGAACACGTTGAACACGTCCACGGTGAAGGACAGCTTGTGGTCGGCCCAGGCCGGCGAGTACTGCGCGCTGAGGTCGAGCCGCCAGGTCCACGGCAGGCGGCCCTGCGAGCCGCGCGGGGTCGGCTCCGGGATGCCGTCGCCGTTGAGGTCGCAGAAGAAGAACGAGGTGCCGTAGCCCTGGCGGTCGTAGCCCTCCGGCGCGTTGCCGATGCAGTTCTTCGGACGGCCGGAGGCCACCGAGGCATTGGCGCCGAACAGCCACTCCGGCGTCGCCTGCCAGTAGCCGTAGGCCTTCAGCTGGTGGCGGCGGTCGTTGGGCAGGTAGCCGCTGGAGCCGATCATCAGCTCGGGGAAGTCCCAGTCCTGCGTCACCGACGGGTCGAGCTGGCCGATGTCCGACTTCAGCAGGCCCTCGGAGTTGCCGTAGTTCTTCGACCACACGTACTCCAGCTTGCCGTACCAGTTGTCGGAGAACTGGTGCAGCAGGTAGAGGTCGAGGGCGAGATACTTGCGCTTCAAGTCCGGGAAGCCGATGCCGTTCGAGTTGCCGGCGAAGTCCTCCTTGGTGAGCCGGAAGTCGCGGTAGTCGCCGTTGCCGGTGAGGTCGATCTGGAAGGTGTTGTTCTTGCCCGGGTTGAACAGGTAGCAGCCCTGGATCGCGGCGTTGCTGATGTCGATGTTGTTGCGCTCGGCGTAGTGCACGAACGGCGCCTCGTCGCAGAAGTCGTCGATGATGCTGAGCAGCTTGCGGTAGGTCAGCTTGGCGCCGAAGGCCCAGCGGTCGTTGATGGCCTTGTCGAAGCCGAGGATGTACTCGTCCTGGTAGTAGGCCTGCAGGTTCTTGGCGGCCACCGAGCGGGGGTCGGGCGCGGTGACGCCGTCGGCGCCGTTGGAGTACAGCACGCCGGTCACCGGGGTCAGCCCGCTCGGCACGCCGGTAGCGGGGTCGACGCCCGTGAAGGTGTACCACTGGCTGGCGAACAGCGAGGCCGAGGCGCCGCGGATCGCCACGTTGGCGGGAATCGCCAGGTGGTAGCGGCCGGCGTTGGCGTAGATCTTGAAAGTGGAGTCGCCGAACACGTCCCAGGTCACGCCCAGGCGCGGCGCCAGCTGGTGGCGCTGCTTCACGTAGACCTGGCCCGAGCCGTTGTAGTTGCTGAACTGTTCGTTGCGCAGGCCGAGGTAGGCCAGCCAGCGGTCGGTGACCTGCCAGTGGTCCTCGATGTACTGCGCCTCCTGCTTCACCTTCACGCTGGCGTTGAAGCCGATGATGCGGTTGCGCACGATGTAGTCGGGCTCGGGCGTGGGGACGTTCACGTCGGGGTAGCCGGTGAGGTCCACGTCCGAGGTGTTGGCGTAGCGGTAGGCCGAGCCGCCCTCGAACACCGTGCCGGAGAAGGATTTCAGCGTGACGTTGTCCAGGCCCGCGCGCAGGTCGTGGTCGCCCAGGCGGTACTCCACGTCGAAACGCCAGCCGTCGGTGTCGTCCTTGGCGCCGGCCGGCAGCACGGTGCCGGCGGCGGTGATGCTGCAGCCGGTGATGCTGGGCGTGACGCCGCGGGCGTCCACGACCACCGGACAGGGTACGCCACCGGCGCCGAGCGGGGTGTCCACGCGCTCGGAGTGGGTCTTGCCGTAGAGGGCGGTGACGGTGAGGTTGTCGGTGAGGTAGCCGGTGTACTTGCCCACGTACAGGTTGCCGCCCGGGGTGGCGCCGGCGCCCACCACGTCGAAGTTCTTCAGGTACTCGGTGCCGAGCAGCGCGCCCTTCGTGCCGGTGGCGTAGTCGTAGCTGCGGATGGTGCGGTCGATGGTGGTGGTGTCGCCCATCCCCGTCACTTCCACGATGTGGTTGTCGGTGATGTTCCAGTTGATCTTGCCCAGCCAGCGCGTGGTCTTGGTGTCGGTGTCGGCGGCGGTGCCCACCAGCTCGGAGTTGACGCCGCGCGAGCCGCTGGTCTCGCGTTTCTCCGCGGTGAGGTACATGAACAGGCGGTCCTTGACCAGCGGGCCGCTGATGTAGCCGGCGTAGACCGACTGCCAGGTCTTGTTGCGGCTGCGGTCCTGGAACAGCTGGCCGTCCTTCTCGGTGCCGTTGTGCTTGTAGTAGATGCTGCGCGGCGAATCGCGCAGGGCGCGCGGCGACCATTGCACCTCGCCGCCCATCTTCCAGGTGTTGCTGCCGCTCTTGGTGACGATGTTGACCACGCCACCGGTGGAGCGGCCGTACTCGGCGCCGTAGCCGCCGGTGAGCACCTGCTGCTGGTCGATGGAGTCGAACGGCAACTCGGTGAAGCCGAGGCCGGTCAGCGGGTTGGTCACCGGAAAGCCATTGACGTAGAACTGGTTCTCCGCCGCTGAGGCGCCGCCGAAGCTGATCGCGCCGCCATAGCGCGAGTCGCCCTCCACCGTGCCCGGGGCGAGCAGGGCGGCGGCGGCCACGCTGCGCGCCACTGGCAGCTTGTCGAGCTGCTCGGCGGTGAGCACTGTGCGCGAGTCGACCGAGGAGACGTCGATGGCCGGCATCGCCGAGGCCACCACGGTCATGCCTTCGAGGGTCTTGGCCTCGGCGGGCGCGCCGGTGAAGGAGATCTCCGTGCCGGTGTTCAGCGCGACCTGCACGTTGTCGCGGGTGGCGACGGCCTGGCCGCCGCGCTGCAGGGTGACGCGGTAGCGGCCCACCGCCAGCGAGGAGGCGCGGTAGTTGCCGCTGGCGTCGAGGCCCAGGGTGCGGGTCTGCCCGGTATCGAGGTTCTGCAATTGCACGGAGGCGTCGGGCGCCGCCTCCACATGGCCGTAGATCACACCGGTGGCATTGGACTGCGCCAGTACGGCGCCGCTGCTGCCGAGTCCGATGGCTAGGGCGGCGGCGAGCGCCGAGCGGCGCAGGCTGCGCGGATGGTTGATCGGCTTCATCGAATTGTCTCCCCACTTGTCGAGTCGAATGACTGCAGTGAGCGGAGCCGTGCTTTTCCGATCGCACGCCTCCGCAGTATCTTGCGGTGAGCGGGACGATGAAGCTGTGCTAAAAAAGTGTAAATGTCCACGACGGTGGCACTTCAGGAACCGCAAAAGTGGACTGCTTCCGGCCTTGCCCGGCTCTTCGGAATCCATCAACGTGGCACCGCGAAAACCCCCGGCCGTCGCCGGATTCGCGGTTTAATGCATAAACCACCACCCAACGCGGTAGCGGAGCGTGCACGATGCTGCTGAAGCTGGAGGCGGGAGGCCCGCTCTACGTGCGGGTTTACGAAGCGCTGCACCACGCCATCGAGGCCGGCGAACTGCGCGCCGGCGCGCGCCTGCCCGGCACGCGGGAACTTGCGGTGGACCTCGGCGTGTCGCGCACCGTGGTCACCCAGGCCTACGCGCTGCTGGAGAGCGAGGGCAGCGTGATCACCCACGGCCACGCGGGGTTCTTCGTCGGTGCCGAGCCGTCCTGCGGCGGCAGGCTGGAACACTTGAAGCGGGCCCACGGCGCTGAGCCGTCCTGTGCCGTGCCGCTGTCGCGGCAGGCCGAGCGCCTGCAGACGCTGCGCCCGCAGGAGGCCGACTTCCCGCTCCTCGACAACGACCCGGAGGCGATCGACCTGCGCTACTCCGGCCCGATCGCCGACTCGCTGGCCTTGGACCAGTGGCGCCAAGTGCTGGCGCAGACCGCGCGCCGCGCCGCGCAGATCGAGGAGCCGCCGGCCTGGGGCATGCACGAGTTCCGCGCAGCCGTGGCAGGCTACCTGCGCCACGAGCGCGGCGTGGTGGCGGAGGCCGACGACGTACTGATCCTCACCAGCGCGCAGCAGGCGTTCGACCTCACCGCGCGCGTGCTGCTCGATCCCGGCGCCACGGTGGGCCTGGAAGATCCCTACTACCTCGGCGCCCGCCACGCCTTCGCCGCGGCGGGGGCACGGCTGGTCGGCTGCGCGGTGGATGTGGGCGGCCTCGACATCGCCCAGCACGGCGAAGCGTTGCGGGATGCGCGCCTCCTGGTGGTCTCGCCCTCGCACCAGTTCCCCACTGGCGCGGTGATGTCCATGGAGCGGCGGAAGGCGCTGCTCGAATGGACGTATGGACGGCCAATTAACCTGTTCGAGGACGACATCGGCTGCGAGTATCGCTACGGCGTGCACGCCATCGCCTCGCTGCAGGGCAGCGACCGGCACGGCCGGGTGATCTACTGCGGCAACTTCGCGCGGCGCCTGTTCCCCGGCCTGCGGGTGGCCTGCATCGTGGTGCCGCCGGCGCTGCGCGAGAGCTTCCGCGCCGCCAAGTGGCTGGCCGACCGCGGCAGTTCCTCGCTGATGCAGCACGCCATGCTGCACTACCTCGCCAGCGGCGCCTACGAGCGCAGCCGGCGGCGCCTGCTGCGGGTACTCGACGCCAAGCGCTGCGCGCTGATCGCGGCGCTGCGGCGCCATCTCGGCGACGGCGCCGTGGTGCGTGGGGCCAGCGCGGGCATGGCCTTGTATGTGGAGCTGCCGGACCTGCCGGTGGCGCAGCTCGACGCGCTGGTGACGGCGGCGCGCTGCCGCAAGCTGCACGTGTATTCCGCCGCGCCGTATTTCCTGGGCCGCTGCCCGCGCGCGGCGCTGGTGCTCGGCTACGGCGGCACCGACGAGGAGCGCATGGACGAGGCCGGGCGCCGCCTGGCCGAGGCTTGCCGCGCGCTGCACGGCGAGGTCACGGCCGAGGGCGGATGACAGCTGTCATCGCCGCGGGCTGATGGCCGGCGCTTATGCCGCCCGGCGGTGGCTGCCACCCTGCCGGCGCAATGACGGACATCGCCACACGACGAGGCCGCGATGGATAGAGGGGATCTGCTGAAGGAGCTGCGCATCGAGCGCGCCCACCGCGAGCCGCATGGGCCGGGCGGCCGGCCGCGCTGGCCGTGGTTCGCGGCGGCGGCCGCGCTGGTGCTGCTGGCGCTGGGGGGCGCCGCGTGGTGGTGGCTCGGCCAGCGCGCGGTGGATGTGCGCACGGCCGTCGCGACCGCGCCGGCGGGCGCGGCCGGGGGCGGCGCGGTCCTGCAGGCCACCGGCTACGTCACCGCGCGGCGGCAGGCCACGGTGTCCGCGCAGATCACCGGCACGCTCACCGAGGTGCTGATCGAGGAAGGCGACACGGTGAAGAAGGGCCAGGTGCTGGCGCGGCTGGAGGACAGCGCCTACCGCGCCAGCCTCGACGCCGCCCAGGCCGCCGCCCGCGCGGCGGAGGCGCAGGTGGTGCAGGTGGAGGCGCAGCGGCGCCAGGCCGAGGCCGACGCGCGCCGGCAGGAGGCCCTGGTGGGCCCGGGCCTGGTCGCCCGCCAGGCCGCCGAGCAGGCGCGCACGGCGGCCTCCGCCTACGCCGCCCAGCTCAAGGCGCAGCGGCGCCAGGCCGAGGCGGCGCGGGCGCAGGTGGCGCAGGCGCAGGTCAACTTCGGCTACACCGTGATCCGCGCGCCGTTCGACGGCGTGGTCACCGACAAGGCGGCGCAGGTGGGCGAGATCATCTCGCCGCTCTCCGCCGGCGGCGGCTTCACCCGCACCGGCGTGGGCACCATCGTGGACATGGATTCGCTCGAGGTGGACGTGGACGTCAACGAGGCCTACATCGGCCGCGTGAAGCCGCAGATGCCGGCCGAGGCGGTGCTCGACGCCTACCCCGACTGGCGCATTCCCGCCCACGTCATCGCCATCGTGCCCGCCGCCGACCGCGGCAAGGCCACGGTGAAGGTGCGCGTGGCGCTGGAGCGCAAGGACGCGCGCATCGTGCCGGACATGGGCGTGCGCGTGTCCTTCCTCGAAGCCAGGCCGGCCGTGGCGGCGGCGCCGCCGAAGGGCGCGCTGGTGCCGGCCGAGGCGATCGTCGAGCGCGCGGGTCGCAGCGTGGTGTTCGTGGTGGCCGACGGCCGCGCCGCGCAGCGCGCGGTGACGCCGGCCGCGGAGGACTACGGCGCGATGAAGCGGCTGCCCGCCGCGGTGCAGCCGGGCGAGCGCGTGGTGCTGGCGCCGCCGGCCGGCCTGCGCGATGGCGCCAGGGTGCGGGAGGCCGCGCAGTGAGCGCGCCATGCCGATGAATTCGACGATGAGGAATGAACCCATGGGCACGCTGATCGAGCTACGCAATCTCTCCAAGGTCTACGAGCGCGGCCGGCAGAAGGTCGAGGTGCTGCACCACATCGACCTTGACATCGCCGAGGGCGACTTCCTCGCGATGATGGGGCCGTCCGGCTCCGGCAAGACCACCCTGCTCAACCTGATCGGCGGGCTCGACTCGCCCAGCGGCGGCAGCATCGCCGTGGCCGGGCAGCGGCTCGACCAGCTCGGCGCCGGCGCGCTGGCCCGCTGGCGCGCGGCGCACGTGGGCTTCGTGTTCCAGTTCTACAACCTGATGCCGATGCTGAGCGCGCAGCGCAACGTGGAGCTGCCGCTGCTGCTCACCAGGCTCAACGGCGCGCAGCGGCGCAAGAACGCGGGCATCGCCCTGCAACTGGTGGGGCTGGGCGACCGCGCCGCGCACAAGCCCGGCGAGCTGTCGGGCGGCCAGCAGCAGCGCGTGGCGATCGCCCGTGCCATCGTCTCCGACCCCGCGCTGCTGGTCTGCGACGAGCCCACCGGCGACCTCGACCGCCAGTCGGCGGAGGACGTGCTCGGCCTGCTGCGCACGCTCAACCGCGAGCACGGCAAGACCATCGTCATGGTGACCCACGACCCGAAGGCCGCCGAGTACGCCAACCACACGCTGCACCTGGACAAGGGCACGCTGGTCGAGCAGGCCACGGCATGACCGGGCCCTGCGCCACGCCGCGTCGCACCGGCATTCCTGCTCCGCTTTGCGGCACGCGGCGGCCTTCCGTCGAAGCGCGCTTCGCCTGCGCGCGCCGGCAAGCCCCGGCCGCCCATTCGGCCATGGAGTCCTCGCCATGAAATACCTCCACCTCATCTGGGCCGCGCTGTTCCGCCGCAAGGCGCGCACCGTGCTCACCCTGGTGTCGATCGTCGCTGCCTTCCTGCTGTTCGGCATGCTCGACGCCGTGCGCACCTCCTTCGACCAGGCCGGGCAGAGCGCCAACGGCGCGCAGCGGCTGCAGACGGGCTCGAAGCTCTCCTTCATCCAGCCGCTGCCGCAGTCGCTGGAGGCGCAGATCGCCCAGGTGCCGGGCGTCAAGCAGGTGACCTACGCCAACTGGTTCGGCGGCGCCTACCAGGACCCGCACAACCAGGTCTTCAGCTTCGCCGTGGCGCCCAACTACATCGACCTGTATCCGGAGATCGCCGTGGACCCGGCCGCGCGCAAGGCCTTCGACGCCAGCCGCACCGGCGCCCTGGTCGGCGAGACGCTGGCGCGGCGCTTCCACTGGAAGGTGGGCGACAAGATCCCGCTGCAGTCCACCATCTTCCCCAATCGCGAGGGCAGCAAGAACTGGAGCTTCGACATCGTGGGCATCCTGCACTCCACCGACAAGAAGACCGGCGGCTTCTACGACCAGCTGTTCCTGCTGCACTGGAAGTACTTCGACGAGACCACGCCCTACAACCGCGGCCAGGTCGGCTGGTACGTGAGCCGCGTGGCTGACGTGAACCAGGCCGACCGCGTGGCGCGGGCGATCGACGCGCTCTCGGCCAACTCCGACCACGAGACGCGCACCCAGACCGAGCAGGCCACCACCGCCTCGTGGATGAAGCAGCTGGCCGACATCGGCCTGATCGTGGGCGCGATCATGGGCGCGGTGTTCTTCACCCTGCTGCTGCTCTCGGGCAACACCATGATGCAGGCGGTGCGCGAGCGCACGGCGGAGCTGGCGGTGCTCAAGACCATCGGCTTCTCCAGCCGCAGCGTGCTGGCGATGGTGCTGGCCGAGTCGGTGCTGTTGCTGCTGCTCGGCGGCGTGGTGGGCCTCGGGCTGGCGGCGCTGCTGATCCCGGGCGTGAGCGCCGGCAGCGGCGGCATGCTCAACCTGCCCACGGTGGGTGCGAGCAGCTGGCTGCTCGGCCTCGCGCTGATGGTGGCGGTGGGGCTCCTGGTGGGCGCGCTGCCGGCATGGCGCGCGATGCGCCTCAACATCGTCGATGCGCTGGCCGGGCGCTGAGGAGAACGCGATGGCATTCCTGCGCAATCTGCTGTTGCTGGTGCTGCTGATGGCGGCGCTGGTGTTGTGGGTATGGCTGCCTTGGTCCGTGGTGCTGGGCCTGGCCGTGCTGTTCGCCGGCTGGATGGCCTTCACCCGGCGCGGCCGCCAGGCCGCCTCGGTGACCGGTGTGGGCATCAGCACCCTGCGCCAGCGCCTGGGTTCCTCCGCGGTGATCGTGATCGGCATCGCCGGCGTGGTCGGCGTGCTGGTGGCGCTGCTGGCGATGGCCGAGGGCTACGGCGAGACGCTGCGCAAGAGCGGCAGCGCCGACACCGCCATCGTGCTGCGCGGCGCCTCGGCGGCCGAGGTGATGTCGGTGCTCGACCACGACAGCGTCACCCTGATCCCGCAGGCGCCCGGTATCGCGCATGATGCCCAGGGCCGTCCGCTGGCTTCGCCCGAACTGGTGGTGGCGGCCAACCTGCCGGTGAAGGGCGGCGCGCCGGACGAGGAAGGCAGCGTGCAGTTGCGCGGCGTGGGCGAGCAGGCATGGGCGGTGCGGCCGCAGGTGAAGATCGTCGAAGGGCGCCTGTTCAAGCCGGGCCTGCGCGAGCTGGTGGTGGGCAAGGGCGCGGCGCGCCAGTTCGCCGGCTTGGCGCCGGGGCATGCGGTACGCCTCGGCAGCCAGTCGTGGACGGTGGTAGGCGTGTTCGCCTCGGGCGATGCGATGGAGTCGGAGATATGGGGCGACGCCGAGGTGGTGGCCGACACCTACCGCCGCGGCAGCAGCCGTGCCTCGGTTACCGTGCGGCTCACCGACCCCGGCGCCTTCGCCGCCTTCAAGCGCGCGCTCGAAGCCAATCCGCAGCTCAAGGTGGACGTCAGCACCACGTTGGCCTACTTCAGCAAGCAGTCCGAGGGCATGACCCGCATCATCCGCGTCATGGGCCTCACCGTGGGCGCGATCATGGCCATCGGCGCCATCTTCGGCGCGCTCAACACCATGTTCGCCGCCGTCGCCGCGCGGGCGAGGGAGATCGCCACGCTGCGCGCGATCGGCTTCCGCGGCCTGCCGGTGGTGGTGGCAGTGATGCTGGAGACGATGCTGCTGGCCCTGGCCGGCGGCCTGCTCGGCGGTTTGCTGGCGTGGCTGCTCTTCAACGGCTACAGCGCCTCCACCCTGGCGGCCGGCACGGTGGGCAAGCTCAACTTCGAGCTGAAGGTGTCGCCGCGGCTCCTGTGGGACGGCCTCAAGTGGGCGCTGGCGATCGGCTTCATCGGCGGCCTGTTCCCCGCCGTGCGCGCCGCGCGCCTGCCGGTGACCACCGCGCTGCGCGAGCTGTAGCGCGCCTGCGCGCGACCGTCCCGCCAGCAGCACCGCGCACGGATGCGCACCCCCATGTAGGAGCGCCTGCGCGCGACCGCTTTGGTCTTTGGTCGGTACGGCCAAAAGCAGTCGCGCGCAAGCGCGCCTACATGGCGGCTCGCAGCCTGATGCCTTGGCTGGGCCATCGTCCATCAGGGCATCACCGGCGGCACGTAGCTCAACGTGAGGCCGAGCAGCCACAGCAGGCCCAGCACCAGCGGCACGTGCACCACCAGCTGGATGAAGGTGAAGCCCACCACGTCGCGGGCCTTGATGCCCAGCACGCCGAGCAGGGGCAGCATCCAGAACGGGTTGATCAGGTTGGGCAGCGCCTCGGCGGCGTTGTAGATCTGCACCGCCCAGCCCAGGTGCGCGTGCAGGTCGTTGGCCGCCTGCATCACGTAGGGCGCCTCCACCAGCCACTTGCCGCCGCCGGAGGGCACGAAGAAGCCGAGGATGGCCGAGTAGGCGCCCATCACCAGGGCGAAGGTGTCGGTGGAGGCGATCCGCACGAACAGGCCCGAGAGATGGTGCGAGAGCGTGGCGCCGTCCGTGCCGGGCGCGTGGGTGAGCAGCGCCGCGATGCCGCCGTAGAGCGGGAACTGGATCAGCACGCCGGCCGTGCTCGGCACCGCGCGCGCCACCGCGTTCAGGAAGCTGCGCGGGCGCCAGTGCAGCAGGAGGCCCAGGGTGAGGAACAGGAAGTTGTAGGTGTTGAGGTTGGCGATGGCGGTCACGGCGGGCTTGGTGGCGAACTCGTGCCCCAGCCAGCCCAGGCCCAGCAGGCCGATCAGCAGCGACAGCAGCGGGCTGTACTCCAGCCACTCGCCGGGCCGGCTGCGCGGCGGCAGCGGCGGCGTGGCGGCCTCGCCGTCCACGCCGAAGTCCTGCGCGGTGCGCGCGCTGGCGCCCGAGGGCGCGGTGAACCAGCAGATCAGCAGCGACACGACGATCAGCACCGCCGTCAGCGCGATCGACTGCCACAGGAAGATGGTTTCGCTGAAAGGCAGCACGCCGGTGATCTGCAACAGGCCCGGCGGCATGCTCTTGGGGTTGGCCTGCAACTGCGCGGCGGAGGAGGACAGACCCATCGCCCACACCGCGCCGAGGCCAAGGTAGGCGGCCGCGGCGGCGGCGCGGTAGTCCATGCGCAGTTCCGTGCGCCGCGCCAGCGCGCGCACCAGCAGCCCGCCGAACACCAGCGAGAAGCCCCACGACAGCAGCGAGGCCAGCATGCTCACCAGGCCCACGTAGCAGATCGCGCCACGTCCGCTGCGCGGCACCCGCGCCAGCACGTCGATGAAGCGCGCCACCACCGGCGCGGTGGCCACCACGTAGCCGCCGATCACCACGAAGGCCATCTGCATGGTGAAGGGGATCAGGCTCCAGAAACCCTCGCCGAAGGTGTTCACCGTCACCGTCGGCGTGGCGCCGAAGGCCAGCGCCGCCAGCGCCACGATCGCCACGCCCAGCGCGGCGAACACCCAGGCGTCGGGGAACCAGCGCTCCGACCACGCCGCACTGCGCAAGGCAGCGCGGGCCAGCAGGCCTTCGGACGAGGTGTTCATGGCGGCTTCCCCGATGAATGATCGGGGCATGGTCGTCGCCGCCGGCGGGCCGGACAACGCGACGATGGTCGTAACGCCGCCGGCCCCGCGGGTTCAGCCCGCCTTGCGCTGCCGGGCGAGGGTGATCACCGCCACGCCGAGCAGGATCACCGCCATGCCGGCCAGGTCGTAGGCGCCCACCTGTTCGCCGATCAGCAGCACGCCGAACAGCACCGCCACCGGCGGGTTCACGTAAGCGTAGCTGGTGGCGAGCGCCGGCCGCGTGTGCTTGAGCACGTAGAGGTAGGCGCTAAAGGCGATCAGCGAGCCGAACACCACCAGGTAAAGCAGCGCCAGCGTGGCGTGGGCGGACGGGTGCGCGGGCAACCGCTCGCCGCCGGCGAAGCCGACCGCGAGCAGGGCCACGCTGGCGCACAGCATCTGCGCGGCGGTGTTCATCGGGCCGGCCGGCATGTCCTGCCGCTTGCTCCACACCGAGCCGAAGGCCCAGCTCATCGCCGCCACCAGCAGCGCGATGGCGCCGAGGCGCGAGCCGGACAGGCCGCTGCCCAGGTTGAGCACGATCACGCCGGCGAAGCCGATCAAGAGGCCCACCGTCTCGCGCCGCGTCGGCCACAGCCCGTACAGGCCCGAGAACAGCGCGGCGAACAGCGGCATGCTGGCCACCGCCACCGCGGCGATGCCCGAGCTCACCCGCTGCTCGGCGAAACACACCAGCCCGTTGCCGAAGCCGAGCAGCAGCACGCCGGTGAAGGCCGCGTTGCGCCATTGCCGCGGCGTGGGCGGGGTAACGCCGCGCCAGCGCAGGAAGCCGTACAGCAGCACGCCGGCGGTGAGGAAGCGCACGCCGGCCAGCAGGAACGGGGTGTAGCTCTCCAGCGCCACGCGGATGGCGAGGTAGGTGGAGCCCCAGATCACGTAGAGCGCGAACAGCGACAGCGGCACCAGCAGGCGCGCGTCGAGGGCGGGCGTGGCGCTCGCCAGGCCGGCAGCGGGAGAGGAAGACGTGTCGTTCATCGGTCGGCCTGGGGACGGGGCTGTCGCGAAGGGTGGGGACGGCCAGAGTCGCAAAGCTTAGTGCGGCCGCGGCGCGGCCGGTAGCGAGCCGTATGCAAGGCTGCTTGCAACGGCGTTCAAGCCGGCCGTGCGGCGCGGCTGCCGGGTTTCAGCGTGGCGCCGGCGCCGCCTCGCGCCGGCGCTCCCGCGAGAGCAGCTCGCGCTTGCGCTCCACGCCCCAGCGCCAGCCGCCGGGCGAGCCGTCCTCGCGGATCACGCGGTGGCAGGGCACGATCAGGGCGAGGCGGTTGCTGCCGCAGGCGCGGCCGACCGCGCGCGCGGCGCCGGGCCGGCCCAGGCTGGCGGCCAGTTCGCCGTAGCTGCGCGTCTCGCCGGCGGGGATGCGCGTGAGCGCCTCCCACACCCGCCACTGGAAGGCGGTGGCGGCGATGTCCAGCGGCGGCAGCGCGGGCGCGGCGGCGTCGCTCCAGCCCAGCTCGCTGGCGATGCGGGCGATCACCGCGTCCAGCCATTCCTCGCGGCCGGCGTCCACGCGCTCGCGTCCGGCCTGCGGGAATTCCTCGGCCAGCCGGCGCTCCAGCGCGCGGTCGTCCTCGTCCAGCGTCACCGCGCAGATGCCGCGCGTGGTCGCCGCCACCAGCAGCCGGCCCAGCGGCGTGCCGGTGGTGGTGTAGCGGATGCTGGCGCCGGCGCCGCCGGCGCGGTAGCTGGCCGGGGTCATGCCGAGCAGGCGGTCGCTATGCTCGTAGACACGGCTGCCGGAGCCGAAGCCGGCCGCATAGACCGCCTCGGTGACCTCGGCGCCTTCGCGCAGCGCCGCCTTGAACTGGCCGAAGCGCCGCGCGCGGTGGTACTCGGCCGGGCTCATGCCGTAGCGGCGGCGGAACGCGCGCTGCAGGTGGCTGGGGCTCAGTGAAACCTCGGCGGCCAGCGCTTCCAGGCTGGGCGCGGTCTCGGCCTCTTCCAGCAGGCGGCGCACGCGGTCCAGGTTGAGGGCGGCGGGGGAGGGACGGGCGGTCATGATGGCACTCCTCGACGAAGCTGCCCTCAGGCTACGGCCCGCCGCGGCGGGCGGCCATCCGCTTCTTGCGCCTGGCGTGCCCGCGCCTGACGGCGGCGCCTGGCATCATGCGGCGTCGCGGGCATGCGGCCCGTGACGCGGGCGCCGGACCGGCGCGGATTCCGATGGATCGACGGCGAGTGGATCAGTGGAGAGGCCGCGGGCCGTACGGCACAGCGCGACGGGCGGGACGACAGGCGGGCGTACCGCGCCTTTCGGCGCGAAAATCCGGGCTCAGTGCGCCACCGGGCGGCCGTCGCGGATCACCACGAACTCGCCCTCGAGCACCTGCGGGCGGTGTGTGGCGCGCGGCGTGGGCGCCGCCTTGCCGGCACCCTTCCACTGGCGCCAGGCCAGCAGCAGGCCGCCACCGACCAGCAGCACGCTGGCCACCACCAGGCCGAACACCAGCAGGACGCCCACCACGGCCACGCCCAGCAGCAGCGAAAGCGCGCGGGCCAGCGGGTGGCGGGGGCGATGCAGGGGCGGCAGGACGAAGCGCATGTTAAAAATCCGTATGGTAAAATCAAGGACTTACGTGTGCAACGATGAGGCCTCACGGCCCGCAAGGCAAGTGCCGATGGACATGACCGCTACCCAGCTCTGCCGCCTCGAGGACCTCCCCGACGGCGAAGCCACCGCCGTGGACGCCCTGCTGCCCGACGGCGAGGAGAGCGTGATCGTGCTGCGCCAGGGCGGGGCGGTGCGTGCCTGGCTCAACCTCTGCCCGCACGCCGGGCGCCGGCTGGACTGGGCACCGGGCAAGTTCCTGATCAGCCAGGGCCTGCTGATCTGCGCCGCCCATGGCGCCAGCTTCCGCACCGACGACGGCGCATGCGTCGGCGGCCCCTGCCGCGGCGAGCATCTGCGCGCGGTGCCGGTGGCGGTCGAGGACGGTTGGGTGCGCCTGCTGCCCTGACCGGGCCTGCGCGAGGTCACGCGGGGTCCAGGTCCTTCTTGCGCACCGCCGGCACGCCGGCATAGAGCCCGTTGGGCGCGCAGTCCGCCACCACCACCGCGCCGGAGGCGACGATGCAGCCCGGCCCGATGGTGACGCCCGGGTGCACGATCACCCCTGCGCCCAGCCAGCAGCCGTCGCCGATCACCACCGGCGCGAACCGCGGCGGGTTGGCGGCGCGCCGCGCGGCGGGGCCGACCTCGTGGGTGCCGGTGAACACCAGTACGTGCGGGCCCAGCGCAACGCGGTCGCCGATCGCGATGCCGCCGGTGGGGTGCAGCGACACGCCGATGTTGAGGTAGCAGTAGTCGCCGATGCGCAGCTTCGACAGGTCGCCGCCGTAGTGGCCGCCGTGCATGATCGCCGAGCGGCCGATGCGCGCCCCGGCGCCGGCGAGCAGCAGGCGCCGCAGCCGTGACGGGATCAGCGCCGACGCCGCCACGCCATTCGCCAGCCATGCCCGAAGACCCATGCCGCTCCCCGGCTGTGTGGACCGCGGTCTTTGTACGGACCGGGTCGTGACGATCCGGTCGCGGCGCCGCGCGGGGCGGCGCAACGCGCGCCCGCCGGCGTGCCGCTCAGCGGAACATCAGGTTCACCGCCACCAGCGTGATCGCCAGCACCAGCAGGGTCAGCGGCACGCCCACGCGCAGGAAGTCGCGCGCGTGGTAGCCGCCCGGGCCGGTGACCATCATCAGCGCCGGGTGGCCGGAGCTGATCAGGAAGGTGTTGGAGGAGGACACCGCCACGATCAGCGCATAGGCCGACGGGTTGCCGCCGGTGGCCACGGCCACGCTGATGGCGATGGGCACCATCATCACCGTGGCGCCCACGTTGGACATCACCTGCGAGAAGCACAGCGTGAGCAGGGCCAGGGCGAGCTGGAAGGTCCAGTGCGGCGCGCTGCCCAGGTGCTGCAGCACCTCCTGCGCGAGCCAGGCGGCGGTGCCGGTGGCGTCCATCGACCAGCCCAGCGGGATCAGGCAGGCGGTGACGAAGATGGTCTTCCAGTTCACCGCCTTGTAGGCCTCGTCCATGGTCAGCACGCCGCTGAGCAGCATGCCCACCGCGCCGGTCATCATCGCCACTGAGAGGTCGAGGTTGGTGAACAGCGCCAGGCACTTGGCCAGCACGAAGAAGCCCACCGCCTGCCACAGCTTGTTCGGCCGCTGCTCCTCGCGCGGGATGTCGGTGACCACCACCAGGTCCTTGTCCTCGGCGGCCAGGGTGAGGCTGCGCCAGCGCGAGTGCAGCACCAGGGTGTCGCCGGTGCGCAGGCTCACCGCGCGCACGTCGTCGCGGAACACCTGGTCGCCGCGCGTCACCGCCAGCACCGAGATGCCGTAGCGCTTGCGCAGGCGCAGCTCGCCCACGGTGCGCTTGACGAAGCGCGAGCTGGGCGGGATCACCGCCTCGGAAATGCCGGCGCGGGTGGGGTTGAACAGCTCGCCCAGCTGCTGCATGCGCGGCGACAGCCGGCACAGCTGGTTGTTGGCGAACTGGTTGAGCTGCTCGCGCGGGCCGAGCACGCCGAGCACGGTGCCCACCCAGATCACCTGGTCGGCCGGCGGCGCCATGCGCGCCTCGTTGCCGTTCTTGATGGCCAGGATCAGCGGCGCCTCGTACAGGTGCTCCACCTCGCCGATGCTCATGCCCACCAGCGGGCTCTCCGCGGTGACGGTGAGCTCCACCGTTTCGCCGACGATGCCGTAGGTGTCGGCGAAGTAGCTCTCGGTGCGGCCCGGCGTCACCTTGAGGCGCTCGTCCTCGCGCTCGGGCAGCAGCCTGGCGGTGAACAGGCGGAAGAACAGCACGCCGGCCAGCGCCAGCGCCAGGCCCACCGGCGTCACGCTGAACAGGCCGAACTTGGGGATGGTGTGCGCGCCCGGCGGCAGGTTGGCGTTGGCGCTCGCGATCAGGTCGTTGAGCACGATCAGCGGCGAGTTGGCGATCAGCGTGGTGTTGGTGCCGGTGAGGATGCAGAAGGCCATCGGCAGCAGCAGCCGCGACATCGGCACGCCGGTGCGCGCGGACAGGCGGCTGGCCACCGGGATCATCAGCGCCGCCAGCGCCTGGCTGGGGATCACCGCGCTGAACAGGCTGGCCACCGCGTTGATCACCACGCCCAGGCGCGACTCCACCCCGCGCGCCATGCGCATCACGAAGCTGGCGGTGAGCGCCAGCACGCCGGCGCGGTCCAGCCCCGCGCCCATGATCATGATCGCGATGATGGCGATCACCGCGTTGCCGGCGAAGCCGTTGAACACGCGGTCGGAGGGGATCAGCCCGGTGAGGCCGATCACCACCACCACCAGCAGCGCCACCATATCGGCGCGCACCCACTCCAGCACCAGCATCAGCATGGTGAAGCCCACCAGCCCGAGCACCAGGATCATTTCGGGGGTGAGCGAGAGTCCCACTAGCGAGCGTCCCCGCAAGGCCGATGGAAGGAGGGGATGGGGTTGTGCGGTGGTTGCCTCACGCTGGGCGACTCGTCCCTGGTTGCCGGCGAGTATAAGCAGTGCGTTGCGACGGCTGGTGAATCGTCCTTCGCGTGCGGCGCGGCGCGCGCGCTCAGGCCTTGCGGTAGAGCAGGTCCCACACGCCGTGCCCGAGCTTCAGGCCGCGCCGCTCGAAGTGGGTCTCGATGCGCCAGTCCGGCTTCTCGGCGTAGGCACCCGGCGCCACTGCGTTGCGCCAGCCGGGCGCGGCTTCCATCACGTCCAGCATGTGCTCGGCGTAGGGCTGCCAGTCGGTGGCCAGGTGCAGCAGGCCGCCGGGGGCCATGCGCGAGGCGAGCAGGGCGACGAACGGCGGCTGCACGATGCGGCGCTTGTTGTGGCGCTTCTTGTGCCAGGGGTCGGGGAACCAGATGCGCGCCTCGGCCAGCGTGCCCGGGGCGATCTCGTGCTCCAGCACCTCCACCGCGTCGTGCTTGTACAGGCGTACGTTGGCGGCATCGCGCGCGGCCAGGGCGTTCATCAGCCGGCCGACGCCGGGGCCGTGCACCTCCACGCCGAGGTAGTCGCGCGCCGGGTCGTGCTCGCTGGCCCAGGCCAGCGCCTCGCCGTTGCCGAAGCCGATCTCCAGCACCAGCGGCGCGCGGCGGCCGAAGCGCGCGGCGAAGTCCTGCGGGGCGCCGCGGTAGTCGATGCCGAAGCGCGCCCAGTGCGTCTCGAAGGCGCGCTGCTGCGCCGGCGTCATGCGGCCCTCGCGCAGCACGAAGCTGCGGATGCGCCGCAGATGGGCGTTGCCGCTGGCGTCGTGGTGTTCGCTCATGGCCGGCGCTCCGTGCGGGCGGACGGGTCGAGGCGGGACGCATCGGGGCGTGCAGGCGCCGCCTGGGCGGCGGTCATGGCGAGGAGGCGGCCGCGCGGGCCGCTGCAGGTCGTGATCGGCATGCGCGCATTGTAGCGGGATGCCGCCGCGCGCCGGCATCGCGGCGGCGGGGCTTCAGTGCTCGGCGGTGCGCTTCCACGATGGCGCATCGCGCGCGTCGGAGGCCGGCGCCTTGCCGCGGGCGGGCGCGGCAGGGCGCCAGGGCTGCGCGTCATGGCCAGGCATCGGCCGGTAGCCGGACGGCGGCGCGGCGTTGCGCGGCATGGCGGGCGCCGGCATCGGCATCGCCTGGGGCGGCATCGGGCGCTCGGCGCGGAAGGCCGGCACGGGCGCCGGCGCCGCGCGCTGGAACGAGGGCGGCGGCGCGGCGCGTTCGACGCCATCGCGCGGCGGCCACGCACGATTGCTTCGCATCGATCGCACGTCGCCTTCGTTCATCGGCGCCGCACGCTCGAAACGCGGTACCTGTGGCAGGCGGTTGACGGGCACGGCGGCATTGCCGGGGCCGCGGTCGAGCGGCGCCGCCGGCACGGCGCCCGGGGCGGGCCGCGGCGCGGCGGTGAAGCGCTGGCCGTTACGGCGCACCTCGCCGCGATCCACGCCACGGTCGATGGCACGGCCGGTGCGGTCGCCATCAAACGCCCGGCGCATCGGCGCGAAGCGGGCCGACGGCAGTTCGCCGGGGCGCAGCGCGGGATTGGCGGGGTTGGGCGTGGCGGCGTCGACGCCGTTGCGCGCGGCTGGCGCGATCCGCGGCGGCACCGGCAGCATGCGCGGGGTGGTGGTCGATACGGCGCGCGGGGGCGGCGTGGTGTTCTGCGCGTCCGGCGTAGGCCGGCCGTCGCGGCCGCGCCCCGCACGCCAACCGGCGAAGCCGTCCGGCGGTGCGCGCCGCGTCACCACGTCGCGCCCGAAGCCCGCGGACGCGCGCGGCGGCGTGATGCGGGACGGGGCGGGCGGCAGTGGCCGCGGCATGGCTTCGCGCGAGAGCGCCGGCATGGCGTCGAGCTGGCGCGGATCGAGGCGGAAGCGGTCGTGCGGCACGCGGCGCGCCGCGGCGAAGTCGCGCGCCGGCATCGCCGAGAAGCCCGGCGGCAGCTCGCGGCGCCCGTCGTGCAGCGCGCGCACGGGCGGCGGCAGGCCGCGGCGGTAGTCCGCG